>CAZXVH010000013.1:0-1402 GCA_964643965.1 uncultured Ardenticatenaceae bacterium
AAAAATGGGAGGCTCCTCAGTTGAGAAGCCTCCCATTCTATTTGGAGTCACATGAGGGCAGACTCGTTACCCAGCATCCAAATCAAGAGATTTGAGACGCTCTATGCCAATGCTACGGTTTCATCACAACAGGTAAGTAGATGTAGTAGAAAACGGCCGTTGTCGTCAGCTCACTGCTCGCCGTTTCATTGTTATCCCCGTCCGATGTAGCCGTGATTGTCACACTATCCGAGTCGCCATCCGCAGCCGCAGCCGGAATAGCTACTGTCACTTCCACATCCATCGACTCGCCAGCGTCTATCGTCACATCGGCTGGCAAACCCGTTGTCCAGGTCTCGCCCGCAGCCGTGAAGCTGAAGGTATCCGTCATGTTACCGGTATTCGTGACGGTCAATGTGTAGGTAACAACCTCGCCGGGTGCGCCTGACATAGCATCAGTGGCCGGAGCCAATTCTACGCCGTAAACTGTCGCAGAAAAAACGGTAACGGTCGCTTCCGAGGTTTCCAGAATAGTACCCGGAGCATTGTTCACATGCTCTACGACATTGGTTAAGTCTGTGCCATTGGGGACACCGACATCTACCGTGGCCTGGTAGGTGATCACATGGTCGCCTACTGCTGGCGGTACAATCCAGTCGAAGCAGATCGCCATGCCATTTGCCAACGTTGCCAGATTGGCATCGTCGTAAGCATAGACAGTGCCGCGATCACCGGCGTAATTCTCCACGCCAATCGTGCCCGTAAGCAAACCTGAGGCGAAATCGCCGGTCAGGTTGTCATAGGCATAGATAATCTCATACTCGCCCGGGGCATCGTCAATCGCTTCTGCGATAGCCACCTCGAAGTCGGCGCGGCTGGCCGGATCACCAACAAGCTGCACATCATCAAACTCTAAGAGTTTCATCGAAGGCAGACCGCCACTGGTTAGGTAAATACCGGTGGTGACGCCGCGGTTGGTCGGTCCAGCGCCAAGCTCGTAGACGATTTCAATGTCCGGATTCCAAATCATGGAGAGCAGGGCATTGGGCAGCGCCGCGTTCGGCAGGTCGCTGTTACTGGCATAGGGGCCGCCTAAGACGGAAGCCACATCCAGAGTGACAAAGCCATCGCCATTGAAGTACATATTTTTGCCGGTATTCGTGCCGCTGTTGTCGCCATAGAAGGCATAGGGGCCACCAGGGTAACTGGTGTCTTGCCAGAAGCCATTAGCCGTGATACCCGCATTGGCCAAGAAACCGTAGGCTTCCAGGTTTACATAGTTGCCGCTGTTTGCCAGGGGCATGGTACAGGTGGGATCACTCAGACTGGTCGAGACCACATAGTCGCGTACAGGCGGGATTTGTATGCCAGTCCAGGTCAGCACATTCCCGCTAACAGTGGCCCCACCGGTTACCGAGCCAGG
>CAZXVH010000013.1:1502-60459 GCA_964643965.1 uncultured Ardenticatenaceae bacterium
TACGGCGGCCGGCATGTTGAACGTAGCCAAACCAGAGTCGCTGTCAGGCACAACGGCCGTTGCCAACGTGATCGCATCCACCGCGCCAGGGCCAGAAGAGGCCCAGTTTTGCACCAGCACCCAATAGTCACCCGCTGGCGGATTGTCTGCCGAGAGGTACTCAAGGGCTGTGGGGCTGGTGCTTCTACCCAGTTCCGCGGCCAACGAGGGTACAGTCCCGCTACCCCAGAACATATCAACATCCGGCGCTTCCGAAGCGGTGATCTCCGCCACCATGCGTTTGGTGTTTGCGGGCACGGTGAAGGTGGTGTAGAAGACATCGGCTAGATTGTCGTAAGGATCGCCTCTATTCGGATCTTGGGTCAGCATGATCATGTCCAAAGTCGCTTCTGTGGGGCCGTACATCGTTACCTGGCTGTCAGTGATTTCAATCGCCTGCAAGTCGTCATAACTATTGCTGCCTGCATCGCGGTACGTTTTCACCTGCATCAGGCTGGGCAAATTACCGGCCGAAGGCACGAGGGCCATGGTCATATGCGTATCAGGTACAGCGGCTGAACCCGTAAAGCCATTTACCACCACATTATCAATATACCAGTACCAATCCCAACCTGGCGTCATAAAGCGGAAACGTAACTGAGCCAGGCCACCGGCATACGCGGAGATATCGTAACTATAAGATGTACCGGCGGTAGGCTCGTCGACCGACATAAAGTGAACGTTCGTCCATGTCGTGCCACCGTCCGTAGAGATATCTGCCCAGGCATCCCCATCACCAGCAAAGTCCTGGAAGTTACTATCAAACGTCAGATTGGCGTTGGTGTAGCCTGTCAAATCAAAAACAGGTGTATACAAGGTCGTATCCATGCCGGCGGCAAAAGCATCCGCATCAGCGCCAGCGGCCTGTCCTGAACCTGGAGTGATGTTAGCCCTGCCCCAGAAAACATTTGTGTTCCAGCCGGCGCCAGTATCGGTGATAACCGTCCAACCGGCGGGCGGGAAGCTGCCTTCAAAGTCTTCACTGAGGACAACGGCGTTAACGGCATTCAAGGCCGGCTGGGTAGCGTCGGTCTCAAAGGAGACAGAAGCGAATTCCCAATCGCCCAGAGCCGCGCCGCTCACGTCAGCGTTGAAGGTCAACGCCTGTGAAGCGCCGGCCGCCAGGGTGAAGGTAGGCGGTGATACGGTCACGGTGATACCCGCTGGGGCGCTCACAGTGGCGGTATAGGTAGCCGCTCCTGACAACACACTTTCTACGGTGCGCGTCCAGCTGCAGCCGCCCACGCAGTTGTCATTAGACATGCTGGCCAGGTTCAGGTTACGCAAGGCTGAAGAGCTGCCATTATTCAGAGCAGGATCGGCCGCTTCAAAGTTGGCCGTCGTTTCATCCAGCACAAAACCCACATTAGAGGCAGCGCTGACGTCGATGCGTCCGTTGCCCAGGTCGAAGGGGTCCGCCGGCGTCGTGCCATCTTCTTTCACATTATCTACCGTATCGGCAGCCAACATCATGGCCGATTTGATCTGATGCGGAGACCATGTCGGATAGAGGGCGGCCATCAGGGCAGCCGCGCCAGCATCGTGCGGGCTGGACATGGAGGTACCACTGAGCAAGTCATAATCGGGGGGGCCAGAGCCATCGTCGTTGACCGCCGCCCAAATGCCCACACCGGGAGCTGTCATGTCAGGCTTCAACACATCAAAGATGCCAACCGGACCACGGGAGCTAAAGCCAGCCATAATGTCGGCATTGCTCGGGCTGTAGTCCACAATGGAGCCGGAAATGGTAGCCATGGCGTTGGTATTACCGGCGACCCACGCTTTCAGCGCCACGCCGTCAGCCTGGCTGATGTGGGTGGCAGGTAAAGCGTGTCCATCCAGGGAGAGACCCGCACCGTTGTCGGCCAAAACCATACCACCGGCGCCAGCGGCCAGAGCATTGATACCTTTTTCGACACGGCCGTAAGTACCCCGGTCACAAATGACGATTTCGCCACTAAACGTACCCGGATTCCAGGGAGAGGTGTTGCTGCCGGCCGCGCCAGCGCCACACAGGGCTGGAGTCGTGCCATTGTCGGCCGGGTAATCACCGGCATAAACGATGCGCGCCGGGCCATAACCAGCGGTAAAGGCCACACCGCGAATGTCAGTCAAAGGACCGCCATCACTGGTCATGTTGATCAAGTCGTTGAAGACGGTACGGTTGTGGGTGCTGGCGGCCGTGCTGGCCACCCAGGGCGAAACGTGCGCCACTGTACCAGCGTCTGGCCCGGAGTTACCGGCCGAGGTGGAAACATACACACCAACATCCGTGGCGGCCAGGAAAGCCAATTCTACCGGATCATTATAAGGATTAACGCCACCAGAAATGGAGTAGTTGATAGCGGCAATGCCGTTGGGCAGCACGGCGACATCGGCTACCACCTGGTTCACCGCCGCCAATAATGCCGCCCCTTCACAGCCGCCACCCTGATCTGATGGACCGTTTTTACAAACATCATAGGCAATGATGTTAGCGTGAGGCGCTACACCAGAAATGGTGCTGGTGATGGCATCCGTGGGAGCATATAATGTGGCTGTGACCACATTACCGGCCACAGTGCTGGCGGTATGGCTGCCGTGACCATCGCCATCTTCCGGAGAATAGGGGTCGTTGCCAACACCATCAACAAAGTCATGGACGCCAATTAGTTTATCATTGCAGACGAAGCCGACCTGGTAATCCGGATCGCCAGGATCGCAAACGCCCAGATAGACGCCAGCGCCCAAGGGGTTGGTATGGGCATACCCATCTCCACCGACGGCGGCAAAGGAGGGGTGCTCACTGTTGATACCAGTATCCAAAATAGCGACAACGACGCCTTCACCTTTGCTGTTCAGACCGGCGGGGGCGCCAGAACCATCCCAAATGCCATCGGCGCCAATCCAGGTTGGGCCAGCATCGGTGAGGATTTCCTCAATGGTTTCGCGCACGACCAAACGTACACCATCCATCTTGGAAATTTGTTCTGCTTCCAGCGGCGTCACTACCATGGCCATACCATTAAACGCATGTTGGTAGGTGTAGGTAACTTTGACATCGCGGCCCAGGGTGCTGTTTACGCTGTTGATAAAGGTGGATTGTACGCCTTGCAGGTAGTTGACATAAGCCTGGGTGGCTGCATTATTTTGTAATTTTGTATTTCCCAGCGCGGCCGGATTCGTGGCAGTCAAACCTTGAATGCCGCCTCTGTAGCTGGCAACGGCCGGATCGCTCAACTGGATGATATAGGTAGCCGGCTCGGTGAGGTTAACAACTTCACCTGGGGCCGCTTCTAATTGGTATTTGCCGGTTGGCGCATCGGGGGTAACGGCCGTTTCGCCATCTTTGGCCAGTACCAGACCCGTGAACAAAACGCCCACCAAGGCCAGAATTGTTAAAATGATGAGATAACGCGATTTACTTTTCATGGAGATTTTCCTTCTTCTATTTTGTGACGCCCATTAAACCCTTGAAATGAATGTAAATAAGGTTGAAAAGCTTTTGTGACCTAAACAGGATTTGGTATAAAGGTCGATACAGATTATTGGCGTTTTCGTTAACCTCTTAAGGATTATTTATCTGTGCGTCATCAGGCTGAATAGATATGACAAACGAGGGGATTGCAAGTTAATTTTTTACCATAGACCTCCTTTTTTGAATTTTCCGTGACGTATTTATACTCGCTGTGGCGTGGTTTCTGACCGCACCATCTCTGGTAAAAATAGTAGCTTATGCCCGTTGCGAGTAGAGCAATAAAAAAAGCCACCGCAATACTGTTATAAGATTTGGGTAAACCAGAAATCAAGAGCAATTGGGATGGCTAAGACATAAAAATCGGTTTAGATACAAAGTTAAATAATAATTAACGGAATCTTTACAAGACGCTCTCGATTTTAGTCACCTTCTGGGAATACGTCAACAAAGATGGGGCGGAATGTATCCTAAACAATTCGGCGTGACGCACTCTCTACGCCGGGTTACAATACCTTTATGATCGATTATCTCAACGGACTCAATGCCCAACAGAAAACGGCCGTTACTGCCCCACCTGGTCCCGTCCTCATCTTAGCTGGCCCCGGCAGTGGCAAAACCCGCGTCCTCACCCAGCGCATCGTCTACCTGCTGCATGAACAAAAGGTAGCGCCCTGGAACATTCTGGCCGTCACCTTCACCAACAAAGCCGCCAAAGAGATGAACCATCGCCTGGAAACCATGCTCGGCGCTCATCCCCGCGGCCTGACTATGGGTACCTTCCACGCCATCTGCGCCCGCATCCTGCGCCGCGAAACTGAAAACCTGACATACTATCAGCGCGACTTCGTCATCTTCGATACCGCCGACCAGCTTCAAGTCGTCAAACAGGTACTCAAAGAACTCAACCTCGACGACAAAAAATTCCCGCCACCTAAACTGCTCAACGGCATCAGCAGCGCCAAAAACGAACTCATCACCCCCGACATCTACGCCGCCACCAACTACATCTCTGAAGTCACCCGGCGCGTCTACGAACGGTATCAACTCACCCTCCAGGCCAACAACGCCATGGACTTCGACGACCTGCTCATGAACACCGTGCTGCTCTTTGAAGAACGCCCCGATGTGCTGCAACGCTATCAGGAACGTTACCAACACATCCTGGTAGACGAATTCCAGGATACCAACACCACGCAATACGCCCTGCTCAAACATCTAGCGGCCGTCCACAATAATATTTTTGCCGTGGGCGACAGCGATCAATGCTTTCCCGCTGAAACACGCATCAATACTCCTCAAGGAAGTAAACCCATTGCGCAAATTCAAGTAGGTGAGTATGTAACTGCGGCGAGTGGGCGGGGAAGAACAATGTCAGCTAAAGTTGTGCATGTGGGTGAACGGCCGTTCCAAGGTGAGCTAATTCGGGTAAAAACAAAACAAGGCCACTCATTCCGCGCCACACCAAACCACATCATCTTTTCACGACTTGGACTGGATTACGGCAACCACTACGTCTACCTGATGTACAAGGCAGAACTCGGGTACCGCATTGGCATCGCTTCGAGCGCCAGAAGCAATGGCCAAATAACAGACAATGGGCTTCGTGTGCGTATCAACCAGGAAAACGCAGATCGAATTTGGGTTTTACGTGTTTGTGCCAATCGTGAAGATGCAGTGTATTGGGAAACTTATTATGCCTTCCAATACGGCATTCCCACCACCGTATTCTATGTACGCGGCCGGCGCATGGGCATGACACAGATTGAAATCAATCAATTATATGAAAATATAGACACCTACGAACGCGCCCAAACCCTCATGGACAGCCTGCAACTTGATTTGCGTTACCCCCACTTCATAGCCGAATCCAAATTTTTAAGGCAAGCGGTGAACTTTCGCTATTTTAGCGATTCGCGCCACACCTTCGAATCTCCCTGGAACGCCCATCGAGTCACTGTATGCAGCGGCGATCTTGAACTTAAAACCAAACTAGAAAAAGCTGGTTATCATCCCCGAAAAGGCAAACGTAAAACCTGGCGAGTGGAAATGTCACGCCTCCATTATAAAGATGTGCAAACAGAAGCAACAAGGCTCAGCACCGCCTCTGAACTAGACATCATCACAAAAGCATTTTTAGTTGATCGCAAAGAGGGGAAATTAACAAAAAGTTTTCAACTAATGCCCGTCAGCCATTTGCATCCATCAATGATTGTGGCTATTGAGAAAAATGGCAACATCATAGAAGATGAAATCATATCCATAACAAAAGAAGCGTATCAAGGACAAGTTTATGATTTTGAAGTAGCTGAATTGCACAACTATATAGCAGACGGCGTGGTCGTCCACAACTCAATTTACAAGTGGCGCGGCGCAGATTTTCGCAACATCCAACGCTTCCAGGAAGTCTACCCAGACGCCCTGGTCGTCTTGCTCGAACAAAACTACCGCTCCACCCAAACCATCCTCGACGCCGCCAAAGCCGTCATCCAGCACAACAAGAATCGCGTCCACAAAGATCTCTTCACCGAGCGGCAAGGGGGCGAACCCATCGTCATCGGCGAGGCTTACAACGACTTAGAAGAAGGCGACATCGTCATCTCCACCATCCAAAGCCTGCTACTCGATGGCTACTCCCCCGGCGACATCGCTGTCATGTACCGCACCAACGCCCAATCTCGCGTGTTGGAAGAAGCGTTCGTCCGCGCCAACATGCCTTACCGCCTCGTCGGCGCCACCCAATTCTACAAACGGCGTGAAGTCAAAGACATGATTGCCTTTTTACGACTGGTGCATAATCCGGCCGATTCTGTCAGTTTTAACCGGGTAGTCAATGTGCCTACGCGGGGCATCGGCGCCAAAACATTGGCGCAGCTGCAAGCCTGGGCCAGCGCCAACGGTTGGCAGCCCAGCGACGCCGTGATAGAACTGGCCACCAATCCTGACGTACAGCACCCCTTTGGCGGCCGCGCCTTCAACGCCCTCCACGACTTTGGCGCGATGCTCTTCGCCTGGATGAGTGTCAGCGAGGGCAGCAGCGTGGGCGATTTGTTTGATCTGATTCTGGAGCAAACCCGCTACCGCGAATATATCGACGATGGCACGGATGAAGGACGTGATCGCTGGGAAAACGTGATGGAACTGCGTGGCGTGGCGGCCGACCCGGCCCTCACCTTGAGCGAATTCCTGGAGCAGGTAGCCTTGGTTTCGGAAACGGATAATCTGGAAGAAACGCCCAATTCCACCACCCTACTGACGCTCCATGCCGCCAAAGGATTGGAATATCCGGTTGTCTTTATCACTGGCCTGGAAGAAGGGATGCTGCCTCACAGCCGCAGCATGGAAGACGCCGAAGAATTGGCCGAAGAGCGCCGTCTGTTTTATGTGGGCATTACCCGCGCCAAAGATCGCCTCTATCTCTCCCATGCCTTCCGGCGCACCTTTTATGGCGCCACGGAAGCGACCACGCCCTCCCGTTTTCTCATGGACATTCCTGATGAACTGACGATTGGCAGCAAACCGAAACGACGGCGCCAGGAAAGCAAGGCACGAGCCAGTAGTTGGAATGCGTCAACGCCTTCCTGGTCTTCAAGCAGCAGCCAATCCTCCTCTAGCTGGTCTTCTAATACTCGTTCATCCGCAGACTCCGCTTCTAAAAAAACGTCCGCCCCGTCTGAACCCCGGCGCAAACCGCTGCCCCAGCCTAAATACCTGGACAATCGCTACGAGGAGCCAGAACGCCCTGCGCCCCAGGCAGCTCAATACCGCACCGGCCAAAAAGTGCGCCATGCCAAATTTGGCGAAGGCATGGTCATTGAAAGCAAGGTGATGGGGAATGATGAAGAAGTGAGCGTCGCCTTCAAAGATGTGGGCATCAAGCGGCTGGCAGCCAGTTTTGCCAAACTTGAAATATTACAGTGAACAGTGAACGGCAATCAGTGAGCCGATGTCCAATGACCGATAACCGATAACCGACCATGCACTACCTCATTGATGGCCATAACCTCATCGGCAAAATGCCCGACATCTCGTTGACAGACCCGGACGATGAGGTGAAGTTAACCATGCGTCTTAAAAGCTGGGTGGCAGAAAGCAAGAAACGGCAGGTGACGCTGTTTTTTGATGGCGGTACGCTGGGTTCGCATCTTAACCGCCTGTCTAGCCGTAATTTGAAGGTCATTTTTGCGCCCTCCGGCAAAACGGCCGATTCCCTTATCATCAGTTATATGCGCCAGCTAAAAAATCTCCGTGAATACACCCTCATCACCAGTGATCGTGAAATCATCAATGCTGCCAAATCCAACCGTATTCGCACCATGCTGTCTGAGGAGTTTATTGAACGGATGGGTTTTGTTTTTGTGGAAAAAGAGAGGAAGGAGGAAGTTAAAACGGCCGTTCCCCCCGAAAAGCCAGAAGACCCCACCCTCAGCGAAGCCGAAGTGCAGGAATGGCTCACCTTATTTGGCCCAACGCCTGCTGCGCCACCGCCCCAACCTACCCCTCGAAAGCGCTTACCTCCTGCGCCAGGCAATGCAGAAAAGCCAGCCCAGAAGAAACCCAAATCCCTGCGTACCGCTAAAACAGACCAGGATGAAAAACTGGATAATGATGAAATTGCGGCGTGGCTTGACCTGTTCAATGACAACAAAAAGTGAACATAATCGTTTACCCGACCCCTAAACTGGTATTTCTAACTCTTCGCCGAAAACATACAAATTATACTGGACAAGCGTACCGGTTTGTTGTATGATTTAGCTAACTTTGGTTAGGTTAAGAGGAACTCCTCCCCCCCCCAAACTGGCACGAGAGAAACGCGACTGGAACAACCCTAACCAAAGCCAGGTAAATGCCTGCCCCCCCTCGATTGGGCATAGACCGAAAGGTCCATTTGTACTGCCCTCCTGGTACGTGGACAGACCGCCCCCCTTGGGGGCGGTTTTTTTTTGCCAGGAACCATCAGCCTTTCCCCTTCGTTATGATAAGCGCCTGGAAAATTTATACACTTTTATGGAGGATGAAGATGAAACGTAAACGATTTTTGTTAGGGGCATGGCTGTTGCTGATAACGGCCGTTTTAGCCGCCTGTAGTGGCGCTGCGCCCGAAGCCGAAACAGTTGAAGTAACGCGGATTGCAGCAGAAGCGGAAGAGGCGACGTCCGCAGAAGAAGCCGTAGAAAAACCAGTTGAAGAAGCCGCTGAAGCCATAAGCGATTCCCCCTCAGCCACCGGCAGCAAGGGGCTGGGCGACGAGCCGCCCCCACCGGAAACAGGCGAAAAGGTCAAAGTCACCAGAACGGACACAGAATTGGCGCTTGCCGAAGCATCCGTAGTGGCAGAACCTGAAGTTGTTCGCGCTGAGGCAGATTCCTCTGAACCAGCCCGTACAGCCGATGAAACAGCTGTCATTGATTTGACCTTGGACAAAAACAGCCGCCTGACGGCCGGCGAAGTGGATGACAATGCCCAATGGGATGACTATGTGCAATATCTGCGCAGCTATCAGGGGGCGGCCATTATCCCGGTCGATGTCAGCCAACGCCACCAAATTTGGGTGCATGATGCCCAAGGCAATCCGGTTGTGGGGCGCAGCGTCACCATTTTGGCTGGCGACGAAGTGGCAGCAGTCTTACGCACGCACAGCGACGGCCGTATTTACTTCTTTCCCGGCGCTTATGCCACCCCAACAGATGAATTCCAGGTGGATGTGACTACCCAAACCGGCATTGAAAGCCTCACCATCCCGGCCGGCAGCAGCCAACGAGAATGGGTCGTCACCCTGCCCGAGCAAACAAGAGCAGAAGAAACGGTTAAGCTAGATATTCTTTTTCTAATTGACGCCACCGGCAGTATGGCGGACGAAATAAACCAGCTTAAAGATAACATTCAGGCTATCTCTGCCCGCATTGACGCCTTGCCTTCACAGCCAGATGTGCGCTTTGGCATGGTTTCTTACCGGGATCGCGGCGACCAGTATGTGACGCAGGTAACAGATTTCACGCCTCACGTTGAAGATTTTGCCAACGTTTTAAACCAGGTGCAGGCGGATGGCGGCGGCGATTATCCTGAAGACCTGAATGAGGCTTTATCCCAGGCGGTGCATGAACCAGAATGGCGCATCTCTGGCACGGTTAGCCTCATTTTCCTGGTGGCGGATGCGCCGCCCCATCTTGACTACGGTCAAGAGAATCATTACGCGCAGGAAATGCTGCAAGCGTCCCAACGGGGCATTAAAATTTACCCCATCGCCAGCAGCGGGCTGGATGAGCAAGGAGAATACATTTTCCGGCAGTTAGCGCAAACCACCGGCGGCCGTTTTATTTTCCTCACTTATGGGGAAGAAGGACCTGGCAGCAGCGGCACAGAAACGGACTTTAATGTCAGTGATTATTCGGTTTCTTCGTTAGATGATCTGGTGGTGCAGATTGTGGAAGAGGAGTTGGAACCTTTAAACAGCCAATAAAAAACGGCCGTTTTCTCTAACGTGATGGGGGAAACGGCCGTTCTCAACATTTAAAGGCATAACCTGAGTTTGTCAAAGGCGAAACCGGGCTTTGGTAGGCTCAGCTTTCGTCTGGTTCGTTAAAAGGCGACTTTTCCGAAGGCGTATCTGTTGGTTTGGACGGTGGCGTAAACTTCACAGCCAGATCATTGAGGCCCTCGCTCAACCAACGCAGCCCTTCCACAATGCCTTCGCGGGCTTTTTGCCCCAATTCACTTTCTTCAACTTTCGACTTAGCGCCGACCGCTTCTTCTTTTAACTTGATAGTCGTTTCACTGGTTTTGGACTTTTGCAAAACCTTGTCAACCTCTGCCACAAAAGAGCGCACACCTTCCCGCACTTCTTGTTCGATGCGCTTGCGTTCTTCGCTTTCCCAGGCAGTTTGCAGCGTTTCACCCAATTGCTGCCCTAATTTTTGGAATTCGGCAGCTACATCATAACCGCCTTTCTCCTCACCTGTGTCTAAATCTTCTTCCTCTATTACGAGGCGTTCCACTTTCTCCTTTTCTTCAGCTTTCAAATTTTCCACATTCACATCTTGTTCGTCTGTCATTCTCAATACTCCTTCACATATTAGTTAGAAGTTCAACTTCTTAGAGAAGTTGAACTTCTAATACTAACTTCTGGTTGTGCTTGTATTTGGCGGAAAAAATCTACCGCCTATACGAGCCATCCTGGCAGAGAGTTGCACCATCTTCCTAATTCTGGATACGTTTTAAAGACCAATCATCCATAAACCATCCATCATTCATAATAGCATGATTGCCCCGCATAGCTGCTCCCACCCGCACCTCTTGCCCTTCTTCCACCAAAAAAGTGTGGCGAAATGTGTTTTTTCGCCCATATGTGGTAGGCATCCAACCGGTTGCGCCAGGGGCAATAAAACGGAACTGACCAGTAAGCGGATCATCCGCCCAAATTTTAACGCCATTTTGATAATCCATATACAAATCGGGGTACGTATTAATTTCTAATTCGTAAGTTCCTGGTTCTAAATAAATATCCTGAAATAACTTAAAACTAATCGCGCCATCTCCCTTAAAAATCTTGACGGTATGCATACCATCATAAATATACAAGGGATGTTCAGCCGCTGGCAAAAAGTTTTCTGGCAGCACCCGCGTCTCCGGCCGTTGATACACATCCCACACCTCTGTGCCAAAACCAGTGGGGCCTTCGTCCCATTCCAAAACCCAGCCGACGGGCAGTTGCAATTCTGGGATACCATTCATGTTGTAATGCCCCTCTTCAAAAGAACTATTAAGCAATAAATTTGGGCCAAAAACAGGCTCCACCGGGCTAACAACCTCAGTTGGTAAAGGGATGGGCGTAAACGTCTCGGCTGATGGTATATTTTCAGGCGTGGTTGTAGGTGAAGGCACGGCCGTCAGCGTAGGTCTCAGGGTTGGAAATAGCGTGGCTGGAGGCAGGGGCGTTCTTGTAGGCCCGGCCGTGTTCATGGGGGCAGGGGTGGATGAAGGCAGGGGTGGAACGGCCGTCCAGGTGGGCGGCACTTCTCGGGTCTCATTCTCAGAAACAAAGGGAGTTAAGTCCACTGTCGGCGCGGCGCTGGCAACCGTCGGCGCAACAGTTTCAGGCTGACAGGCAGCTAAAACAAACAACAAGAGGCTGCCAAGTAACCCTATCCGCCTAAAAACAAGATGCTTTCTAAATAATATCGCTGGAGGCAAACCATTTGGTTTAAAGTTCATGATGAAGAGATTGTAGAGATTCAGTTTTAGATGGTCAAATTCAAAACTTGGGGTAAAATCAATATTTGGGAAACGTCGGCTAAACAGTTTTTATACAGTCAAGCGAATCACCCTCAAATACTCATCCCCGACACGACCAATTTACAAAAACGTTTTTATCTTCTGGATGTGTTTTTCACCGGGTGTCAAATCCATTTTGCTTTAATAAAGGTACATACATATGCAATCAACTTCAGGATTTACAGGCTTATCAATGCCGGTTTTTACAGCTTTCAGTTGGGCTGGCGAAGAAACAGCCATCAAATTTGCGCTCTCTCAACTTGAGATCTTTATTGGCGCCCTCCACCATACTTTACCCCGCACCGTTAAAGATAAATTTCCATTTTACGGCCTCAATGAGGAACATCAGGCAGTCTATTTCGCTGCAAAAGAGGATGTTTCTAAAGATGTCCATATCATATTTTTTGCTCGTCCTATGAGCCTGGAAATGCAACTGGTGATTCAGGATAAAGCCATTCTCAAAAAAGCGTATGCCCAGGCAGAAGCGCAACCAGCATTGTGTCACCGTTTGATCACGGAACTTGGCCCGGAATGGAACCTGCGTTTGCAGCAATTGCAGGTAGATGAAGATTCAGGCGAAGCAACCCATTATCAAGATGTTTTCAAAGATACGGTCGCCAACTTAGACGAAGGTACATCTCAAGAAGCATTTAGCAAAATGGCTTATTTGAACAGCGACGAACGGTGGCAAGTTCCTTTTTACATGAGCAAACGGTTCGACTCAGAACGGGTGGCCGCCATGGGCGCCACGCTGCTCCAGGTTATGAGTGAACAAGTTACCACGCTCATGCCGCTATGCGACTTTTTAACAGGCAAAGCCACCAGCAAAACGGCCAGCAAGACGAAGAAAAAACCAACAAAAACGGCCGTTACCGCAGCATTCCCCGTCGGCGCCCACGATGACATCATCGAAAATATGTTCACCTACACCGCCCAGTTAAAACCGCTGCATCTCCGGCGTGGTTTCATTAACATGACATCCCGGCACTGGCCGTTCTTTCAGATCAACTCCCGCACAGAAACACGTCCCGTCACCGTCTACTATGATGGCATCTACAACAAAGAATGCTCCGTTTGGCGCTTGCAGCCTGGCGACCAGGCCCGCCTCGTCTTAAGCCCGATTGTGCGTGAGTGGTTAGAAGATAACTACCAAAGCGGCGAACTAATAGAAATCACCGCACGTAAGCTAAATGAAGACGAGATCCAACTCTCGCTCAGGCATGGCGTCGCCGTTCCCGCTGAATAACGGCAATTGAAGAAAATGATCAACAGGCGTACCGTTCAGTTCCAGAGGTGCAAAGCACTTCAGAGAAAAGCGCGTCGCACCTGACGCTTACCAGCTTACTTCCTGTATAATATAGGCGCAATATAAACCAGGGATTCAAAAGTAATGGAGATAGCCAATGGATTCATCAACTATTTCACCTGATTTAGAGTGGCAACCCCCTGTAATTCGTTCTATCGAAGACACCGGCCTTAATGCTGGCTTCATACAAGACCTGATCTTAAAGCTCATGTATCTGCGTGGTCAGGTCACCGGGCGAGAAATTGCAGATTCAATCCACCTTTCCTTTACCGGCGTGGTCAGCCCCCTATTAGATTTCCTGAAACGGGAGCAAATGTGTGAGGTGAAAGGGTCTGGGGGATTGGGCGCCGCCAGTTATGAATACGCTATCACCAATAAGGGCGCTGCCCGCGCCCGTGAACAAATGGAGCGCACCAGTTATGTGGGGCCAACGCCCGTGAGTTGGGATGATTACATTGCAGCCATCGACGCCCAAAAAATCAAGAAGCTCACCGTTAACCCCTCCATCATGAAAAAAAATTTGTCCCATTTGATTTTGGAAGAATCTGTTTTTTCCAAAATTGGGCCGGCCGTGAACTCTGGCAAATCTATATTTTTATATGGGCCACCAGGAAACGGTAAGACGACCATTGCCGAAGCAATTGGCAAAATGGTGTTGAAAAATGACATGTACATTCCATATGCGGTGGAAGTGGATGGACAAATCATCAAAGTATTTGACGCCATTAACCATGAAATAGTGGCAGAACCAGAAAGCGGCAAAGGCAGCACCGGCGCTTTGAGCAAACAGCTTGACGCCCGCTGGGTACGCATTAAACGGCCGGTTATCATGGTGGGTGGTGAACTGACGCTGGATGGACTGGATTTAAAATATGATCTCACCAATAAATATTATGAAGCGCCCTTCCAAATGAAGGCCAATGGCGGCATGTTCCTCATTGATGACTTTGGCCGGCAGCAAGTGCGGCCGCGTGATTTGCTTAATCGCTGGATCGTGCCCATGGAAAAAAATATCGATTTCCTGACGCTGCACACAGGGCGCAAGGTAGAAGTGCCGTTTGCGGTTTTAATTGTCTTTTCCACCAACTTACCGCCTCGTGATTTGGTAGACGAAGCTTTTCTGCGTCGCATTCGTCATAAAATCGAGGTGACTTCCCCCTCTTTTGACGGCTATCGGGAGATTTTTAAGGTCGTTTGTGAAAAACGGCGGATTCCTTATGATGAAAAGGCCGTGCGTTACCTTTTGCAAGAATATTATGTGAAGCAGAATCAAAAATTACGGGCCAACCATCCCCGTGATATCATCGACCAAATTGTAGACATCGGCGATTATTTGGGACAGGAACCACGACTCACCAAAGAGTTGCTCGATAAAGCGGCGGATGCGTATTTTGTGAAGTTATAAGCAGAAACGTGCTGGGATTTTCCGTAGGCGGCGCGGTCAGGAGACCGGCCACAACAAACGACGTTCTGGGATTTACTGAACGGCCGTTACCTGAGTGAGGCTAGGTTTGGACTGGTTTTCATCGCCATCACCGCTCATCATTGCCCACCGGGGCGCCAGCGCCGATGCCCCTGAAAACACGCTCTCTGCCTTTTCCTTAGCGCTGGAGCAGGGGGCAGATGGCATTGAGTTTGATGTGCAGCTCTCCGCCGATGGCTGGCCCGTTGTCTTCCATGACGCCACTATAGACCGCACCACCAATGGCAGCGGCCGGGTCGCCAACCTCAGCCTGGCAGAATTACAGGCCCTCACCATACCCCCCGACGAAAAGATTTTAACTTTAGATGAACTGTTTGAAACCTTTGGTCCGCGCCTCCTCTACAACCTGGAAATAAAAAATTTAAGCTTGCGCGAACACGGTTTAGAAGCGGCCATTGCCGACCGTATTCAAGCCTATCACCTGGAACAAGTTGTCCTTATTTCCTCATTTAATCCTTTTTCTCTGAAACGAATCCGCCGCCACCTGCCGGCACAAGTGGCCCTGGCGCTGCTTCGTGACCGGGGCTTACTGCGTTATACCTACCTCCTGGGCGACGGCGTCATGGATCATCCGCACCATGAATTGGTAGACGCCAGGTATATGGCCTGGGCTAAAAAGCGCGGCTACCGGGTGAATACCTGGACGGTTGATGATCCGGTTGAAGCCCGCCGCCTGGTAGCTTTAGGGGTGCATGGTTTGATCACAAACAAACCGGCTTTTTTGCGTTCAGCTCTGAAAACAGGTTGAGGCCACTGAGAGTAGGAATTTGAGCTTGTCAGCCGCCAGCTTGTACAACTTCTCACCGATCCATATCACAGTATCAGAGGCCATTGCCACAGTACACACTCACCGAAAACCGCTATACTTACTGAGCACCGATAATTGATCACCGATTACCAATACAAAGGATTGATGCTGATGAAATTCAAAGTTATTTTAAATCCTTACGCCAATCGTTGGGGAGCAGGGAAGCGCCAGGAGGAGGTGGCCGCGGCCCTGACTGATGCCAATCTAGCGCATGAGTTGGTGATGACAGGAGGGCCGGGGGAAGGCATCCAATTAGCGGCAACGGCCGTTTCCGAAGGCTTCGATGCTGTCATTGCCGCTGGCGGCGATGGTACCATTAGTGAAGCCGCCAATGGGTTGATAACGGCCGTTGCCCCCGACCAGCCCACCCTCCCCTTAGGCATCCTGCCCATCGGTTCCGCCAATGATTTAGCCAAAATGATGGGCATTCCCTTAGAATTGCCCGACGCCGTAGCTCTCATTGCCCAAGGCCACAGCCGCCGTTTCGACGCCGGCCGGGTAGATTATGATGGCAAAACCCACTACTTCGACAACAACAGCGCCATCGCCATGGAACCCATGATCACCCTGGAACACATGAAAATCAAGCACATCGCCGGCGAGGCCCGCTACTACCTGGCCATCGTGCGCGGCGTCATCAAACTCAAAGCGTGGCAAATGTCTATCGACTGGGATGACGGCGCCTACCACGGCCCCACCTACCTGCTTTCCGTGTGCAATGGTCCGCGCACCGGCGGCATGATGATCGCTCCAGGCGCAATGATGGATGACGGCCGTTTTGACATCGTGTTGGTTCCAAAAGTGCCCAAACGCGCCGTCATCAACTTTTTGCTCAAACTCACCCAGGGCAAACACATCCACCAGCCAGCCGTCACCTTTACCCGTACCACTTCCCTCAAAATCAGCAGTGAACCGGGTACGCCGCTCCACGCCGACGGGGAAATCCTTTCAGAAGCGGCCAAAGAAATCAGCTACACCATCCTGCCCCAAAAATTAACGATGATCATCCCGCCACCATAAAAAAAGCGCCGGTCACAAATAATGTAACCAGCGCCGCCTTGCCTCAAGAAGTTCAACTTCTGAGAAAAGTTGAACTTTTTGTTACGTTTGAGTCAATTCATCATACAGCCGGTAAAGATTGGCGCGATGCAAATCTACTACCAGACCATTCAAGGGAATACGCGACTTACCACAATCTTCAATATTTATTTTTTCCAGCGCCTCTGGGGATTCTCCAGATTCAATGATGTGGGAAACGGCCGTTTTGATCGCATCCAAATAACTCAAATCATCCTCAATCAACGCCTGCACTTCCCCCCGCAGCATCACTTCCCCATGCCCACGCACCACCGTATCTGGATTCAACGCCAACATTTTGTGCATAGAACTTTGCAAATCATAAAAACTACCGTCAAAAAACGTGGGCACTGGCATGGCATTGTCTGAAGCAAATAAAATACGTTCATTCGTCACAAACACCGCCGAAATATCATAACTATGTCCTGGAAAATGATGCATCTCCAACACCTTGCCGCCCACATGCAAATTCATAATCCCATTATCATAAACCATATCTGGCAGTACAATCTCCACTTCCGCCAGTTCAGGAATCTGCTCCTTGGCCTCAGCCAGCCCTTGTCGGCCCCTTGTATCTAATAACTCCCGACACAAACGATGGCTGATCACCTGGGCATGGGGAAACAGGCAAGTACCCTGCGTATGGTCCGCATGGTAATGGGTATTGATGACATATTTAACCATCAGCCCCAAACGATCCTCCAAAAAATCCCGGATCGCTTTTGACTCTTCCGGGTAATAGAGCGTATCAATTAAAACAACGCCCTCTTTGGTGAGAACTGCCCCGGCCGTCACTTGTGCGTATAATTTGCTGGTGAAAACGTAAATGTCGTCAGCAATGCGCTCACGAACCATATCTTTAATCCATGATGATTTGAAAGAATCAACGAAAAGAAAAACCCCTGATTACGCAATCAGGGGCCATAGCCCAACCTCAAAATAGTGTCGCCTCATATTTCAGAAGCGTTCCCCGCCATGCCGTGTGAACTCCCGTACTTGAACCTGCATAAGCAGGTGGGAATGCTGTCGCGAGGATTCTGCCTTACCCGAAGGTTACTACATCCCCTCCGCGCATTTGCGAATTCCCATTCAAGTGGCGTTGGCTCAAATGTAGAAGTCCATCACGCACACAGCAGGGTTAAATGGATACTAGCACAGTCCCAAATCGTTGGCAACAATTTTAAGTTTTAGCATGACCATCAAGCCTGCCGCCTGAGCGTTACGGCAATGTGGTGGATGAAGATTGGGGCGGGCAGGACAGATTCAACTCAAATGGCAACCAGCGGACGCCTGTGCCCTTGCCAGCAAAAAAATCACACGCAAGAATCGAGCCAAATCACGCTGCCCGTAAACGCTCTCCGTATTGTTTTTCATAATACGCCTTAAACTCCCCACTCTTGATTTTACGCCACCACCATTCGTTATTTTGGTACCAAACGGCCGTTTTACGCACCGCTTCTTCAGAACTATGCCGGGGCTGCCAACCCAACGCTCTGATTTTATCCACATTCAGGCTGTAACGGCGGTCGTGGCCGGGCCGGTCGGCCACATGGCGGATAAGATCGGGCGATAAGTCCAACGTCTCCAGCAAAATCTCCACCATGCGCATATTTGCCATCTCCACGCCTGTGCCGATATTGTACGCCTCGCCCAGTACGCCTTTGTGCAGCACCAAATCAATCGCTTCACAATGATCCACCACATACTGATATTCACGCATCTGCTGCCCATCGCCATACACCGGCAGCGGCAGGCCATCCAGGGCATTGGTGGCAAACAAAGGCACCACCTTCTCCGGGTATTGGAACGGGCCGATATTATTGGAACCCCGCGTCAGCGTCACCGGCAGGCCATAAGTTATAAAATAGGCGTTCACCAACAGGTCGCCGCTGGCTTTACTGGCGGCATACGGACTGCGCGGATCCAGCTTATCCGTTTCCACACTGGAATACCCGGCCGGAATATGCCCATACACTTCATCCGTAGAAATTTGATGGTAACGTTCCAGTCCATAATTTTTAGCCGCTTCCAGCAGCACATACGTGCCATACACCCCGGTCTGAATAAAGGCATCGGGCTGCATGATGGAGCGATCCACATGCGTTTCAGCGGCGAAGTTGACCAGCGTATCAATGTCGTACTGCTCAATGGTCTGGCTCACCGCCGCCGCATCACAAATGTCGCCACGCACAAAGTGATAACGTGGGTCGTCAGACACCGCCAGCAAGTTATCCAGGTTCCCGGCATACGTCAGCTTATCGTAAACGATGATGTTGTAGTCAGGATATTTCTCCAGCATATAAATGACAAAATTGGCGCCGATAAAACCAGCCCCGCCTGTGACCATCATATTTTTCATTGTAACTGTCTCCTTGTAAAAAGATAGAGTGTAGAGATAGAGATAGAGTGGTAAATCATGCAGAAGGATCTGCTGGCGGCATTTTAACCTACAATCGCGTCAACTTGTAGGCGCGTAGTCGAGTAGTCGGGTAGTCGAGTAGTTGGGGAGTTGAGTAGTCGGGTATTGCCGTTCATCACGCTTCACGCCTCACTCGTCACGCATCCTTCTTCCTTTCTAAACGCTTCAATGAGGTGGTTGGCAATGCTCATGGGTGGAGGATAGGGCGGCAGGTTATCAGGGCGGAACCATTGGGCGTCAACCAGTTCGGCTTCTTCCAGCACGATGTCGCCGCTGGCATATTCGGCCGTAAAGGCGATCATCAAGGAGTGGGGGAAGGGCCAGGATTGGCTGCCAAAATAGCGGATGTTTTTTACTTCCAGGGCCACCTCTTCCCGTATTTCTCGGCGGATACACATTTCCAGCGATTCGCCCGGCTCTACAAAACCGGCCAGGACGCTGTACAGGGGCGTTTTGTAACGCTTGTTCCGCGCCAGCAAAATTTCACGGCCGTTTTCACCCTGCCGCGTCACTTGCACAATCATCGCCGGAGAAAGCCGGGGATAACTGCTGTGAGCGCAGTTGGGGCATATTTTAACGCGCTCGTGAGTCGCCGTATAGGTGCGTGCGCCGCAGCGGCCGCAGTATTGGTGGGTGCGCTCCCAATCTACCAACTGGATGGCCCGCCCCGCCAGCCAGAGATGCGCTTCTTCTAAACGGCCGTATAAACGACGCAAATTTAGCAACGCCAGGCCCTCAGGCAAAGTCGCCTGGCTGCCCCTGTCTGTGATCAGTTGCGCGGCAAAACAGTGCGGCCCACGCTGCAAATAGCCAAAATATTGCTGCCCCACCACCCGCCAACCAGGCAAAGGCAGAGCGGCCGGATTGACGATAAGCGGCACAGTCGCTTCCCCATTTTCAGCCACCTGCACCAGGAGATCCGCTTCATGAAAAAGAAACCAGAACGCAGGCGTGGCGCGATTATCAGGCGGCGTCAGGGCTGGCATGAAGTTCTCATTCATGATCAATTCCTCTAATCGTAGGGGTCAATAGTGGGCACAGGTGTATTGGGATCCGGATAACCAGTACCGGGCGGGGCCGGGGTTTGCGTGGCAAGACCAGATGCGGTGGGCGGGGGGGTGGGTGTAACGGTGGCCGTGCCGGGGCCGGCCGTGGGCGAAGCCTCGCCGGGCCGCAACGTGGGCGTGGCCGTCTGCCCGCCCACCGGGGTGGTGGTCATGAACCCATTCCGAGTAGCGGTGGGAACGGCCGTTATGGTGGCTGGCGGCGGCTGGGTTCCGGGCAAGAATGGGGGAGTGGTAGGCAATGGCGTAATGCCGATACCGGGTTGGGTGGGAACGGCCGTTCCCGGCGTCCCTGTCTCAAAGGGGGTAATCTCAATACCCGGCTGGCTCGTGGTCAACACACCGCCCGCCAACGTGGGCACGACAGTGCGGTTCAACAACGGCAGCGGATTAGGGGAGACAATACGCTCCACCTGCAAATACCAGGTCACCCCGGCCGCCGGCCCTTTACCGCAGCCCAACGGCCCGTCATACTTGCGCCAGACGCCTTCCACCGTCAGCGTTAGCCCATCGGGCAGCCGTTTCACCAATTCCTCGTGGCCCATTGCATTGAGCTGCAACGCTTCAGCCACCAATCCCCAGGCAAAAATTGGCCCGGTATATAAACGGCATTCTGGTGGCGGCAGGGTAATGAGCGCCCCAGAAACGCGAATGCGTTGATTTTCATAAGCGGATGGATTCCCATTTAGCTCCACAAAACTGGGCGTCTGCACCTGGTTGCTGCGTGTACCCACCGGCGCCGGCGAAGGGCGAAACGGCTTTAAGCCCTCGGTCCCCTGCTTACCGCTGCTGGAGGCCGCTAAAATCAAAATGAAAAAAGCCAATCCCAACACAAGCACAACCGGCGCCAGGTAACGCAGGCGCGGGTCAGATTGCCATTGGCTTGTGATCTTGTCGTCTTCGCTCATCAATTTATTTATACGAAGCCAGTCGTTAAAACTGCGGCCTATACGGGACTGAAAATCGTCTACAAAGTCCACCGTCGTGGCGTAAAAACAGGCAACCGGGCGCCGCGAAAATGAACCCACCACTCCACCAGCAAAATCAGCAGCGCCACGAGCAGCAGCCAGGGCCACCATTCGCGCTGGCCCACATGGCCCTCATCATCTGTTTCCACTGCTACCTGGCCGATGTTCAAGGCGTCGGCCGGGGCAATGGCCGATTCTGCCGGGCTAAACAGGTTGACGGCGAAGCTGCCCGCCGCCTGCGTCCCGGCGCTGTCACGCAAACTGACATGGTAGAGACCCACCTGATCGGTTTCAGGAAAGATCAGCGCTTCTTCCGTAACGGCCGTTACCCACACCACGCCATCTGGTTTTTCCACCAAAACGGCCGTTGTCGCCGCCGCCGGTGAAATGGAAACTGGATCGCCCGGCTGTAAACCAGTCGGTGCATCAAAAGCGCGTCCAGGACTAAGCCAGCTCGTAATATTAGCCATTAAAATGGGAAATGCAATTTGCAAAGGCAGGTCAGAATGACGCAAATCGAAGGGTAACACGGCAATACGCTGCCCGTTTCTTTCGCCGATCAGCAGCAACGGCCCGCCTTCAGCCTCGACCAATGGCCGCGCCCAGGCCGCCTCCACCCTCTTTGCCTGCCGGATGTGGACATCGCGCCAATCCACAAATTGCAGCAGCGGTGAATCGGCTAAACGGATGGCAACCGTATCAGAAAACAGGCCGGTCACATTCAAAAAACCAGCGCTGTCGCCCGCTGGCGGATCGATAATGAGCATGTCTGTTGGCGGCAACGGGTTGGGTAAGGGTACGCCATCAAAGACAACCAGGTCAAACTCCTCTGCAGACAGGGCACTGTCCGGCCCAATTTTAAACGCCTCCACGCCGGGCAGGACGCCAAATACCTGCTCTAAAAACAGATTGCCCTCTGTGACCAACAAAGCCCGGTTGGTGACGCCGCCTTCATGCACGGCATAGGCCACATCATCCAGCGCCAATTTGTCTCCTTCATGGTCAGAGAGATGGGCGACTACCGCTTCCGTGCCTTCCGGTAAATCCCAGGTGAGCGTGGCGCTGCCCCCGGCGGGCACGGAGATGCGTCGCGAATCGTAAAGGAGACCATCCAAAGAGAGGCTGAACAGCGCTTGCCGGTCTAGCGCTCCTTCATTGGCCACGCTGGCAAACAACTGCGGCCCGGCTTCCGTGGCCCGTGTTGCCAGGGCGGAAATCGCCAGATTTTCACCGCTCTCGCCCACCGGCAGGTAAACGGGCGTGGTGGGCAGGGGGGGCAAATCGGCGGGCAGCCCGCCATCCGACACGATGACAATGCGACCATCGCGGAAACCCTGGGCCGCGCCGGCGGCCAGGGCCAACGCAGCTTCCCAATTGGGGGTGGCGGTGGTGGGCTGCGCCTCAGCCAAAGCGCGGCGCAAAACGGTTTTATCGCTGGCGGCGGAAACCAACACGGTTGGCGCGTACCCCACATGGATGAGGGTCATCTGATTATCACCGCCCAGGTCATTGATGAGGCGGTTGATTTCGACTTTGGCGGCCTCAAAGCGGTTGGGGGCCACATCGGTGGCTTGCATGGAAGCGGAGCCGTCGAGCAAAACCACGGTGCTGCCGCTAATGACAGAAGAAACGGGGAAAAACGGCCGGGCTAAGGCCAAGACCAGCGCCGCCAAAATGAGCAGTTGCAAAAACAGCAGCAGGTTGCGCCGCAGTTTTTGCCAGGGGGCGTTGGCCTCGCGGTCGCGCAGCAGCTTTTGCCAGAGCAGGGTGCTGCTCACCACCACCTCGCGCCGCCGCAGCCGCAGCATATACATGAGGAGGATGGGTACGGCCAAGAGACCCAGGAGGAGAAAGGCAGGCGTCAGGAAAGACAAAGTTTACCGTCGAGACGGGAATCAAGATGCAGTTGATTCTCGCCAGATAAGGGAGTCAGGTTTGTCATCACAGGTCAAAGGATACCTGAGAAACGAAAGTTTGGGCAATGGCGTTCATCGTTTGTTAACTGGTTTCCCGTGAGGGCAGGGTGATTTGTAGGACGGCGTGTTAAATCAATTTACAAAGTCGGTGAGCCATTTAAGATAGTCCGCCTTCGGCTAACGAATGACAGTTTTCTCGCGCAAGGTCTGCATGACCACCTGCTCCCAGGGCGTGTCGGTGGTGAGGGGGATGTAGTGGATGGCGCGTTTGGCACAGGCAACGGCCGTTTCTGTTTGCCACTCTTGCACTCTTTGCCGGTATTGGTCGAGGGTGGTGGCGTCGAGGGTGATTTCGGCGTCCTGGCCGGTCTCTGCGTCCACCAGCTTGAGGTCGCCGCTGATGGGCGGGTCGAGTTCATCAGGGCTGAGGATGTGGAGCAGGCCAACTTCGTAGCCGCGTGATTGTAGGGCGTTGAGGCCATCCTGGAAACCGTTGGGGGAGAGCAAATCACTCAAGACAAAGAGCAGCCCAGGACGGCTGGCGCGTTGGGCGTAATTCCGCAAAGATTGGTTGAGGTCGGTGATGCCTTCAGCTTTGCCTGTCTCTAAAAATTGCAGCAAACGCAAACTGTTCTGATGCCCTCGGAACGGCCCCCATTTTTGATCACCGCCGCTGTTGAGCAAGGTGACAGTCAGTAAATCGCCAGAGGTGAGGGCGATGTGGCCCAGTGCGCCCGCCAGACGTAGCGCATAGGTCAATTTGTGTTCGTCGCCCGCTTCCGGCCAATCCATGCTGGCGCTGCCATCAACCAGCAAATGCACGGACAGGTCTTCTTCTTCTTCGAGCAGCTTGATAAACGGCCGTTCCAACCGGGCATACACATTCCAATCCAGCCGCCGCAAATCGTCGCCCTTGGTGTAGTTACGATAGTCGGCAAACTCAATGGAGGTGCCGCGTTTGCGGCTGCGCCGGTCGCCTTTCATCACGCCCACGCGCACCCGTTCAGCCACGAGGGTGAGCTGCTCTAGTTTGTGCAGGGTGGTTTCGTCGAAAAGATTCATGGGGATTAAAGGCTGGAGTTGTGCGCAGAATTAAGAATAAACAGGACGAAATTCCGCCAACATCACATTACATCAGCAACTTTGATGGAAAACCCAGATAAAACTTCTGAAAAGACTTCGTCATCTAGCCCAAACTGACCCAATGGGGCATAGGCTTTACCACGCAGGACAAATACATCGATTGTTTGAGCATCTCCATCTACAATCCAATACTCTGGTACACTGGCCTGTGCATACAACTTGAATTTTGTATGTCGATCATGCGCCGAATTTCCCGGTGAGATAATCTCGACAATAAGTTCCGGTACACCCTTTATGTTAACTTCTCCTACGATGTCCAAATCTTTTGTGGGGATAAACAAAATATCTGGTTGCACCGGAGTTGCTAAATCAGCCAAAATAACGTCAATAGGCGAAACGAACATTTCACCTAATTTGTTTTCTTTAATGAACGCACGGAATGCAGCAAACAATTCACCGATAATCATCTGGTGTTTAGGTCGTGGTGCTGGTGACATGTAGAGATTTCCTCCTATCACTTCATATCTCATACCATTGTCAGGAAGCTGCAAATAGTCGGCATATGTCCATGCCCCCTGTTGCGGCGGATACCAACGCTTTCCTATTTGATTTTGTGGAATTTTAGTTAAATTTTGCAGCGTCATCGCTTAATCTCCACTATTCACGCGGAACCGATTCTATTAGATTCTTTATTATATCATCTGTTTTGATGCCTTCAGCCTGGCCTTCAAAATTGAGCAGCAGGCGGTGGCGCAGGGCGGCGGGGGCAACGGCCGTTATATCATCAAAGCTCACATTCACCCGGCCAGCCAATAGGGCGGTAATCTTCGCGCCCAGCACCAGCGCTTGCGCCCCGCGTGGACTGGAGCCGTAACGCACGTAGCTGTTAACCAACGGCGCGGGACTATTCCCTGGGTGCGTGGCCACAATCAAGCGGCTGACAAAATCCACCACGTTGCTGGGCACAGGAATTTGCCGCGCCAACTGCTGCATGGCGATGATGGTTTGGCCGGAAACGGCCGTTTGGGCGGCAGCCACCTCTTTCCCTGTGGTGCGCGTCAAAATCTGCGTCAACTCATCGGGCGATGGGAAGCCGACGTTGATTTTGAAGAGGAAGCGATCCAACTGCGCTTCGGGCAGCGGATACGTGCCTTCTTGCTCAATGGGGTTCTGCGTCGCCAATACGAAAAACGGCTCCGGCAGTAGATAGGTAGAATTTGCCACCGTGACGGTATGCTCCTGCATCGCTTCCAGCAGCGCCGACTGCGTTTTGGGCGTAGCGCGGTTGATTTCGTCGGCCAAAATCAGGTTGGCAAAGACAGGCCCTTGCTGAAAGCGGAACTGGCGCTGGCCGGTGGCTGTTTCTTCCATGATGTCGGTGCCGGTGATGTCGGCCGGCATCAAGTCGGGGGTGAACTGGATGCGGCTGAAGTCGAGGCTCATCGCTTGGGCAAAGGTACGCACCAGCATCGTTTTGCCCAGCCCAGGCACACCTTCCAGCAGCACATGGCCGCTGCTCAACACGCCAATCAGGGTGTGGCGCACCACATCTTGCTGCCCCACGATTACTTTGGCCACTTCGGCTTCAATAGCAACGGCCGTTTCGCGGAAAGTATTTATACTTAAATCTGTCATATAAATTCCTTATTCAATTGAAAAATCAGGGGTGGCTAGAACGAACAGAAATATTCTACGCGATTATAACGGAGCGGTAACTATTCCCGCAAGAAACTGGGCCACTTAATCTTCAGGGTACATTGCTTCGATTTGAGCCGCATACTTCCCGCTAACAACTTTCCGTTTAATTTTTTGAGTGGGCGTCAGTTCGCCTGTTTCTTGAGCAAAAGGGGCGGCAAGCAAGACAAACGCTTTCACTTGTTCGTAGGGCGCTAATTCAGCAGAACGGGAGTTGATCCTTTCCTGATACATGGCAATAATAGCCGGATTCTCCACCAGTTCCTCCCGTGTACGATGCTCAACCCCCTGTTCCCGCGCATACGCTTCCAACGGTTCAAAATTGGGCACAACCAAAGCGCTGATAAACTTGCGTCGGTCGCCAAGGGCGATGAACTGCTCGATGAAATGGTCTTTGGCGTACACCGTTTCAATCTTCTGCGGGGCCACGTTCTTGCCACCTGAGGTGATAATCAAATCCTTGATGCGATCCGTGATCACCAAAAAGCCATCCTCATCAAATCGACCCACATCGCCGGTATGGAACCAGCCATCACGGAACGCTTCAGCGGTCGCTTTTGGCTTCTTGTAATATCCCTGCGTCACGCTGGGGCTTTTGACCAGAATCTCGCCGTCCTCTGCAATTTTGACTTCGCAGCCGGGGATGGGCCGACCCACCGTGCCAAATTTGAACGCTTTAGGGGTGTTAAACGTCACCATCGGCGAGGTTTCCGTGAGACCGTAGCCCTCGCAGACCAACAGTCCGGCCGCAAAGAAAAACTCTTCAATAGTTTGGGACAGGGGCGCCCCGCCGGCCGAGAAGAAGTTCTTGGGACCGCCGACCACCGCCTGTACTTTACTCAATACCAGTTTATGCGCCACCTTCTGTTGCAGAGACAGAATCGTTCCCGCTTTGCCCTCATCCTTGAGCGCATATTGGTATTTTTTGCCCACGCCAATCGACCAATGGAACAGCTTCTTTTTCAGGTCAGAGCCTTGATTGAGACCGTGCATCGCCGCCGCATAAATCTTTTCATACAAACGCGGCACACTAACCATCACCGTTGGCCGAATTTCTGACATGGCGGCGATAATTTCTTTGGCATCAACCATATAATTATTCTCCGCGCCGCATTGGAAAACATAATATGACCAGGAGCGTTCGTAGACGTGGCTCAAAGGTAAGAAACAAAGCGAGCGGTCGCCAGGGCCAACGTGGAACGGCCCTTGCAGCGCTTTGAACTGGTGGAAAATGTTGCCGTGCGTGAGCATGACGCCTTTTGGTTCGCCCGTTGTGCCAGAGGTGTAGATGATGGTTGCCAGTTCATCTATCTCAACAGCGGCAAGGAGGGCGTTTATTTCGGCATCCAGGGCTTTGTCTGCGCCCAGCGCCAGGAATTGGTTAAAATGTTGCGAGGCTTCGCCGCTGATGGCGTCGCTATCGTCAAAGGCAATGATGTGCTTGAGACTGGGTGATTTCTCGGCGATGGCCTGAATTTTGTCGTAATTTTCCTGGTTGCCGGTGAAAAGTATCGTCATTTCGGTTTCATCGATGATGTAGGCGGCCTGGTGTTTGGTGTTGGTGGCGTAGATGGGCACGGAGATAGCGCGAATGGCGAGAATGGCAAAGTCTACCAGCGCCCATTCCGGGCTGTTGGGGGCAAAGATGCCTATGCAGTCGCCGGGTTGTACCCCCAGGGTGAGCAGGGCGCGGGCAATCTGGCGCACACTATCGCCAACTTCCTGATAGGTACGGGTGTGCCAGTTGCCGTCGATTTTGATGCGCATAGCGGGTTCATTGGTGTAGGTTTGGGCGCTTTGAAAGATTAAGCTGGCTAGGTGTTGTTGGCTCATTGTATTCCTCACTTTTCAGACGTGATAGATGGATATATAGATTGGACCAATCTTGACCAGTTCATAGTATGGAGCAAATTGAGGAAATGACTAGTGATGAATGTCATATGATTTGAGCCAAAGCCATTTTCGATCCCCCTTTTTGCGCTGCGTTGACGGAAGTCCATTACACTATGTTTCATCTTTGTTGCCTATATGGACGTTAGCGTATAGCATTGCAATGGTGGCTAAAAATTACAACCCATCCCGTCAGGAACGGCCGTTTTCATTATGCGCCGCTGACAAGAGAGCCAAACCACGCCACAGGCAGTCTCACCCTGGCGTTATCGGTTGGAAGACCCCCGCAATGGACAGCATTGGAGCTTTGCTTCCTTGACCGCCTTGCACATTTTTTTAGAAATCTACTTACAAGCAAATTAGGAGAATAAGTCATGAAACGTATGTCGATTATTTTATTTGTGTTAGCTACTTTTATCCTCTCTGCCTGTGGTCTGAACCCGGCGGAAAAGCTGCAAGAAGCGGCCGCTGAAAAGGCGGCCGAAGTGATTGCGGAGAAAGCTACTGGGCTAGAAAATTTAGATATCAACACTGAAGATGGTTCTATGTCTTTCAGCGTAGACGATGGCGAGGGCGGCACGACCAGTGTGGATGTTGCCCAAGATGCCGATACAAGCAATATGAATGGCATGGGCTTTACCATTCCGCTGCCGACCGGCCTTGTCAATGGCGCCAAACAGGTCACGAATCAAAATGGGGAACCGCTGCTCGTTAGCCTCACCGCAGAATTGGACGGCTTGACGTTTGCCCAACTGGTTGATGCCCTGCACACTACGTTAACCTCGCAAGGCTTTGTCTATAATAGCGCTACCGGGGAAACGGCGCCGGATACGTCTGCGGCTAATTTTTTGCCGTTTGTCATTTACACCCATCCTGACGGCTATCAATTTTCAATCATTGGGGATGACTCAGGCTTGATGCTCAGTCTGATCAAGGTGGATGCTGGTAGTGGACAGAGTGATGGGGATGGGGGAACGGCCGTTACCCTGCCCACCACCCTCAACGGCTCCATGACGCTGGACAAATCCAGCTACAACACAGACGAGGCTATCGTCATTACCCTGGTTCTCAATGAGCCGCAAGCCGACGACGCCTGGGTAGGCATCGTGCCCTCAGACACGCCCCACGGCCTGGAATCAGATGGCGATGAAGTCGATCTGACGTATGAATATGTCAGCAATGCGGTGGATGGCAAGATTACCCTGTACGCCCCCTCAGAACCGGGCAGTTATGATGTGCGTATGTACAACACAGATGACTCTTCAGCCAATGGCGTGGAACTGGCTTCGGTGACGATTACGGTAAAATAGCCAGCGTTCATCATCGCTTTTTGAGGGGATAGTGACGCGGTAGAACATTGATAGTTTCATCATTTGGTGCGCTTTTATGACCTCAGCGACAATGTGCGTGACCCGGTGGTGACAATACCAAAATTTATTTGTCTCTGGTTAACAATCGCTTGAATGACATCATGAAGACGCTGACCATTCTGACGACGATGTTCTTACCGCTCACGTTTCTGACGGGTTTTTTGGCATGAACTTCTTCCAGGCGCTGCTGCCCTCTGCGTGTTGGACGGGGGAGACGATACTTATTATCTCCCTGCTGACGATGCCGCTGATTCCCCTGCTGATGTATGGCTGGATGCGCCACCGTCCCTGGAGTTAAGATGACGATTCGTCAAGACCCTGAAAATAGTGAACTGGATGCCCTGTATAAGTTTGCGGGTAGTTTTGCCGGGAAACGGGTGCTGGAGATTGGCTGTGGCAACGGCCGTTTAACCTTCCAATACGCCGCCAAAACCGCCCTCGTCCACGCCATCGACCCGTCCGCCAAAAAAATCGCAAATGCGCGGGAAAAGCTGCCCGCGCATTTGCAAAACCGGCTTGAATTTTGGGATGCAGGCATTGAAGATTTCTTGGCGACCGAGAAATACGACATCGCTCTGCTCTCCTGGTCGTTGTGATGAATTGAGCCGGAGAGCATGGTTCATGCTCTGGAAAAAATTCACACCCTGCTCAAGCCGGATGGTTTTCTCATTGACATCCATCCCACGCCGGAGCCACCCCCGATTGAGGTGCGCCTGGGCGCAGAAAGCCATCGCGTGGGCTGGGTGCGGGAAGTGGATGATTACTGTGAATATGTAGCGGCGGATGAGGCATTGGCAACGGCCGTTTCCCGCAAACTATACACCTGGCAAAAACAGGGAACCTTCGCCTTCACCACCTACGCCGATACCATCCTCGACCTGCGCCACCACCTGGCCGAAACCTGGACTGACGCCATCATCGACGATGACGTCATTCGGCGCACCCAAGACCTCATGCAAACCCCCGAACTGGATAAAGAAGTTGTTTTAAGGGAAGCGATTAAGATTGCACGGTTGAAACCAGGGGACAGTGTTCAGTGAACAGGTTTTCAGTAAACAGTGAACGTACACTTCATCCTTCATTCCTAAATGTTTGGCAAAATCTCAAATGCCGCACAATGAGCGGGGCGAATCATACGGAAATGACGCTGATCCAGTGTCAGCACACGTTGGATATTGAGCCGTTCAGCGATGGCAATAATGGCGGCATCCGCAAAATCTAAATCCATATCGTGATACTTATCCAAAATAACAGAAGATCGTGCGAAATCAACGGATTGTAGCGACTCGAAATTCCACGCAGGGAGCATCATACGTCGTACAAATTGCAACATAATATGATGCCCTTGTTGTTTGTTGATTAAATAAGTTACTTCAGGCAGGATGACATAGGGTACCAAAAATCGGTCTGGTAATGTTCGTGCCAAAGTGGCGCAAACCTCATGAGACTGCTCTTTCGGGTTGGTTAAAGAAACGAGAAAACTGGTATCAAGTATCGCTGTCACGAGTGCTACTCCAGCCATAAAGTGGATGAATATCATTCATTAAAATTTCTTCATCCTTACCATTTGACAGATCAATCATCTCCTCACTTGCACCCAGGGCAATGATTGAGAGCAGCGGATTCTCAGGGGGCGCTTCTTCATGCTGCTCCGTTACATAAGCTGCCAACGCTTCGCGAATGACGCTGGATGTCGATATGCCTTGCTGTTGAGCAATCTGTTTCAGGTCGTACAAGAGTTCTTCTTCAATCATAATGGTTGTGCGTTTCATGAGCGTACCTCTTTTCTTATGAGTTATGGTTATGGTAGCATAACTTTTACCTCAACACAATCCCCTCATCATTCCGCATTCCGTCTTCCACCCTTCCCCATTGCCTTTTCCCCAGAGTTTGTTACTGTCATGGGCATGAATGAAGAACTACCTTTCACCCAATACCGAGAGATTATTGATGATTGGGATGCGTTTCAGGAGGCGGTAAAACGGCCGTTACCCACCACCATTTGGGTCAATCCCTTGCGCACCACCCCAACCCAACTGCAAACCATCCTCGATGTGCCCCTGGAATCCATTCCCTGGCTGCCCAACGCCTGCCGCTTACCCCATAACTTCCCCGCCGGACAGCATTGGGCTTACCTGGCTGGCCTCTACCACATCCAGGAAGAAGTGTCCATGCTGCCCGTCCATTTTCTCGACATCCAGCCCGGCGAACGCATCCTCGACTTATGCGCTGCACCCGGTAACAAAACCGCCCAAATCGGCGTCACCCTGCAAAATCGCGGAACCATCGTCGCCAACGACCGCAGCGTAGGGCGCATGAGAGCCGCCAGCCACGCCTTCAACCGTCTCGGTCTCCTCAACGTCACCACCACCACCACCGACGCCGTCAATTATCCTAAAGCCGCCGGTTACTTCCACAAAATTCTGGCCGACGTGCCCTGCACCTGCGCAGGCACCTGCCGCAAAGATCGCAGCATCGCCTGGCGCGTCTCCCTCAAAGATTCGCGCAAACTGGTGGGCAGCCAGCTTGCCATCCTGCGCAAAGCAGTACAGCGCTGCCGGCCCGGTGGACGCATCGTCTACGCCACCTGCACCTTCGCCCCCGAGGAAAACGAGCGCATCGTAAACGCCGTCCTGCAAGATTACGGCGACCCCTTGCGCGTACTGCTCGCTGAAATCCCCGGTTTCAACACTTCCCCCGGCCTCAGCGCATGGCAGGGCGAATCGTTCCACCCCGACCTGCGCCACGCCCTGCGCGTCTGGCCTCATCAAAATGATACCGGTGGCTTCTTCGTCGCTGTCCTGCAAAAGGGTGAAGACCCCCGCGCCCAGGCGGAGAACGGGCCGCCCGAAAACCAGCTCATCGTCAATGAAGAGCGTGAACCGTGGCTCACCCTGCTCGCCGACCAATTTGGCGTCGATCCAGCCCATTTCGACGACTACTGCATCTTTCGCGAAGGCCGCAGAGGCGTCTACCTGACCAACCGCGACCAACAGCCCCCAGCCAAACCGCAGCCGGATTCAGTGGGCATGTTATTTATGCACACCGAAGGCAAATACCCCAAACTGACAACGGCCGCTGCCATGCAGTTTGGTCATTTAGCTCATAAAAGTATCGTTGATTTAGAACCGGAGCAGGTACAGTTGTTTATCGGCCGGCAAGACTTTGAGATTGGCGCTGACCAGACTCAAAACGTCACTGACACGGGTTATGTGATGTTACGTTACCAGGGATTTGTTATGGGGCTGGGTGTGTACCGCGCCCATTTAAACCTCGTGGAAAGTCTCTACCCCAAAGGCTGGTCACGGCAAAATATTCTCGTCTAACTCCTGAAATGACACATCCTTCCATTTTAAGATACAATTTGTCTAACGCGATTTATCAAGGAGATGGAATGAAAAACAACCCATTGCCCAGACTTGATACAGATGAAAATCTAAGAAACAAACTGCTGCCTTACTGTCGACTGAAGCCTGGAGAAATCTGGACAGACCCTATCAATGGGCATAAAGTAGGTTGCCTTGATGCCACAGACAGTTCTCAAATCGCCTACCTGATGAAAGGCGAACAAGCAAAATTAGCCATTCATGATCCACCTTATAATCTGGTTGCTTTTCAAGAAAGATCGGTGGCGGAATTTATCAGTTGGTGCAAAAAATGGGTGGAAAATTCATGGACATGGTTAGATAAAAACAGCGCCCTTTATATTTGGTTAGGCGCGGATCAAACAGATAACTTTCAACCTTTGCCTGAATTCATGCTCATGATGCGCGATTCAGATTTTGCCTCTAGAAGTTTCATCACCATGCGCAATCAAAGAGGATATGGTACACAAAAAAACTGGATGGCTGTACGCCAGGAGCTGCTGTATTATGTAAAAGGATCGCCTCATTTTGAGGTTCAATATACAGACATTCCCAAGATTTTGCGTGGCTATTACAAAACTGTCAATGGTCAGGCAACTGAAAACTTGGAGCGAAGTAAATCTGACAATATTCGAGCCAGTAATGTTTGGGTTGATATTCAACAAGTATTTTACCGAATGGAAGAAAATGTTTCCGGTTGTTATGCACAAAAGCCCTTAAAATCTATCGAACGAATCATCAATGCCAGTTCAAAGCAAGGTGACTTGGTTATTGACTTTTTTGCTCATTCTGGTACCACATTGTTGGCTTCTGAGATAAAAAAACGGCGTTGTTACACAATTGATATTGACCCCGTTTACTGTGAAATGAGCATACGTCGTTTGGAATTATTCCGACAAAAGGGCAAAGTCGGCTGGCAAAATGGGCATCCGTTTGAAAAGGAATTACCCAGTCAAAACGGCGAACAACTAAAAAATTCAAATGACGGACAAGAACAGGAAACCATAAATCAACCGGTACAAGCCAAATTACTTTAATCAATCAATTCTATGGAAAAACTACGAGCAGACCTGGATAAATTCATCTTGCAATTAAGAGATTCTGAGGAGTTCATTGAACGATTGGAATCTCTCATATCTGTTTATCCTTTCAATGAATATGAGTACATCATTTCTACCTTAATGGGCGCCAGTCTCCTCAGTCTGGAGGATTATTATGAACTGAGAGATGAGTATATCAACAGGAACATGTATCTTTACATATTTGAGATAGGTGCTCCCAGAGGATTCGGAGAAAGATGGGCACAAGGTCATTTGAAAGAACTAGTGCCAGACTTGGTTAAACCCTCGAGAAGATTAGACTCTGAATACGCAGGGCAATATGATTTCTGGCTTGAAAAAGAAACCCATAAAATCCGAATTGAAGTCAAAGCCTCTCGCGCAGTTGATTTTGATAGCGACGAACCCTTGTACGTAAAAGCACTGGCCTCTGAATCAAACAAAAGGTTTGATATGAATTTCCAACAGATTAAACCCAGATATTGTGACGTGTTCATTTGGGTTGGCGTTTGGCGGGATCGAATTCGTTATTGGGTGTTAGCATCAAAGGAAGTCGAGGAAAACAAACAGTATTCTCCGGGGCAACATAGAGGAAATGTTGGTGAAGGCCAATTCCATCTAAACAGTGAAAACGTTCAGGATTTTGTACAGTTTGAGTGCCGTTCTACTGATTTACATAAAGCGATACTGGATGCTTATTTGCGTCAACTATCGAGCTAACTTCTTTCTCTGTCCTGCATTTCCAGTTTTTTCAGGCGATACAACGTCTCCTGCGTAAGCTGGCGATGTTTGCTGGCGATGTCAGCTTGAATGCCAAAAAGCAGGGTGATGACGCCCACCAACAGCAGCCCCGTGCCGATGGTGATGGATTGAATGTAACGGCCGGTGCCGCTGCCGCCAATGAGGACAAAGTAGAAAAAACGCAGCCAGGTAAACATGCCCGTTAATAAAAAGGGCAGGGCCAGATAACTAAAGGTGCGCAGCGGTTCATAAAAGGCATAAAGGCGCATAATCGTGCCGGCCTGGGCCTTGATAAAATGCCACATATTCTTTTGCAAACGAGACGGCCGTTCTGTTTCATTCACCTCTATCGGAATGCTGCTAATCGCCAGGCCCAGTTTGCCCGCCTGGATGATGGTCTCCAATGTGTAGCTGAAGCGGGTGAGAATCGTCAGCCGCAGCGCTGCTTCTTGTGAATAAGCGCGAAAGCCGCTGGCGGCGTCGGGTACATCGGTCCCGCTGACGGTGCGTACCGTCCAACTGCCCAGTTTTTGCAGCAGCCGTTTGAGCGGCGAAAAATGGGTGATTTGAGCCACCTGCCGGTCGCTGATCACAATGTCCGCTTCACGGGCCAGCACCGGCGCTACCAAATCAGGAATATAACGGCCGGGATATTGGTTATCCGCATCCGTGTTGACAATGACATCCGCCCCCAGCCACAAGCAGGCGTCTAAACCAGTCTGAAAAGCCCGCGCCAGCCCGCGATTATGGGCATGGCGCACAATGTGATGCACACCCAACGATTCGGCCACCGCCACTGTTTCATCGTCGCTGCCATCATCAATAATCAAAATTTCCAGGGTATCGATGCCGGGGATGCTGCGTGGCAAACCCGCTATCGTCTCCGGCAGCGTGGCGGCTTCATTAAAACAGGGAATTTGGATAATACATTTCACAGGAGACACCATCATCAAAATGGAGCGCGGACAGCTTGTCCGCACAGTGCGGACAAGCTGTCCGCGCTCTTGAAGATTGTAACGCAGGGCAGAGGTTCCGTCATTAACTTTTATCTTGTTCCTGCACACACGCAGCCTTCGTCTCATATCAGCAATTGCCTCTTGCACCATCACCCAATCACCCTTAAACTAAATGCGTCTGACCCAAAACCCAACACAAAAAGAGATTTCCCTTAGTTTATTCGTCGAAACCCCAATTCTACAGGAGATGCCCATGTCCACCTTTACCCCCCCCTTAACGTTAGGTGTTGAAGAGGAATACCAGATCATCGATCTCGAGACCAAGAATCTTCATTCCTATATCAGCGAACTCATCTCCCAAGACCAAGCTCGCCCCACCAGCCTCAACCTGAAGCCGGAATTCATGCAATCCCAGGTGGAAGTAGGCAGCCGCGTTTGCCGCAATGTCAAAGAAGTACGCGCTGAAGTGGTGCGGCTGCGCCGCGCCGTCTGTGAAATGGCCGATGAAAATGGCCTGGCGATTGTGGCCGCTTCCACCCATCCCTTTGCCCGCTGGGATCAACAATCCATCACAGAAGGGGTTCGCTATAAAGAACTACTGGATGATATGCAAGGCGTGGCCCGGCGTCTGCTGATTTTTGGCATGCATGTGCATGTCGGTTTTGGCAGTGAACCAGAATCCAAAGACCTCATGATTGAAATTATGAACCAGGCGCGTTATTTTATGCCCCATTTGCTGGCGCTCTCCACCAGTTCCCCCTTCTGGCACGGCCGTGATACCGGCCTAAAATCTTATCGAAGCGTGGTCTTTGAACGATTGCCCCGCACTGGCATCCCCCATTCCTTTAGTTCATGGAATGAGTATAAAAGCTATGAAAAAACGTTAGGCAAAGTGGGTTCCTTCGGCAAATCTAATACCCAGGCAAAAATTTGGTGGGACATTCGCCCTCACCCGCTCTTTGATACGCTGGAATTCCGCATTACCGATATTTGCACCACCGTAGATGAATGTATCTGCCTGGCCGCCTTGTTCCAGGCCATTTGCGCCAAACTGCTAAAGTTGCGCAAACAAAATCTCTCCTGGCGACATTATCGTCACATGCACATCACCGAAAATAAATGGCGGGCAGTGCGGTATGGCATCAGAGGAGATATGGTTGATTTTGGCATTGAAGAAGCCGTCCCCTTCAATTTCCTGATGGAAGAGTTGCTGGAGCTTTTGGATGATGTGGTGGATGGGTTGGGCAGCCGGGCAGAGGTAGAGTATGTACGTACTATTCTCAAAAACGGCACGAGCGCGGATCGGCAGTTGGCGGTGTATTACAAAAATGGCGGGGAGGGAAACTCTGAGGCCGCGTTAAAAGCGGTGATGGATAATTTGATCCGGGAAACGAAGCTGGGTTTGTAGGGGCGAGTGGCAAGTGGCAGGTCTCACTTGCTACCCGCTACCCACTTTAAAGTATTGATTGAACGGGGGCGGCTTCCGGCACAACGGCCGTTTCATCCATAACGGCCGTCTCCCCCTGTTCATACAAAACCACCCGCTCAAAGGCCGCAATGGCCACCGCCAACATCGACAAATCCGGTTCCGCCGTCGTCAAATGTTGCAAAGCCAGGTTTGGTTTCGTAATCAGGCGAATAAAGGCATTGTCTTGATGGGCGGCCGTAAAGCGCAAAAACTCATAGGCAATACCGGCGATCAGTGGCAGCAGCAGCAGGCGAGACGCAAAGCGCAAAAACAGCGGCATCGGCGGGAACAAGCTGTAAACCAGAATTGAAATAACCACTACAGACAGCAGAAAAGCGGTGCCGCAGCGCGGATGTTCCAGGGGATAGCGGGCCACACTCTCCGGCGTCAACTCCGCACCATCTTCATAAGCGTTGATCGTTTTATGCTCTGCCCCATGATAGCGATATAAACGTTTAATATCCGGCATAAAGCCAATCGCCCAAATATAACCAACGAGAAGCAGCAGCCGGATCATGCCTTCTATCAGGTTTTCCAACAGGTGATACTGAGCCAGATTCAGCCAGTTCACCAGCAGCCGCGCCGCAAAAGTGGGGAACACAAAAAAGAGCAAAATAGAAAATGTCAACGAAATTGCCACCGTCCCCCACTGCATCGGCCCTTCAAAAATCTTATCTGGTTCCCCATCCGTTTGATTCTCTTCTTCCAGGGCCACTTCGGCCGAAAACATCAGCGCCTTAATACCCAGCCCCAAGGCGTCCCAGAGCATGGTCAAGCCGCGAATAAAAGGCGCTCGCGCCACCCGTCCCCGGTAGATTTTCTCGTTAAGCGGCTCAGTGTGAACCACAATTTCCCCTTCCGGGTTACGCACGGCCACAGCCAACGCCTGTGAGCCACGCATCATCACCCCTTCAATAACCGCCTGTCCACCATAATTAAACGGCTTTGTCGCCGCCTGTTTACTAAATTGTTCAGAGTTTATCTTAGTCATGGCTGCATTGTACTGACTGCGCCAAAGTCGGTCAAGAAACAGCAGATAGTAGGGTGGGCGTAAGTTCTGTTGATGTGCAGAGTTCGCACGCCCACGTGCGAACGGGCACGTGGGCATACCCTGCTCTGCGTCAACAAAATCTGCGCCCATCTAAATAACTTATTGACCTGCCACCCCAAATAATAGTATAGTGAAGATATCCACTTTCATAGAAGTCAACATCTTCCTATTTTTGCCGCCTCTTTATCCGCCATTGTGCCCTTTATTGGCGCCTTATTTTCTTACAGGAGAACGCAATTATGAAATCTTCCCGTACTTCAAAACATCTCTTTGGCATTCTTGTTATTCTTTTAATCATGCTCACCTTCTTTATCCTGAGCAGTATGGCGGCGGATGATAACGCCACCTTTCTGCCCGTTATTTTGAACGGTGAGGCAGCGCCGTTTACGCCGACGGAAGATGGCGAACTGGCTGGCGGCTCCCATATCTTCTCCAAGTTTATCATTCCAGAGAATGTGACGATTACCGTCCTGGACGAAGTCACGATTCAGGTAACAGGGTCGACGATGATTACCGGGACGCTGGCGGCGGATTGCACGGCCGTTATGCTGACCGGTGAAGGAGATATGCTCATCAGCGGCGTCATCGACAATAGTTGTGCTGGCGATGATACCAATGCCGGCGATCTAACTCTCTACAAAACGGGGGAAGGGACGATGGCGGTGGGCACAGAAACGGCCGTTGCTACGCTCAATACCTCGGGCAATCTGGATGTGGGCAATGACCCCACCATCGAGGAATGGGAGTTTGATGTGCTGCCCTACCAGAGAACGGCCGTGCCCACCCCGCCCGTCTGTGCCGCAGATGCCGATACCGTAGTGGACACGGTAGAGGCCGGTTTCCCCGTTGAAATCGCCTTTTTTGGAGAAGGCGCTGATCCGGATGGCGGCCCCGTTAGTTACCAATGGGACTTTGGCGATGGCGGCGCGGACAGCGGGGCAGAGCCGTTATATAGCTATACCACCTGGGGAGCATACAACGTCACCCTCACCGTGACGGATGATGAGAACCAGACCTGCACGGCCACCTTGTCTCTGGTTTTTGATGATGGGGGCAGCAATGCTCCCACCACGCCCGCCCTGTGGCAAGCGCCTGATGTGCTGGTAGCGGCGACCGGCGAAGTGGTCTACTTTGGCAATGGCGCCGTAGACCCGGTGGGCGAAGCTTTGAGCTACGCCTGGGATTTTGGCGATACGCTGACCAGTTCCCTGCCCTCACCCACCCATACTTATAGTGTGGCCGGCGTCTATCCGGTGACGCTGACGGTGACGAATGAGTCGAGTACGGCCGTCTCAGCGACATCTTCCATTTACATCTATGATGCGGTTAAAACGGCTCAAGAGCAGGGGCAATCCGTTGCAGCGGGGACCTGTGTTGGCCCCGGCGCGCTGGCGTTTAATGTGGCGTATGCTGGCGGCGCAGCCGGAGCAGGTAAAAACGGCCGTTCCATTACATTCAGAGGACGCGGCAACACCTGGATTGGGCCAGGAACCAGTATTGAAGCGCAGGATGGCGGGGATGGCAGTAACGAAAATGGCGCCGGGTATGTGCGTGGCGGACGTGGCGGCAAAGGGGGCAGTCTCAACATTTTGGTGCGCGGCAGCCTCACCGTTTGCACCGGCGCCACCTTCGCCGCGGGAGATGGCGGCGATGGCGGTGACGCCACTTCCAATACGCCAGCGCCGGGCACGGCTTCGGCTTACGGGGGCAATGGCGGTCGAGCCGCAAAGCGGTTGAAACTTTCCGCGACACAGGGCTTCACCGTTGATGCCACGGCTGGAGGCAGCGTGACGCTCAATCCAGGCAGTGGGGGCGATGGCGGTTGGGCCACGGCCAATGGCGGGGATGGAAATGATGACTGCACTACGGCTCAAAATGGCGCCAATGCCAAAGCCCAGTCGGGAAATGGGGGAAAGGCCAGTAAAACGGCCGTTGTCTCCGGCAATGTCGTTGGTATCGGCAATATTGTGGTGACGGGCGGCATGGGGGGTGACGCCGGTTGGGCTGAAGCCACGGCTGGTAATGGGGGAGAGGCAATTTGTCAGACAACGGCCGTTGGTGGCGACGGCGGTTGGGCCAAAGCGCGTGGCGGCAATGGCGGCGACGCCAAATTAAGCAGCAATCTGGGGGGCATGGCTTTAGACCTCGCTGCCTTCACGGCAGGCGATGGCGGTCAGGCCGATGCCTATGGTGGCGACGGTGGTTTAGCCATCGCCACCCCTTCTGCACCTTGCGAAGATACCACCGCTACCGGCGGTAAAGGCGACGAGGCGCGAGCCTATGGCGGTAAGGCGGGCAAAGGAAAGATAGATAGCCCCGGCGGTGATGGCAATGCCTTTGCTGGCGATGGTGGCGATGCTACAGCCACCGGCGGCGACTGCCCCGGTTGTGGCAATGAAGGCGGCTCGGCCATCGCTATTAGTGGCAAAGGGGCGTCCGCTTATGCCGCCAAAGGCAAAGGAACGCCCGATGGCACAGCAAAGGCTTGGGGCGGCGATGCCGGCGATGCCACAGCCACCGGCGGCAATGGCGGCAATTGCGACCAATGCCCTGGCGGCGATGGCGGCCCCGGTGGCGCAGCGACCGCCACCGGCAGCGATGGTGGTAAGGCCACTGGCTCGGGTACAAAAAACGGCGGCAGGGGTGGCGATGCCGATGCCTTTGGGGGTAAAGGCGGCGCTGGCGCCGATTGTGAATGCAGCAAGTGGGTGAAAGAAGCGGGTGGCGCTGGCGGTGATGGTGGCGCGGCTGTCGCCAACGCTGGTGTGGGTGGCGATCCTGATGGCACAGACGGCGCAACAGGTGGTAGTGGCGGCGATGGCGGTGATGGTGGTGACGGCGATCCGGCGGGGGCTGGCGGCGCTGGCGGCAGTGGCACAGGCACACCCACCGACATTCCCGATGGCGACCCAGGGCTGCCGGGCCAGACCTGCGTGATCGTCTATACCATCTGGTACATTTACCATTCCAGCATTCTTGATGGCCTCATTCCTCCCGGCACAACGTTGCCCCTGGAAACGTTTACGACAACAGTACCCATCAGCCCCACAGGCATTGTGCCCACTCGTTTCATGGATGCGACAGAAGTCGATGTCCCGCCCATCTATATCAAGAATGAGAACCTGCTGCAATTCCAGGGCGGCATTGCCTATGATTTGCAAGGCGTATTATCCACCTTCCCCGTGATTGGGTTTGAGGCACGCAATCTGGCTCACGATTGTACGGATGTGGGCTGTATTCAGGTGCTGGGCTTTTCACAAGGTAACTTGATTGGCTCGGCGGCCAGTGTGCAAACGGGGGCAGGTTCGATGGAAACGATTGTCTTGCCTCCGCCCCCCAGCCCGTCACAGTTATATGATGAAATCCATATCATCAGCAATGAATTTGCGACCTTTGATCATTGGGGGATTGTTATTATCGATCCATAGCCGCCTACTTGTTTTAGCTGCCCACTGAAGTAGTAACTCTGACGAAGAGCGCAAAGAGAAGCCCTAATCCTTTGCGCTCTTTGTCGTTTAGGCTTTATTTGCTTTATGCAGCTGCCGCACATTGGTAACGGCCGTTTCCCCATTTCTAGTCGTTAGTTTCAGTCATCGTACGGGGGCGGCTCTCAACTGCCTGGTGGTCGAAATCCGGCTAACGCCGCGATAACCGGCGACTTTCCCTCACTTCCTTTGCACTCTCCTGGAAACACTCGCCTTGAGCCTTGTCACTATCATGCTCGACCAAGGTAGAAAAACATAGCTGATGAGCATTACATTCACTGACACCAATAGAACATTTCGCCAGAACGGAGCAAAGATCCCGGGCATTAGGAAGTCTGCAAGATAGCGAAGAGAGTCACCCAGGAACAAAATCCAGAAGATCAGTATGGCAACCGTCTCAATTTTACTTAACTGCGCCTTCGGTGGCAGGAGTAGGGCAAGATCGCCAAATTGCGCATGCGTTACGTCGTCTTGCGAATGTTTGTCGAGTTCCTTAACAAAGCCTTTACGAATCGGTGAACTTTTCCATTTTTCGAGATTTTCGTCTGAATCAAAAGCGAAAACCGTTACCAGTTCGCAGTAATCGTCTTTGTGCGAAAGGCTGCTTTGCAGCCCGACGAAGCCGGGCTGATTGGCAACGGCCATTTGGATATTTTCGACCGATTGCTCAATATCGTGCTCAAGCTTGTGAGGAAACCTCCGTACGATGACGGAAAGTAACGGACGCTCTTCTTTCGGCATAGGCAATTAACTCCTTTCTTCGGTCATCATCAAGTCCCGATAGCCTCGGCGTAAGCTTCATTCCTACACAAATCCATATAAATCACTGTCGTTAATAAGTTGGAGTGTCCCAAAAAATTCAGGTTTTCCATCATGTGTATTTGTCTCAATCAGACTGGTTTTGGTAGTTATTGTAGCCGGTTTTCTTTTCTGCGGTCAATTTGATGAGCCTTGTTTTGATCGAAAATCAGTAACCTTATTAGCAATACCCAACTAATCAGGTCGGTAGCATTTGAATAGTAAACCACAAAACGGCCGTTTCTAACCCCGACATCAATTGCACAAATTGACGGGTATTCGCTTCTGACAAATTAGAGAAAGATGCGCTGAGAAACGGCCGTTTCCCCATTTCTAGTCGTTGGTTTCAGTCATCGTACGGGGGTGGCTCTCAACTGGCTGGCGGTTGAATCCGTCTAATGCCCACTTCACTTGCCGATAGGTCAGGTGCAAGCATTGTTAGCACGTTCAATCAGTCAGCGGAATAGTTAATTCCAACTGATGCAACAAAGGGATGATTTTATCATCTTTTAATCCTTCCCGACCAATTTCAAAAGCAACTTGCTTAAACGAAATACGCCAACCCTGCAAGAGTTGGCGTTGACTACCTGGAAAATTTTCGTCAAGGATAATCACGCGGGTGACAAACTAAAACTGTATTGGTCTGCGTGTTCAATAAAGGCTTGACTGGCTAAACGTACTGCTTCGGCAATGGCATCTTTTGTGACTTTTCCGTGCCATTCTTCCTCAATTGTTTCCCAAGCCATACCATTGGCAACCTGTTCTAACACTTGCCAAACCATAATTCGTGTACCATGAAATGTCGGTTTCCCATGACAAATTTCGGGATCAGTAACGATATAACGGCCGATCAACTTTTGCTTCATATTATTTCCTCGTCATCGTTTTTTAATTCAGCAACAAATTTATTATATACTATTCCCCGCCATTATTTTCAATCAGCCCTCGGTTTCCCATAAGTTCAACATTTTTGCAATACTCTATTGACCTTCCCTACTAGAGCGTGTTGCAAAAGTCCACGCCGTTCCCATCCCTCCTCTTTTCTAAATCTCTTGTTGTCAAAACGGCCGTTTCCACCCCCTCCTAATTCCAGCACAAACCACCCCATCACCCCATTCCCCACCTTGACTTTCGCGCCCAAATCCCGCATACTAATATCAACTGGTCAGACCACTTACCAGTGATGTAAAAAAGGATTGTCATGAACAACTGGATCGCCCCACAACGTCCCACCAACTACGCCGAAAGCAGCCTCATCAGCGCCATCCTGGATGGCGACTTCCCGCCCGGTTCCAACCTGCCCGGCGAACGCAGCCTGGCCGTCGACCTGGGCGTCACCCGCCCCACTTTGCGCGAGGCCATCCAACGCCTGGCTCGCGACGGCTGGCTGACGGTGCAGCAGGGCAAAGCCACCCAGGTCAACGACATCTGGCGTGAGGGCGGCCTGAATGTCCTCAGCGCCCTGGTACATTACCCGGATCATTTGCCGGTGGGCTTTATCACCAGTCTGCTGGAAGTGCGCTTGAATCTGGCCCCGGCTTACACCCGCGAGGCCATCATCAACAACAATGACGCGGTTATCACGTTCCTGGCGCAGCATACCACGTTGGCCGACGAAACGGCCGTTTACGCCCAATACGACTGGCAGCTCCACCGACTCTTAACCATTCAGTCCGGCAATTCCATCTATCCGCTCATCCTCAACGGCTTCACCGACTTCTACGCCCAAATCGCCCGGGTCTACTTCAGCGCCGCCGACGCCCGCGCCCGCTCCCGCCTCTTTTACGCCGCTCTACTGGAAACGGCCGTTGCCCCAGACCCCGCCCGCGCTGAAGCCATCTGCCGGCAGACGATGCAGGAGAGTATTGAACTATGGCAAACAGTTAAAAACTTGAGATTCAGTAGTTTAAAGTCTTAGAAGAAATGAACCGCAAATTGCGCAGATTACGCAGATTAGACCTGAAAAATCTGTGTGATCTGCGTTAATCTGCGGATAAAAAATGGTTTTTTGAACTACTGAGATTAGAGATTAGAAATTGACGGCCCCTCAATCTCCAATCTCTCTTTCGGAGAAAAAACTATGAAACGATGGAATGGCTGGGGAGATGATCACACCACCTACCCCCTCCCCGATAAAGCCGCAGATTTTTTAACCGACCTGGTAGGGAGCAGCAAAACGCCGCAGGACGCCAGCTTTAAAGACGTGGCGGCCCGCGTACCCGCCTCCCGGCTGCCCCACCACATCCTGGTTAACACGGAGCCAGAGGTGCGCCTGCGCCATGCTCGCGGTCAAAGTTTGCCCGACTGGGTGGCGCTGCGCCGCGGGCGCATTCCCGCCTTCCCCGATGGCGTGGCTTTCCCCACCTTAGATGTCGAGGTGCGCGATCTAATTCGGTATGCCCAGGAGGTGGGGGCAAAGTTGATTCCCTATGGCGGTGGCACCAGTGTCGTGGGCCATATCAACCCCCAGGCGGGCGACGCCCCGGTGCTGACCATCAATATGCAGCGGCTGAACAACTTACGCCACTTTGACGCCACCTCGCAGTTGGCAACTTTTGGCGCGGGCGTATCCGGCCCAGATGTGGAAGCGCAGTTACGCGCCCGCGGCTTTACCCTGGGCCATTATCCGCAGTCGTTTGAGCTGTCCACCCTGGGCGGCTGGGTGGTGACGCGCTCCTCCGGGCAGCAGTCGCTGGGCTACGGCCGCATCGAAGATCTGTTTGCTGGCGGCGTCATGGAAACGCCTTCCGGCAGATGGGAACTGCTGGCCCATCCCGCCTCCGCCGCCGGCCCTGATTTGCGCCACCTGGTTCTGGGCAGTGAAGGACGGCTGGGCATTCTCACAGAAGCCACCGTCCGCGCCACGCCGCTGCCAGAGGAAGAAGCGTTTCACGGCCTCTTTTTTCCGAACTTTGAACTGGGGGAAACGGCCGTTCGCCACATCGTCCAGGCTAAAATCCCCCTCTCCATGCTGCGCCTCAGCACCGCCATAGAAACCAGCACTACGCTGGCCCTGGCGGGCCATGAACGGCTCATCAGCGGGTTGGAAACCGTTTTGTCTTTGCGCGGCGTCCAGGATGAGAAATGTATGCTGCTCTTTGGCCTCACAGGGGACAAGGCGTTGGTCAAGATGGCGCGGAAAGCGGCGCTCAACATCGCCAAAGATCACAATGGCGTGGAAGTGGCCGGGCAAACGTTTGGCAAACAGTGGATGAAAGGGCGCTTCCATACGCCCTACCTGCGCAATACCTTGTGGGACATGGGTTATGCCATTGATACGCTGGAAACGGCCGTTTCCTGGCATAAAATCGACAAAACCCTGGCCGACATCGAAGCTGCCTTGCGCCCTGGCCTGGCAGAATGGGGGGAGCGCGTCCACGTCTTCACCCATCTCTCCCACATGTATCCCCAGGGAGCCAGCATCTACACCACCTACCTTTTCCGTCTGGCCGATGACCCCGACGAAACGCTGGCCCGCTGGCGCAACCTCAAAGCCGCCGCTTCCGCCGCCATCATCGCCAACCAGGGCACAATCAGCCACCAACACGGCGTCGGCATAGACCACGCCTCCTACCTGCCCGCCGAAAAAGGAGAACTGGGCATGACGCTGTTGGGAGACATTCTGCACAGTTTTGATCCGGATGGCATGATGAATCCGGGGAAATTAATTTTATAAAGGTAAACTATGACCAAAAACAGTCGCACACAAACCTGGCAAACTCTCGACCAGCCCTGGGACCTCATCGTCATTGGCGGGGGCATCACCGGCGCGGGCATTTTGCGCGAGGCGGCGCGGTTGGGTCTTAAGGCGCTGCTGGTGGAGCAGAAAGATTTCGCCTGGGGCACCTCCAGCCGCTCTTCCAAACTGGTGCATGGCGGGCTGCGTTACCTCAAGGAAGGCAAACTGGGCCTCACCCGCGCCTCCGTGTTGGAACGGGAACATTTGCTCGACGAAGGGCCGGGCCTCATCGATCCCTTGGGTTTCCTGCTGGCGGCCTACAAAGAAGATAAAACGGGACGCCTCGTCTATGGCGCGGGCCTCACCCTCTATGATCTGCTGGCGCTGCAATGGAGCTACAAATATTACAGTCCACGCGACTTTCAGATGTTGGCTCCTCGTCTCTCTACGGCCGGGCTGAAAGGCGGCTTCCGCTACGGCGACGCCCAAACGGATGACGCCCGCCTGGTTTTGCGCGTGATTCAAGAAGCGGTGGGAGATGGGGCCACGGCCGTTAACTACGTCTCCGCCCAAACCCTGCTCAAGGATGAACAGGGGCAGGTCAACGGCCTGCTTCTGCACAATCAAGTCAGCGGGCAAACGGCGGCCGTCCACGCCCGCGCCATCATCAACGCCACCGGCGCCTGGGCCGACAACCTGCGCCAACAAGTAGACGGCGAAGCCAAAATCCGGCCGCTGCGCGGCAGCCATCTCATCTTTCCCCGCTGGCGGCTGCCCATGCCCCAGGCCGTCACCTTCATGCACCCCATCGACCAACGCCCCGTCATGATTTTTCCCTGGGAAGGCATCACCCTGGTAGGCACCACCGATGTGGATCACGGGCAGCCGTTAAACGAGGAGCCGCGCATTTCCCCTGAGGAAACGGCCTACTTGCTGGCGGCCGTGCAGTCGCAGTTTCCCTCGCTAGACATTACGCCGGCGGATGTGATTTCCGCTTTTGCCGGGGTGCGTCCGGTCATCGGCTCCGGCAAAGCCGACCCTTCTGAGGAATCGCGGGATCATGTGGTGTGGCAAGAAAATGGCCTGCTCACCGTCACCGGCGGCAAAATGACCACCTTCCGCCTGATCGCCCTGGATGCCCTGGAAGCGGTGAAACATTTGCTGCCCGACATCCCGGAACCAGACCACAAGCAGCCGGTGCTGGACCCGGTGGACGTGGAATTGACAGATAACGGCGCTCTGGATGAATCTTCTCGCCGTCGCTTGTTGGGGCGTTATGGCGCGGCGGCGCCTGATTTAGTGGCGGCGGCTCAGGCAGATGAGTTTATGGTTATCGAGGGAACGCAAACGCTGTGGGCGGAACTGCGCTGGGCGGCGCGGGCGGAAAATGTGGTGCATCTGGATGATCTGCTGCTGCGGCGCACCCGGTTGGGGCTGCTGCTGCCTGAGGGCGGGGCCAGTTTGCTGCCGCGCATCCGCGCCATCTGCCAGCCGGAACTGGGCTGGGACGATGCCCGTTGGCGGCAAGAAGAGGCGGATTACCGGACGCTCATCGACTGCTGCTACACCGTCCCGGAAGCGGCGCTCATCCCGGATTGGAAAGCGATGCTGGCGGATGGCAGAGCCGCCCGCCTGGTGATGCGAAGAGAGAAGAAGGCAGCGGGGAAACGGCCGTTGCTGATTGCGGTTGTGCTTGGACTGGCTGTTTTGATGGGCTGCTGGTGGTGGAGAAAAAGGGATGGGGGTGAACGGCCGTTTACAAATCTAATGTGATCTTTAAGATACGATCCACCTTTGCCATCACATCCGGCGATAAACTGCCCCGTTGCTTCAGCAACCGTGTCTTAGCAATCGCCCGAACTTGCCCGCCCAAAGCGACTGAATCATTTGTCAAGCCGCCATTACCCGCTTGAATTTCAACCGTGTTGGGGTAGGATCGCTTCACATTTTTTGCGCTGGTAATTGGCACAATCACAATCACTGAGCCGTATTGATTGATCGCATCTCGACTGACTACAATGACAGGTCTTACGCCCGCTTGCTCAGAACCTTCGGTAGGATTCAATCTCGCATCAAAAATATCTCCACGTTTCATTCTAAAGTTGTCTCTCCCCCGCCTAACGCTTCCCAATCACTTTCAGCAAAAGATTCTGCCACTTCAGTTTGAAATGACAGGTAATCGGCATCGTCTGCCATAGCAGCAAACTGGCGATCAATTTCTTCCCGTTCTAAATGGGTAATAAACTGTTCCAACGCGGCCACAACAAGCGCATTTCGGTTTGGCACTTTTCCAGAATCTATCACACCCTGACTCCGTTGCAGTAAGTTTACAGGCAATGTGACCGTTGTTCGCACGGTTTCATATTTATCAAGCATATTGGGTTGCATACAAACCTCCATCGTATTTGATGCGTAATATGATGACATTATAGATGCGTCGAGAGATGCATGTCAAACTATTCCTTCACAATGGCTGCGCGGCGTTTTTGTTGACGTACTGTTATTGCTAAACGAGGACTGAGCTTGTCGAAGTCCGGACTTCGACAAGCTCAGTCCTCGTCTCCATCAACCAAAGTTACGCGCACCCCTTCACAATTCACAATTCATAATTCTCCTGTTAAACCCCATTAGCGTTTAATTAACGATGGTTTGTTACGCTGTAGCCTGTAGATTCCTATCCCTGATTTTAGAAAAGGATGATGAACCACATGCTTATGAATACAGACCATCACGATCAACTGATAACCAGCCTGATCAGGCGCATGATCTTCCAGATCGCCCCCCATGAAATGAAGATGTTCCAGGGGCAAAAAGAAGAATACCTGCGCGATCCGCAGCAAATCATTAACAAACGAGGGTACAGCGATGAGAAAACCGGCTGCCCGGACATCTTGTTCCTGGCCCCTATTGTGCGCAAAATATTGGTCGATATCGTCACTTTTTTAGAAGAAGAAATCGATCCAAACAGCGCTTCTTCCCCACGAGCCACACCGCCCGTCTCTTTGTCACCGGCGCAGATGAAAAAACTGTATGATTACGCCTACGACAAAGCATACCATTACCAACTATCTTCGCTAAAGGCTCACCGGGTAGCGGACGCGGTGGTAGACAGCCTGACCAGCGCTAAAGGCCCCTGCCGCCGATAAAGCGACCAGATTGGAGATTAGAGATTAGACAGCGTTCAATCTCAAGCCCTCTCTATCTCTATCTCCATCTCTATCTCTCTTCTCTCTCTAACTCCCCTTCTTTGGCGGCGTCTTCAGGAAACGTTACAATGGTTTCATGCGAACTGAAGACTTCACCTACCACCTACCACCCACGCTCATCGCCCAACGGCCGTTATCTCCCCGAGACGCCAGCCGCTTATTGGTACTCAACCGGGAAAACGGCCGTTTAAGCCACCACCACTTCAGTGACATCCTCACCTTCTTGCAGCCCGGCGACATCCTCGTAGCCAACAACAGCCGCGTCATCCCCGCCCGGCTGTTCGGCCAAAAGCCGACCGGCGGCAAAGTGGAAATCTTGCTGCTCACCCGGGTAGACGAACGGCGCTGGCAGGCGCTCGTCGGCGGCAAAAAGCTGGGAACGGGCAGCCAGATTCAACTGCTGGATGTGGAGGGAAATCTAACAGACCTGGTGGGTACGGTAACGGCCGTTCTCGAGGGCGCTCAGCGTGAAATCCAGTTCAATCGTCCCCTGGACGACGACCTGGAGCAAATTGGCCACACTCCCTTGCCTCCCTACATCCACGAACGCCTGGCCGACGCCGAGCGTTACCAAACCATCTTCGCCCGGCCCCCCGGCTCCGCCGCCGCCCCCACCGCCGGCCTGCACTTCAGCGGCGACCTGCTCCTGGCGCTGCGCGAAAAAGGGGTCCTCTTTGAGACCGTCACCCTGCATGTGGGGCTGGACACCTTCAAACCGGTAGACGCCGTGGCAGTGGCCGACCACCATATCCACAGCGAATGGGCCAGCCTCAGCCCCGCCGCTGCCAAACGCATCAACGAAGCCAAATTAGCGGGCGGCAGGCTCATCGCCGTAGGCACAACGGCCGTTCGCACCCTGGAATCCGCCGCCCTCAAATCCGCCGGATTCAGCGGCAGCCTGCAAACCATCAGCACCGGCGACGCCGCCGGCGAAACCAGCAATATTTGTCCCTGGAAACCGGTGGCCGCCTTTGAAGGGCCGACCGATCTCTTCATTTACCCCGGTTACAAATTCCGCGCCGTCGATGCCCTGATCACCAACTTTCACCTGCCCCAGTCCAGTCTACTGATGCTCGTCTCTGCCTTTGCCGGGCGGGAAACGATTATGGCGGCGTATGAAACGGCCGTTCAAGAACAGTACCGCTTCTATTCCTTTGGCGACGCCATGTTCATCCTCTAATCAGGTTGTCCTTTCAAAACAATTGCCCGGAGGAGCCACGGCGTAATACCGAGAAACTTTGATATGCTCATGAAAAAACAGGCGTGGACAAAACGCCCCCTCATCCGTATCCTGATCATCTGGATTGTGGAAGCGCTGTCGCTGGTGCTGCTCACCTTTGTCATGCGCAGCCTGTCGGTAGACAGCTTGCTCACCGCTTTCCTGGCGGCGGCCGCTATTGGCTTGCTCAACGCCCTGCTCTGGCCGCTACTCAGTTACCTCATCCTCCCTTTCGCCGTGTTGACATTGGGGCTGGCCTCCCTGGCGCTGAACGGCTTCATCATCTGGCTGGCGGGACAAATCGTGCCGGGCTTCATGGTAGCCAGCCTATGGTCGGCTGTCCTGGCGGCATTGGCCATGACGGCCAGCAACATCATCGCCAGTTCTCTGCTCACGATTGATGACGACAATTCGTACTATCGGAACGTGGTGCGCCGCCGCGCCAGGCGATGGGCAAAACCGGCCGAAACAGAAACGCCTGGTTTCCTTTTCCTGGAGATCGACGGTCTGGCAGAACCGGTGTTAGAAAAAGCGATGGCGAACGGCTACGCGCCCACCATGAAACGGTGGCTGGCGACAGGCAGCCATAAACTGACAACCTGGGAAACAGACCTCTCTTCACAAACATCGGCCGGCCAGGCTGGCATTCTGCACGGCAACAACAACAATATCCCCGCCTTTCGCTGGTATAATCGCCAGCAGAAAAAAATCATCTCCTCCAACAGCCCGGATGAGATGGCTGCCCTGGAAAAACGGCTCTCAGATGGCAACGGCTTACTCAACATGCAGGGCGTCAGCCGGGGCAATCTGCTGTCTGGCGATGCTCCATACGTGATGACGACCGCCAGCACCATGAAAGATTTATCCCGCCTGCATTTGACGGATTTTTATACTTATTTTGTCAACCCTTACAATTTTACGCGCACGCTGCTGCTGGTCGTTTGGGATCTGTTGCTAGAAAAGTGGCAGTTTCACTGCGCTCGTAAAAACAAGGTGCACCCTATTTTAGATAAGCAGAAACGGGGCGGTAAATATCCGCTGCTGCGCGTGTTCACGACCGTCATTATGCGTGAACTGAATATTTACACGCTGATTGGCGACATGTATGCCGGGGTGAACTCAGCTTACGCCACCTTTGTGGGCTATGATGAAGTGGCGCACCATTCTGGCGTGGAATCCACCGATGCGTTTGATATTTTGCACAAGTTAGACGAGCAGTTTGCCCGCCTGGAAAGCGCCGCCGCCAGCGCCCCACGCCCTTATCACTTTGTGGTGCTTTCAGATCATGGGCAGAGCAGCGGGGCTACGTTTAAACAGCGCTATGGTTATACCTTGGAGGGGTTGGTGCAGCAGTTGGCGCGAGAAAGCCTGGTGCAAGCGGTGATGAGTAGTGATGAGGCGTGGGGGCATATCAATGTCTTTCTCAATGACGCCATGCAGCATGATGAAAAGAGCAGCGACTCCATTCGCCGTTTGCTGAAGAAGAACCAACGGGCCGATGGAGAGGTGGTGTTGGGACCAGAAGAGTTAGCGGAAACGGCCGTTCACGAAACAGCCAATATCCTGGTGCTGGCGTCCGGTAATCTGGGGCTGGTCTACAGCACAAACCGGGATAAACGGGTGACGCTGGAAGAAGTGGAAGAGGTCTTTCCCGACATGTTGGCCGGATTGACGGCACATGAAGGCGTCGGCTTTGTCATGATTCATTCGGAAACGCATGGCCCGGTGGTTATCAGTGACAACGGCCGTTATTTCCTGGACGAAGCGCGTATTGAAGGGGAAAATCCGCTGGCTGGGTTTGGCCCCAACGCCGCCCACCATTTGCGGCGCTACGACGCCTTCCCCGACGCGCCTGATTTGTACATCAATAGTTTCTACGACCCGGTGAAAAACGAAGTAGCTGCTTACGAAGAACTCATAGGCAGTCATGGCGGCATGGGTGGCTACCAGACACAGCCCTTTATCCTATACCCGGCTGAGTTTGAGCTGGATGAAAAAGAAATAATTGGAGCAACGGCCGTTTATCGGCAACTCAAAAGCTGGCTGCATAGGTATCAACAATGACAAAACGACAACTTGGACTGATCATCATCGCCTCAGGCGTCTTCGCCATCCTCGCTTCCTTTGTAAACGATTGGCTCGGCGGCGGCGATTTTCAAGGCATTGGCCCCACCCAAAGATTGGCGCTGCTGGGCGCGGGCTTCGTTATTCTGGTAGGCATTTCGCTGCTGCCATTGGGAGATAGACCGGCATGAGCGGCGAACTTCTCACTCCCCAACCGCTCACCCTGCCCGCCGAGGCGCCCCGTTGGCAAAAAGCGGCCGCTTATCTGCCCAAGCTACTCATTGGCCTGGCGCTGGCGGCGTTTCTATTTTACCTGCTCGTCTATATAGTTTACGCCGTGCGCCTGTTCCAATTTCCCTTTGATTATGATCAGGGTGAAGGCTTTGAACTGATGGATACGGTGCTGTTTAGCCAGGGGGAATGGCCTTACCGCGACAACAATACCTACCCGTTTTACTCCTCCAATTACCCGCCGCTTTTTCATGTGGTCACGGCGCCCCTGGTGTGGCTGTTTGGGCCGCACTATTGGACGGGGCGGCTGGTTTCCTTCCTGGGCACGCTGATCACGGCGCTGGCGATTGGCTTCGGCGTACAAAAGGCGGGGCGGCGCTGGTGGCTTTCGGCGCTGGCCGGGCTGGCGTTTTTGGCTTCCAATTATGTTTACCACGTGGGGCCGCTGTTCCGCCAGCATATGTTTATGGTGATGTTTGAGACGGTGGCGGTGGTTTTGATGGCCTTGACCATTGACAAGGAAGAGCGAGAGGGGCGGCAGTATAACGGCCGTCTGCTCCTGGTCATGTTCTTGCTGCTGTTGGCCGGTTATACCAAGCAGTTGGCTTACGCCACGGTAGCGGCCGTCTTCATCTTCTGGTTTATCCGCCAGCCAAAACGGGCGGTGCTGTGGGCTGTGCCTTTCGCGGCCGTCACCGGCCTCATCTTTTTATGGATCAACTGGTCTACGGACGGCTGGTGGCTGGTGAACACAGTCACGGCCAATATCAACCCGTTCATCCGCGAGCAAGCCATCGGCCTCTTCCGCCAATGGTTTACCCTGCATACAGTGCTGACCCTGGTGGCTTTGGTCTATGCGGCGTACCAGTTTTATTTTGAACGGCTGTCGCTCTACAGCGTGTGGTTTGGCCTGGCGCTGCTCAACAGCATCACGGCGGGCAAATGGGGCGCGGGCGAATCCTATTTTGCCACCGCCATTGCCGCCAGTTGCATCCTCACGGGCATCGCCTTCGCCCGGGTACTGACAGTTGTGGAAAATCGGGAATGGGGATCAACGCAGAAGGGCTTTTGGTGGCAAACGGCCGTGCTCTCCCTTATCGCTATCCTGTTCCTCATCCAGGCCGACAAGCTGTTCCACGCCCCCACCGATGTGGCCCTGTTCCGGGCGGTGGCCGTGGCCCTGGGCAAACCAACGGAAGTCGCCATCGCCCCACAAACCTCTTGCTCCGCCCCTCGCGCTCCCAAAACGGTCTACTACGTCGATTCTGGCGGCGTCTCCCTGCTGGGGCGGCCGCCAAACCGCGCCGACATCGAGGCAGGCCAGGAAATTGCGGCCTTCATCGCCGAGGGCCAGACCCCGGCTTTTGCCGAAGACGCCGGCTTTAATTTCTACATTGATCGGGAGATCATCACCAATCCCACGCAGCTGCTCAACCTGTACAACAACAACCAGGTTGACCTGACGGAGATGCTGGAGATGCTCAACGCCCAGGCATTTGATACCATTGTGCTGCGGGCGCAGTTTTACCCCTCGCCGGTGCTGGACGCCATCGGCCAACAGTATGAAACGGTGAAGCTGGTGGAAATGAATGGCTTTGTCTATTGTTTGATGAGGCCGCGATAGTGGCAGGTGGCGGGTCGCGGGTTGCAGGTTGCGGGTAAAAGAGCAGTTACTCGCCACTCGCCACTCGCCACCCGCCGGCAAAGGTGACGCATATGAAAACAGCCTACAAAATCGACTTACCGGAATTTGCCGGGCCGCTCGACTTGCTGCTGCATCTGATCGACCGGCAGGAGTTGGATATTACCGCTATTTCTCTGGTGCAGATCACCAGCCAATATCTGCGGCAAATCGAGTCCATGAAGAAGAACCGGGTGGAAAATCTGATCGATTTTTTGGTGATCGGGGCGCGGTTGGCGCAGATTAAAAGCCGGGCGCTGCTGCCCCAAATTCCGGCGCTGCCCGGCGACGAAGAAGCGGAAGAGGACCCGGCAGAAGCGCTCATCCGCCAACTGCGCCAGTACAAACGGTTTAAGCAGGCGGCGTGTTGGTTGGTGGAACGGGAAGAAGCGGGGCTGCGCACTTATTTGCGGGTAGCGCCGCCGCCCAAGCTGGATACCCGGCTGGATTTAACGGGGGTGACGGTGGAGAGTTTGATAACGGCCGTTCAGTCAGCCTTATCTCGCGCCGAAGAGCTGGAAGAAAGCGTCTCTATCGTCCAGCCGCGCCGCCTGACCATTGAAGGCCAGATACAGCGGCTGCGCTACCGCCTGAGCCAGAACCACGCCTTTTTATTCAACGACTTGCTGTCGCCAGAAAGCTCTTCCACGGAAGTATCGGTGACGCTGTTGGCCGTGCTGGAACTGATTAAACGGCATGAGGCAGCCGCCAAACAAACTGCCCTATTCGGCCCCATTGAGATTGAGCCTTACCGCCAGGCTACCACCACATCTGTTCACGGCCGTACTTAAACACCAGGTAGACCAACACCCCCAAGACCAGCAGCGGCAGCAAGAAGCGGAAGAGCATCAAGCCGCCAAAACGCAGCAACACCAGCAAAAGAATCACAACCCCGACCCCCCACAAAATCCGCCGCCGACCGGAGAACGCCGGTAATTCTGGCAGCGAAAAGGAATCGCCGCCTATGCGCTGCTTTTGGGCGCTGCGACAAGAAGCAGCCACGCCGATATGCAGCACATCCCCTTTTAACGTCCACTCGCAGCCACAGCGGCGGCACAGGTAATAGCCCGCCGCCGGCCGACCCGTCATCAATTTGTGGGTGATATAAATTTCACCGCCACAATGATCGCAGTCGTAGCCACTGTCCGTTAAATCCGTTTCCTCTAATTCTGACATATTTTAGAAGCCAGTAATAGCCCGATTACCTCAGCGGGCGAGATAGGCGGGAGAGAAGCTTTTTCTTCGTGGCAAATGTTCTGCCCCTCTGTCCCGCCCTTACCCAAGCTGAACCATTCACCGCTCACTGTTCACCGTTCACTGTTCACCCTCTCTCACACCCTTTCGCAGCTGCCCAGGAGCAAATTATAAATTCCCGAGCGGGTGACGTAGACAAAACCGCCGCACTCCTGGCAAGAAATCTGGAACTCCACGCCTTCTTCGCCAAGCCCCTGCTCCCATTCACCCAGGGTATGCCCGTGAATGCTGGCGGATGCTTCCACTTCCCGCATTTGCCGGGTGAAGCGGGCGTCTGTTTCTTGCTGGCGCAGCCGCTCCGCCGCGCCGACGATGGCGCGCACCACGGCCGCCTGCACCAGGTTTTCCGGCACACCTTCCGGCAGCCCACCGACCTTCTCCACCAGCAAATCCAACACCTGGGCGATCTCGTTGCGCGTAGTTTCGTCGTAGTTTTTAACCAGTGAGCCTTCTTCTAATAAACTGATGAAATAATGAACGGCCGTTTTCAACTGCGTCAGTTCAATCTCAGCCGAATTACTCATGGCAATGACTCCTTTTTCACTCATGGCGGTCAATGATAATAGGCTGCCCTGTTTGCGCCGATTCGTACAAAGCCAGCGTCGTTTTCACATGATTACGGGTTTCCGCCAGGGTGAGGTACTGCGGTTTGCCATCCAGGATGGCGGCGTGCATATCTTCCACCTCGCCTAAATACAGCTCTTTTTTAGGTACGCGGATTTTCTCACGCTTGTTGTCTCTATCATAAAAGACGGGTTTGGCCTGCTCAACGCTGACAAACGGCCGTTTCAGCCAAATGCGCCCCTCCGTACCTACCACCTGAATCATGGTATGGAACGGTTCACGGAAGCCGCAGGTAAACTGGGCCATGACGCCATTGGCATAATGCATCTGCCCGGCAAAGGTCACATCCACGCCATCGGCGCCGATATACTGGTCGGCTATCACCCATTCTGGCGTATCACCCATTAGAAATTGGCAGTAACTCATGGGATAGACGCCCACATCCCACATCGACCCGCCGCCTAATTCCGGCTTCATACGCACATTGACTTCCGGGTTAGGTATGGCAAAGTGAAAAGCGCCGCGAATGGTGGTGATGGTTCCCAAACGGCCGTTATCGATCATTTCCTTAATCAACTTCGTCTGCGGATGGTGGCGGTACATAAACGCCTCCGCCAACACCTGGCCCGTGCCCTCACTGGCCGCGATCATGGCGTCCACTTCCGCCAGCGAAAGGGCAAACGGCTTCTCGCACAACACATGCTTGCCGTGTTCCAGGGCATAGATCGACCATTCCGCGTGGAGCTGGTTGGGTAGACTGATATACACCGCATCCACCGCCTCTGAATCCAACATCGCTTGATAACTGCCAAACGCCTGCGGAATATCCCACTCCTGCGCATACGCCTCGGCCGACGCCTGCGAACGGCTGGCGACGGCCACCAACTCGCCCCGCTCCGAGGCCCGAATCGCCGGAATTAAACGCCTGTTAATATTTGCTGTTGATACCAAACCCCACCGTACTTTGTCCACTACATCCTCCCTGTATCCAGAAGTTCAACTTCTCAGAGAAGTTGAACTTCTAAAACTAACTAATCAATCCGGCCAGCACTTCTTTGGACTGCGCCTGAATCTGGTCATGCAAGCTCTCGCCGTGGCTGTCCATCGTCACCACCACCGGGAAATCTTCCACGCGAATGACCCACATCGCTTCCGGCACACCGAACTCCAACTTGTAGACGCCCACCACTTCCTTCACCGATTGGGCAATATAACTGGCGGCGCCGCCAATGGCATGAAGGTAAACGGCCGGCTGCTCCTGGCAGGCTCGCAACGTCTTCGCCCCCATGCCGCCCTTGCCGATGACGCCCTTCAAGTTGAAATGCTTGATCACATCCGCCTGGTACACTTCTTCGCGGATGCTGGTGGTGGGGCCGGCCGCCACAAAGGAATAGGCGCCGTCTTCATGCTGCTTCACCACCGGGCCGCAGTGGTAGATAATGCCGCCATCCAACAACGCTTTCAACTCGTCGTATAACGGCCGTTCCTCCTCCGTCGGCGCCTGTTTAATAAAATGCTCAATCATAAACTTGTGGGCCGCGTCACGGCCGGTGACGATAATGCCGTTCAAAAAAACGGAATCGCCCGCCTTCAAATTGCGAATCTCCTCATCAGAAATCGGCACAGTTAACTTAGGCATAGCTCACCTCCATACCCTCTTCGCTGAATACCACATCCAGGCTGGCGCGGCGGTTGGCCCAGCACATATACGCCACCGACACAAAATAACTGGCCGGCAGCCGGTGCTGCGCCGCGATTTTCACGCCCAGCGCCGTCGTCTTGCCGCCAAACCCCATGGGGCCAATGCCCATCTGGTTGGCTTCCTCATAAATGCGCTCTTCCAGAGCCGCCAATTCAGGGTCTGGGTTCGTATCTTCCAACTGGCGGAACAACTGCTGCTTCGACTTGAGATAGCCGGAGCCGCGGTCGCCGCCAATGGCCACACCCAACACAGCCGGGCCACAGCCCCGCCCCTGCGCCTGGTAGACGGCATCCAACACCACCCGGCGCACCCCTTCCAGGTCCCGGCCGGCGCCCAGGTCACCATCTGGCAGTTTGTATTGGGTCGAGACATTCTCGCAGCCGCCCCCTTTGAGCAGCAGATCAACATGGATGGCGTCTTCCTCCCATTCATGAAAGTGCATGGTGGGGAAATCTTCGCCGGTATTGTCGCCGCTGTTGACGCCGGTCAGGCTGTCTACGGCGTTGGGCCGCAGATAGTTGTTTTGGGTGGCCGCCGCCGCCGCCGCCCGAATCTGGTCAGCCAATTTGCGCGTGGAAACGCCAACCGGATAACTAATTTCAAAGATGGGGGTGCCGGTATCCTGGCAAATGGGGGTGCTGTTTTTCTCGGCGATGTCTACGTTGAGCAAAATGGTGTCCAACGCTCCTTCAGCGGCCGAGCCTGGTTCTTCATTACCTTTGGCCTTGCGCAAGGAGCGGCGCATGTCTTGCGGCAGCTGGGTGGCGGCAAGGCGAATCAGTTCTATAAACTGGTCTGTTAAATCGAGGGTTTTATAATCCATAGGGTAGCCTCCAATTTTGTGGTGGGAATGTGTGGGTAAATGTAACGCCTGACTATATGATGCCCCAAAATGGCTCAGATGGCTAGTAGTGAACGAGGACAGGGTGCGCGATTTTTGTGGGCAACACTTTGGTAGGGGCGATGCGATGGGGCAGTATCTTTATTAGACGCCTGGCCTTTTCTCCCATCGCCTCGCCCGCTTGTGGGTTGTGGGTTGTGGGTTGTGGGCGAGGCAACCGGAGAAATGACGGCGCGGTAAGCCAACATCATATCCGGTTGCATCGCCCCTACGTGATGGTTTTCAGGTTTGGAGGTTGTGGGCGAGGCAACCGGAGAAATGACGGCGCGGTAAGCCAACATCATATCCGGTTGCATCGCCCCTACGTGATGGTTTTCAGGTTTGGAGGTTGTGGGCGAGGCAACCGGAGAAATGACGGCGCGGTAAGCCAACATCATATCCGGTTGCATCGCCCCTACGTGATGGTTTTCAGGTTTGGAGGTTGTGGGCGAGGCAACCGGAGAAATGACGGCGCGGTAAGCCAACATCATATCCGGTTGCATCGCCCCTACGTGATGGTTTTCAGGTTCGCAGATTGAACCAATCTGGCGGAGTTTTTACTGAATGTCGAGTAACTCCACCTCAAAAATCAAGGTGGCGCCAGGGGGGATCGGGCCGCTGCCGCTCGCCCCATATCCCAGTTCCGCCGGGATGACAAGTTGGCGCACCGTGCCCACTTTCATGGTGGCCACGCCTTCATCCCAGCCAGCAA
>CAZXVH010000013.1:60559-72107 GCA_964643965.1 uncultured Ardenticatenaceae bacterium
AGTTGGCGCACCGTGCCCACTTTCATGGTGGCCACGCCTTCATCCCAGCCAGCAATGACGCTGCCAGTACCCAATGTGAATGGAAAAGGTTGGCCGCGATCCAGGGAGCTGTCAAACTGTACGCCGTCTTCCAGCCAACCGGTGTAATGCACCACCACCGTCTGGCCGGCTTCGGGCATGTCGCCATCCCCTTCTACCAGGTCTACGTATTTCAGGCCGCTGTCGGTGACGGTATAGTCGTCTTCATCTACGACGGTGGCTTTGCGCGGTTTTTGAATATCTAGCATTTCGACCTGCATGAGCAAATCAGAGTTAGGCGGCACAATTTCGCCAAAACTATCTTCGCCCAAACCCAGTTCGGCCGGGATGAGCAGCTGTCGTTTTTCGCCAACTGTCATGCCCACCACGCCTTCATTCCAACCGGGGAAGACCATTTCAGAGCCAACCGGGAAGACGAACGGTTCGCCAGAAGTGGTGGAGCCGGTGAAAAAACGGCCGGAGTCAGCCACCCACAAGGTGAAATCGACGGTGACGGTATCATTCATTTCGGCCGCATCTCCGCCATCGCCTTCATTGAGGATGGCGATTTGCAGGCCAGAGTCCGTGGTTTCGTAATCGCTGTCGCTGAGGTCGGCCGGTTCAGGCGGCGACTGCACATCGAGCAGTTCCACTTCCATGATGAGGGTGGCGGCCGGCGGCACCATGCCGGGGACGCCTTCTGGGCCAAAGGCCAGGTCTGGCGGGATGAGCATCTGGCGGGAGCCGCCTAGCTGCATAGTCATCATCCCTTCTTCCCAACCGGGAAATACTTGCTGGCTGCCGACGACGAAGGTAAACGGCCGTTCAAAGAAAAAGGTATCGTCTAAAATTTGGGGGCCAGCGCCATCATCCACCCACATGGCGTAGTTGACTTGCAAAATATCGCCATCTTCAGGGCTGGCGCCGTCGCCTTCGGTGACATCAAAATATTTCAAACCGCTGTCGCTAACCTCATATTCATCCTCTGCCAGTTCGGCCGGCATTCTATCTGAAAAGGGGGGCGCGGCTTCCGGCAGCGGGCCTTCGACGACTTCGCCCATGTTTTCGGCTTCTGCGACAGCTTCAGCCTCTTCGCCCTGTTCACCCTGAGCAAAAAGTCCTTCACCGGAGGCGATGCGGGTGGCGTCCCCGGCTTTTTCCGCGGGGACGGCCGGCCCGCAGGCGACCATGACAAATGCCAGCAGCAGCGCCAGCAAACTTCCAATTCCTAATAAGCGTTTTTGTTTCACAACTTCTCCTTAAATTAAATGACAGGTAAATTTTGTTCTCAGGCCAAATTGTACCAGCATTGGAAATTACTCTGAAATGAGCCTGGGATTTCTTACGCTTAACTCAGAAAATCTGTGGCCTTTAAGACCTGACAGGTTTCCCAAAAACCTGCCAGGTCTGAGCGGTTACGCTATACTTTGCCCGTTGGGAAAATGCTGGTTTTAGCATTTTCTATGGTGGCCGCTGTATCCACCGGATGAATCCGGCGCTGGGATAAAAAACCTGCTGAAGCAGGTTGAATTCCGCTTGATGAAGGCGCTAAGGAACTTGATATGAATCGAAACGGCCGTTTCCCCTCTCTTCTTCTCACCAGTCTCACCCTGCTCTTTGGGCTGCAAACATTACGGGTGTTGTTTTCGCTGGCCTTGTATGTGCTGCGCGACCGCTTTGGCTGGAGCGCCATCCAGATTGGCCTCTTGATGGCCGTCTTTTTCGCCCTCAGTTTTCTGGCAGGATTGTTTCGGCGCTGGTGGGGGACGGAGAAGATGCTGCTGGGAACGGCCGTTGGCGTGGGCCTGTTTCGTTTATTGCTGCAATGGTGGTCGGGCGATCCGCTCGTTGACCTGATCCTGGCCTTCCTGACGATTTTCTGCTTTATGCTCTTTGTGCCGGTGGCGCTGGCCTTTGCCCGCAGCCAGGGGACGGCTGCCGTTCAGGATGTTGCCCTGGGGCTGCTGCTGGGTGGGGCTTTTGATGTGGCTTTGCACGGCGCCTTTCGCACCTATGACATGGCGTGGCAAAGCGGCTGGCTGACGGCAGCTATGACCCTCACCCTCGTCATCATGCAAGGGTTGACCGCCTGGCTGGTGGCGTCCAATCCAAGCCAGGAAACCATCAATAAAACAGATACCACGCTGAGATTGGGCCTATCCTGGCTGGCGGTCGGCCCATTTCTCTTTTTAGAACTACTCATCTTCAGCAATTTAGCCCGATTGACGGTGCTGACAGGCTGGGGACAAGCCGCCGCCTTCTTCATCATGTTGACAGCGCACTTGCTCAGTGTGCTGGTTCTCGCCTGGCTATTTAACCGAAATGGCGGCGCGGTTCACGCTCTTTTCGGGGGCATATTGGGCTTGCTGCTGCTGGCAGCGCTTGTTATGCCCTGGCCGACTGGCTTATTGGCGGCCTTGCAACTCCTCTTGGGGCAGCTGATACTGGCTTTGCTGATGGGGACGCTGGTGGTGGCGCTTGGGGCAGGAAACGGCCGTTCTGGTCTGCGTAATCTCGCCCTGGGCAATGGACTCGGTTGGCTGCTCATGGCAATTTTTGTCTTCCTCTACTACGCGGGTTATGACATTCTCCTGCCGTTCAACAATGATTGGCTCTTTCCGCTGGCGGCGCTGCTCATTGCCCTCTGCGCCTTCTTTGCGGCGCGAACTCTGCCGCGACCTGCCTCTGCCCCGGAAGCCAGGCTGGGATGGGCCATTTTATTGAGTTTGTTACTGCTTCTGCTGCCACTCGTTCAATTTTTAGACCAACCGGCAACGGCCGTTCCCGGCGATGGCGCTCCTATGCGGGTGATGACCTACAATCTGCACAACGGCTTCGATATGAGCGGCCACCTCGGCCTGGAAGCGCTGGCCCAGGTCATCGAAGCGGAAAATCCAGATGTGATCGGGCTGCAAGAAGTCAACCGGGGCTGGGTCGTCAACGGCTCCACCGACATGCTGACATGGCTTTCACAGCGGCTCGATATGCCTTATGTCTGGGGAGCAACCAGCGATCCGTTGTGGGGCAACGCCCTCCTCAGCCGCCTGCCGCTAACCGGGGTTGACCAGCAGCTACTGCCGCCACGCACCTTGCTCTTGAGCCGCGGCTTCATCTGGGCGGAAGTAGATGCGGGCAATGGCAATACGCTGAATATACTCAACACCCATTTTCACCACGAGGCGGATGGCAGCCTGGAACGCACCATGCAAGCCCAAGCTATCATGAACTATTGGTGGGAACGGCCGTATACCATCATCATGGGCGATCTCAACGCCGAACCCGCCACCCCCGAAATTCAAATAATACAAAATAGAGGCTTCCAATCCGTGCTTGATCTGCTGCGCATTCAACCGGGCTACACCTACGACGCCAGCCACCCCAGCCAACGTCTCGACCACATTCTCATCACCCCCGACATCTTGCCCGCCAACGCCGCCATCCCGGCCGAACCCGCCTCGGATCATCTGCCCATCGTCACCGATATTATGCGCTAGTCCCGCCCTTTTGGGCGTCGTTCAGGTTAGCGCCACAAAGCGTACAGACGATTTTTCGCGTTTCTGAAGGATGCCCAAATTTTATGGCGCTTATTGAGATTTAGGATAGCATTCGCAACGTCAAAAAACGGCCGTTCTCCCCACCACCGTCGCGCATAAATTAGAAAGAACGACCGAACAAGCTCACCTGAATCTATCCAATTTAAACGAAAAACCGGCAGCCCGTTGACATCGACACATTATTTGTTACCATTTTCCCACTATGTTTAATTTTGTGAGCAGCTTTCCCCGCCGTTTGCGTCGTCGCCAGACTATTGGTCTGGGTTTTTGGGTTGGCTGAATCACAAAAGAGATAACAAGCAATTCCAAACCGTCAGGCCATCACCATAGGGCTGACGGTTTTTTTTTGCCAGAAACACAAAAATGCGTGATACGTAATGCGCGATGCGTAATCAATCAGAACATCTCGACTATCCGACTACCAGACTACTCGACTATCAGACTACCAGACTACCAGACTACTCGACTACTTGACTACTCGACTACCAGACTACCAGACTACAGGACTAAACCACCATGATCCAGGCAGGCATTTACGGCGCGACCGGTTACACCGGTTATGAATTGATTCAACTATTAAACAAACATCCAGAGGTAGATATCTGTTTCGCCACCTCCCAATCCTTTGCCGGGCAAACAGTAGTCGCCATTTACCCACAAGCCCCCCCTCAACCTTTGATTGCCGGAGAGGATGCGCCCCTCGAACAGGCCGATGTGGTATTTTTGTGTTTACCCCATGCGGCGGCGGCGGAAACGGCCGTTCTCGCCCTAAACGCTGGTTGTAGAGTGATTGATCTCAGCGCCGACTTCCGTATCAAAGATGTAGCCGTCTACGAAAAATGGTACAAAGTGACGCATCCCGCTCCTGACCTCATCGCCGAAGCGGTCTACGGCCTCACCGAATTTGCCCGGGACGATCTGCGGCAGGCGCGGCTTGTGGCCAACCCCGGCTGTTACACCACCACCAGTTTGCTGGCGCTGCAACCCATCCTCGCCAGCCAGGCCGCCCTCAACGGCAGCATCATCATCGACGCCAAGTCCGGCGTCTCTGGCGCCGGCCGGACGCCGCAAGACAACACCCATTTCATGGCCGTCAATGACAACTTCTCCCCCTATAAAATCGGCCGGTCACACCGCCACTTGCCGGAAATAGAGGCCATCGCCCGCACCTGGAACGCCGACACGCCCGATATGATTTTCTCGCCCCACCTGCTGCCTGTGCCACGCGGCATTCTGGCAAACATCTACGTGCCGTTGGCCGAGACCACCACAGTCGAAGCGCTGCATAAACTGTACGCCGACGCCTACGCCGGCGAACCTTTCGTGACGGTGCTGCCGCTGGGTCAGTTAGCCACATTGGCCCACGTCGCCCACACCAACAAATGCGTGATGTCGCTGACATGGGCGGGCAATATGCTCATCCTCACCGCTGCCACCGACAACCTACTCAAAGGAGCATCGGGGCAGGCGGTGCAAAATATGAATGTGATGTTTGGTTTTGAAGAGACGGTGGCGTTGATTTGAGAAAGGAGGCACGGTTGCCCATGGCAGAGTTCCTGTCCACTCGCCACCCGCTACCCGCCACTTGCCACTTACAAAAAAGGATCCACAAATGCGCGTACTAAAAATTGGTGGAAATGAATTAAATGAACCGGGCTTTTTGTCGATGCTGGCAGGTTGGACGGCTAAAATGACGAAGCCCCCAAGAGGGCCGGGCGAACCGCTCATCATTGTGCATGGTGGGGGGCGCGATATTGCCATGATGCAGGCGCAAGTGGGCCTGACGCCCAAAAAAGTGGACGGCCTGCGCATCACCGATCCCGATTCGCTGACGGTGGCGCAGATGGTGCTGTCCGGCCATACCAACAAGCAGTTGGTGGCGGCGCTGTTGGCGGCGGGGGTGGATGCGGTGGGGTTGAGCGGGGTAGACGGCCGTTTGCTCACCGCCCGCAAGAAAAGCCATCCCACCATCGACCTGGGCCTGGTTGGTGAAATCGAGTCAGTACGGACGGATTTGCTTTTGAACTTGAGCGCCCAGGGCATAACGGCCGTTATCTCCCCCATCTCCCTCGGCCAGGATGGCTTCATCTACAATGTCAACGCTGACGAAGCGGCCAGCGCCATCGCCCTGGCCCTGCACGCCGACCTGCTCGACTTTATCTCCAATGTGCCCGGGGTGCTGCATAACGGCCGGGTGGTCCCCCAACTCAGCGCCGCCCAAACCGAAGCGCTGATCAACCAGGGCATCATCAACGGCGGCATGGTTCCCAAAGTACGCGGGGCGTTAACGGCCGTCGCCCAGGGCGTACCTCGCGCCCGCATCGTTAATCTAACCGGCCTGCTGCAATCTGGCGGCACGATTTTTTTAGAAGGATGAAAGTTAGAACTATGAACGCCCAAGAGATTATTCAAGCAGAAGCAGACAATGTATTACAAATTTATGTGCGCCCCGGCATCGTCTTTTCACGCGGCGAAGGGATGTATTTGTACGACACAGAGGGTAAGAAATATTTGGATTTCAGCGCCGGTATTGCCGTGACAGCCCTGGGACACAGCGATGCGGAATGGGTAACGGCCGTTACCACCCAGGCCGCCACACTGGTTCACATCAGCAACCTTTACCACAGCGCTCCCCAGGCCGAATTGGCCCAAAAGTTGGTTGCCCACTCCTTCGCCGACAAAGTTTACTTCTGCAACTCCGGCGCAGAAGCCAATGAAGCCGCCCTCAAATTTGCCCGGAAATTCGCCAAATCCCTTACTCCGAAATCCGAAATCCAATATCCGAAATCGGAAATCGTCTCCTTCTCCGGCGGCTTTCACGGCCGCACCCTGGGCGCCCTCTCTACCACCTATAAAGCTCACTATCGGGAGCCATTTGCGCCACTCCTCCCTGGCGTCACCTTTGCCGTTTACAACGACCTGGCCTCGGCGGAACAAGCCATCACCGACGAAACCTGCGCCGTCATCGTGGAGCCGGTGCAGGGGGAAGGCGGCGTCCATGCCGCCACGCCCGCCTTTCTGCAAAGGGTGCGTGAGTTGTGTGACGCCCATCACGCCCTGCTCATTTTCGACGAAGTGCAATGTGGCTTAGGGCGGACGGGGACACTTTGGGCACATGAAACCAGTGGCGTCACGCCCGACATCATGACCCTGGCCAAACCGCTGGCCGGCGGTCTGCCCATCGGCGCCACCCTCGTCACCCAGGCCATCGCCGATGTGATGAAGCCGGGCGATCACGGCAGCACCTTCGCCGCTGGCCCCCTGGTTTGCGCCGCCGCCAACGTCGTCTTCGACAAAGTGAATCGGCCAGAATTCCTGGCGCACGTGCAAGAGAGCAGCGCCTACCTGCTGCATCGGCTGCAAACCCTGGAATCGACAGAAATTGTGGCAGTGCGGGCGGCTGGGTTGCTGGTGGGCGTGGAAATGAAAACGGCCGTTGCTCCCCTCATCGCCGCTGCCCGCGACAAAGGACTCCTGATCATCAACGCTGGCGAAAACGTGCTGCGCCTGGCCCCCGCCCTCATCGTCGAAAAACAACACATTGATGAGGCGATAGATATTTTGGAAAGCTGCTTAAACAACGCGAGTTAGAGCAAGAGCAAGAGCGAGAGGAAAACCGCTTGCTCTTGCTCTCGCTCCTTCCTACCTATGAACATCCGTCCTGCTACAGAATCCGACATCCCTGGCATCATTGACCTGGTGGCTGAACACGCCCGGCGCGGTGACGTGCTGCCCCGCTCACCCGAATCCATCACCGCCACCTTGGAGGATTGGTTGGTGGGCATCCATCCAGATGGCGACGTGGTGGCTTGCGTCTCGTTGTATCATTATTCGCGCCATTTGGCCGAAGTGCGCTCCCTGGTTGTCAGCGACCGGGTGAAGGGGCAAGGCTGGGGTAGCACCATCGTGCAAGCCTCCATTTTAGAAGCGCAGCAGCGCAGCATCCCCACCTTGTTTGCCCTCACCCGCGCCGTGCCCTTCTTCCGCAAACTGGGATTCCGCATCACCACCAAAGAGCTTTTTCCGCAGAAGGTGTGGCGGGTCTGTTCTGTTTGCCCTTTGCTCGAAAATTGTGACGAAACGGCCGTTGTCCTGGAACTAAGCCCCATCAGCCCACCCTACAAACCCGGCCCCCTAGCTATTCCCGTGGCAGAAATCTCATCCAGCCACGTCGAAGAAGAGAAAATAGAAATCATTACAAAAGGAGTCCTTCCCATGTCTAAATCAAAAAAACAAGAAGAGAAAAAAGCCAGCAAGGTCGTCCTCGCCTATTCTGGCGGTCTCGATACTTCCGTTATCGTGCCCTGGCTCAAAGAGAACTACGGTTGTGAAGTCATCTGCTTCTGCGCCGACATCGGCCAGGGGGATGTAGAGATGGAAGGTCTGAAAGAAAAAGCGCTCGCCAGCGGCGCCAGCAAAGTGTACATCGAAGACCTGCGCCACGAATTCGCCAAAGATTTCCTCTTTCCCATGATGCAATCCGGCGCCATCTACGAAAAAGAGTATCTGCTCGGCACTTCTGTGGCGCGTGGCCTCATCGCCAAATGGCAGGTGGCCATCGCCGAAGCGGAAGGCGCAGACGCCGTGGCGCATGGGGCCACCGGCAAAGGCAATGACCAGGTACGCTTTGAGCTGACTTTCAAGGCGCTCAACCCTACCTTGCAAGTGATCGCTCCCTGGCGAGAATGGGATATCCGCTCCCGTGAAGACGCCATCGCCTACGCCAAAAAGCATAATATCCCCATCACCCAAACCGAAAAGTCGATCTACAGTCGGGACGCCAACTTGTGGCATATTTCGCACGAGGGCGGCATTTTGGAAAATCCGGAATTGGAACCAGAAAAGAGCATGTTCCAGTTCACCGTCGCGCCAGAGGATGCGCCCGATGAATCTGAAATCGTCAAAATTGAGTTTGAACAAGGCGTTCCCGTGGCGGTCAACGACGTGCAGATGCCGCCAGCCATGATCATAGAGACGCTCAACGCCCTGGGCGCCAAACATGGCGTGGGCCGCGTTGATTTAGTCGAAAATCGCCTCGTCGGCATGAAGTCCCACGGCGTTTACGAAACCCCCGGCGGCACCATCCTCTACAAAGCGCATCAAGGCGTAGAATCTCTCTGCCTCGACCGCGATACCCTGCATTACAAAGAGCAGATGGCTATCCCTTACGGGGAACTGATCTACAACGGCAAGTGGTACACGCCGCTGCGCGAAGCGATGCAGGCGTTTATCGACAATACGCAACAAACGGTGACGGGCTGGGCAAAAATCAAACTGTACAAGGGCAATGCCATTTTGGTCGGCCGTTCCAGTAAGGAAAGCCTTTACCGTGAAGATTTCGCCACCTTCGGCCAGGAAGATGTGTACGATCAATCAGATGCGGTGGGCTTCATCACGCTATTTGGCCTGCCGATGAAGGTGAAGGCGATGATGGAAGTGAGCGATGGTGGCAAGACGCGCTACGCCGCGCCGGATTACAGCAAGTTCAAACGGGATTAAGGAAAAGGATTGAAGATTAATGATGGAAGAAACGCGCTTTCCAATCTTTAATCTTCAATTTTTTATTTTTCTTGACGGCCGTTTCCCAAAAGTAGTAAAATGGTAGCAAAACGATACCATTTTACTACCATGAGGTGAACCATGCCTGGCTTATTGATCAAAGAATTCCCTGAAGCGCTGCATTACAAACTGAAAGTACGCGCCGCCCGCAACAAAAGAAGCATGACCAAAGAAGCGCTGCTCCTTTTAGAAATTGCGCTCAATGAAGATGAAAAAGAACCCTTTGTCCTGCCTGAACCGCTTGAAGGTAAATTTTTGCTCACCAATGAATGGATAGACAAAGCCAAGCGTGAGGGTCGGGAATGATTGTTGTCGATACCAATATCATTGCTTACCTACTCATCAAAGGTGAACAGACACAGAACGCTCAACAACTTCTCACCTATCATCCTGATTGGACAGCACCAGCTTTGTGGCGACATGAGTTTCTGAACATCTTGGCAACCTTCGTTAATCATGGTGGCGTCAGCACAGCGCAGGCACTCGTTTTATGGCAAAAAGCGCAGTCCTTAATGGTAAACCGAGAATTAGAAATCAGCTTATCGGATGCCTTGATTTTAGCCATAACATCAAAAATCAGCGCTTATGACGCGCAGTTTGTCATTCTGGCGAAAAATTTGAATTGTCCACTGATCACAGAAGATAAAAAATTACAAAAAACAGTTGCCGAAGCGCTGTCCATGCAAGATTTTTTGACAAGCTAAACCACCCACAGAAACAGGAATATAGTATGAACATCCTCAAAGAGGGAACTGTCACTTCGCCGCAAAGATTTTTGGCGACGGCCGTTTCCGCCGCTATCAAGTATAAAAACAGAAATGACCTGACTTTAATTGTCAGCCAGACTGATTGTGCGGCAACGGCCGTTTTCACCAGGAGCCAGGTGGTGGCTGCCCCCGTCATCGCCGACCGGGAGACGTTGGCAAGGAACAGTACGTCCATACGGGCGGTGGTCATCAACTCCGGCAACGCCAATGCCAGCACGGGCAAACCAGGGCTGATAAACGCCCGTCTCACGCAAGGGTTGGCGGCTAAAGAGCTGGGCTGCCATGCCGATCAGGTGCTGGTGATGTCAACGGGTGTGATTGGGGTGCAACTGCCCATCGAAAAGATAGCCGATGGCCTCATCCTGGCCGTGCCGCAGCTTTCCGCGGAAAACGGCCGTTTAGCCGCCGAAGCGATCATGACCACCGACACCGTACCCAAGCATCTGGCCGTCCAGGTCGATTTGTCGGGCGGGATGGTCACGATTGGCGGCATGGCCAAAGGCGCCGGCATGATCCACCCTGACATGGCGACGATGCTGTCGCTGCTCACTACCGATGCCGTGATACCGCCGGATGTGCTGGATAGTTTGCTGAAAACGGCCGTTTCCCAAAGTTTCAATCGCATCTCCATAGACGGCGATACCAGCACCAACGACACCGTCATCCTGCTCGCCAACGGGACCAGCGGCGCAGCCATCGACAACCATGCTGACGCCGCTACCTTCAGCCAGGCGCTCAACTACCTCTGCCGCGAACTGGCGCAACAAATCGTCAAAGATGGGGAAGGCGCCACCAAATTTGTGGAGATTCAAGTGGAAGGGGCGGCCAGCCAACACGATGCCCATGCCATCGCCAACAGTATCGCCACCTCGCCCCTTGTCAAAACCGCCTTTGCCGGCAGTGACGCCAACTGGGGGCGCATTCTGGCCGCCGCCGGCCGCGCCGGCGTTCCCTTCGATCAATACCAGGTCGATTTATGGGCTGGCGTAGAATCAGCCGACGAGTTGCAGCTGGTCAACCAGGGTACACCCACCGATTATCAGGAAGCAGACGCCGCCGCTATTTTTGCCCAAGCCGCCTTCATCATCAACCTGCAACTCAACGAAGGCGACGCCGCCGAAACTGTGTGGACGTGCGACTTGAGTCACGATTACGTCTCCATCAACGCCGATTACCGGACATGATTCATTTAAGATCTGTAACCGTCAGACAAAAGCAAACACAGCACCACGCCACATTTCCATTCAATCTTCCTGTGGTACAGGCGCTGTCGGAAATCACGTTTTCTGCTCCGGTTACGTTCTTTATCGGCGAAAATGGGTCGGGGAAATCGACTGTGCTGGAAGCGCTCGCCTGTGCGATTGGCTCGATTACAGTGGGCAGTGAATCGGTTAAGACGGATCCTTCATTAACGGCCGTTCGCTCATTCGCTGATCAGTTAAAATTATCCTGGCAAAAACGGACGCACAAAGGGTTTTTCATGCGTGCCGAAGATTTTTTCGGCTATACCCGACGGCTTTCCCAGATGCAGCAAGAATTTGTAGATGATCTCGAAGATGTGGATCGAGAATATGAAGGGCGCTCAAAAATGGCGGTAGACCTCGCCAAAATGCCCTACCGCAATGAACTACACGCCCTGAAACAACGGTA
>CAZXVH010000014.1:0-62110 GCA_964643965.1 uncultured Ardenticatenaceae bacterium
GCCGGCTTTATGACAAAGACTGCCAGAACAAACAGTTGTTTTCCCTAATCCATTACCTATAATCTCTCAGTTCGCTGATTTTAAAACCACTTTTGCAAATTCAGGCACCAAAGATGTGTAAACATCTTCGGTCATGCTCAGTAGCTGTAAAATTCGCGTTTGTATTGGTTTGAGCGGATTCAAATGTACCCATTCTTTTTCTCCGTCGTGGATAATTGTTAAGATTATCCCGTTAAATACCCGCAGCAATGTCTCAGTACGAGGTGTATTTGTTTTCCGTGTTTTGTTTCCAGCATAAACACCTTGCAGAGGTATTCCTTCTTCAGCCAATTGCTTCCTGACAACAAATTCTATCAATGTTAAGACGCGCAAGGCCAATGATAGCAAACGGATCAGCCCTGTAATCTGGTCTTCTTTCTGCAAGTACATAGGCGTCAATGAAAGTGGATTCCCTTTCAACCGACTGTATCCATGTTCGTGCAAATAACTGTCCCGATAGACATCAACTGCTTTCGAGAGCGATAGTTTCCCTTCTGGCGCGTTTGTCGCATAAGCCCGCCAGCCCATTAAACGATATGCTTTCGCCAAATTTTCTGCTTTCTCTTCGATTTTTAAGTGGAAAACAGTGCTTTTCTCGACTCTCGCGGGTCGTTGCTTGTAGACTCGTATCTTTTTACAGATAGTTTCCTCTATGATGGTTACTTCCAAATACGCTTCACATCCATGCGCTGTCAAGACAGTGTCCACGCTTGCTTGCAGTTCCGCCGCCGTTTCGGGATAGACATAGCCACGTCTCCGCTCAACTAATTTCTTAATGGCAATTTCTGCTTTTTTTAGCTGCTCCTCTAATTGCGTCCGCTGTTTCTTGGCATACTCTGGTGTTAGTACGATAAATCGCCGTTCTTCCCATTCATGCACGCACTCCTTCCCATTTTCCTGATAACTATCGCTATAGCTCTCCGTAACCGTAAATCCCTTGGCTATTAACGATTTCTTGCCTAGCTCATCCGTGACCAACACTTCTTCCAATACACGCTCTGCCTCTGGGCGAGTAGCAAACGCATCCAGGTAGTTAGTCATCATTTTGTCATCAACTTGCACTTTTGACAGCGGCATCAGATAGCACTCTCCGTGACAGGCCAACTCGCTGCGAATGGCGAATGCACCCATTTTGGCATCACCGACGTATAACAACCCTTTCTTCCCATCTAAACTCTTTCGCGCTTCCACGACGACGGGTATATATAACACATCATCGGCCTGTTCTCCTGACACCGTTAGCGTCACCAGCGGCATTCCTAATGGGTCTAATGTCGCGCTTGCTATTTTCACCTGCCCCAAGTCTGGGCGATGGTCTTTGCTGTGTCCAAATTGAAGCAGGCCAGTTTCTGCAATTTGACCGTAGCTGCTGGCCGTGGTTGTATCTATCCGTATTATTTCTAAATTGAGATCATATACGCGAATACTGTGCTTATTCACCGCGCATTCGCTTTTTTCCCAGATTTTATCATCGCTGAATTTGTTTAGGATAAGGGACAGTTTATCATCTGTGAAATCCAATTCATTTATTTCATCTATCTCCAGACAGTACAGCAAGGTATGCTGTCGTTCAGCCACCCATTCTTGAAGATAACTTTTGCGGTGATCTCCTTCTGAGAGAATATAGGCTAACCAGATGGCTATGACGTAGCCTATTGCTACTCCTTCCCAATTGCCGTGTTGTCCCAGTCGTTCATTGAAAATCTCAATGAGGCCAATTTGCTTGATGACTGCCAAGAGCAGGGGAATATCATCTACCCGTTCATTTTCGATTGCACTGATTTGTTCTTTCATGCACCCAGTTTCCAATCTTTTTTACTAATTTACAAATGGGCGAACCCAGAATTATAATGCAAACGTATTTAATGGCTAATCATCCGGCATGATAATGAGATATCTCAAACAGATTTGTTTATAACAACGATTTATAGGAGCAAAACAAATGAAAGGTAAATTTTTATATATCTTGTTTGGAGCAGCCATCACGCTGTTCGCCATCAGCGGTGTGCTGGTATTATCGTTACAGCGGGCTGCTGCTCAAACCAACTCGTCTATATCTGAACAACAGACAGAACCAACCCCCTTACCGGAACCGACAGCCGCGGCAATCGCCACCATTATGGAAGCAGTCAATACAACAGAAACAGTTGATCCCGCTGCTGCCGCAAAATCCTCTCTTGAAGACGCTGCCCAAACCCCTTTTCTGGGTACGGCCGAAAACCCACAAACCAATATTGAGGAAATCAGAGAATATGCCGCCAAACTCACCACAATATACGAAGCCTCAATTCTGGGCAAACCCGGCTGGCTGCACCTGCAATATGAGGAATATGAACCAGTAGAATTTCGCGGCAATGGTCAACCGGCGTCAGGCTTAACCGTAGCCGACCTCTATCCGGATGATGTTACCATATTTGAGGACTGGTATCTGATCGACGAACAAGGCTTTTATCAACAACGAGTAGGTCATACCCGCACCATAGATGGTGAAATTCTACAACGTATGGTTACTGCTAATGGAGAAATCGTCAATCTAACTATCCAGGCAGCAGACCCGAATTATGAAAAACAATCATTAATATCGATTCAGGATAAAGTTCCCCTCAATATTTATGGCATTCCTTACCTGTTACAGACAGCGCAAGAATACAAAAGGTCCGAGGTGTATGCTTGGCAGGAAGATGGCAAGTATATGATTGTGTTCACATATTGGAATGAAAAACCCGACAAATTTATGAACACTGAAACCATCATTTATGGGAGCCAATATATATATACGATTGATGCAAATACCGGTGTTTTCCTTTCGAGTGATTTTCTATTAAATGACGGGACATCCTGGTTTCTTCATACACAAAACAAGAACTTTTTGGTCGAATTAATGGAAAAATTACCAGAAGATGCACAACAGACCTTAACAACCGCTAGTGAACAATAAAGAAGAGGGCCATATCATGAAAATTTTCTCAAAACGTCAACTGTGTGCGGTGGTTTTAGCGACATTCTTTACGATCCTTTTTCTGTTCCGCGTATATGCTGCGCCCTCAGCAGTATGGAATTCTAATTTTGCAGGCGTCACAACAGCTATAGCAGAAAAGGATGTAAGTTACACCTCGCCTGACACCTTTTATTGCGTATCCAGGAGTTACACCAATTATCCCAGCTTTAAAATCACGCACCTTGGTTACAATACATTCAGCTGTACTGTCTGGAAAAATGGCGTCTATGCTAACGGTTGGTCCAGAACGACAGGGGGCGTGAATTGGAACAGTTCCTACCAAATTGATTCAGGAAATGTTAAGGTTAGTTTCACTCAAGGACAATCTCGAAAAGTTACAGCGGCAGGTTCTCATGATTTTGGACATTTTAATGGTCAAAGTTATGATTGGGATCCGCCTTTAAGCGCCACTGGCAATTATCCATAGCGCTGTAGTGCAGATAATTTAACGTTTAAAGGCTGATGATTTCATCTGATCATCAGCCTTTTTTACTGACCTATTGGTGTGTTAAAATAGAAAACATATGGAGTTGACATCTATAAAAACCCAACTATGGCAAAGGCGGCAGGAAATCGCCACCCTCTGGCAAACATCCCTTGCCGAATTTGATCACACTTATCCATTACCTTTAAACCAATTCACAAAACTGGTTGAAGATTTCATCATCGTACTTTTTCAAACGCCTCTGGTTGGTGAAGAAGCCTACGCCTTGGGCGCCGATTTTGTGCAAACGCACCATGTTCATCCAGAGGTTTTAACGAGAACTCAAACCATTTTGCTACAAGAACTGCCCTCTGAATTATGCCCGGAAGATCTAAAAGCGGTGCAGTCTCGATTAATCCAGACATACAATCATTTTTTCGCAGGCTATAGTGAATTTGCTTATATGCGTCTGATTGAAAGCCAGGCAAAAGAGATCAAAGGGTTAAGCACACGCCACGAAAAAGTCACATTATTTTCTATTAATCAGCATGACGCCTGGCTTTCTTTGGTGGAACAAGTCTCAAATCCGATTATTTTTCATGACGGAACACATATTCTGGGGGTTAATCCAGCAATCTATACCTTGCCGATTTCTCTACCACAGACATTAAAAGAGGTCCCTGTCTTGAATCTATTTGTCCCCTGGGCGCAAAAATCGCTTAAATCAATATTACAAAGCACTATATTGACAGCATATGAAACGGCCGTTCTCATCCCAGAAGACATCCCCCTTTCCATATCATTTCAGAATATTTCTCTCTAATACCAGCAGCAAGACGCCTACGCCCTCATCATCCATACCCTACCTGCGGAAAACAAACAGCCGTCGCCAACCTCAAACATCACTTGCTTAACCAAGCGCGAAGCCCAAATGTTAAAATTCGTCAGCATGGACTATAGAGATGAAACCATTGCTGAAATACTAAAAATCAGCGCCACCACCGTCAAATTTCACCTGCGAAATGCAAAAAAGAAACTGGGTATTTCCTCCCGCGCCGCCGCCGTTTATAAAGCCTGGCAAGATGGCATTCTAAATTAGTAACAATCTACCTACCAGCAGCCCCATCCACTGTCCACTGCCCACTATCCCCCACTCTTCCGCGCCAGCACCAAGTCATAATCCACCTGCCACACCAGCGTCTCCACCGCCTCCAGACCCAGCGAACGCAGCAGCTTTTCAAACCCTTCTTGCGACCGGTAACGGCCGATAAACGTTTTCGCTTCCCAGCCCCGCCGCCGCGTCACCATCAGGCTGCCACCCGGTTTAAGCACCCGCACAAACTCCCGCAGGGCGGCTTTGTCTGAGGGGAAAAACTCCAGCGATTCCAGACAGGAGACGCCGTGGAAAGTGGCATCGGGAAAGGCGAGATGGTCGGCGGTTTGTTGGCTGAGCAGGTAACGGCCGTTATACCCCCCCAGCTTCTCCTCCGCATAAGCCAACATCCGCGCCGACGCATCCACCCCCACCACCTTACCGTTAAACAAAGGCTCTTCCAGCAAAAAATACGGCGCCCGCCCTGTGCCTGTGGCCGCATCCAACAAACGCAGCGCGGGCAGTGGTGGCAAATGTTCCAGATAAGGCTTAATCATAAAATATTGCTCCGCGTCCGCATCGAATTCCTTGATGCCATCGTACTTATGCGCCGTCACATCATACAGCCACACCACCACCCGCCGCCCCAAATAAACCCCTTCCGTAATCACCAGCAGCCAATAAAGCAGCGCCGCCACAACCGCCATGAGCAGCAGTGCGAAAAGAAGCCAAAGCAAAAATGAAATAGCCATAGTCAGGATTGTAGTGAGGGCTGAATCACCGGGCAACCATTTGAGCAAGCGGGGTATGCGAAGAAGCTCCAGCCCTAAAAATTGCGAGGGGTATACGCCCATGTTATAATTTCCGGTATTATGGTCAAGTCATTGCACTTGACGCGCTTGCTTATCAACTCACCCTGGTACAAAGTCGTCTAAAAGGGAAACTGTTTAGAAAAGGATACACAACACACATGCCGCTAGAGTTATGGGGGGCGGCGGATTCGATAGCCTTATCGTTTCCAGCTCGCCCACTCGAATACTTGTTGTTGCTGTTGTACGTTTCCCTGCTGGTATACATTTTGTACGCCCGGCGATACCAATTTAAACAGATCACCTCACGCGACCTGGCTCTAACCGGGGGGCTGGCGGCGGCTGGCCTGCTCACCAGCCAACTTTTCCCCATCCACCTCACCTTCGCCAATCAACTGTCACCGCTCTCCGCCGCACTCAATCCTGTCACCATCATTGCCCCCTTTGCCGTGGCGCCTCTGCTGTTTGCGGCCACTTTGCTCAACCCCATCGGCGCATTACTGGTGGGCGCGGCCACCGGTTTGGGCGTGGCTCTGGGCCAGACGCATGAACTGTACGCTATCTTCAACTACGGCTTCATTGGCCTGCTCATCGCTGTCTTCATCCAGCAAAATTATCAAGGCGATTTGTTTGAATGGCTGCGCAAGCCGATCATCACCGGGCCGCTGGGCATGGGCATCATGGCCCTCATTTTGGGCTTTGCTGTTTTTGTCAGTGCAGACCCCAGCGCCGGTAATCTGGCCGCTTTCGATTTGGCAACTTCGACGGTAACGGCAAATTTCCTGCCATTGGTACTGGAGGGTCTCATCGCCGGCGGCCTGGTTATGCTGGTGTGGTTGGGCGCTCCGCAGCTAAAACCACGCCCGCAAACGCTGATTCCCACGCCCTGGCAGCGCAGTTTAGGCCAGCGCCTCATCATGAATTTTGTCTTGTTTGCGGCGGTGGTGCTGGTGCTGATGGTATTTGTGGTTTACACCGTGGCCGTTACCGTCTCCACGCAGTTGGTCATCAACCAGATGGCCCACAACGCCCAAACCGTCTCGGCGCAAATCCCCGCTTTTCGGGGCAATTTACAAAATCTGCTCTCTGTTAATTATGATCAGACCCAACTGCTAAACCCGGACAGCGGCGAAAGTCAGAAAGCCTTACAGCAGTTGTTCCGCGTCAACCCCTTTTACCGGCGCATCTTCCTGGTCAATGCCGACCAGAGTATCACCACCTATTTCCCGCAAGAAGGGGAAGACGTGACGCTCTCTGATTTGGAGAAAACGGCCGTTCTCGAAGCCATCCAGGACAACCGATCCGCCACCACCTCCGCCCTCTCTACCAACGACGAATACATCGTCAGCTTCATCGTGCCCGTGTTGGACGAAGCCAATCGGCCCACCGCCGCCCTCGTCGGCCGGGTGCCGGAAATCTCCCTCAACGAACTCATCATGGGATTAGAAGGCGTGGTGGGGCGCGGCGCCGGCTTCATCGTTGATGAGCGGGGCGAAATCATCGCCCACGCCGACGGCGACAAACTGCTCAGCGATTGGCAGCCGCCCACCGACCTCATCCGCGCCATTGAAACGGAGCAAACGCCGCCCGGCGTCGCCTACCAGGGGCGCGACAGCCAGACTAACGCCCGTGAACTCGTCTACTACATCAAAGGCGAATCCCATCCCTGGACGGTGGTCATCACCGCCCCTTACGCCACCGTCCTCAACCTGGCTTTGGGCATTGGCGTACCGCTAGCGGCCGTTATGGTCATCATTTCCGCCTTGTTTTACATCATCTTTGCCTTCCTGGGTCGGGACATCACCCGCCCCATCACTGAACTGGCCGACGCCTCTACCAAAATGGCCCAGGGCGACGAGTGGAGTCCTGAATACATGGCGCAGCGTGATGACGAGATCGGGCAGCTGACCCGCGCCTTCACCGTGATGCAGCGCTCCATTAAACAACGGCTCAACGAGTCTGCCCTGCTGCTCGACGTCAGCGAAGATGTCTCCAGCAGCCTGGACATCACCAATGGCATGCCCGCCATTTTGCGCGGCGCATTCCGCGGAACTGGGGCGGTGGGCGCCCGGGCGGTGGTGCAAAATCCCAACACCGGCCAACCCCTCACCTTTGGTGAAGGGCCGGCCGCCGCCGACATGACCCGCCTGGATCGGGCGCTTATCAACGCCCTGCGCCATAAAGAGCAGCTTATCCTGGAATCACCGGCCGAAATGACCAAAGCGCTCAACCTGCCCACTGATCATGAGACCCCCATTCACTCTTTAATTGCCCTGCCGCTCACCTCCAAAGAACGCTTCCAGGGCATGATCTGGGTGGGCTACCGCACAGCCCACCAGCCGGACACGGCCGAACTCAATCTGCTCAACACCCTGGCCAGTCAGGCCATTGTCCTGGTGGAAAATGCCCGTTTGTTTGCCACTTCAGAAGGGGGTCGCCGTCGCCTGGCGGCCGTTTTAGCCAGCACCACCGATGGCGTCATCGTCACCGACCAGACGCAGCGGGTCTTACTGATCAATCGGGCCATGGAGCGCATCTTCAACTTGAAAGCGGTAGACGTAGTGGGACGCCCCGTAGCCAATATCATCCCCTCGCCGCCGCTGGTGGATGCGTTAACCAGCAAAGAGGAAGCAGCCCGCAACCGGGAAATACCCGTCGGCAAAAACACGGTCTATTATGCCTCCACCTCTACCATTGTGGGCACGGATGGTCAGGTGATGGGGCGGGTGGCTGTGTTGCACGACATCACCCATCTCAAAGAAATTGACGCCATGAAATCCGACTTTGTAGCCACCGTTTCCCACGATTTGCGCAGTCCGCTCACCTTTATGCGCGGCTATGCCACCATGCTGACGATGGTGGGCGACATGAACGAGAAACAAGAAGATTATGTGGAAAAGATTCTCGGCGGCATCGACCAAATGGCGAAACTGGTGGATGATTTATTAGACTTGGGGCGCATTGAATCCGGCACCACGCTGCACGAAGACAGAATTGAAGTGGAGCCGCTGCTGGCCGACCTGGCCACAGAATATTGGCAGCACGCGCATATGTCTGGCATTAAGTTGGAAGTGGATGTGTCGCCCAAGGATTTGATTTTTGTGGGCGACAAGCGGCTCATCCGGCAGGCATTGACCAACCTTGTCACCAACGGCGTCAAGTATGCTCCAGACAGCGGCGTGATGAAATTACACGCTGAAAAATCCGGCAATGAAGTGGTCTTCCAGGTGATGGATCATGGTCCGGGCATCGCCCAGGCAGACCAGATGCGCCTGTTTGAACGCTTTTATCGGGCACAGGAAAAAGGGACGGAGAAGGTGAAGGGGTCGGGCCTGGGGCTGGCCATTGTGAAATCAATTGCCGAGAAGCATGGGGGCCGGGCTTGGTGCCAGAGCAAACGGGGCACAGGCACGACGTTTTTCCTGGCTGTGCCGCTCTCGCAAAACGGCCGTACCCCGTAGACGTAGAGGTTCACCTTTTCTGAAAAAGTTGAGCTTCCTGGCCCCCCTCCTAATCCCCCAACAACCTATCCAAATCAGCCAGAACGGCCGTTAACGACTCATAGCGATATGGCGTAAAGTTGTAATCACCGTCAGCCGTATCCGGCGTAGGCACAACCACCACCTTCATGCCTGCCGCCACTGCCGCCCGACAGCCCGGCGCTGAATCTTCCAACGCCAGGCACAACCCCGGCGAGACACCCAGTCGTTCCGCCGCCAACAGGTAAATATCGGGGGCCGGTTTGCCCCGCGCCACCTCATCCCCCGCCGCAATGGCCCCGCATACATCCGCCAGACCCAATTGCGCCAAAATAATCTCGGCGTGATGACGCGGGCTAGATGTGGCCACCGCCCACGGCAGCCCCCGCTCCCGCACGGCCGTTTCCAACGCCAACAAACCGGGCATAACCGGTACACCCAACGCCCGGCGCTGCGCAAAAATAGCGTCTTTGGCGGCCGCCAGCTGCGCCGTCGTTGGCGAGAGGGCATACGTTTCGCGCACCAGTTGGGCCGCTTTATCCAGGCGTAGACCGATCATTTGCCGGTATACCTCGTCGGTGAGGAAACGGCCGTGGGCGTGAACAACCTCTCGCCACGCCTCCCGGGCGAGGGGTTCGGTATCGACCATGAGGCCATCCATATCAAAAATAACTGCCTGGCGTTGGGGCATAAGATTCCTTCTATCCGACCAACGAAGGGTACGCAAAATCACGCCTCGCGTATACGCAAGATGAAGCGGAACTGGAGCCGGCCGATGCTGATGGTATCATTGTCGGTGAGGGCCTGGGGCGCTAAACCGAGGCGGGTGTAGTTGAGATAGGTTCCGTGAGCGCTGCCTTCGTCGTAGAGCCAATAAGTTTCGTTTTGGCAGGTGATGCGGGCGTGGAGCGGGGCCACGCTGTTATCCGCCAGGGCCAAATCTGCTTCGTTTTCATCCCGGCCAATAACCAGATTGCTGCTGTCGATGTGGTACAGCGCTAAGTCCGGGGCGTTGATCGGCTCCAGATAGGCGTCATAGGTGGTGTGCGGCGTAGGCGGCGGCAGGGGCGGCGGCGCGGAGCGGTCTGTGGGTGACGGCCCTTCTGTCTGCGAGGCAAGGCTCTGTTTGCGTGAGCGCCACCAGATGATGAGCAGCAGCAAAACGGCCGTTACCCCCAGCCCGCCAATAATCTTCAGCCACATCAAAGGATCGCCCGGCATAACGGCCGTTGGCTCGGGGGCAGGCGGCGTGGGGGGCAGCGGGGTGGCAGTGGGGAGCAACGGCCGCTCTACCACCACCTCCAACGCCGCCAACGGACTGGTGGCCGTAAAACCAAATTCATCCGCCACATCCACCACCAGTTCATAGCGCCCTTCCGTTGCTAACTCCATATTCCAGGCCAGTTGCAGTTGACCCTGGCTGTTGGGCTGGATGGTGTTTAAGGCTGGCTGGCGTCGGCCGTTCACCTGCCACACCAGGTCTGTCAACGCCCGTGGCTTGCCGTCAGGCCAGCTAATTTGCACCGGGATCGTGGCCTGTTTCGGCGCCAGGTCGGTGATGGGCGTGTCTGACGCGGGGCCGCGGCGCACAATGGGCGCGTGCGGCGGCAGCGCCTCAATCTCCGGCGGCAGCAGCGTCAGGGACAGGTCGCCTACCACCCGCTGCCCATTGACATTGAGCGCCAGGGGATAGTCGCCGCTTTGCCGTTGCAGCGATTGGTACTGAATTTGCGGCCATTCGGCCTGCTCGCGCCACACAGCGAAGATAGCCTCGGCGGCCGCGGCCGTGGGCATGTGGATGGTGAGGCCGCGGGCGGGCCGGGTCAGCCGCTCCAGGCGGAACTGCTCCTCGGCGGTCATGTCGCTGCCCATCACCGCCCCAAAAAGGGGGATGTCGTGCGCCTGGGCAGTTTGCAGCAGCGCTTCATAATCTAATTGCGAATGAAGGCGGCCGGCATCGGTGAAGAGGAGAACGGCGGGATAACGGCCGTTTCCCCCCAAAGCGGCGTGGTCAAGGGCCTGGTTCAGCATCGCCTGGAGCGGCAGCGGCCAGACGCCGGCCGGTTCATACGCCGCCAACGCCGCCTGGATGGCCGCCGGATCAGAAGCGTCTTGGATGAGAAAACGGCCGTTTGTCAGCGTCTCATCCGGGACTACAATGGAAACGGCGTCCAGGTCAGGGCGCAGCGTTTGGGCAAACTGGTTTATGCTGGCGGCTGCTTCTTCATAGCGGCTCAGGCCATCGCCGTTGTCATCCAGCCGCATCGTCTCATTGGCGTCCAGCACAAAGACGATATCCCGTCCGGCCGGAGCGGTGACCCACTCAAAGTCCACCGGGATGCCGTTTTCACGGAAACTGGCCCCCCTTAAATCTACCTCCCCACCCTGGGCGTTGATGGTGCGCAGCGTCACCGTCACCAGAGGAAAAGCGCTGTCGTTTACCTGCATGATTTGGATGAGATCGGGCGGCGGCTCCTGGCTGAAAACGGCCGTTTTCCCCCCAAAAAGCAGCGTCCCCAGCAGCAAAACAGCCAGGAGAGGCATACGCAAAAATCGGTTGAATGGGGAAGGGTTAACAACTGTGTGCATTGGTTTCTTCTTCGGTGATTTCCAGGGGCAGTATGGTTGATTATGTTTACTTTCTGCCCCACGTTTGATATTATAGCACGGTAGGAGAGCGTCAAGGGAAACCAGCTATGAGACAACCAAAAAAGAGAGCAGGCACACAGTGGATTGTTTACATCATCGTAATTTTGTGGGGGATGCAAACGGCCGTTTTTGCCCAAGAGCCGCCAACTACGCCCCTGCCCTGGTTAGCCATCACCGGCAGCGACGCCAGCAGTCCGCCCGGCATCGAACTACAAGCGGTGGGCATGGACGGTCAAGGCAACGCCCTCGACTTCAACAGCGGCGGTATCATCCTCGAACAAAATGGAGCGCTGACCGCCTATGAGGTCGTCGGCCCGGCCCAAATCGGAACCCTCACCATCTTCCTGTTGGACATTCCGGCTGGCGTGGCCGAACAACTGCCCGCCATCGAAAGGGCCATCAAAGCCTACGCTTCCCCCGCCAATATGGTTGAAGGCGTCGATTACGTGGCTATTTACAAAATTGGCGATACGGGACCAGAAGAGATTCTGGCCCCTACCAGTTTCTACAACGCCGTCCAAAACGCCTTTGCCACCCCCCTACAGCCGGAAACAGATATCACCGCCCTCCTGGACAGCACCATGGACATGCTGGACCAGATGGAAGGCTTGAAGCCAAATCCGGCTATGGTGGCCTCCCTGGTGGTCATGTCTGATGGCACAGACGCCCTCAGTTCTCGTTTTACCACCACCGATATAGCCCCCCATGCCGCCAACCTGGGCTTCCCGGTGCATTCGGCGTGGCTCAACAATGCCAATCTGCCCGGCTTGAGCATTGGTCGGGAGTACCTGGGGCAGGTGGCGGCCGGTTCGCGGGGGGTGGCCGTCTCATTGGAAAATGAGGCTGATTTGCCCCAAATTTGGAACCGCATCAGCAGCTTCCGCGACCAGGCGCGGCTGCGCTTTGATATGGCCGACCCGGCCGGCGGCCAAATTAACGTGGTCATGAGCCTGGTGAATAATCCCGAAGTTAAAGCGGAAGAAGCCATCGCCGTCTCCGGCAGTTTGCCCAGCGTCATCATTGATCTACCCATTGAAAGCCGTCTCATGAGCCTGCCCAACCTGGATAAGCCAGTCAAATTGAGCTTTGCCACCACTGTCTCCTGGCTGGATGGGGTGGAACGGCGAATTGAAGCAGCGCAACTGGTGGTCAACGGCGCGGTAGTGCAGGATATACCGGTGAACACGCTCAAGGGGTTCACGGCCGAAATCAATAATCTGGTTTACGGTGACAATATCGTGCAGGTGGCGGTGCTGGATGAGCAAGGCTTCCCTGTCACCAGCCCGCCGGTGAACCTGACGGTGCAAGAGGGCAGCCGGGACGTGCCGGCGGAATTGGGGGCAGGCGGTTTAAGCGGCTTTCTAGGCACGTTGGTATGGCTGCTGTTTTTAGCGGCGCTATTATTGGCGGTCATGTATGTGGCGCGCCGTTATAAACTGCTCTCACACTTAAAGCTGCCCCGCCGCTCAGGCAGACAAGGGAGAACGGCCGTCGCCTCTTATGATGACCCGGCTTCCTACTCTTCTGCAGGAGATAGTCCGGTGGTAACGGCCGTTGTGCCCCTTGCCTACCTGGAAGTATTGGAATCCGTCACCCGCCTGCCTGACCGCCTGGAGCTAAAAGCGAGCCAGGTCAGCCTGGGGCGCTCCCCGGCGCAGTCCGACATCGCCTTTGAAAACGACATCACCGTCTCCCGCCTTCACGCCTCCCTGCACCTGGATGGCGCTCATTACCGCATCTATGATGAACGTTCCACCAGCGGCGTCTGGGTCAACGAGCAGCAGGTTCCCGAGTATGGCGTACAGTTGATGGATGGCGATGAAATTCATTTGGGCGCGGTGCATTTACGCTACCGGGAAATGTAATAGTGCTATTTGCCAGTGACAGGCGGCAAGTCATTACTTACAAAGGAGACTCGCCACTTGCCACTCGCCACCCATAACCCTTTTAACCTATGTTCCCCACGCTAAACTTTGACTTAACGGCCGTCCAAGAAGCCGCCATCACCGCCGACCAGACCAGCTTTTGGCTGGGTGAAGCGGGCAGCGGCAAAACGACGGCCATGCAGGGGCGACTGCTGCACCTGCTGCGCAGCAGCGAACCCGCTTATACGCTGCTGGTGCTGGTGGCCGAGTTGAGTCACCAGGCTGAGTACCTGGACGCCATGCATCAATCCGGTTTAGGCCCCTATGCCGACCTGCAAATTATCACCTACAACCGGCTGGCCCAGGAGATGGTGACGCTATTTTGGCCGCTGGTGGCCCGGCCGGCCGGATTCACCCGCCCTTTCCAACCACCCACCGTCCTCAGCTATGATCTGGCCCAACTGTTGATGTGGTACACCGTCACCCCCCTGCTAGAAGCGGGCGCCTTTGCCGATTTGCGCCTGCGCCCGCAGCAGATTGTGAGCCAGCTGTTGGATACGCTCAACCGGGCGGCGCTGAACGGCTTGAGCCTGGAGGAAGCCATCGCCCGCCAAATCAATACCTGGACAGGTGAACCAGACCGCATACGCCACCTGCATGATGCTGAAACGGCCGTTCACCATTTCCGCCACACCTGTTTAGAAAACAGCCTGCTCGATTTGTCGCTGGTGGTGCAGGTCTTTGACACCCAACTGGTGCAGCACCCCGAGTTTCATCGCTATTTTGAGGAGCGCTTCCGACACCTGCTCATCGACAACGTGGAAGAGCAGACGCCCGCCGGTCAAAATTTCATCGCCAACTTGATGCGCTTCAGCCAAACCACCGCCATCGCCTACGACGCCGGCGGTGGCTACAAGCGCTTCATGGCCGCCGATCCGCTCGGCTCTAACCGCTTCCGCAGCCAATGCCGGTATGCCTTTGATTTTAAGCAGAATTTTGTGACGACGCCGGCGCTGACGGCCGTTTCCCATCTTGTAGAAAATCATCTGCTGCACACCAACCACCCCACCCTGGGCGCAGAGGCGGGCATCTTGGGGGTGGTGAACGGCCGTTACCGCCGGGAAATGGTGGCCCAACTGCTGCCTGTGCTGCAAAACCTGGTGCAGGAGCAAGGCGTCCCGCCCCATCAGATCGCCATCATCGCCCCGTATCTGGACGGGGCCATGCGCTATCTGCTCACCCAGGCGTTTAAGCGGGCAAAACTGCCTCTCTTTTTCCTGCGCCGCCGCTCCAGCCCGCGTGAAGAGCCGCGCATCCGCGCCTGGCTCACCTGGCTGGCGTTAGCCCATCCCCACTGGCAGATCGCCCCTTCGCATTACGATGTGGCCGAAGCGCTGTCTCTTTCTATCGCCGGGCTGGACCCCGCCCGCGCCCAACTGCTGGCCGACCGGCTGTATGACCCGGCTGAAATTCGCCTGCTACCGGTTGACGATCTGCCGGAGAAGGTGACGGAACGACTAGACGTGCACACCATCCAGTTGACAGAGGAATTACGGGAATGGCTGGGGAGCGTAAACGGCCGTTATCCCCTCGACGCCTTTCTCTACCACCTCTTCAACGACCTGCTGGCCCAACCCCGCTTCCAACCCATACCAGACCTGGCGGGGGCGGCCGTCTGTGACTGGTTGGTGCAGGCGGCCACCCGTTTGCGCCAGGCCGCCGAGCCGATGGGCTTGCACACTCCGGCGCAAATCGGCGCGGCCTTCATTGAGGGCATCAACCAGGGCCTCGTCACCGCCAATCCGCCCGATCTCGGCGATCCGCCTGACCCGAACGGCATCATGATTTCGACCATTTACGGCTATTTGCTGGCGGGGAAAACGGCCCAGGTGCAGGTGTGGCTGGAAGCGGCCGACCAGGGCTGGTGGGCCATTCCCAACCAGCCGTTGAGCAACGCCTTTGTCCTGGCTCAAAGCCGTCCGGCAGAGGAACCCTGGACCAGCGATGAGGAATTCGGGATGCGCAACCAGCTTCTCAGCCGCCTCATTCGCGGCCTCACCAATCGCTGCACGGGCGGCATTTTGCTGGCCAACAGCGATCTGGATCGGCGCGGTCTACGGCAGGATGGCCCTTTGTGGCGGGCGTTACAGCCGATCAGGCAGTGAACAGTGGACAGTGAACAGTAAGCGGTGAATAGTGAACAATGAGGGGTATCCCTTCATCCTTCATCCTTCATCAATTTCCCCAGCGCCGGTACAGCCACCAGCACAATGCCCCCCCATTCCAGCAGCCAGTTCGGCAGAATCCCGGCGACGCTGCTGTACAAAAAGGCGTCGATGGCGTGCAGCCACACAGCTTCCTCCCCAAAAATCTGCGCCGCTCGCCAGGCGCACAGGCCGCAAAGAACGGCCGCCAATAAATAAGCCGCCACCGTCAGCCAACCCAACGCCGTAGGATCTCCGACATATGGTTCCCAGGACACACTTTTTATAATCTCAAATAGGCTCATCAAAAACCCTCAACGGCCAACTGCAACGCGGATTGGTAAAGGGTGTGTTTCAATTCAGTTAAAGGACAGAGTGCGCTCACCCAGGTGCGCACAGGTGGTGGCCCGAGGGCGTGTGGCACAGGCGTACCATAAAAAAAACCTCGGAAACAATACCGAGGTTTTATTTTACCCAGATCGCGCCTGTTACAAAATCATGACGCTGCTATTCTCGCTTTTTCTTCTTTCACCAGGTCGCGCTTCAACACCTTGCCCACCGTTGTTTTGGGCAGTTCATCCCGGAAAATGATAACACGCGGATATTTATACTTGGCCAACTGCGTCTTGGCCCATTCTTGTATTTCCGCTTCGGTTGTGGCGTCGCCCGGTTTCTTCACAATCCAGGCCACCACCGTTTCCCCGCGCTTGGGGTCTGGCACCCCGGCCACGGCCGCTTCTACCACCGCCGGATGCAGCATCAAGACTTCTTCGACTTCCCGCGGGTAGATGTTGTAGCCACCAGCGATGATCATATCTTTTTTGCGATCTTCAATGTAAAAGTAGCCATCTTCATCCATGCGGGCAATGTCGCCGCTGAAAAGCCAGCCATCACGCAGGGCATTGGCGGTTTCCGTGGGCATATTCCAATAGCCTTTCATGACGGTAGGCCCTTTAATGATCAGTTCGCCAATTTCGCCCACAGGCATTTCTTCCTCACCCGACACAGCATCGACGATGCGGCACTCTACATTGGGCAAAGGCAGCCCAATGGAGCCTTCCCGGCTTTCCCCTTTGATGGGATTGCAATGCGTGGCCACGAAGGTTTCTGTCATGCCAAACCCTTCTACCAGGCTGCCGCCAGTTAGCTTGTCAAAGCGACGTTTTGTCTCCATGAGCAAGGGGGCGGAGCCGGAGATGCAGGCGCGAATGGAGGTGATATCATATTTGCCAGCCGCTACGTCTGGATTATTGTTGATGGCGATATACATGGCCGGTACGCCGGGGAAGAGGGATGGTTTGTGTTTGTCGATGGTACTCAACAAATCTTTCTGGTCGCGAGGGTCGGGCACAATATAAAGCGTACCAGCGATGGCCGCGGACAGAATCAAGGTAGTGATCATACCGTAGGAATGGAAGAAAGGGATGGCGCCCACAAATCCCTCTTTGGCTTCTTCCCATTCCAGCCACTCTTCCAACATTCCAATATTGGCGGAGATGTTGCCATGTGTGCCCACGGCCCCTTTAGCCAAACCGGTCGTGCCGCCAGTATATTGCAGCATGGCGGTATCGGCGTTGGTGATGGGCACGTTAGCCGGGGCAGCGCGTTTGCCCATTTCCAGGAAATCTTTAAAGGCCATGTCGCTGCCCTGCGGTTTTACATTATCGCCGCTTTTTTTCTCTTTAAGCAAGGTGAAGAGCAGGCTTAAAACCGGCGGGAAATAATCCTTGATATTGGTGACGATGATCCGTTTTACCTGGGTGTGTCCTTTTTTCTGCACGTTTTTGACCAGCGGATAGTAACGACTCATGACAAAGACCGTCTCCGCGCCGCAATCTACCAGTTGATGTTCCAGTTCACGTTCGGTGTAGAGTGGGTTGGTGGCGACGACGATACCACCAGCCCGCATGATACCAAAGAAACTGATGGCAAATTGGGGGCTGTTGGCCATGTAGATAACGGCGCGATCTCCCTTCTTAAAGCCGCTGGCGATGAGGGCGGCCGCAACGGCATCGACTTGGGTTTTATATTCGCGATAGGTTAAGGTTTTGCCTTTAAAAAACAGAGCGGTGTGTTCTGGATGTTTTTTGGCGGAGGCATCTAGCATATCGAGGACAGTCTGGTCTGGAAGAGTGATTTCTTTGGCAACGCCTGCCTCATATTTACTGAGCCACGGTTTGTCTGCATATGTAACGCCCATAATTTTTTCTCCTTTGTGTGATTTAAACTGATTACTGGTCAATGCGCCGGATGAAAATAAGGGGGTTGGCTCCGGCTCCATACAAAAGGCGTATTTGTAAACGTGGGATGTGAGTGTTACGCCTTTCGCATAATATAACACCTTTTGGCTGAAAATGGAACCGTTTGTTCGTAAACGGCCGTTTCCCCCGGTATACTTAAATGATTGCCGTCAAAATAAGGAGCAGGTCATGTCACAAGAAATTATCGTTGCCTTCCAGGGCGAACCTGGCGCCTATTCTGAGCAAGCGGTGCGACAGCATTTCGGCGCAGAGACGCACACCCTGCCCTGCCGCAGCTTTATGGAAATATTTGAAGCGCTGCACACCGGCGCGGCCAGCCAGGGTATGCTGCCGGTAGAAAACTCGCTGGCCGGCACAGTGGCGCCCGCTTACGATTTACTGGTAGATCATGACCTGTCGGTGCAGGCGGAAGCGGTGGTACGGGTGGAACATTGCCTGCTGGCTCCCACGGGAACCCGGCTCCAGGAAATCAAGCGAGCCAAATCGCACCCGCAAGCTTTATCACAATGTGAGCGCACCTTGCAACGACTCGGCATTGATCCGGTCATTCATTATGATACGGCCGGCGCAGCCCGCGATTTAGCCGCCAACCCGGAACCAGGCACGGCCGCCATCGCCAGCGAATTGGCCGCCCAGACGTATAACCTGGAAATTTTGGTGCGTAATCTGGAAGACCTGGATTTCAATTTCACCCGCTTTTTTGTGCTGGGTAAAGAGACGCCGCCCCGCCAGGACCCCAGCAAAACCTCGATTATTTTCACCACGCGGCATGTACCCGGCTCCTTATACGAAGTGATGGGCGAACTGGCGCACTATAACCTGAACTTGACCAAAATCGAGTCCCGGCCGCGACGAAACCGGCCGTGGCATTACCTGTTCTATGTCGATTTTGAAGGGCATGAAGATGATCCGCAGGTGCAGCAAGCGATGCTGGGCATTCTCAAGAAAGCCTCTTTCCTGAAGGTGCTTGGCTCTTACCCGGCCGCCGACCAGGGATTTTGGATGGAGTAGTGGGGGGACAGTGAACAGTGGACAGTGAACGGTTCTCTGCTCCAGCGCAGGCTTCCATTGGCTGTTGTGGTTGGATTCCTGCCTGAGCCACTACTTGATTGCTCATCCCAGACATAGTTGGTGGGAAACGGCCGTTTCCATCGAAAATCCCTTTGCGGATTAGGCAGGGTATTATGCTATACTTTTAGCATGAACGCTTTAACGATTGAATATCCAGAAGAATTGCTATGGGCATTGCAACAAGAAGCAGATGAGTTTGCCCTCGAAGCACGATTACTCCTGGCCATAAAGCTGTACGAAACTGGTAAACTCAGTACTGGTTTAGCTGCACAATTTGCTGGTATGCCGCGTAGCGCATTTTTTTATGAATTAAGCCGCCACGGCTTATCTCCCTTTGGCGAAACCCCAGACGAATTAGAGGACGATCTTAAATATGCCCGTCGGGCCAGTCATACTGAATAATACACCTCTGGTTGCTTTGTGGCTTCTAGATCAATTCCCCTTATTGCAGACCTTATTTGGTCAGGTGATTATTCCCACTGCCGTTCATGCTGAATTTCTTGCCATTGAACAGGCTGCTCGCCAACAAGCATTAGCCGCATCGCCATGGATTAAAACAACTGAAATATTCGATCCTCGCCTGGCGCAGGTATATTTGGGTTTGGATCGCGGCGAGTCAGAAGTTTTGGCATTGGCTTTGGAACGATCCGCCCGGCTTGTTATTATGGATGAGCGCCAAGGGCGGCGTTATGCACAGCGATTAGCTTTACCCCTGACAGGTACATTGGGTGTTTTATTATTAGCAAAGGAAAAACAGTTGATAACGGCCGTTTCTCCTCTCATTGAACAACTGCAAGCCAGCAATCTCTTTTTTGACCTCGAATTGATTCATCATGTTCTGCAATTAGCTGGGGAATGATACACCGACCGCCATGCTCTGGCATATTCCCTCTGCCCCAGCGCGATCTGCCCATGGCTGCTGTGATGGGTCTCCAGACCTAACCACACCCCGTTTGCCAATCCCAGACATAGTTGGTGGAAAACGGCCGTTTCCTCTCCTAAATTTCCATCCATCCCCACTACTTTAACGCAGCCTGTCACACACTCCAAGCAAATAAGTTCTTGACCAACTCCAACCGCCTATGGTAAACTGCCCCGGTCTGAAAAACAAATCAAAACCTTTGGAGGTACTTACATGATGCAAAAAGGAAATTTAGCCCAAGTGCAAAAAGCATATACACATTGTGTGAGTACACCTGCTTTCCGGTAACCCGTAATCCACCACTGTTCACTGTAAACTGTTCACTGTAAACTGAACACTGAACACCGAACACCGAACACCGATTACTGAAAACTGAATTCCAGGTGCGCCATCCTGGAAGTTTACCCATCTGCCAGACCTGGCCACGGCTCACACATTGACCCGTGGCTTTTTTGATCCCCGATCACACTACAATTGAAGCCGCCTTTGCCGGAACACTTCGACAAGCTCAGTGTACACTCGACAAGCTCAGGGTACACTCGACAAGCTCAGGGTACACTCGACAAGCTCAATGCAAGCGTTCTGCCGTCATTATGGCTGGTTCTCGTCACGGGTTCTCCTTTAGATTACCGATTAACGATTTTAGATTGACGATTTTGTCACCAAGAGGAACTGAACACGATGAATACCGATCTATATGATCTTTATGCAGAGTATGATGAGTTTGACAACGGCCGTTCCGCCCACCGGCGGCGCGCCCGCAGCAAACCCAAACAAAAAATAAGCAATCCTATCGAGAAAATAGAGCAAGAGCTGCTGAGCATGGATGACAGCAGCGACGCCTGGATTCCCACCTACGCTCAAAACCTGGATCCCCTGCACCACGAACGGCGCTGGGTGATTAACGCTGTGGCACATTTCTATCAGGAAAACATCATAACCGATGTCACTCGCCGCGTAAAAGGGGGTAAAGAAGCCAACGTCTACGCCTGTGTGGCGCACCCTGCCAGTGGGGTTGATTGGATTGCCGCCAAGCTGTACCGAGAACGGATGTTGCGCAGTCTCAAGAACGACGCCGTCTACAAAGTGGGACGCACCATTCGTGACCGGGAAGGGAAACAAGTGCGCAATTCACGCGAACGTCGCGCCATTATCAACAAATCTGGCTACGGGCAAAAGGTTGACTTCTTGATGTGGGTTGGCACGGAATTCCGCACCCAAACCCTACTTTACGAGGCGGGCGCCGATGTGCCGAAACCGGTGGCGCAACATGGGCACAGCATCCTGATGGAGTTTATCGGCGACGAGTATGGCGCTGCGCCCGCCCTCAACGAGATTTCCCTGCCGCGTGACGAGGCCGAACCCCTGTTCCAACGGGTGATGGAAAATATAAGAATCATGCTAGACCACCACCTGATTCACGGCGACTTGTCGGCCTACAACATCCTCTACTGGCAGGGTGACATCTGGCTCATCGACTTTCCGCAAGCCGTCGCCGCGCAAAGCAATCCCCATGCTTTTGAGATTTTAGAGCGCGACATTACCCGCGTCTGTAAATACTTTGCCCGTTTTGGGGTGGCGACGGATCCGGTACAGATTGCGCTGGATTTGTGGCGGCCGTACGTACGCTGGCAGGGAATTGAATAAGAAATGATGAATGATGAGTGATGATTGATGAAAAAGAGAGGTGTAACATTCTTGACGACCTATCTACGGCCGTTCTCCAAACGTGTCATCTTGCTTACCATCCTGCTCTTGATTGGCATTGGCTTGCAACTGTTTGCGCCGCAAGTGATCCGGCGGTTTTTGGATGCGGCGCAGGGGGGCGCGGAGACGCGGCTGTTGGTATCGCTGGGGTTGATCTATCTGCTGGTAGTGATGGTGCAGAAAGGGCTGAATTTGTACAACACCTACCTCAGCGCCGATTTAGGCTGGGCAGCCACCAATCGCTTACGCAGCGATTTGGCGGCGCACACCATGCGCCTCGATATGGGTTTCCACAAGCTGCACACGCCCGGCGAGATCATCGAGCGCATCGACGGGGATGTGGGCAATCTGGCGGAATATTTTTCGCAGTTGATCGTCCATGTCTTTAGCAATGCGGTGCTGCTGGTGGGCGTACTGTTTCTGCTGTTCCGGGAGGATTGGCGCTTTGGTTTGATTGGATTGGGCTATGCCACGGTAACGGCCGTTTTCCTGCGCCTGATCCAACAACCCAATGTGGCATTCTGGGCGGCCATCAGCCGGGCTTATGCCGACCTGTTTGGCTATCTCGAAGAGCGCTTCGGCGGCACGGAAGATATTCGCGCCAACGGGGGCAGCGCGTATGTGATGCAGCAGCTTTACCCCAAAATGGCGCTCATTGCGCGGAAGCGAGTGCAAGTGGATTTATTCGGCGGCTTTACCTTTTCCACGAGCTACATGTTTTATGTATTCACGTTGGTGATCACGTTGGCGTTGGCGGGACAGCTTTATTTGCAGGGCGAACTCACCATCGGCACTGTCTTTTTGCTGACTTTTTATGTGGGATTGATGGAAGGGCCGATTAAGTATATTCGCCGCCAAATGGGCAATTTGCAGCGTGCTGTTGCCAGCATTTACCGCATCGATGAGTTTTTCCAGCTTGAACCGGACGTGAAGGATGCTTCGACAGGCTCAGTGACCGAACGTGTCGAAGTGACCGCTTTGCTTGCCGAAGCGCCATCCATCCAGTTTGAGGAGGTGTGCTTTGCTTATAAAGACCAGTTGACAGTGAACAGTGAACAGTTAGCAGTGAACAATGTCTCCAATCTCGTTTTGGATGATGTGAGTTTTGAGCTGGCAGCGGGCAAAGTGCTGGGCGTGTTGGGGCGCACGGGCAGCGGCAAGACGACGCTGACGCGGCTCATCTTTCGTTTGTATGATGTGGATGCGGGGCGCATTTTGCTGGATGGCCTGGATGTGCGCCATTTTAGCTTGCGCGATTTGCGGCAGCAGGTGGGCATGGTGACGCAGGACGTGCAGTTGTTTGAAGCCACCGTGCGTGACAACCTGACGCTGTTCCGCAGTTACGATCCCACGCGACCACCAATTAGCGATGCGGCCATCGTGGCTGCGATTGATACCTTGGGCTTGAGCGACTGGTTCTATGCCCTGCCAGATGGGTTGGATACCAGGCTCAAGACGGGCGGACAAGGCTTGTCAGCGGGGGAGGCGCAGTTGTTGGCGTTCACGCGCCTGTTCTTGCGTGACCCACAGTTGGTCATCCTGGATGAAGCGTCGTCGCGCCTGGATCCGGCGACGGAACAGTTGCTCGAACGCGCCATCGACCGGCTGTTGCAAAACCGCACCGGCATCATCATCGCCCATCGCTTGCAAACGGTGCAACGGGCTGATGACATTTTGATATTGGAAGACGGCCGTTCTGTAGAAAACGGCTCTCGCACTGCGTTAGCAAATGATCCCAATTCCCGCTTTGCCCGCCTGTTGCAGACTGGATTGCAAGAGGTTTTGGTGTGAGATGAGAAATAATAACATGTTTGACTTCACCACCTTTCCTGAACTGATTACAGAGCGTCTTGTTTTACGCAAACTTCGCCTTGCAGATGCGGCAGATTTACTTGTCTTTCGCGGTGACTATGAGGTGCAAAAATACAATGGCCCCGTGTTGAAAACTATAGAAGAAGCCCAAAACGATATCAGGGCAGCCCATACCGAGTACGATAAACAGGAAGGGATAAGCTGGGCCGTGACTTTTAAGGATGCCGATAAAGTTTTGGGGTCTTTCGCTTTTCATCATTGGAGCCATAAACATCGCCGGGCCGAGGTTGGTTATGATTTGGCACGCGCCTATTGGGGACAAGGCATTGCCTCTGAAACGTTACGCGCCATGATACCTTTTGGCTTCGAGCAGATGAACCTCAATCGCATTTATGCCAGTACGATAGCCGACAATCATGAATCTGTGCGCCTGCTAGAAAAGATTGGGTTTCTACGAGAAGGCACAAAACGGAAATCTTCCTGGGAAGATAATGGCACATTTCATGATAGTGCTATGTATGGCTTGTTAAGAGATGAATACACGCAGGGATTACGATAATGACAAATAAACTCTCCATTAAAACCGGAACCTGGTCGCTCATTCGCTTTCGTCCTTGGCTGTTTCTGGCAAGCGTGATCTTTATCAGCTATGCCTTTGTCATGCGCCTGGTACCCGCCTGGTTGGAAAGAACCTATTACGACCAATTGACAGGTGACATCAACTCCTCAGTGACATTGTGGACGCTGCTGGCGCTCATCGTTGTCGTGGAGATGACGCGGATGCTGGGGGATGTAACGGGTCATTGGAGCAGCGCCAAGGTACGTATGGCAGGGCAGTCGTTGATGCGCAAGAACATCACGGAGAATGTACTGCGTAAACCGGGCGCCGTGCCGTTACCCGTTTCTACAGGCGACGCCATGAACCGTCTGGATGACGACCTGGCTGATTTTGCCGACTTCCCCACCTGGATTCCTGAACTGGTGGGGCATGGTTTGTTCACCCTGTTTGCCTTGATTGTGATGTTTCGCATTGCGCCGTGGATAACGGCCGTTGCCCTCATTCCGCTGCTTGGCGTTTTCTTCCTCAACCGTTTCGCCTTCGGCCGCTTCTTGAAATATGGGCACGAAGCCCGCGCCGCTTCCAGCCAGGTGACAGGCTTTCTGGGTGAAATCTTTGGCGCCATTCAGGCTATGAAAGTGGCGGATGCGGAGGCTGGCACGATGGCCTATTTTCAGCAGCTAAACGAGGAGCGCCGCATTGCCAACGTGCGCCAGGGCGTGTTTCATGCCACCTTTCAGGCCACCTGGGACAATATGGGCGATGTAGCGGTGGCGGTGATGGTGGTATTGGCGGGCATTGGCATGTCGCAGGGCACGTTTACGGTGGGTGATTTTGTGCTGTTCACCGGTTACCTGTTCTACGTCTCCCGCTTTCCGGCGACGATTGGCGGCTATATCTCGGAGATTGCCCAGCAGCGGGTGGTGCTGGATCGGATGCAGGCGATTACGCCGGAGGCGCCGCCGGAGAGTTTGGTAGCGCACGGGGAGTTGTATGAGGAGTCTGACCGCAAAGAACGCGAAGGGCGCAGAGAAAAAGCGGAGAATGGGTTGCCGGAGATACATGTGATTCGGAAAACGGCCGTTGCTGAATTACACGAGCTACAAGTGAAAAACCTAACTTACAGTTATCCATTAGTCCAGCATGATGGGAAGAACGGGCAATCGAAAATCCACAATCCGCAATCCACAATCGAAAATATTTCCCTCACCCTGCCACGCGGCTCCTTCACCGTCATCACCGGCCGCATTGGTTCGGGCAAGACGACGCTGCTGCGGGCGCTGCTGGGACTGCTGCCATTGACCGCAGGCGAGATTCTGTGGAACGGGGAACGGGTTACTGATCCATCCACGTTTTTTACGCCGCCGCGCAGCGCCTACACGCCGCAAACGCCTCGTCTGTTTAGCGAGACGCTGCGAGGCAATGTGCTGCTGGGTTTGCCCGAGGCTGAGGTGGATTTGGCAGGGGCGGTGGAAACGGCCGTTCTCACCCCAGATATCGCCACATTAGAAAACGGCCTGGACACCGTCGTCGGTCCCCGCGGCGTACGCTTATCCGGGGGACAGCTGCAACGAGCCGCCGCCGCCCGGATGTTGGTGCGCAATGCGGAACTGCTGGTCTTTGACGACCTTTCTAGCGCTCTGGATGTAGAGACTGAGAAGCAGTTGTGGCAAAACCTGCTGGCCGGCGATAAGCAGAAAAAGGGGACCTATCTGGTGGTTTCGCATCGGAGATTGGCGTTACAGCAGGCGGATCAGATAGTGGTGATGAAAAACGGCCGGATCGATGCCGTGGGTAAGTTAGATGAATTGCTGACCAGTTCTGAAGAGATGCAATATCTATGGCATGGTGAACTAGCGAACCAAAATGGAGAAAAAGCATGACTTATCAATTTGCTGAGATAAATGGTACAAACATTCATTATGAGGTGCGAAGGGAAGGAACGGCCGTTGTGCTGCTCCACGCTGGCATTGTCAACCTAAACATGTGGGAACCTCAAATGGAGGCGTTTACGCGGCGCCATCGCGTATTGCGTTACGATATACGGGGTTGGGGAGAAACCATGCGTCCAGATGGTTCTTTTTGCGATCATGACGACTTGCGCGGTTTATTACAGCATATTGGCATCGAAAAAGCGACCCTTGTAGGTATATCCTTCGGCGGCAAAATTGCTTTAGATTTCACCCTCACCTATCTACATATGGTGGAAAAGCTACTGTTAGTTGGCTCTGGTCTTGGTGGGTATACGTGGACTGATAAAGAAAATGTAGAAAAGTATACAGCAATGGAAGTTGCTTATGAACGAGGCGATTTGAGGGCGTCGGCTGAATTAGAAACACAAATTTGGTTTGATGGCCTACACCGTACACCCACTCAAGTCAACCAAGCCGCTCGCCAACACATTTACGATTTGGTACTGCACACTCACACATTGCCCGAAGGAGAAGGCGTACGTATTGAACTCGATCCGCCAGCTATTGGCCGATTAGCAGAAATTGCAGTGCCTACCCTCGTCGTCGTTGGGGTAGAAGATGTGCCTGACATTCAGACTATCGCTCAGGTACTAAAACAAAACATTCCAGATGTACAATTTGTTTCGATGGAAAATACAGCTCATTTCCCTTGTACAGAAAAACCGGCAGAATTCAATCAACTTGTCCTATCTTTTTTAGAAAACTAGTAGCCGCGGTTTTTTACCGCGTCTTCCAGAGGCGAGGTAAGAATACCTCGGCTACAAAAAGAGGTTCCCCCACAGGCTGTTAATGAGGAGGCGTTTATGGCAGTGAATAAAAAAGGAATGCGGAAAGTGAACTACAAAGGGCGCCCATTTATCCAGCATGGAAAAACCGGCGGGATTCGATCAACTCGTTCTATCATTTTTAGAAAACTAGTCAATACCTGACTAAAAGACTACCGACTTTCTGGACGACAGCCCTTACAATTTTTGTGGTCAACTATTTTCGGCATGGGCCAAGTTAGCTTTAAACTTTTTACAATGATCACCACGAATGTCAGAAAGGAGCGCATTCATTGCTTTCTAAAATTCGTTGTCATCGCAAGAAAAGAGATCACTTCACAAAAAAGCATCAAGCTAATTTTATGGACATTTGAACCATACTCTAAAAACAGAACAGACTCTCATCTTTATCACGCGATTTTGCAAAATCGCGCGACAACAGTGGATAAAGAAATCATGAATGAAGGCGATAAACTAAAAGAAGAAGGTTTGACCCTGTTCCACAAAGGGGAATTGGATAATGCGATAAGTGTGTTTGAAACGGCCGTTTCCACTTACGCCGCCGAACAAAACCCCACCGGTCAGGCTGAAATGCTCAACAACATCGGCGTCATCCACCGGCTGCGCGGCCAGCACGACGCTTCCCTGGAAGCGCTCACCGCCGCCGACGCCCTCTGCCAGGAAACCAACGACATCAACCGGCGGGCGCAGGTTTTGGGCAACATGGGCGATCTCTACGCCAGCATGGGCGACAAAGAGACGGCCGCCCGCTGTTACAGCGACGCCTCCGCCCTCTTTGCCCAGGATGGCGACGGGAAAAAACAGAGCCAGGTATTAAAAGCGTTGAGCCTCATGCGCCTGCGCCAGGGGCAATGGTTGCCAGCCATGACCCATATGGAGCAAAGTCTGGCGGTCAAGCCAAAGCGCGGCCTGTTTGGGTCATTGTTTCTGATTCTGATTCGCTTTGCTTTGGGGTTGTTCGGGGGGAAATAATGAGAAACTACCAAACCGTTTTGCCGCCGTGGGCATTACACAAATTCTTCCGGCATTCCCAGCCAGCGCTCCACCAGATTCAAACCAAAAGAGGAAAAATATGTTATCAATTGGCGACGCCGCCCCCGATTTTGAACTGCTCTCAGATGAAAACAAACCCGTTAAACTGTCTGACTTTCGCGGGCAGCGGGTGATTCTCTTTTTCTATCCCAAAGCGGCCACATCCGGCTGCACCACCCAGGCCTGCGGCTTCCGCGACAATTACGCCGCTATCCAGGCAGCCAATGGCGTCGTCATCGGCCTCAGTCCGGACGCGCCGGAGGCACTGGCAAAGTGGAAAACAGAGGAACATTTCCCCTACCCGCTGCTCTCAGACCCCGACCATATCGTCGCCGAAGCATACGACGTATGGGGCGAAAAGAAGATGTACGGCAACAGCTACATGGGTATCATTCGCAGCCATTTTGTGGTGGGCGCGGACGGCACAATTGAAGATGTGCAGTACAAAATCAGCCCCCAAAACAGCGTTGAAAAAGCGGTTGAATTTGTGAGTTCAGGAAGCGGGGGGCGTGAGGCGTAAAAATCCTCTCGTTTCACGGCCGTTACTCTTCAATTACCAGGGTAGTTAAGAAAACGCGATCATCGGGAAGCGGGGCGCCATCGGGAGCAACGGCCGTTACCCGCGCCAACACACCATCGGCCAGCCGTTGGTAAAATCCAGTCAGTAGCGAATACTGGCCCGGCGGCAAACCGGTCAAATCCAGCCTGACCACCTCTGGCACAATTTCACCGGCCGTCCATTGGCCGGTGGGGTAGCTGTTGAAAACGGGATAGCTGTCCTGCTGGCGCAGCGGTGGCTGGCCCGGCTCACTGTCTGCCAGATGGACAAAGCGCGTGTAATCCACCTGCCCCTCAGCCAACGCCTGCCAGTACAGCGTCAACTTGGCTTCACGCTCCGTTTGCGCCAGGTCATAACCCAGTAATCGAATGGCATCACCAAAAACGGCCGTTACCGGCGTCATCTTCTCCGGCGCATCAAAATGGGGCGTATGGGGCTGGAACTGCCACGTCCCATCCTCTGGCCGCAAAACCCCCAGACGGCGCGTAAGAACGGCCGTTTCTGGAGCAGCCACCTCATACAACTGCACCATTAAAGGATATGGTCCAGCCGTCGGCGACAGAGTCGGCAGCGACAACGCCAACCAATCCGGCGTCCACTCGCCTGGCTGCCAGCCGCTGCTGGGCAAAAAACCAAAACCCGGCTGCACATCCATCTGGCGCAGCCATTGCCCCTGGGCGTCCGTCAGGCGCAGGGAAACATTGTAATTTTGGGTCAGCGGCCGGGCCGTAAACCAGGCCAGATGCAAATCCAATACCGGCTCATCTGGGCGCAGAACGGCCGTCTCCAGGGCTACATCCAGGTCACCTCGCGCCGCCAATTCCGCGCCAGCCGCCGCTGAAACCGACGTCGGCCGCAAAAAGAGATCGCCCCGCACCAGGCCAGAATTGGTCAGCGGTTGGTGGCCGGCTACCAGCAGGCGCGGCGCATATAAACCAGGCGGCATATTGGATGGCAGGGTGAGTGAAAACGTTTGTTGGGCTGTTAACGGAGCGGCCGCCACCGCAAAAGCGGGTGGCTCCACGATGTCTACCAGGCCAGGGCGCGTAATCGCGGGGGAATAGAGCGCCACTGTCACTTGGGGGCTGGCCGCCACCGCTTCGCCGGCCCACTGCATCTCGATCACCAGCGTTTGCCCGGCCTGTAAACTGTCGGCGCTGTACTGGTAAGCAGTCAGCGCCAGGCCCTCGCTAAAAGCAATCGACTCGTCGGCATGGTGGAGATAGGCCATCTGGGCGAAATCCCAGTTCAAATTGGTTGCGGGCAGTGGTTTTTGCCGCCAGATCGTGACGGCTATAAAAATGAGGAGCAGGCCAACAACCGCCACAATCCATTGGCGACCCGGCCATCTCCAGCGCGGCGGCCATAACAAAAATAGCAGGATGAAAACGGCCGTTACCGACGCCATCTCCGCCCCCAGCCGCACGGGAGTGTGGGAGAGACGCAGCGCCAACTGATGGTCGCCCGGCGGCAGCGTCACCATCATCAAGCCAGAACCGGGGGCGGGCTGACTGGTAATTCGCTGCCCATCCAGTTCCGCTATCCAACCCGGCCAGGCCAGCGTGGGCAAAACCAGCGTCGTTTCCGTTTGCGCCGCCACTGACCACAATTGCCGGGCCGTCCGGCGTTCTATCAACGCCACGTCCGCCATCCCCGCTAACACCGCCACCCGGTCCCGGTCGCCCTCGTTGAGCCACGGGCTGGTATAAGGACGCGGCTGCACGGCGGGCGGCAAATACTCAGCGCTGACGGTGCTGCCGATATTACCACTGTACCATTCATATTCCGCCAATTTTCGCGCCGTCACATCGGCGTCGGAGAGCGGCATATAATCGGGGTGCAAATCGGCCAGGGCCGACAACAGGAGCAGGGCGCTCAAGGCAGGAACCAGCCATTTACGCCCCGGCAGCAGCGCCAACGCTCCCGCCGCCAACGCCCCGGCAAACGCCTGCACCGACAAAAAACGCCAGGGAAACTGAGTGAAGGAGAGCAAAGGCAGCGTCTCCCACAACCAACGAGAGAGCGGCGTAATCATCACCGTCGCCACCAGCATACTCAGCCCCACAAACCAGGCCACTACCGGCGACGCCGGCCTGTTTTTGCGCCAGAAGAGCAAGAGCAGCAAACCGGAAACGGCCGTTATCCCCTGCGCCAGCCCCATTTTAAAGGCATTGCCCCTATCCACCTCATAATCAAACAGCCAGGAACGCTGCACCAGATCCGTCCCACGAAAATGGTTGCCAAAGTGAAAATATCCTTCCGTTACCGGCCCTAACTGCGCCAGCGATTGCTCCGCCAGCGCCGGCACAAAAAACCAGGCAGCCAAGGCCAGCGCCAAAAACAGGCCGGCCACAGGCAGGGCAGCCGCTCTGGCCACGCCTTGCCTCGTCGTCGCCGCCTCACGCCGGCCAAACCAGCAGCGCAGCAGCAAATACAAAAGCAAAAACGGAGAAAATATCAGCGCCGAGATGTTGTGGCTCAATACCAGCGCCGCATACGCCAGGGCAAACAAAGCCACCGGCCGCCCCACCTGTTTGGTGGAAAAGGGAGAGTGAGCCGCCGCCGCCAAAACGCCATCCGCTGTGAGCAATACCAACGGATAAAAAGCCATCGCCCAAAATTCCGCCAGCGAATCGCCGCGCACATAGATGTTGACCATGTGGAACGGGGCGGTGGTATACGCCACCGAAGCCAACAGCCCGGCCCAGGGATTGCCAAACCAGCGCCGCGCCAGGGCAAACATGCCTCCCGCCGCTGCCAGGAAGCCCGCCAACTGCGCCAATTGGATCGCCCGCACAAAAGAAAAGCCAAAGAGACGGAAAACGGCCGTTATGTAAATGGAAAGCGGCGCGTAAAAATTATAAAAGGGGTAGCCATAACCATAATTTGCATCCGGCATCCACCGCACCGGAAAATGACCGTCACGCAGCGCCGTCTCCAGTTGGTGCAGCCGCTGCAACAAAAAAGGGCTGTCGCCGCCACCCCGGGTATTGAGCAGACCCGGCCCCACCAGCAGGGGCAGCGCCACCAGCAGCGCCGCCGCCAACGCCCCCGCCAGGCACAAAAAAACAGCAGAGGAAAACCACGCCTCTCTCTTATCGGTGGTGGTTTTCCTCTGCTGTGACATGGGCGAAGGGCGCCGGGTGGCAAAGTGGCAGAGCGTCGCTGCCGCCTGGCTGCGTTACGCTGTTTTCCTAACCGCTGGTGCGGCGCAAAAGCAAGAACAGAATGCCGCCGAGCATAAGGACCGCGACTACCAGCAGCACGATGCCAAAAATAACCATGGTGTTCGCGCCGCCGCTATCCGGGCTGCCGCCATCCACCTCAGCGGTGGGCATGGCGGTCACGGTCGCTGTCGCTTCAGCCTCAGTTTCCATGCGGATGCGGCTGCCAAATAAGACGCCATAGGTCTGCCCTACTTCCACGTTTAAATCCGCATAATCAATGGTGGTCGGTTCCAGGCGATTGGGCAAAATCTGGCGCACCTGGTACGCATCCGGCGCTAAACCCTGGAAACAAACGGGGTCTACGCTGCCGGTGGCAATGGCCTGCCCCACAATGGCGGAGGGATTGGCCACCGTGAAGGTCACGCCGGCCATAAACCCTTCGTCGGCGTCCTGGAGGCCGTTGCCATTTACATCGTTAAAGGCATTGGCGCAGATGGTACCGCCGGCCGGAGTGGGCGAAGGCGTATCGGTAGGCACGGGCGTAAAGGTCGCCGTTTCCGCGGGGGTGGCTGTTTCTGTGGGCGGCACAGGGGTATTGGTGACAGGGGGCGGCGGCGGCAAAGTGGGCAGCGGCGGCGGGGTATTGGTGGGCGGCGGCCCGACTTCAATCAGTTCGGCCGTATCAAACCACACATCCAGATGCGCCCGGCATTGGTTGACGCCCTTCACCGCCCAATTAGCCGAGGTGTAAACGGTAATGGTGCTGTTGGTGGCGGTGGTTTCCACAGAAATTTGCTGCCAGGTATCATGGGGACTGGCGGAACCGCTCCACACGATGTCATTGTCATACCAGATGCCGCCGTTACCGCTGGGGTCAATACCGGCCCTCACATTCATCTGTAAGCCACCTTCAGAAGCGGCCGGATATTGATCCATGGAACCGCGCCCTCTGGCCCAAAAGGTGAAGCGGTAAGTGGAACCAGGGGTGACGCTCACATTTTGCCAGACGCCAGCGTGCCACGTATCCCACTGATTGCCCACATGTTGGGAAACGGAGCCGCTGTGAACCAGGGCCGGGTTGGTTTCAGCCGACCATTTGGGGCTTTTAACGTAGCCGTTGGTGCAATTGCTAAAATCGCCGGCCACTTCATCCCAACGCACCCAATCAGAGGCGGCGCCATCCGCATTATAGGGCTGTTCAAAGCCTGCATTTTTCAACAAGTTTGTCTGCCGGGCAGGCGCGGCTTCGCCAGGCAAAGCGACCGCAAACAAGGCCAGCAGCAAAACGATAAAACCGGAAAATTTTAATATTTTTTTCATACGATCTACCTCAGAAATCCCACAAGTTTTTTCTTTTTTAGACGGCGTTTATCGCGCCCGAACGCTCAAGAATATCACACCTACCCCTATTAACACAAAGAAAAAGAGCAGTAGGGCCACCGGCCACAGCGGGAAACGGCCGTTTTCCCCATCCCTATTATTATTCCCCACCGCTGCCAAACCGGGCGTGTCCGTGACTACCAATTCTGCGCCAATGGCGGCGGCCGTCGGCGTCTGGGTCGCTGTCACCGGCAGTGAGGTGGCTGAAGGAGTGGCAGTGGGGCCGACAAAGCCGCCAAAGGCCAGATTCACCACATCCCCCTGGCGCAACACGACGGCCACATTGCCATCGGTGGTCAGGAATTCATTGCGGGCGGCGGAGCGGGTAATCTGGTACGCGCCCGGCGCCAGGCTCAGGCAGTGCGGCTCTGAGACGCCGGTGGTCACGTAATTGGCGGCCACGACGCTCTCATTGTAAATGGTAAAAGCCACTGCCGGCCGTAATTTTTCGCCCGGATCATGTACGCCATTTTGATTTTGATCCACATAAGCCAGCAGGCAAACGGCCGTTGGCGGGGGCGGGGACGGCGTCCAGGTGGGTGTGGGCGGAGCCAGGGTGGGCGTCAGTGAGGCTTCCAGGGTGGCGGTAGCCGGCGGCGTCTCCAGGCCAATGATGAGCAAGTCGCCCACCCGGATCAGGGAACTTGCTGTCATGTTGTTCAAGGCCAGTAACGTTTCCAGGCTGATGCGGGAACGGTTGGCAATGGCCCACAACGAATCATCGACGCGCACCTCGGCGTAGATGACGCCATCGGCGTCGGGGGTGGCGGTGGGATCCGGTATTTGCCGCGCATGTATGGCAGACGGCCACAGCGCCAGCAAACAGAGGGCGCCAACAAGCGCTGCCAGACCCCAAAGTGCATGTCTCTGTTGAAATTTCATCATACGCATCTCATTTTAACGGCCGTTTCCCCCATCACGCCAACGATTGCCAGACGAAGCCTATTCGCTGGCGCTCTGATCCGGCCAAATCCAGGCGTCGCCCAGGGGATCGCCGTTGGCCGCCGTCACCGGCAAACGGGCCAAGGCGCCCCCCTCATACCAGCCGATGTGGAGTTGATAACCAGAAGAAACGGCCGTTGCCGGCAGCGGCAAGGTATATGATTCCTGTAAAAACAGGCCGGGCTGCCACCACTCAGATCGCCAGTATCCTTGTCCGGGCGGCCCATCCACCTGGGCGATCAGGCCATCTGGCCCCACCAGATGGATAAAACGCACCCGGTCAGTGGGAACGGCCGTTTGCGCCCCCCACACCAGCTCCACCTGCACCTTACCGGTCTCGCTCTCGTTCACTTCAAATTTATACAAACTAACTTCATCCCCAAAATCAGCCAAAGGCGGCATAGTGGCGGCAGGAATTAAGCCGTAGCGCACAAACAGCGGATACGCTTCCACCTCCAGATCACCTCGCGCCAGGCTGCCTTCCTGCACAGAGATGAGCAGCGGCGGCGTCAGCAGCGGTTCCATAAAAACAGGCTCGGCAAACGGCCAGGCGTAGATCGCCATCTCAGTTGTTATGTCAAGAGGCAGTCCACTCTCCGGCTGAAACAGATGGATGCGTTCGGCGGGGGCGAGGAAGCGCAAGGTGGGGTACTTTTTCCAGAAGCGCTCCTCGTCGAGGAAAACGGCCGTTTCCCCCTTTTCCTGGTTTATCATCACCGCCAGATCGGTAACGGCCGTTTCAAACAAATAAGCCACCTCTGCCTGCTGCGAATAGTTAATATAATCTCGCACCGTCAGCAGCAAACTGCCGCCCAGCAGCGCCACCACCAATGCTTGGCGCAGCCAGGTAGCCAGCCGTCCCCACGACCAGAGCCAACCCAAACCGAGAGCAGGCAGCAGCAGGGCGGCCGGCAAAACGCCCACCGCCCGCAAAAAATGAGGGGCATCTTCCGCCAAAATAGTAGGCCAAAGCATCACCCCCAGCCAGAGCAGCAGCGCCGCCGCCGCCATCCGTCGCCAATGCCACACACACCAGCCCAGGCCGATCAAAAAAGGGGCGGCCATGAAAAGATCAAAGACGGGGCGGCCAGCCGGATTGTGGCGCAGGATGGCGTCCCCTCGCCACAGAAACATGCCCAGCGCCGCCCCCGTCTGCCGCCACAACGTTCCCCACACGTCACCGCCGTTGATGGCCGGGCTGAGGATCGACACCTGACCGGTGCGGCCCAAGAGCAGGTCGGGGTTCTGCCAGAAGAAAAGAGCCAGGGGTAACAGCACAACGGCCGTTGCCAGCCCAAACCAGACCACCCCCGGCCACAGCCGTTTGTCGACGCCGCGCCACAGTAAAAAGAGGAGCAGCAGCGCTAACAAAAGCGGCGTAAAACGGGCCGCCAGGTAGGTGTAAAAGCTGAGGCCATAAGCCGCCCCGGCCAGCAGCCACAGCCAACTTTTCTGGCGGCGAAAGGCGAGTGTGCCCAACCAAAAAGTCAGCGCCAGCAGAGGAACCAGCAGAATAGCCCGCAGGCCAATGCGGCTGAGATGCACCGGCCAAAGGGTGATGGCCCACAACCAGGCGGCAAACAGCCCCACCCGGACATCAAACCAGCTTTTCGCCAGCAAATAAACCGGGATGAGCGTCAGGCTGCCCACTACTGCCGCCGCCAGGCGCACGGCCAACGCCGTCTGCCCCACGGCGGCCACCGCCAACGCCGTCAGCCAGATGTAAGCCGGTTCACGGCCGTTATTGGCCGCAAAGTAAAGTGAGGGGCCTTCAACCAACACGCGGGCGGCATCCAGGCCGTTATACGCTTCATCATGGTACAGACCGGGCGGGGCGGCGCCCACCTGCCAGAAACGGAGGAAAACGGCCGTTACCAGCGCCAGAAGTAAGAAAGCCCACCCCCAACGGGATGGGCCTTGATATTGTTTCGTGGGGATTTGCATCACATTATGCCTGTTTGTCAAAGCCAGGCAAGTATAGCAAAATAGGTTGCTGCGGCAAGATCCACAGGATAAAAAAGGAACGCAGAGATACACAGAGCTACACAGAGAAAAATCTTTTTCTAAAACTACCAACTGTTCACTGTCCACTGTCCACTGCTCACTGTCCACTGTTTACCGACTATGCGCATTCTCATGATCTCCAAAGCGTGCCTCGTAGGCAGCTACCAGACCAAACTCGAAGCCATCGCCAGCCACGAGGACGTGGACCTGTACGTCATCGTGCCGCCCAGTTGGGATGATCCGGCCGTGCCCATGCCGTTAGAACGCAAACATACGGCTGGCTACCAGTTGATTGTGGATCCCATTCGTTTTAACGGCCGTTACCATCTACACTACTACCCCACCCTCAAAAAACGGTTGGCTGAAATCCAACCGCACCTCGTCCACATCGACGAAGAGCCGTATAATCTGGCCACCTACCACGCCCTGCGCCAGGCGCAGGCGGTAGGCGCCAAGAGCCTGTTTTTCTCCTGGCAAAACCTCGACCGCCGCTATCCGCCCCCCTTTCGCCAGTTTGAGCAATACGTGCTGCGACATGTCGATTACGCCATCATGGGCAATAATGACGCCGTGCAGGTGTGGCGGCGCAAAGGCTACCGCGGCCCTTACCGGGTCATCCCGCAGTTTGGCGTAGATCCGGCCATTTTCCAACCGCCTGCCAGGCGAGATAAAGGGCGCGGTTTCATCATCGGCTCGGCTAACCGCCGCCTGGTTCCTGAAAAAGGGGACGATCTGCTGCTGAACGCGGCCGCCAATCTGCCCGGTATGTGGCGGCTGCACATCGCCGGCAACGGCCCTGCCCGCCCCGGCCTGGAACAGTTGGCCGTCGATCTGGGCATTGCGGATCGGGTGCATTTTGATGGGGCTATCCCTTCAGATCAGATTCCCGCTTATTTGCAGCAAATGGATGTGCTGGTGTTGGCCTCACGCACCCTGCCCAACTGGAAAGAGCAGTTTGGCCGGGTATTGGTGGAGGCGATGGCTTGTGAAACGGCCGTTGTCGGCGCTCAATCGGGTGAAATAGCCAATGTCATCGGCGAGGCTGGGCTGACCTTCCCAGAGGGCGACGCCGCCGCCTTGCATGAGCAGCTGCGCCGCCTGATCCAGTCAGAAACCCTGCGTGATGAATTGGGACGGGCCGGCCGCCAGCGCGTGTTAAACAATTATACGCAGGCGCAAATCGCCGCCCAAACGGTGGCTATTTATCGGGACATCATGGCAAATTAAGGATATACTTACCCCCTTATGAGTGACGTTCCAAATCCCTCTGAAACAGAAAAGCGCCGCCCCCGGCTGGCAGTACGTATTGCCGGCCTGTTGATGGTCTTAACGGCCGTTCTCATCGTCTGGTACAGCATGGTCGTCTACCTGGCATACCAGCAGGGGCAAGTGCTGCTGCAAGAGAAACGGGTGACCACCCTGACGGCGCAAATCTCCACTCAAATCGATTTAGCCCGCCAAAATATCAACGACGAGCAGTACAATTTAGCCCGCACTCGTTTGCAATGGGTCTTAGTCCGGTCACCCAATAATACCGCCGCTCAATCCTTATTAACCGAGATTGATGTGCGCCAACAGGCAAAACCAACGGCTGAAATAGGGAAAACGGCCGTTCCCCCCACCGCTACCCCCATCCCCCTGCCTACGCCCACCCCCGGCCTCATTGGCGACCCGGCCGAAGAATTGGCCCGCATTCAAAAAGTCATTCAAAACGAAAGCTGGGCAGACGCCATCTCTGGCCTGCTTGCCTTCCAGTTCCAATACCCTAATTTTGAACGGGAGACCACCGACCGCCTGCTCTACGACGCCTATGTGGCTCAGGGAGTGGCCTATCTACAAGGGGATCAGGTAGAGCTGGGGCTGGCCAGCCTGGCAAACGCTGAAAAGTTGGGCGATTTGCCCCAAGAAGCGCTCGATTATCAACTATGGGGCAAACTATATGTGGCGGGCATCGCCTACTTTGGCGTCAATTATGATGTGGCCGCTTCTTATTTCTGGGATCTTTGTCTGGCCGCACCTTTTTACCAGGATTCATGCGGGCTGCTGCAACAATCTCTCATCCGTCTGGGCGACCAGTTTGCCTTTGCCCAGGAGTGGTGCCCCGCTGAATATTACTATCGAGACGCAGCCTCCTTGGGCGCAGACGCCATTCTCAATAACAAGCTGGGTGAGGCCGGCGCCAACTGCGCCAACGCCACCCCCACTCCTTCCGCTTTTATCAGCGACACGGTAACTATCACAAATACGCAGCCAATCACCAATCCATGATACCTGAGGCGTGGCAATTATCACCATCACGCCTCGATTATCCTTTTATTCGCTTGTCCCTCTAACCCTCGTTATAATCACGGCTATGGCCGAACTTGGTGAACCCCTCAGCGTGCGAGAATTAGACGTTTTAGGCTGTATCGTCAATGGCGCTGCCAATAAAGATGTGGCGGCCGAACTGCACATCAGCCAAAACACCGTCAAAGTTCACTTGCGCAACATCTACACAAAGCTGGGCGCTTCTTCGCGCACGGAAGCGGTGACAACCGCCCTACAGCAGGGGTTAGTGGTGATACCGGGCGTGGAAGAAACGGCCGTTACCCCCCCCACCATCACGCCAGAATCAAGTAATGACAACCCACCAGAAACAGCGCCATCATCCCCCACTACGGAACCGGAATCCCGCAAATGGCCGCTCTACAGCGGCGTGATCCTTCTGGTTTTACTGGGCGCGGCGTTGGCTGCTTACCTGGGCGCACAAGCATTCAACCAGACAGCAAACAGACCGCTGTCGCCCACCCCGACCCTCTTCCCGGAAGAAGCCATCGGCCAATCACAGTGGTTTACCACCCGTCCCCTGACCACGCCGTTGTCTGATATGGCAGTGGCCTCAGTGGGACTCGACATATTCCACATCGGCGGCGAAACGGAAACGGGCGTCACCCCATTGGTCAACCGCTTTGATACCCTCAGCCGTACCTGGCACGAAATGGCGGCCAAGCCAACGGCCGTTTCCCAGGCTACAGCCGCCGTCCTCTTTGGTGAAATTTATGTGCCAGGCGGACGAACGGCCGACGGCAAACCAACCAACATCGTTGAGGCGTACAGCCCGGCCAACAACGCCTGGCGGCCTGTGGCCAACCTGCCCAAAGCTATTAGCCAGGGCTTGACTCTCTCTGACGGTCATTTTCTTTACATACTGGGCGGTTGGGATGGCGAAAATTACCTGGATGACGTTTTCGTCTACGACGTCGGCAGCGACAGTTGGCGACCCCTGACAAAACTGCCTGCCTCTCTAGCCGCTGCGGCCGGCGGCGCCATCTCCGGCCAACTCCTGGTATTGGGCGGCACGGATGGCAAAACTATCCTGGATAGCTGCTATGCCTACACCATCGCCGAAAACAGTTGGGATAATTGCTCCGCCATGCTGCGTCCCCGCGCCCACGCTGCGGCCGCCATCATCTTAAACAAGCTCTACATTTTAGGCGGAGATGAAGCGGAAGGGAGCGAACTGCCTTTTGGCGAATTCTACGACGCAGACAAAGATACGTGGCAGGTGGTCAACATGCCCATGCTGGCTGAAGCCAAGTCGTGGCGACAGTTGGGCGCGACCAATGTGGAAACAAAAATCTATGCCCTGGGCGGCAAAATTGGGGGCGCTTTAAGCGATGGTAGTTATATCTATTCCCCGCTCATCTACCAAACGTTCATCCCGGCGGCCGCTTCCGCTGGCGAGGACGAATAGGAATAACCAGCCAGCCAGCGGTTAAAACCGCACCAAGAAGTTCAACTATTTTAAACAGTTGAATTTCTAAACGTAGCTGGCCCGTTCCTCGGCCGTTTCTTCAAAAGACTCCCCATAAAACCAGGTAATCAAGCGAGCTTCGACCCACGGCTGCAACGCCTGAATCAGCGTCGCTCCCGCTTCTGTGGCAAATGAGCGCAGATAAGCTCCTTCTGACTCAAAATAAAGCTCATACATCAAGTGAAAGCGAGACTGCTGGCTGCCCGGTTTGCCATGGATGCGGGTCACTTCGCTTTTCAACAACGCCGGCAGCTGCTCGGCCAAAGGCAGGTGCGTTTTGCTGAAAAATTCGTCCAATTTCGCCATGTCGTCAACCTGGCGGTAGAGGGTTGTGAGCTTGAAGGTCATAGTTGTCACCTGGATTAGAGATAGAGATAGAGATTAGACAAGGGGCCAGATGGCCGCCAATTCGGCCAGCAATTTCTGACGCTGCTGCTGGTATGATTCCAGTTCCATGTCGCCAGATTCATGCGCCTCATCCAGGTTTACCACCGCCAGCAGCAGGCGCTCCCGCTCGACCTGCTCACGCGCTGCTTCTTCTTCATCATACGCCTCATCGGCTGTGTCGCGCCGGGTGATGATAAACAAGGCGGCCACCACCACCACCAGCAGCACCACGCCCCCTACGATGATTTCGTTGAGGCTGTTGGCTGGTGGGGGGATGATGGCGCCGGCCGGACGAGTGAGGATTTCAGGACGGCCGTTTAACATAAATGCTAATTCGCTGCCGGCCGCCAAATCCGTTTGCACATAACTGGTAAAACTGCCGCCGGGCATCTCCTGAACGCCCTGATCCAACCAGCCCGCACCCGTCAAAGAGACGCCTCGATCCGGGATAATGACGCTGACGCTGCTCGTATCGTAAAAAACGGGGCGCGAAACCGTCATGCCTTCTTCATAAGGCAAATCATAAGAGGCAATCAGGTTAAGCGCATTACTGCCCGGATTCAGAGGAAAGACATCGGCAAAGGCGCCATCCGCCAGTTGAATGATTTCTGTCGCCGGGATGGTTTGATCGATAGCGCCAAAGGTCCGCTGAAAGGCGATATTTTGCGCCCCTGCCGGCAATGCCATGCGCACTGTGCCCTGCGCCGGATCGCCGCTCTCGCCCACAAATACCTCCGCCGAGGGGTTGCTAAATGCGTAAAATTCATCGACTCGCAGCGTGTCTGGGCCAAAACTAAGCAAGATGTGCATCCTGTCAAAATTAACCACTGCCTCTGAGGTCGTCGGCTCAAAGACGGTGATGGGCAGATTAAGATTGGGTTCACTGCGACTAATCTGGGCGGCGTCACTGCTGAAACCCAAATCCTGGTAGCGAGCGCTGGCTAAATAGACCCAATCCGGATCCACCGGCTCCATTTCAAACAAGAAACGGCCGTCAGCGTCGACAGTGGTGGTCATATTCACCGTAGGCTGAAAATCCTGGCTGAAGCCGCGCAATATTACCTCTGCATCATCAATGATTGTGCCAGTGGTGGCATTGGTGACAACGCCGGAAACCGTCGCCCCCACAATCGGTTCAACGGGGGCATTGGGATCAAAATAGCTGTAGCTGAAGGTACGCATATAATCGACCACATCCCACCGTTTTTGCTCACTCAGTTGGTAGGCATGGTCCGGTACGCCTTCGTTTTCAATGGCGGTAAAAACGGTCTCATTGCTGCGGTTGAACCAGTAGCGCACACTGCTCAGATCGGGCAGTGGGGCTGACGCTTCGCCCGCTTCCGGGCCGTCACCCAGCCCCGTTTCCCCGTGGCAGGCGAGGCAGTTTTCTTCATAAACGGCTTGCCCGGCGGCCAGCGCTTCCGGCGGCGTCGCCAGGCTGTAAACGGCGGCGATGAGACGCCAGCGGTTTTCTTCATTGATGGGATTGCTGCTCTCCGGGCCAAAGGGGGGCATACCGCTTTCCAGCAGACCGTTGGTGATGGCGCTGTACATACCGGCCGGAATGCGGGTACGTCGAAATTCAGGATCGGTGTAGTCAGCAGGCGGACGCGGCAGGTCGGCAGAAAGTTCGCCATCGCCCTGCCCGGCCGGACCGTGACAGTTGGCGCAGCGCTCCTGGAAAAGCTCTATGCCGATTTCGGCGTCGGGTGGGCCGGGAGGTAAAACGGGTTCTTGGGCGGCCAGGGGGCCAGCCTGGAGAAACAAGAAGGTCAGTAGGGAAAGTAGAATGAAGAGGGCGAGGAGGCGCAGTAAACGGCCGTTTCTCGCCTGAAAGAGTGGTGATGTCATGGATCTTCCTTTAAGGTATCAGGCCGGTATGGCGAGTTTGTGACCGCAGGCCGCGCAGAATTTATCGTCGCCGTCTACTTTAGCGCCGCACTGGGGGCAAAACTGGGTGCGACCATTGGCGGAAACGGCCGTTTTACCGGGCAATCCTGAGCCGATGGCGGCACCTTGTTTCTGCGCTCGCACCCGGTTGAGCGCCGCCTCGATTTGGGCGGCCACGTCGTCCGGCGGCGCTTCTCTGCCCAGGGCATCGATCTCTTGGAGAACGGCCGTAGCTACAGCGACCAACTGCTCCCGCTGCGCCTGATACACATCATCCGGTATTTTGTTCGTCTCATGATCAAAATCGAGCGCCCGGATTTCTTCAAGCACCGCTTCCTTTTGCGCCAAGAGCCGTTGCTTGCGGCTGAGCGGCCGTTCGTCCCGCCGCCTTGCCACCAAAAAAGGCTGCGCCAAAAATAAACCAGAAATAATGAGTAAAGCCAGGGCCAGTAGTATGGAACCAATTGACATAATCGATGTGCGGTTTACAGTCGTCAGTCGTCAGTTATCAGTCGTCAGTCGTCAGTCTTCAGTTTTCAATCGTCACTCTTCAATGGTCAGGTCCCTTAACTATCCACTGACTGTTCACTGTCCACTGTTCACTGTTCACTGTTTACTGTCCACTATCCCCCGCTCCCTCCCTCCGCTAAAAGTGTGTTAATGGTATTGATCATGGCCGGGCCGTTGACCGGGCCAATGACCACATCGGCGATCACGCCATCTTTGCCAATGAAAAAGGTCTCCGGTACGCCGGTAATTTCATAGTCGCTGGAAATGGATGTGCCCAGGTCTGGGGCATTGGGATAAGTGATGCCAAATTCTTCCAGGTAGCGTATCGAATTGGGTTCCACATCGGCATAGGCCACGCCCAGGAAAACCACATCTTCATTGGCGAACTGCCGCGACGCCTGCTCCAGTAAATCCGCCTCTACGCGGCATTCGACGCACCAGGAAGCCCAAAAGTTAAGCACAACCACTTTGCCCCTCATCTCTTCCAGGGTAGAAGCAGGCTTCTGCTGCCACTCGTAGCCATTAAAATATTCAACCGTGAATTGGGGCGCGACCTGGCCGGCTTCCGGTCGGGTCTTGTTGGCGTTCATCAAGCCCCAACCCACCAGCGCCAGAACGCCGATAACGGCCGTCCATAACAAAATTGTACTCAGCCGATATTTGCTCTTGTTTTCAGCGGGTTCCCCCACTTGTTTATCCGCTGGCTGAATGGTATCCGTCATAGTTCACCTTTTCGGTAATCGGTAACTGTTAACTGTCCACTGTTCACTGTTCACCGTCTACTGTCCACGTAATTCTTGTTCAATGCGGGCGGCGTAATCATCAGGGGCAGGCGGGGGAGCAACGGCCGTTTCCCCCACCACGCCCTCTGTTTCATCCGTGCGCAGCCCTTTCATATAGCGGACAAAAAATACCAGCCCTAAGGCCACCGCCACAAACGGCAGCAGCCACAAAACAAAGTTGACGCCGGTACGCGGCGGCCGTGCCAGGGCGCTGTCGCCATACTGGCGCACAAAATAGTCGAAAATATCTTGCTTGCTTTCGCCCGCCGCCAACTTGGTGCGGATCAACTCCCGCCAATCGGCGCACGCCTGGGTGGGACAGACATCCAGGGGCGTGTTTTCACACACCGGGCAGTATATGTCCTTAGCCACCTCATTGACTTCATCGTCTGATACGGCCACGACCGGCGCTTCTGTTTCACCCTCTTGGGCTGCAACTGGCAGGGCCGCTACAGCAGCCCAGGCCACCAGCAGCAGGCTTAAGATAAACAGCCACCACCATAACACGGCTGGCGCTCTGCGCTCTCCACTCCGATTCATTTTCTTATTCATGACCTCAATCTCCCGCCACGCCCAGGGCCACGCTGCGCTCCCGTTTGGCCACAGCCACCGCTTCTTTGCGTGGATCTGGCCAGGCCGCCACCAACGTCCCGATGACAAAGATGAGGCCACCGGCCCATATCCAGTTAATCAACGGGTTGACATAGACGCGGAAGGTGGCTTCGGTGGCGGTGGTCGGCTCCCAGTTCACCAGGAGGACGTAAAAATCTTCGGCGATGGTGGAGCGGGCTGCCGGGATGGTCATGGGTTGGCCGGTGCGGGTATAGAACTCGGTGCGCGGCCGGATGTTTTTGACGAAACGGCCGTTATAAAACACATCCACATCCGCTTCCGTAATCAGCAAATCGTCCGGCCCCGGGAAGCGTTCGGCGCCGTTAAAAACCATCGTATAAGCGCCCATCGTCAGGCTTTCCCCATTTTGCAAGCTCAACTGCGTCTGCTGCTGGAACAACTCCGTGCCGATGATGCCAAAAGCCATCACCAATACGCCCATGTGGATCCAGTAGCCGCCATACCGCCGCCGATTGCGAGAGAGTAAACGGCCGTAAGCCGTCCACGGTTTCTCACCCCGCTTCATACGCGCCCGCGTCCCTTTCCAGAACTCCAACAGCGTCAGAATCACAGAGAATATCACGATCCACATGCCCAGCAGCGCCGCCCAATAACGAATACCGAGGGCAAACAAAACGGCCGTTACCACCAACGCCGCCACCGCCGGCCACAGCAAAGACATCTCCAGCCGCTTGACGCTCGTCTTATACCACATCGTCAACGGGGCCACGCCCATGAGCAGTAGCAAAGCGGCAAACAACGGCGCCAACGCCTGCTCATACACCGGCGCCCCCACAAAACCTTTCTCGCCGGTAAACAGTTCCGAGAAAATGGGGTAATAGGTGAACAAGAAAACGACCGCCAAAATAGCCATGATAATGAAGTTGTTATAAAGAAAAGCCGCTTCCCGCGATAAAAAGGAACTGATCTGATTCTTAGACGCCAATTCTTCTCGCCGCGCCGTCATCCAATAAGCGGAAAAGATGAACATGATGACGATGAAGCCAAAGAAGAAGGGGCCAATGGCCGACTGGGCAAAGGAATGCACCGAGGAAATGACGCCGCTGCGCACCACAAAAGTACCCAAAATGACCAGGCAGTAGGTGAGGACAATCAAGAAGATATTCCACGTCTTAAACATTTCCCGCTTTTCTTGAATCATCACTGAATGCAGGAAAGCTGTGCCCGCCAGCCAGGGCATCAACGAAGCATTCTCCACCGGGTCCCAGGCCCAATAACCGCCCCACCCTAACACATCATACGCCCAACGGCCGCCCAAAATGAGGCCCAGGCTTAAAAATAACCAGGCCACCAGCGTCCAGCGGCGCGTGGTACGAATCCAACGATCATCCAACTGTTTGGAGATGAGCGCCGCCATAGCAAAGCTGTAGGGGATGACAAAACCAACAAAACCCAAATAAAGCATCGGCGGATGGATAATCATGCCAGGATGGCGTAGCAGCGGATTTAAACCGTTGCCATCTGGCGGAATCATCACCATACGGGTGAAGGGGTTTTCAATAAAAGCAGAAATGCCCAGGAAAAATATCTGGGTGAAGCTGACCACCATAATCACGTAGGGCATCAGCGCCCGGTCTGCATTCCATTTTCGGGCCATCACCACAGCGGCAAACGCCGCCAGCAGTAAATTCCAAAACAGCAGCGACCCCGCCTGCCCACCCCACAACGAAGTCACCTTCAAATAGGTAGGCATTTCAATGCTGGAAACGCGCCACACATATTCGATAGAAAAATCATTATTTAACAGGGAAATAACCAACGTGCCGGCGGCAATCGCTACCAACGGAAAAACTAAAATCACACCGTTGCGGGCGCTTTCCACCCAACGCGGGTCATCCCGGCGGCTGCCATACCAACCGGCAAACGCCGCAAATATTGATACGAGCAAGGCCAACAGCAAGGCAAAATAACCTAAATCAGCAATCATATTGCTTCTCCAAATGATAAAAGTAGCCGTTCAGACTGGTAGAAATGTTGTTCTCTGTGTAGAGCGATTTTCTAAATCGCTTTCTGAACGATTTGGCAAATCATTCTACAATTTGCCATAAAAATAAAGAGGGGCGGATTATAGTCAATCCAGCCCCCTGCTTTCAAAAAACATACATTACAGTTCTAAACTCAGTGGATCAGATGCGAGACGACCTTAACTAGCCGGCTGCTCCATGCCTTCATATTCCATTTCTTCATAGCGCGTGGGGCATTTTAGGAAAAGGCCGCCAGGGTTGGCGGTAAAGTTGCCCATTTGATCCGCGCTTCCCTCAACGAGGGCCTGGGCCTGTTCTTGCAGCAGGTCCGGTTTTGGCTCATTGAGGACAATGATGTGAAGGCGCTGCCCAGGCGCGGCCGGGTTATCGACGATATCGAATTCTAGCCGGGAATTGGTAGAATCAATCTGGGTATATTTCACGGTGTCGCCCAGTACATAGCCAGATACACGTAAATCACGGCCGACCAAACGGCTTTGCTCCGCATAAAACTCATCTACTGTCTTGTAAAGTTGGGTGCTGCCGCTCATGGCATTCACCACTAAATAACCAATCGCGGCCACCAACAAGAGTCCGCCAACGACAAATTTCCAACGATTGTTCTTAGGTTTATCCAGAGCCAGCTCACCGCCTGTATTGGTCCATGAAGTATCAGCCATGATATCTCTCTCCTAAATAGCTGGTCATCTCTTCTGTGATGACTAAATTTTTCTTTAATAGAGACTTTTGGCGTTCAAAAGTCTGATTAATGTTGCCTGATTGTGTGAACAAATTATACTGTGGTTTCAATCTGAGTGTTACAGGATTAAGGATTTCTTATTATACTACCATTCAAGCATAAATCATTATTATGAATGCAAACACAAACAAATCGTGGACTTTAGAAAATATCTTAGACAAATTGGACGCCACCCGCGAACAATTGCTGGTGGCAATTGAAATATTGCCAGATGAAGCGCTGCTGGAAGAAAATGCTGTCGGCCGTTTTTCTATTGCAGATGTGCTGGCGATTCAAGCGGCCTGGGAAGCGGAGTTGGTCACCGGCTTGATGCGCCTGGACCAAGGCAAAAAACCGGAGCGCCTGCTGGCTGCCCTGGCTGACCCCAAGCCTTACAATAAAGAGCGTTACTTTGAAAATAAAGAGCGCTCGTTAGACAGTATTTTCAATGATTATCAGCAGGCGCGGGTGCAGGTGGAACAGTGGTTGGAAGAATTTTCGGAAAAGGCATTGAATGATCCCAAGCGCTTCTCCGCCTTACAAGGACGAACGCTTGCCACTATCGTGGGGCAAGTGACCTGGGAACGAGAAGAAAAGTATATTTCGCCCTTCTCAGCGTTTGCCCAGGCGTGGGCGGACAGCCGCCAGGTAAATGATCCGCTAACCGACCCCGGCTTTATCCCACTGACTAATCTAACAACGGAGGAAGACCCCGATGACGATGACTCAAATTAACCCCAAAGTATATGAAGCGGCGCACACAACGGCCGTTCTCACCAACCGCAGCATTCTAGGCGTCCTCAAATTTTCCGGCGCTACCCGGTTGGACCTCATCAACCGCATGTCTACCCAGGCGGTGCTAAACTTACAGCCCGGCGAAGGGGCAGCCACCGTGCTGACCACCGATGTGGGGCGCATCATCGACCGGCTGCTGCTCTACGCCGCCAGCGACGCCGCCTATGCCCTCACCGGCGAAAACAATGCTGAGGCCATCGCCCGGTACTTGATGCGCTTTGTCTTTTTTAATGATGATTTTCATATTGAGGATTTGAGTGGAGAAACGGCCGTTTTCGCCATTTACGGTCCCCAGGCAGCCGCCCTCCTCAACCAGGCCGGTTTCTCTGAGACTGACATCCCCTTGCACCATTGGCGGCAGACGACAGTGGGCGAGATAACCGCCACTCTTCACCGCACCGATCCCATCGCCGGCGACGGCTACTTTGTCATGTGCAATGAGACAGACCGTGAGGCGCTGTGGCAGCATTTGCTCAGTACCGGCGTCACCCCCGCCACCCCCGATGAGTACGAGTTTTTGCGTATCGAAAGCGGCGTCAAGCGTCTGGGGCATGAACTGGGCCAGGATTACATCCCGCTGGAAGCAGATTTGTGGGAGGATGTGTCGTTTCGTAAGGGCTGTTACATTGGTCAGGAGATTATCGCCCGCATGGAAAGCCGCAGCCGATTGGCCAAGAAAGTGGTTAAACTCTACCCGGCCGCCCCGGTAGCCGAAGGGGAGACCATCACAGCTGCGGGCAAAAAAGCGGGTTCCGTCACTTCAGCCGCCGTTGGCCCCACGGGCGCTGTGGCCTTGGGCTATGTGAAAACGGCCGTTCTGGAAGCCCATACCCCGCTCATGATTGGCGAAACGGCCGTGACAGCCATCCACGAAAATCCTCGGAAATAATCAATTGACCGCATCTACCCAAAATTCGGTCGGGCAATTACCTTGAGGCCGCATTTCTTCAGCCGGAAACAAGGCTGAAAAATCAGCCACCGTTGCCAATTCCTTTTTGAGTACCAGCCGAATTTCAGTGAGCAGGCTGACGCCGCCCACCTCATTGCAGCGCAGGGAGAGGTAATCAGCGCTGCCCGGCCCAAATTCCGCTTCAAACTCACGCAATAGATCAGAGCGCGACACTTCCCGGCCAATATGAGCGGCTACGACCTGATTGAACTCCGTTTGGGCGAACTGCGCCGCCAACGCATTGCTCAAGGCGAAATAGGCGTCGGCGTCCATGCCGGCGCAAACGCCGTGCTTGTACCACTCGTGGTGATCTAAACATGAAGCCACGCCTGGCATATAGAGGCTCAGATCGTGGGCAACGGCCGTTGACAAAGCCAAATCCGGCAATTCACACCACTCCCCCGCTTTGTCGGCGCTGACGAGGGCGGATGGCTGGGCACAGTAAGCAAAAGAGTGGGAGGGATCGTCTGCCTGGTTAGGCCACAGCCCGTGCAAGACAAAGTTCGTGGCATCATAACGGTCGCGGGTTTGGCTGGCGCATTCCGGTTTGCGGCTTTGGCTCTCACAAAAGGCGGGCTGCCAGCTCAACGCCAGGACGTAGTAGTCGAAATCGCCATCGGCATTGGCCCAGGGCATATCGCTATGTGTGGGTATGGGGAGATTGGTAGGGGCCACCTCTACCACAACTGCTTCCTGCGCCTCGGGTACGTCATTCGACGACAACGAATCAGCCACCACCGTCGCCGCTACAGTTGTTATCTCCTCTGGCAGCGCTTCACCGCGCAGGCTGAGCAGCCCATTAACGCCTAAAATCAACAGCGCCAGGATCAACAAAATCGCGCCGCCATGTTTGCCGGAAATATGGATGTTTGTCTTTTTTGATTGTTTAGATTTCATACAGTTAGACCTGACTAGTCTCACAGGTATTTATCAAACCAGCGCAAAATATGGTGCAAGCGCTCGATGCGGCGATCCGTGCGGCCGGTGCGGGAAAGGCCATGCGGTTCATCCGGGAAGAGAACCAGTTCCGTATCGACGCCCAACCGTTTGAGCGCCACAAACAACTGTTCCCCCTGCTCTTGCGCCACGCGGTAATCCGCCTGGCTGTGGATCACCAGCGTGGGTGTTTGAGCGCCGCCCACATATTTCATGGGAGATTGCGCCCAGTACGTCTCTAAATTCTCAAATGGCGGTTTGTCTTCGCCGAAGGTTTGTTGAAAGGCCCAGTTGACGTCGCTAGAGCCCCACATGCTCACCAGATTATTGACGCCGCGCTGAGACACGGCCGCTTTAAACTGCTGCGAACGGCCGATAATCATGCTGGTCATATAGCCACCATAACTGCCGCCGGTGACGCCCATGCGCTCCACATCGATGTAGGGCTTTTGCATCATATATTCCCACCACGCCTGCACATCCTCATAATCGACGGTTCCCCAGCGGTTCCAGATCGCTTTGCAATGTGCCTCGCCATACCCCTGCCCACCCCGCGGATTGCTGAAATACACCACATAACCGTGCGCCGCCAGGAAGTAAAATTCGTGCATGAAGGTGTGACCGTACTGCACCTGTGGCCCGCCGTGTATCTCCAAAATAGACGGGTAGGTTTTCTGCGGATCAAAGTCTGGCGGAAAGAGAATCCAGCCTTGCAGGTCATAGCCATCTCTGGCTTTAAACCACACCTCTTCAATTTCGCCCAAATCTAACTTTTTCAACCAGGATTCGTTGAAATGGGTCAATTGACGGGAACGGCCGTTTCCCATATCCTGCACCAGCAATTCCCCCGGCCGGGTGAACGTATTCAGCACATAGGCCAGCTTGTCTTGCTTGTCAGAGAAGGAATAAGGACCAACCGCCCCCTCTGCGGCTACCACCCGTTCCACCACCGGCTCATCCGTCAGCGTCACCGAGCAGAGCATCGTATCGCCGTGGCGTGACGCCTGGAAATAAATCTTGTCGCTGTCCGCCGACCAGGTGGGCGGAACCTGCACCCCGCCGGATAGATCGCCTGAGGTGGTATCCACGCAATGCCAATCGACGCTGCCTGTCAGGTTGCGGGCGGCGCTGCTGCCGTCCACCGGGATCAGCCAGACGTTAAAATTACGCCACCAAAGGCCGCTGCCTTCAGCGCCCAGGTAGGCCAGCCAACGGCCGTCTGGCGAAAAAACAAGCAGCATTTTGGGGCCAACAGGCGTATCTAAACGGCGCATTTCGCCGCCGCCAGCCGGCAGCAGAAACAGGTCGTCATGGCCCTGAGTCAGATCCGGCGCTGCGCTGCGGTTGGAGACAAAGGCAATCGTCTGACCGTCTGGCGACCAGACCGGGTCGCCTTCATCATGCGTGTCGCCATCCGTCAGTTGAGTGGCTTTGCCGGTTTTGGCAGACACCGTCCAGATATGCCAGCGCTCATCCGGCAGATAGCCCACGCCATCATATTTAAAGAAAGTGCGGCTGGTAACATGGCGGGCCACCACGCCCAGCTTTTTTTTCTGCTCATCCTCTTCCCGTTCCAGGGCCGCTTTGTCTTTTTTCTGTACGCTGCACAATAATGTTTTGCCGTCCGACGACCAGGAGAAATCGCCGATTTGCCCTTTGATGTCGGTTAACGGCCGGGCCTCACCGCCGCCAAACGGCAGGATGTAGAGCTGGCTCTCTTTTGCATCTTTACGATTAGAGAGGAAGGCCAGGGAACGGCCGTCTGGCGACCAACGCGGTGAGCTATCAACTTGATCGCCATAGGTGAACTGTCGCGGAGCGCCGCCGCCGGTAGGAACCAACCACAAGTTGCTGTATTTCTTCTCCGTTTTGCGCTCAATGCGCTGCACCGCCAGAATCACATAACGGCCGTCCGGGGAAATGCGGGCGTCATTTATTTGTTGAAACCGGTACAAATCTTCTGCGGAAATGTGCTTCTTTTTCTGAGCCATATCAACCTCCGTTCAGGTATGCTCTTTGGGAAATAAAATTCAACCGCAATACAGAGAGAGATTTAGAGAAAAAACTCCTTGTCTCTGTGCCCTCTCTCTGATTCTCTGTATTCCTGTTTTTATGTCACTGTTTTCCTATTTTTGCGGTTTGCGCGATGGGTTCAAACCATCTTTTAGAGAGGGCAAAACTCATCAGGAGAACGGCCGTTATTGTCAATAAAAAAGCGCCCACATATAGCATATGCCCGCCCCAGGTATCAAACACATAACCGCTGAGGGCGCTGGTGAGCAGCGGTGAAAGCCCCATAAAACAGGCGCTGCTGATCGCCTGAGCCGTAGACTTCCATTCATCCGGCGCTCGTTCATCAATCAAGCGCACCAACGTTACAAAAAACAGGGCATAACCGACGCCTTTCACCACCCCGGCGCTTATCAACAAAACGGCCGAAGTAGCCAGGGCGTAACCAACCAATGATAGCGCAAAAACAACCAGCGACAGCCAAAAAGTACGCACGGCGGTCAGCCGGGTGATGATGTCGCTGCTGACGTGCATCACCGGCACTTCAATCAAGGCCGACAGGCCAAATAAGAGGCCAATCATGAACTCGTTGCCGCTCATTTGCTGCATGTAGATGCCGCCAAAAATATAGGTGCTTAGCAGCGCCGCGCCCATTAAAAAGGAGATAATAAACAGGGTGAGCAGCCCGGGATCACGCAGCAAATCCAATACCGGGCCGCGATTTTGGCTGTTGACCACCGGGCCGCCTTCCAATTTTCCGGCAAAATAAATGGCAGGCAGCGCCAGCAACAAGGCGGCGGCAAACATCGGCCTGTAGCCAGTTTGCACCCACACATACCCGCCAATTATCGTCACCAGGGCAAAACCCAACGACCCCCACATACGCATACGGCCAAAACTGAGGCGGCGCCGGACCGCCATGCTCGCGATCAAACTATCGCTCAGGGGATTGGTGGGACTACGTAACAAGGCGGTGATAAAAACCAGGGGCAAAATGAGCCAAAACGATTGGGGGAAGGCCATCACAGCCACCATGATGCCCCAGCCGACCAGGCTCCACTGCAAAAACTGCACCCGTTTATGCCAGCGGTCTGCCAGGGATGAGACCAGAGGCGACCAAAGCAAGATCGCCAGCGGCCCCGTCATGCCGATGATCCCAATTTGAAATCCGGTTAAACCGAGATTGGCAAAGTAGACGTTGAGGAAAGGATCATAAACACCGACAAAGGCCCAATAAAACAGGTAAAACAAACTGCCAACTGTCAGGGGCAGCATGGCGCGCGTCGGTAAGCGTTGTGTTGTCATAATAGATATTCAGATAAAAGCGGTGAGAAACCGCCGCTATTCTTCAGGTAATAATTCTTCCAGCCCATCTTCCACTTCTGCGCGGGAAAGGCCGCCAGTGTGCAATTCCTCATCGGTTTTCTGGAGCAACCGGCTATAAAAAGTAATGCCCGTTTCCATGGCCTGGCTGTTGTCCGAATCGGCGTCCAACCACTCAAACAGGGCGTCTTCGGCTTCGGCGAATTCGCCAACGTTTTCGTAGTAGGTCATTAAGGCCAGGCTGGTTTCTGACGGCAGCAGGACTTCGGCGTCTGCCAGCCGTTCTTGCAATTCAGTGACGGCAGGCAGCACGTCTGGCATGGGAATATCTGGATGGGTATTGATGAGGGCCAGTTGCAAGTCGAGCGCTTTGAGCAGGCAGTAATCGGCGGCGTCTGCCTGCCCCTGCCATGCTTTAATTTCACCTTGTTGGTAAAAGACGCCGGCCATGAAAACGGCCGTTTCTACCCCACCCAGATCATCGCGCATAGACAAATTTGCCAGGATGTCGGCCGTATCCATGCTTAACCAGGCATTGACGCCCAGGCCGGTTAGCTGGCGCAGGGCGCTGTCTGTGGTTTGCAGCGCTTCATCGTATGCTTCTTTGTCACTTAAGTTTGTGATATGGGCGATAACGGCCGTTAACTGTTCCACCAACCGCATGAAATAATCTTTTTTATACATAGCCAGCCATTTTCCCAGGTATGGTGAGGCGGGGCAAGGGCAATATCTTTTCTAATTCTGGCACAACTGCCAGAATCTTGTTACAGTCAGGACTCTATACAATTAACTGGATAGGTAATCTCCGGCATTTCATCTATTGGGACACCATGTACGAATTACAGCAAAACCAATTCAAACAAACTGAAGCCTTGTTCGCTTCACTCAACCATCATTTAGCTATCGACTCCATTTTAACAGGCATAACCCCCGGTCGTGTATTTGTGGATGACCCGAAAAAACCGAGAACGGCCGTGGCCTGGTTTAAGCGCCGGGTATTCTTGGCCGGAAACCGCAGCGACCCGGAGATCAACGAAGCGCTCAACGACCTGTTCAGCCATGCCTATTACCCGGAAATGAAAACCTCTAGTCTGGGGCAAAGCGCCTTTACCCTGGTCTACACGCCTGGTTGGGAACGAGTGATGGACAGTGTGCTGGCGGGTAAAGACCCCATGCGCGGCCAACGGCTCTACTACCGCCTGGATCCCAGTAAACAAAAATGGCAGGTGCGCATCCCCAAGGAATATGCGCTGCGCTGGGTTGATGCGGCGCTGTTGGCCGACGACAGCCTGAGTAATCTGGATTATGTGACCAACGAGATGATTTCAGAACGGCCGTCTATCGACGATTTTTTAGAGAAAAGTTTTGGCGTCTGTGTCATTCATGGGCACGAAATCGTGGCCTGGTGTATGACGGAATACAACATCGGCGGGCGCTGCGAACTGGGCGTTGACACAGCGCGGGATCATCAACGGCTGGGACTGGCTATGGCTACCGCTTCTGCCACCATGCGCGAGGCCGCCCGGCGCGACTATACCGAGATCGGCTGGGTATGCGACGCCGACAACAAACCTTCTATGGCCCTGGCCCGGGAGCTTGGTTTTTCTTTGCAATGCGCCGACGATACCTATTTTGCCTTTTTTGACCCCCAGTTGAATCTGGGCCTCAATGGCAATATTCAACTGCGCCAGCAAAACTACCAGGAAGCGGCCATGTGGTATGAACAAGCGTTACTGCACCCCAACCCTCCCATATGGCTGTTGTGGAATACGGCTATCGTCTGGGCCAATCTGGGCAACCAGGCCAATACCTTTACCTATCTCAACAAAATGATTGACGCCGGCTTCACCGACAAACCGTTCTTAACCACTTCCGAACATTTTCGCATCTACCACCGCAGCGCAGAGTGGGCCGCTTTGTTAGCCCGTTTATAGCAGGGGCCGCATGAACTTGAAAGCGTGGTGGGGCGCTCTATGATCAGGAGCAGCGGCGAGATGTTCAGATTCCAGGCTTCCGGCGAGAGGTGGTAAGGGAAGTGGCGCGTTATGTGGGGGAACGGCCGTTAAACAACGCCAATTTTGTGATGTACAGCCAGCTAACTGCCAGACTACGTGACTAAACGACCAAACGATTAAGCGACAAAGTTACTCTTCCTCTGCGCCCGCCTGCACCGTGTCCAGATGAGCCAGCATATCTTCCACGGCCTCAATCACATCTTCTTCCACTTCGGTATGATCGCAAGTTTCACACACCCAGGTAGGCACTTCTTCTATCTTGATTTCCTGATCATCAATCTCAACCAGATAGTCGAGCAATTCTTCGGTCATGGGGGCATTGCAAAAGGGACATTTCATTTGTTTCCACCTATAAATAGAGACAAAAAGCCAGCATGTGTATGGTCTGCGTCAGATCCAACAACCGCCATTTTTTATCCTGACGTGGGATTCAACACAAAATAAATGGCAAAAATCACAATCGTCGCCAACGAATAAAGCGCCAATGCGTTGTTAACATAACGCTTTTATCTCCGAAAAGGGGAATAATCATGGTTTGACGCTACCATTGGTTTCAAGAAACGGCCGTCGCCATACCGCATCGTTCTACAAATCTGGGGAGGCGCTGCGCCGCTGCCACTGCTCCGACTGGATGTAATCGAGTGATTGGTGGCGGAAATAGGTGTCGTACAGTTCGGCGTAATGGCCGCCCTCGGCCATGAGCGCTTCATGGCTGCCCTCTTCGATGATCTGCCCCTGCTGCAAAACGATGATGCGGTTGGCGGAGCGCACAGTGGAGAGGCGGTGGGCGATGATGATGGAAGTGCGCTCCGCCATGATCAGGTCTAGCGCCTGCTGAATCTGCGATTCGGTGAAGGGGTCTACGCTGGCGGTGGCTTCATCCAGGATGAAGATACGCGGATTTTGCACCAGCACCCGCGTCAAGGCCACCAACTGCCGCTGCCCCATCGAGAGGCGTCCACCCCGTTCCCCCACCTCACTTTGCAAGCCTTCAGGCAGCGTTTCCAGCCACTCCCCCTCGCCAATGCGCCGCGCCATGGCTTCAATCTCGGCGTCGCTGGCTTCGGGTCGGCCGTAGCGGATATTCTCGGCCACGCTGCCGGCAAAAAGAAAGGGTGACTGGGAAACGATGCCTAACTGCTGCCGGTATGATTCCAGGTTGAACGTGCGAATATCATGGCCGTCGATCTCCAGTTCGCCTTCCTGAAATTCGTAAAAGCGGGCGATGAGTTTGATGATGCTGGATTTGCCCGCGCCGGTATGCCCCACCAGGGCCACGCTTTCGCCGGGCGGCATGAACAACGTAAATTCCCGCAGCACCTGCTCTTGCTCAGAGTAGCGGAAGCACACCTTGTCGAAACGAATTTCGCCGCGCAAGGGTGGCGCCGGGAGATCAGCAGTTTGGGTAACGGCCGTTTCCGAATCAATCAGGCCAAACACCCGCTCCGCCGCCGCCAACCCTTGCTGGAACTGGCTCCAAAACGCCGACAAGTTGATGATGGGAAACCAAAAGCGGTCCAACGTGGAGACAAAAAGATACCAGGCCGCCACACTAATCACCCCCGCCACCGTGCTCAACCCACCAAAATAAACGATAATAGCCGTGGCAATGCCACTCAACACATTCAGCACCGGAAAAATATTTGCCAGCACCAGGCTGCGGCGCACATTGATGGTATACGCTTGCCGATTAACCTGGATGAATTCATCGTAAATGGCCTGTTCCTGGCGGAAGTTTTTGGCGACGCGAATGCCCGTCACCGCTTCTTGAATGGATTTGTTGACTTCGCCTACCGCTCGCGAACTTTGGCGGGTGACGCGCCGCGCCATGCGCCGGAACGCCAACGCGGCCCCCACCACAAAGGGCGTCATCGTCAGCGCCATCAGCGTTAATTTCCAGTCGATGGTGAACAACACAATCACCAGAATAAAAGAGGTGAAAAGCTGGTTGAAGACATCCATGCTGAGGATGATCACCTCGCCGAATTCCTGGGTGTCACTGGTGATACGGCTGACGACACGGCCGGAGCTGTACTCATCATAAAAGGAGAGGTCTTGCTCGGCCGCAGCGGTGAAAGCATTGCCGCGCATGGTCATCACCACATCGGCAATCACTTCAACCGTAAGCTGGCGTCGTATCCAGTTAAAAATCCAGACGGCAAAACCCAGCACAAAGGCGGCGCCAGCCAGCAGCCAGATAAAGGCATCGGTATCCTGCGTGGCCATCACATCCACGCCGCGGGCCACGAGCAACGGGAAGGCAGCGCCGGCAAAGGCCAGCAGCAGGACAGCAACGATGATGATGATGATTTTTCGCCGGTAGGGACGGAAATAACTCAGAATTCGCCGAACGAGTTCTTTATCACTGTATTGTCGGTCATAAGCCTCGGCGTCGAGGCCGCGCATGATAGTAGCCATAGGAAATTATGAATTATGAATTGTGATCCATGCAGGATGCTCACATGCATCCTTCATTTTTATAAGATTCGTTGTCCCAATAAGGACGCCGCCAATTCTACCGCTAATTCGGCGGTTTTGTTACGATCATCGAGAATTGGGTTGATTTCCACGATGTCGAAGGAGTGAACACGCCCACTGTCGCCCAGGATTTCCATGAGCAGATGGGCTTCGCGGTAGGTGAGGCCGCCAGGCACGGGCGTACCCACGCCGGCCGCTTCGTCGGGGTCGAGCGCATCCATATCCAGGCTGACATGGATGCGCTCCAAATGGCGCAGTCGGTCGAGCGCCTGTCGAGCGATGGCGGCCATGCCCAGTTCATCCACATGGCGCATGGTGAAGACATTGATGCCGCTGGCGAGCAGACGTTGGCGTTCGATGACATCTAAATCGCGGATGCCGATTTGCACGATATGGGATGGCACGACTTTGGGGCCAGGCTGGCCGATATTGACCAGCGCCGGTTCCCCATCCCCAATCAGGGCGGCCATGGGCATGCCGTGAATATTGCCGCTGGGCGAGGTCTCCAGGGTGTTGAAGTCGGCATGGGCGTCGATCCAGATGACGCCGACCGGTTCGTTTTGGGCGGCGGCAGCAATGCTGCCCATGCTAATGCTGTGGTCGCCGCCGAGGAAGAGGGTGAAATCGCCCTGGTTGGTGCATTCGGTGGCAATTTGGTAGATGGCCTGGCAAACGGCCGTTACCGCTTTCAATCTGTTTGTTTGCCCCTCGGCCACTTCTTCTGGGTTAGGCACAAAGACATTACCTTCGTCATAGACGATGTGGCCCAACCGTTCCAGGCGGGCTTGCAGCCCGGCGTACCGGGCGGCGCTTGGCCCCATATCGACGCCGCGTCTGTTCTGGCCCAAATCCATGGGCGCGCCAATAATACGAATCGTGCGTTGGTTCACAAATTACCTCTTTTAATTGATGATTAAAGATTATAAATTGAAGCGTGCTGACTGTGTACCCTTTCACCGCTATCTCCCTTCTCTATCTCTATCTAATTGTCACGGATCAGGGAGAGATGAGCAAATGGGTTGCCGCTTGTTCTTGACTCCCTATAATTCCAACTTATGAATTCATTGATGTTACACAGCATTCGTATGCAGTGGCCCACGGATTGGACGGCCGTTTTCGGCCGTGAAGCGCCGCTGATCATGGAAATCGGCTTTGGCAGCGCGGATTTTTTGATCGACCTGGCCCGGAATCGTCCAGAAGTTAATGTCATCGGCGTGGAACTTTCGCTGCCCTCATTGCGCAAAGGGGAAAAGAAATTGCAAACGGCCGCTTTGCCCCATGCGCGGGTGATAGTGGGTGAGGCGGAATTGGTCGTTCAGGCGTTATGTCAAACAGACAGCCTGGCAGAAGTGTACATCAACTTCCCCGATCCCTGGCCTAAAGAGCGCCACCATTACCGCCGTCTGATTAGCGATGCCTTTCTGCATCTGTTGGCCACACGCATGCCGGCTGGCGCTCACCTGGACATCGCCACCGATCACGCCGACTATGCCGCCTGGATTACGGCGCGGCTGGAACGCACCCCTTATTTCCACAGCCGCCTGCCCGTTACTTATGTCAATGAAGACCCGGCGCGGCCGATCAGCAAATACGAACGAAAAGGGTTCGACGAAGGACGATACGGCCATTATTTCAAATGGCAGCGCAATGAAAGCGCGACGCCCAACATCTTCCCCATCCCTAAGGAACTGCCTATGCCCCATGTCATTATCAATTCTCCTCTAACCCAGGCAGAAATTGCCGTCGCCTTCCAGCCGAAAAAATTCAGCCAGGATGGCATCCACATCAGTCTCGTCGAACTTTTTCAATCTCAATTTGACGGCAAACTGTTGATAGAGACGTATGTGAAGGAACGGCCGTTAACCCAGCGGCTCGGTCTGCTCATTCGCCAGCGAAAAAGGGGAGATTACGTCGTCAAACTACACGAAGTGGGCTTCCCTCGCCCCACCGTCGGCATCCAAATCGCCATCGCCCATCTGGCAACCTGGCTGGTAAGTCTGCATCCAGAAAATGCGTTTGTGCGCAGTTCGTTGGATGAAGCATACTTAAAGATTGAAGATCAAAAAACAGAGAGTGGTCTTCAATCCCACTCTCTAATTTCTAATTTCCCTTAACCGCATGAGTGCAAACAGTTCTCTCCTCACCGAACTCCATACTGAAATGCGGGCTTGCCGTCTCTGTTTAGAAGCGGGCTATGTGATTACGCCGGGCGCGATTTTTTCGGGCAATGCCGAAGCGCAGGTGATGTTGATCGGGCAGGCGCCGGGGGTGACGGAGGGAGAAGCAAAACGGCCGTTTAACGCCGGCAGCGGCGTCAGACTGTTTCAATGGCTGGCACAGGCTGGTTGGGACGAGGATGAGTTCCGTGACAATCAGTACATGACGGCCGTTACCAAATGTTATCCGGGCAAAGATAAATCAGGTAAAGGGGATCGTGTGCCCAGCCAGGCGGAGCAAGCGCTGTGCCGCCCCTTTTTGGAACGGGAAATGGCGCTGGTGCAACCCCGGCTCATCATCCTGGTGGGTGGCCTGGCGATCAAGCTGATGTACCCCAAAAGCGCCCGGCTGCGTGATGTCATCGGCACAGCAGCTTACTTTCCGCCGGCAGCGTTGCTGAATCCACTAAATTTTGATTTGAGCCAGGCTGAGTTGGGAAGTGGGTTTGATGAGAGTAAGGATAAAAACGGCCGTTGGATCGTGCCCCTACCTCATCCCTCAGGCGCAAGCCTCTGGCCCAATAAGCCGGAAAACAAGGCGCTTATCGACAAAGCCATAAGCATCCTCCACGCCATAAAATCCACCTATGGATTTTAAACCTTAATACCAAGATACCAAGACCAAAGAAAACCCTTTGTAACCTGGTATCTTTGTCTCTTGTAATGATTTTTTGTCTTGCCCCCATTATCTAAATTTGTTACACTTTTGGCACTATAAATGATGCTGTTTGATAGATTTTCTTAAAAAGGTGCTGAATATGAGTACGAATATTGTGCCAATTACAGATTTACGCCGGCAGGCCAGCAGCGTTATCAATACCTTGCGAGAGGGTGGTGATGTGGTGTATGTCACTCAAAACGGCCGTCCTGTCGCTGTACTTGTCAACTTTGAACAGTACGAAGCCTTAATCGCCGAGCTGCAAATGCTCAAGCAAAACCAATCATCCTCAGTCTACGCCATTGCCGAAGAAAAAGGCACGTTTGCTGCCTTAGTCGACATGGCGCAAGATTTAGGCGTCGATGATTTGGCCGAGCAGCATGACCATTATCTATACGGCGTCGATAAATCATGAAGCCTGCCCTTTTCATTGATACCAGCTACTTTCTGGCGCTTGTCAACAGCCGCGACAAATACCATCAGGCCGCCAAAAAGATGGCGGCTCAGGTGACGCCGCCATTTGTCACCAGTGAGGCGGTGTTGTTTGAGGTGGGCAATGCCCTGGCCGCGCCGCCACACCGGGCGCTTGGTATTCGTGTGTTACAGCAAATACGTACCGATGCAGCCATTGAAATTGTGTCTATTGACCAGGCGTTATTTGAGCAGACGGTCGCTTTTTACGGCACTCGTCTCGATAAAGCATGGAGCTTAACGGATTGTGCTTCGTTTGTGATTATGCAGCAGCGCGGCTGCCTTGAGGCTTTAACTACTGATAAACATTTTGAGCAGGCCGGTTTTAAACGGCTGTTGTTTGCAGTTTAATAGAGAGAAATTAATATAAAGATGTTCTAAATCTTCTATACTCGCTGTGACCGGTTTCTGACCGCGCCACCTCTGGTAAAAATGTCAGATTATGCCCGTTGCGAGTATAAATCTCTTTCCGGCGCGGCTGGATAGCGCTATGGCAAAATCAAAACGTCAGCAAAATGTATGGGATATCCTGTTCAATGCGGGCTAAACGGCCGTTACCCTTCCAACGGCGGATTTTCCCCATAATATTGGTAATACGTCACTTCAATATTGCCGTTATACAGTTTGCGCTTGCGATCTGGCCAGGCCCGTTTGAAATAATCAGGAAACTTTTTGTCCGCCGTCAAAATGTAAACCGACCAGCCGGTTTTTTTCCTGAACATCTTGTTGAGCGTGATATAAATCTGGTTAATTTCCTTGAAATCATACATGCGCATCCCATACGGCGGATTAGAAATCAGGACGCCATACTGCCGGTCGATCCATAAATCTTTGACATCTTTCTGCTCAAAAAGGATATCCTCGCCTACCCCAGCCCGTTCAGCATTGGCTTTGGCCGCGACAACGGCCGTTTCGTCAAGATCATAGCCCCATATTTGCAGATCGCCAGAATGGTCGATGGCCGCCTCCGCCGCCTGGTGAGCAGCCACCCACGCCGCCGCCGGAATGCGCGGCCACTGCTCCGCCGCAAACGAACGGTTCAGCCCAGGGGCTATATTTCGCGCCAACAGCGCCGCTTCAATCAAAATCGTGCCCGCGCCGCACATCGGGTCCAGCAGCAGTTGCTCCTTTTCCCAGGAACTCAGCTGCACCAACGCCGCCGCCAGCGTCTCCGTCAGCGGCGCTTCGCCCGCTTCCAGGCGGTAGCCGCGTTTATGCAAACCGGCCCCGGATGTATCCAGCGTGAGCAGCGCCACATCTTTGCGCACCGTCACCTGGATGGTGAACTCCGGCCCGGTTTCGGTAAACCAGTCCACGTTAAACTTCTCTTTCAAGCATTCCACCACCGCTTTTTTGACGATAGCCTGACAGGTGCGCTCGCTTTGCAAGGTCGATTTAACAGAGCGGGCATTGACGGTGAATTTGCCATCCAGGGTGATCCAATCTTCCCAGGGCAGCGCCTTGCTTTGCTCAAACAACTCGTCAAAGGTCAGCGCCGGAAACTCACCCATTTTAACCAGGAGCCGGTCAGAAAAGCGTAAACCGATGTTGAGACGGGGGATGTCGGCCAGGGCAGCTTCAAATTCAATGCGCCCTTCGCTGACTTGTGGCTCTGAAAACCCGAGGGCAACCACTTCCTCTTTAACCAGCCTCTCCAGGCCAAATTTAGCAGCAGCAATGAGAGTAATCGTTGTCATGAGGGGAGTGTAAGCAGAAACGGCCGTTCCCGCAACGGAAACGGCCGTTTCTCCATCCATTCACGGCAAACTGTCCACTGCAAACTGTCCACCGTAAACTGTTCACTGTTCACTGTTCACTGTAAACTGT
>CAZXVH010000014.1:62210-70570 GCA_964643965.1 uncultured Ardenticatenaceae bacterium
CACTGCAAACTGTCCACCGTAAACTGTTCACTGTTCACTGTTCACTGTAAACTGTCCACCGTCCACTGTTCACTGTCTTAATGCCCCCCACCCCCACGCGCCAAACCCATCGACGCCTCCTGCTCACGGCCCGGCGTCACCCTCCGCAGCGCAATCGCCAGCAGCGCCGCCATCAAAATGCCGCCCAGAAAAAATGGCGAGCGCGGCCCCAATGTCTGGAACAGTATCCCCCCAATCAGCGGCGCAATAGCATTGGCCGCACTCAAAAACGACGACGAAACGCCCAACATGCCACCCACTTCCAGCGGCTCCACCCGCTTTGTGATCAAACTATTGATGGCCGGTTGCAAAACCCCGCCGCCAACCGAAAGCGGTACCATCGCCGCTAAAATCCAGACCAACCCCAGCCAACCATTATTGCCGTCCTCCGGTAAATCAACCGCTACATCCTCCGTCGGCGGCGTCTCACCCATCAACTGCCGGCCACCGCTGAGTTCCGCTTCCAGCGCAGCCTGCGAATAACCAGGCAATGGCTGGCGCGGCGTAAAGGCCAAGGCCACCAAGCCCACCGCCAGCAACGCCAGCCCACCATAAACCAACCGTCTATCGCCAAAACGTCGGCTCCATTTGCCGATGAAATATCCCTGCACCGTCACCACAATCACACCCACATAGACAAAGATGATGGCATTACTCGAACCGTTAAAGCCCAGGTTTGAGAGCGTAAACAAAGCTAACAGCTGCTCAAAGCCGCCAAAAGCCAACTGCTGGGCAAACATCAAAATCAGCAAAATCCCTACAGCCGGATGAGTGACAGCCCGCGTCAAAGATTTCAGAGAGAAAGAGGCCCTGCCATCCCCGGATTCGCCCCGTTTTTCTGGCGGCAATGTCTCTTTAAACCAGACGGCCGTTAACAAAATCGAAAGCAGCGAGAAAAAGGCAGCTGCAAAAGCAGGCGCTCGATAATCATTGTTTGTCACCGCTAAAGCCGCAAAAGCAATCACCGGCCCAATAATGAAGCCCAAGCCGAAGGCCGCGCCGATCAAACCCAAACCTTGTGTTCGCGTTTTTTCAGTGGTGCTATCGGTAATGGCGGCTTGCGCCGTGGCAATATTCGCCCCGGAAATGCCATCGATAAGACGCGCCACAAACAGCATCAACCCCGACGAAGCCAGACCCAGCACAATGAAACCAATAAACGTACCAATCTGGCTGATCACCAGGATCGGTTTACGGCCGTGCCGATCAGACAGGCGGCCCAACAGCGGGGCGCCAATGAACTGCATCATGGGATAGGCCGCTCCCAGCAGCCCAATCATCGCCGGCGTCAAACCAAACGAAGCCGCATAGATAGGTAGCAGCGGAATGATAATTGTTAGACCCAGCAAATCAATCAGGACGATGACAAAAATGGGTAAAATCCGCTGATAATCCAGCTTTTCTTCAGCTTCAGGCTTTGCTGCTATCACTTCTTGTTGACCGTTCATGTCACGCAACTCCACACCATTAATCTGAGAAATTCAACTTTGGGCAAACGTTGAACTTCTCGGCTCATCGCAAGTAGCCTGGTTCAATCTGGGAGATTGAACCAGGCTGTACCCAACAGTGGCGCGGTCAGAAACCGGCCCCGGCGAGTACAAAGCAGCTTACGGCAGCAGCGCCGCCCCCCAGGGAATCACCGCCAGAATGGACAGCATGGCCAGGGTGTAAAAAATAGCGGCGCGTTTATGTTTACCCACATCGGTATCTGCTTTTTTGGCAAGCGCCCGGCCGACGTGAGCCAGGATCAGAGCCACAATCATAATCAGACTATGCTCCACCAGGAAGAAACGTACAGCTGAATTAGCCATCGCTGCGCCAAAATCTGAAAAGGCAGCGGTTGTTATGGGGCTAAAGACGAAGTAAAGCAGCAGGCCCAGCAGCACTTGCACATCCAGGCTGACGGTGAAGCCCAGGCCCCATCGATTATCCATCGCCGTCCACTGCCTTTTACCAAACCAACCTCGATATGCTCTAATAATAGCCAGCAAGCCAAAGATGAGGACCAGCCAACGGAAAATATTGTGGGTCGCTAAAATAATTGGATACATTTTTTCTAACTCCTTTTTTAAATAGGGGCGTCACGGGGAATCTCTCCCCGTCACAAATTAGTTTTCTTTCTGTGCTAAACGGTCGATCACGCTGTCTAACCAGTTTAGCTCTGATTTTAAATGAATTTGTTGATGTTCGATCATGAACTGGAGCGAACCGCTGTGCAGGGGCGCCTTCTCTATCTTTGCCAGCGCTTCCGCCAAATCATGGCGACGCTGTTGCAGCAAAGAGACGGCTTCGTCTGTAGGCAGATTGTCAAGAAAGGTGAGGCCGGTATCACCGGGGAATTTGGCGGGTAAATAGGCCGCCAGATTTTGGCGCAGCAAAGCGATTAACCGCGCTTCTCCCGCTTCTGTCAGGTGATAGACACGACGCGTTGGCCGGTTGCCCTCCCGTTCTTCTGTGCGTGTGACGTAACCTTCCTTTGCCATTTTCTCCAGCAAATAGTATGCCGTCGATTTTTTGAGATCGACGCAGGTTTGCATGAAGCTGTCTATAAACTCATGGAGTTGATAGCCATGCATTTTTTCTTTCTGCAGGAGGCCCAGTAACAGTAGTTCTCGTTCCATCGAACACATTCGCTCTAATATTGAATAGTCAATATTGACTATTCAATACTGATTATAGTCTGGGTTTTCACAAAGTCAATGGTTAAAATATGAGGTGGAGATGGGAAACGGCCGTTTTCTATCCCCGCCCCATCATTAACCATATAATTCCCACTCACTTATCCTGACAACAACGAGGTAGACCCATGTCACCGATTTTACTCTTGATTTTAGCGACGATTTTGTGGGGGTTTTGGGGCATTGCCGACAAGCTGGCTCTGGAGCAGGCGCATCCCTATACCATACAGTGGATGTACGCCGTCCCCTATGTTATTCTGCTGCCTGTTTTTTATGGATTGGCCGTGCGCGCCCAACCAGAAAGCAATCACAACACCGCCGCCTTTTTCTGGGCAGCGGCAGCCAGCAGCGCTTCTATTTTGGCGCTCCTGCTCATGTTGTTCGCTATGCGCTCCCAGCCCGCTTCTCTGGCCGTGGCTGTCACCTCAGCGTATCCGCTGGTAACGCTGTTTATCGCGGCGCTGCTGAAGATGGAAACCATTACGCCAACGAAAGTGGCTGGCATGGTACTTATTATGGGCGGACTGGTTGTTTTACAGTGGCAAAAATAAAAGAAATAGGCAAAATCGCCTATTTCCTTTGACGCAGAACCTTATACAATGGTGGTGTAACTTACGTATCGGTAGCGCAGCAGGTAAGGAATCCGCCCATTCTTTGCCTGCTGTTTTTTGTATTATAACGCTATTTTCGCCGACGATTAAACCGCCATAAGATGAACAAGGCCAGCGCCGCCACAACTGCCAACCCGGCTATCTGTTTTTCCCGGTCTGGCTGTTTGTCTTGAACCACTTCCGTTTCTGCTATCCATTTAAAGGTTTCCAGCATACCCGTTTGCAACGGCCGGGTCGTCCAACCCAATTCAGCCCTGGCTTTGTCTGCCCGAGCCATGTAGGTGGCGCCTAAGATGGTAACAGAATCCTGGCTGTAAGTGGCGGGCAAAGAGAGCGGCCGGCTTACGGCGCCCACCAATGGCGCAAACGGCTTTACCATATTAGCCGGAATACGCAGCAGGGGGGCTGATTTGCCGGTGAGATAGCCCCAAAAATCAACCATTTCTCCCAGAGGAACGGCCGGGCCAGCCAAAATGTAACTTTCCCCAGGTTTGCCCTTTTCCAACGCCAGCAGATGTCCTTCGGCAATGTCGTCTACATGGGCATAGGTGAGCGTGGTCTCTGGGCCGGGCAGCGCCAGCAGTCCGCGATAAAATTGACGCATCAACTGGGCCACGTTACTGGTATCGCCAGGGCCATAAACCGCGCCCGGCATGACGATGATGATAGGCGCTCCTTTGTCAATAAGCGGCAGGGCCACTTTATAATGGGCCAGCCATTTGGTGCGGTCATATTCGGTGAGGAAGGGGCCGCCTTTGTAATACGTTTCATCGACAAGCTGACCCTGGGTATCACCAAAGACGGCGACGGTGCTGGTGTAAATGATTTTGGGGATGCCCAGTTCAACGGCCAGACGCAGCACTTTGCGGGCGCCGCCCACGTTAACCGCTTCTGCTTTCATCCAATCGGGGTCGCCAATTTTGTACCAGGCGGCGATGTGGAATACCACGTCGCTGCCGGCCATGCCCGGCCGCATAGAGGCGACATCGGTAATGTCGCCGGGAACGACGGTACAGCCTAATGATTGCAAAACGGCCGTGCTCTGTTCCGAACGAGCTAATGCGTGAACATCATACCCACGCTCAATTAATTTTTTCACGACACGTTGACCGATAAATCCGGAGCCGCCTGTTACAAATGCTTTCATAATCCTGTCCTTGATCTGAAAATCGAAAAAAGTTCAAAATATTTGCTGCACAGAGATTATACCTGAGAAGTGGCGGATTTGGATATAAATTTGCTGGGGGATAGGCATAATGTTATAATCTCGGTCGCTTTTATAAGGGCGTGGAATCGCCTAAAAGGGCGTGTAGCTCAGTTGGTTAGAGCGCACGGTTCACATCCGTGAGGTCCCGGGTTCGAGTCCCAGCACGCCCATCAAAACAGACCGGTTCAGCGGTTTGGTAAAAGAATACAGCTTTTATTTTGATTGAAGAAAAGCAGCCCGACACTTTGGTTAGAAGCGGGCTGCTTTTTTTGTTTGCCTGCGGTTTTGTTTAAGTAATCAAACGGTATGAATAGGGTATCAAATAGGATATGAGGGGTGTGATTACGAAGGTATAGGGGAGGAAGAGGGAACGGCCGTTAGAGGGATGTTGGGGGTAGGAGGGGTTGGTTTATCATTGTCCCCCTTATTACTTTATGTTATCCTACTTGCAGCGAATTCAGAGGGAATACGGCCGTATTGCCAGTGTAATTTGTTCTGGTTCTAGCAAATTCTGTGGTTTTAGAAAATTTGAGGCAAAATTGACGAAAAAAGGACACGTTTATCTGGTAAGGAACGGTAATCAATGAAAAAATCAGACAAAATAATGACGATGGCTGATGCAGTCAGCCGATATGTTGAGGATGGCGACAATGTTGCCATCGAAGGGTTTACCGCGTTTATTTGTTTTGCGGCCGCACATGAAATTATACGCCAGCAAAAGCAGGAATTAACGTTGATACGCATGACGCCTGACCTGGTTTATGACCAGATGATCGCGGCCGGCGTGGCTAAGAAGCTTGTTTTTAGCTATCTGGGTAATCCTGGCGTAGGCAGTTTGTATTGTGTGCGCCGCGCTGTGGAGAAGAGCATTCCCAAGCCGCTAGAAATCGAAGAGTATTCCCATTTTGGCATGGTAGGGCGTTACATTGCCGGCGCCAGCAAGCTGCCTTTCTTCCCCCTGCGCAGCTATCTGGGCAGTGACATGCCCGAAGCCAATCCCAACATCAAGTTTGTGGACAGCCCGTATGGCGATGGGCCAATCGCCGTTGTGCCGCCCATTAACCCAGATGTGGCCTTCCTCCACGCCCAACGCGCAGACGCCAAAGGCAATGTGCAAATTTGGGGTTTGTTGGGGATGCAGAAAGAGGTCGCCTTCGCTTCCAAAAAAGTGGTAGTGGTAGTAGAAGAGATCGTAGATGAAGAGGTGATTTCGCGTGATCCAAACCGCACCCTCATTCCGGGGTTGGTGGTTGATGCGGTGGTACATGAGCCGTATGGCGCTCATCCCAGCTATGTGCAGGGCTACTACGACCGCGACAATGCCTTCTATCTGGATTGGGCGGAAAGCTCAACTAAACAAGACGCCACCGAAGCGTGGCTGCAAGAATGGGTCTACGCCATGCCTAATCGCACCGCCTATCTGGAGAAATTAGGCCAGGAACGTATCGACAGTTTAGCGCCAGGGGAGTTGATGTCTGATCCGGTGAATTACGGCCGTTATCAGTAGATCTTGTCCTATTCCTGCCACAGCACCCCACAGGGCTGGTCTTGTCAAAAACGGCCGTTGCCAATTTGTTACTTACTAAAATTCGGTGTCATCACAACGGCCGTTCCCCATCCCCAGATTGCTCAACCCAAACGGCCGTTATCGCCTAACCAATGCTCAGCCAACATGTAGCTGAAATGGTCTTGTGGATAACGGCCGTTATAGTCCTAAATTATTAAGGGAGTTAGCTTAAACCAAGCTCTTTTTTTGCCTCTTCAAAACTTATCGTAGGTGCATCTTGTTCTTCTTCCTTCGCGACACGCAACGCTTGTAAATCGTGGGAATCGTGGGAATCTTGAAGTTCTTCTTGCAACGTCATGTCATTAAGAATCGCATGAGCCTTGTGGTCAATATCTTTGCGCCGCACTGGTGAAATTTTGCTCTTTAATTGCTCAAATGATTTTGCCATCATGCTTCACCTAAATATCCAGATCGTCAGAAAGTTCGTCGGTTGTTTCAAAATCAGTCAAGTTATATCGTGCTTTTGCCTCAGCCAGCGCAAACCTTGGTTCAGCATTAAAAATCTTGACCTCTTCCTCTAATCTATCTTCCAACTTGTCTTTTTCGATTTCAAGATCATACCTGGATTGCAAATTCATCCAGAAACGCTCTGAAAGACCGAAGTAGCGAGAAAGCCTCAAAGCTGTATCCGCAGAAATACCACGTTTGCCGTGAACAATTTCGTTAATGCGCCGAGGCGGCACCCCAATGTCTTTTGCCAATCGATACTGGCTCAAATTCATAGGCTGTAGGAATTCTTCTAACAAAATTTCCCCAGGATGAATGGGGGGAAGCATCTCTAACTCACTCATATCAGTACCTCAATGATAGTCAACGATTTCAACATTGTAAGCATCCCCATCACGCCACGAAAAACAAACACGCCATTGGTTGTTGATGCGGATGCTGTGCTGACCAATTCTATCGCCAAACAACTTTTCCAAATAATTGGATGGGGGAATCCGTAAATCTTCTAGCTGTTCAGCCGCATCAAGGATTTCTAGCTTCATTCTGGCTCGATGTTGAATATCTTGTGGCAACTTCCGTGAAAATTACCGACGAAAAAGCCGTTCCGTTTCCTTTGATGCAAAACTCCGAATCATGAGTGAATGATAACGGGATGCGTTATTAGTGTCAAGAAGAGATTGTTAATTTTTGGCTGTTCCCCATCCCCACAGCACACAACCCAAACGGCCGTTATCCCATTGACGATTGACGATTTCAGATTGACGATTCCCTGCCCCAAATCACTGTGTTGGCAGCCGGGGCAATCCCTTCCTTTCCCAATCCATGTAGTCATCACAAACGGCCGTTCCCAATTCGTTACTTACTAAAATTCGTTGTCATCACAACGGCCGTTCCCCATCCCCCACAATCTCTCAACTAACACAGCACAGGTCTCGTAGATAACGGCCACAACTGGAAAAGAAAAGACGTTAAATAAAATTATAAACAGGCGTTTTGATAGTACGTACAGGTTTTTTATGCCCTAAAATAATCTGTTGTAAATTTTCAACAGTCTCAGGTGAAAAATATTCTTCGCCACTTTCTAGATCAACCCGGGCAGGTACATTTTCGACGATATAAAATTGTCCGTCTTTATAAAGAGTATAAGTTACATCTTGCTCTACTAGATTTTCATTTCTTTCTTCTGAAATCATGGTTATCTCCGTATCTTGAAATCAATCCACTTTTCCGAGTTTGGTTCGTAGACTGTAATAATCTTTATCATGGGGCGAGATGGATAGCTGCACTGAATATGAAGTGGTCTCTTGTTTTTTGTGACACCGAAGATCAAACAACTTGGCCCATATTTGTCATCTGGATAATCTTCGATAACTTCCCCATCATGGATCAATTCTCGAATTTCTTGAACTGATATTCCTCGTAAAATCGTTTGGTCAACAGCATGTTTGGAAAATTCAAAAGACCCATTGGAAAATTTCAATCGAAGTTCGTTTATCATGGCCATGTTTTTATTATACAGCATTGCATCTTACAGTATATGGCTTTACAAAACGAAACGAATTGAGTCGGTGTCATCACAACGGCCGTTCCCCATCCCCCTCAGCACCCCGAACCGCCACTTCACAATTCACAATTAATTATTCACAATTCATTATTGGCTTGGCGCTCTCCCCCACTAATCTCGCACCCAACACACCACAGGGCTGGTCTCACAAACAACGGCCGTTCCCATCCCCCTCAGCACCCCCAAACGCCTCACTTCACAATTCACAATTAATTATTCACAATTCATTATTGGCCTGGCCATTTTC
>CAZXVH010000015.1:0-35793 GCA_964643965.1 uncultured Ardenticatenaceae bacterium
TTATTAAAATCATATTTGAGCTTTTTGCCTACCCTCAAGCAACTACCTCAACAATCAGTGAGGTTGACTTACGATCAGGAAGCCGACGTCATGTATATCAACTTTCAAAAACCAAGCGTAGCTACAGATAGCGAGTTAACTGACGAAGATGTAATTATTCGCTATGATGGGGAGAATGTCATCGGCTTTACCGTTCTTCATGCTTCACAACGATGAAAATTCAAGAGTAAAGATGAGTAAACCTAATCAAAATAGCATTGCTCTTTATCGGGGCATAACGCCAAGTAGTGTGGGGCTTGATGTCCATGGGGGCTGTGGTGAAACCTGGACACGAGATTTTAGCCATGCAAAACGGTATGCCCGACCTCCATACGGCTATGTGTTAGAAGCCACTTTGCCATCAACAGCCAAGCAGCTTGTTTTAATGACGGTAGATGACAAAGGCTATTCTGATTACGTGGAAGATGGGATTAGGCATCTTGCAGAGCTAGTTGGTGATTCATGGCTTTATGACAGCTTGATGTCTGGTCGTAACTCATTGTGGGAAGTGTGGGAGCCGGAATGGACAGAGATACTCATAAAAGCTGGTTATGACTCTGTTTTTACAGGCGGCTTTGATGGCCCGGAAGAATATGTTTTGAACCCTGCCTTGTTACAATTTACGCGCTATTTCTCTGTATTGGCAAATGACCAAATTGCAGCGTACCCGATTGAACCGGGTACGCTAGAAAAGTTGGGATATGTGGTGGGGTTGAGAACGGCCGTTTAACTTAAACCCATTAACTCACAACTATAATAAAGTTCCCCTTACCGGGCTGGGCAATGTTGCGTTATCATCTCCCACATACGTACGATATCTTTGCAAAATACTATTTATTGGTGATCTTGGCTTTTGTCCTACCATATACAACAAGATTCCCTCGATATTCCGTGAGCCAAAATTTCGGATAATTTTTTGTTTGTTGGGATCCCAAATTATATATACCCATGGCGGCTGCCCCAATTGCATAGAAACTTTAGCCAAATCTTGAACAGCATTCTGCATTGATACATCTCTATCCATCATGACTCTAACCGCACTTGCAAATGCTTGTTGTCCCAATGGTCGAAACATAAAATGACCACCTTCAATCCGATGTTTTCCAGCTAATTCTTCATCTGGAGAGGAAGAAAACAGTTCCTGATATTCAATAAAATTATCTTTTAATAGTTCCCAATAGGATGTATTTTCGGCATATATTTCATTTATCACTTGATCAGAAGGACGAATTCTTCGCTCATTGACAGTTGCTTTTCGAGATTTGTCTGGTGAAGTAGAAAGAATCGGTAAATAAATTGTGGCGCAAATCTCATATATTGTACGAATAGTTGTAAGATTTCTGGTGTCAGTTCTGTTCAAAGAAGGTTGAGTGCCAAAATGTATAAATCTTCTGTCATGACGAGTGTCTGACTTTAATAAATAGAACTCTTCCACTAATCTTCTTGTGACAATAGCAAAAGCATCATCTTCATCAAGCGCAATAATATCAGCTTTAGAGACAGGCTTAGCCCATTTATTGAGAGTAGTAAAAAGTCTTCTTGTCCGTTTCTGACCCTCTTCAGTTTTCTCATGTGCAACTAAGATAATAGATAATTCATCATTATTAAGATCTGTATTCTGAGGCAATGCTCTCTTTATGCCTTCTACCCGATGTTGTCCATCTATCGCAAAAAGTTCCTCATTACCCTCAAATTGCAGTACTCCTATGGAATCCCTCTCGTTTTTATCTAGATTAGGGTCTCCTAATACGGGACTACTAGAAATTTCTATCGGAAACCATTGTGGGGATCCCCCATAGACCCCCACAACTACGGAATTAAAAAAGCGTTCATCTTGAAGTAGCAAGTAATTGGCAATTGAGTCAGCATTATTCGTTAATGCTCGCTGAATCATGTCACGAAGTTGTTTGCTTGTATGAATCTGGTCGGTTGGTTTGATCCAGTCTACAACATCAGAAAATTTAAAAAACGTAAGGTAATATATCCATTCGCCCATTTTGCATCGCAAGGCTGGAAAGGTTGTGTTTTTCATTATCGTTGTCTCCACGCTCTATATGCTTGACCAAATAAACCCTTGTATTGTTGATTCATAGGCGGAACAAAGGCTTCTAACATAGCATTTTCCAAACCATCTATTTTTGAAACATCGTTCACAGGTGCAAAACATACATACAAATTTGAATGCCAATCATGAATCATATCTTGAATTGGCCCTCGACCTTTTGGATTGTTTGGTTCATAAAAGTACTGTCCAATACGTGAACGAAGCGATTGCCCCTCTGCTTTTCCTAAATAAAGAAGATAAGAGCAGTGAGGATGACTTGCTACACCTGCATCAACGATAAACGTGTATATCCCAAATTCGTTATCTGGCACATTATTCAACTCTTGCTGATCGAACTTCACTTTTTGCCAAGTCAATGGAGTTGGATCGGTATAGCTAGCCCATCTAGTAGGGGAAAGCACTATGCTCGAAACATTATACTTCTTCAAGTCCTCGGTTAACTGCTTTCGAGCTTGTATAGCTGGCTTTACAGTTACAAAATCAATTGCCATTTTTGCTATTAACCTTCCATTTATGAATTTAGCAGACTTACCAAATTCCACAACGGCCGTCCTCTTTCATCTAACAAAGAAGATTTAACCTCGTGGATACCTGTGTTCGCATATTCTTCAGCAATGCCCAGTATTTCGCCAAAACGTGCCAATACTGCTACGTCGCCAGTTTCGGCAATGGCAATCGCTTTAAGAATTGCCAGGTCGTCTTCGGTAAAAACTTTGGCGGGTACTTCGCCACCATTGCCTTTGCGTGGTTTGGTACGACGGCCGTTTTCAAATCCCAAACACGCCGCAAACATAAACAAATCTTTATAGGTCTCAAAGGGAGCTTGTTCCGCTTCCACATTCCCCTCTTTCTTTAACTGTTTGTACACATCAATCACAGATTCATCAATGTAAACGCGGTCTGTTCTTGTATATTCCGTATCACTCATCTTACGCCTCTTCAATCGTCGTGCAACTGGTCGCCCGATCAAACTCCAGACGGTACTCTGCCCCAATAACCTTCTCCAGATTTTGCCGCGCCTGGTCGCGCAACTCCTCATCCGTCACAAACAAAATCAGTTGGTCGGCCAACTGCGGCAACCGTTCCGTGATGCTGTTGCGATGGTGCGACGACAAACGACCAAAGGGCGTATCCATCACCAGCGGCGCTTCTTCCTCGCTCACCTGCGCCATCGCCGTAATAAACGAAAGGCTCAACACCTGCCGCTCCCCCGCCGATAACTCTGGCCGCGCCGATTGCCCATAGCGATCAATCACTTCCAAATTAAAATCCGCACCCAACTGCACATCCTGAAAATGGCTCTCTTTCCACACCAGCGAGCGGAAAATCTCTTTGGTACGCGCCTCTATTTGCTGGCGCATATCATCAGCGTGTACCTGGTACATTTCTGTAATGGCGTCAGCCGCTTTTTGCGCTAACTCATATTTTAGGTTCAGTTCCTGGCTGCGCTGTTCTTCTTTTTGTGCCGCCGCAATTTTCTTTTCCAACGCGCCGATCTCTTTGCCCACTTGCTCTATTCTCTGCGACTGCGCCCCAATTTCCAGATTGTAGCCATCCATATCCACCATAAAGGTGCGCCGTTGTTCTTCCAGACGACTAATTTCTTCCAACGGTGACCCTTTCAATTGGCGGCTGACGTCATCTAGTTCGGCGTCCAGGTCTTGAATAATGTCGATCAACTCCGTGCGTTTACGCATGTTGGCGGACAGCAGCGCTTGTTGCTGGCTGTTCTTGTCGGCAAAGGCGGTTAAAGCGGCGCTGGTATTCAAGACATCATCTTCTAATGAACTGGAGACGGAACGCTCCATAAGCGCCCGTAGCCGCTGATGCTCTGGCCCATGCTCGGCAAACGGCCGTCCACAAATACATTGCATCTCGTCCAGCAAATCCTGGATGAACTGCTGACGGATGTTGCTGGGGATTTCGCCCCGTTCTCTTTTTTCGTTTAAGAGGGTGAGGGCGGTGGAAACGGCCGTTTGTGCCAAAAGTGGATAGCTAGAAGTCGCCCGTTCCCGAATTTGCTCCACTTCCTCTGTTAGTTCATCACGGCGCTGCTTCAAATCCTTCTCCAGGCGATCCCGCTGCTGCTGTAACGATTTGGCATTTTGCGAATCCCGTAACTTTTGGTCAATCTCGCCCACCTTGCGCTGGGCAGATGTTTTCTCTCTCTCTAATTCTGCTTTGCGTTCTTGCGCCTTTTCTCGTTCCTGCCGTAACGTTTCATCTTCTTCCAGCAGGTCGCGCAGTTCACCACCAGACGCTTGTTTCAACTCTTTTCGGTAATTGGCTGCCGTATTTTCCAAATGACGGCGAGAACGTTCTAGCATTTCCAACTTTAGCACTAGATAGATAGCTTCTTTTACCTGAGCCGCCGCTTCCGGCTTGGCAAAATTGTCTATCTTCTCCCCGTCAAAAAAGAAATATTCGCGGGCATTCACCGGCAAGATGGCGTTCATCGTGCCCAGCGGATTCATGACCGTTTCGGCGCGTCCACTTGTACCTGTTCGCGTCATGGTAAACTGGTCTAACTCATTGAGGATGAGTTCTCCCGTAAGCAGTTTACTGCCCGTAAGTGTGCGCCTAACGGTATAGCGATGGCCGTTGTGCAAAAAGGCAATCGTCACCGAGGCTTGCACCTGCTCACCAGGTGTGGCTTGCTTAATCGCTTCCTTGCTCACCAGTTCGCCCACGTTATCCACCACTTTGATGTTTTCCACATTACGGCCGTATAAACACCAGTTCAAGGCCAAAAACAAAGAGGTTTTGCCGGCGCCATTGATGCCATGAATAACTGTCACATTGCGCGTTTTATCTTTGGCAAAGGTCAAATTTTGTTGGCCGTAATATTGGCGAAAGTTTTCCAAACCAATACGCTCCAGTTTCATGCGGCATCGTCCCCTTCTTGCTCTAATCGCGCCAATTCTTCGCGGGCAATTTTCGTGATCAGATCATCTATGTCCTTCATGATGCCACGTGGATTTTGCATCGAAATATATTCTTGCTCAATGTCGCCGACCTCAGCAATGACTTGTCTGACAATCGGATCGTAACTTTTGAAAAGTGTTTTTAGACGGTCTTTTACCATAATCTCTCCCAGACTAAAAATCCATCAACCCATAATGGCTGGCTAAATCCCAAATAACGTCCAGCGCCTGATGCTTATTCAAAGCAGGGCTGGCAAACTCCTTGAATCGCTGTAATTCACGCCTGACAACAGTGCGTTCCACTTGAAATGCTGCCGACGTTTGGTCAAAGGTGACTGGCGGGGTGGCAATCAAATCGTGAATAACCGAAAATTCCTTGCCCGGCGCTTTTCTCAAAATTCGGCCTCGGCGCTGGATGAACTCGCGCGGATTGCTGCTGCTGGCCAAGAAATAAGCGGTGCGGGTACTGGGTACATCCACCCCTTCATCCAAACATTTCATCGCGGCTAAGGCTTGCAAATGGCCGCTGGCAAAATTGGCTAACAACTCCTGCCGTTCCTGCGGGCTTTCTTCCGCTGTAAACTGGTCAATCAGAATGCCCTTTTCCCAGCCCACAAGCTGCATCACCTCATTAATTTGGTTGGGGGCGCAGTAGAACAAGGTATGGGCGATCTGTTTCTCTTGATCGAGTAGTTCCCCCAATGTGTCCAGTTTATTAACGGCCGTGTTCAATAAGTTGGCTCGTTTGATCAGCAACATCTTGAGCGCTGCTTGCTTCTCTTCATCATCCTGGTGGAATAAACGGGCGATTTTCAGGGACAACGCTTCATATTCCACCATTTCATCTTCGGTCAATTCCACCAGATGGGGATAGTAATAATAAGGTGTCAGGCTGACGCCGATGGCTTGTTCCAGGGTAAAAGCAAACACCGTTTCGCCAAAATAAGTACGCAGCGCCACTGTGCCCGCATCATCAAACCAGCGGTCTGGCGTGGCTGATAACGCTAATCGATAGGGAATTTGCTCAGGGTAATGTTGGCGGCTGCGCTCTGCCCCCAAATGATGGGCTTCATCGGCAATGATCAGCGTGGGTGCGTCTAACCGGGCGATGCTGCCTTGAAAACCAGGACTGATAAAGGTGCTGTGGGTGACGATGACAGAGATAAAGGGACGATAACGGCCGTTATACTCAATAATTTCATGGTTCAGCCTGTCCAGCCAACTGCGCTTGCTCTGGTAAGCCAAAATCGGTTTGTAGCCAAACGCAGCCGCTTCCTGCTGCCATTGATCCACAAGATGCTGATACGGCACGGCAATGATAACGGCCAGCCGCCCTTCTCTGGCAAACAATTGTGCCGACGCCGCCAACGCCGTAATCGTCTTGCCCGTCCCTGTCGCCATTTCAAACAAGCCTCGACAACCGTGATCAAACCAAGCCGCGATGGCCTCATCTTGATAAGGACGCAGGGTAATCTGCTCCGGGATTTTAGGGGTAGCTGGCTGATAGGGGGCTTTTTTCTCTTTAATATGTGCTGGTTTTAGCCACGGAGGAATGGGAAACGGCCGTTCCTTTCGTCGTAGTTTTAATATTTCTGCTTTGGCCGCTTCCGGCAGATCGAAAATGCGCACGTTTAAATCTTCATTCTGCCATAACCGCTCAAACCGTTTGACATCCGCTTCAACAAGGGGCAGAAAAGCTGGTTCCCACGACTTGAAAATCCGGTTCGATTCATAGTTTTGTATGCCGCGAACAGTTTCATTGGGAGAGCCATTAAAACTAACGCGGTTCTCTTCAGCATCTGTGTAAATGCCGAATTTGTCATGAAAATCACCGGACAGCTTATTTTGGGGCAAGGCCAATTTGAACGTCAAAATCTCATCAGCAACCATCCAAGCCAAAGCAGAAAGCGTATCCTCTTCGAGTTTTTCTTTGAGTTCAGCAATATTCCTTATCAAGGCTGCATGCAAAATGGGATTCAGACGTGCTTCTGTCCCCGCTTGTAACGCTTCCCAGTCAGCTTCATCCAATATGGGACTGGTAATAATGCGGGCTTGTCCCCCATTCGCAGCAAACTGGTTAAGTCCTTGTGCCAATAAACGCAACCAGCCTGAACTGAAAAAGCCAACCCCACGATCATAGCGCACGGAAACAGAAAGGGCTGGCTCATAAAAATCAGCCACCATATTGGCTGTAGAGGTATCTATGGTGATGGGCAGAACAAGCGTTTTCAGGGACATGAGAAAATTCTGGCTGCTTCCCGTACTATTTACAGTAAGATGAACCGTTTTTCTTTGTGGCCTGTTTATTGTACTGATTTTGGGGAAAGTTTGCGAGTGGTAAAACGGCCGTTCCCCACCCTCTTCATCCTACCTAAACGCAAAATAGACAAAACGGCCGTTTCTTGTTGACGAACAAGTGTGCACTGTTAAAATTTTAGTTGTAGATGTCGAAGCCATTATAAGGAACGTTTAAGAACGGAAACAGGCGGGCAAATATCTGATGAGTGATTCAGCTTTAATCCCTATTGAGCAAAAGGCGGTTATTTTCTATGATGATGAAATAACGGCCGTTTTAGTTAAAGTAGACGACCGTGAAACTATCTATGTCCCAGTGCGTCCCCTCTGTGATTATCTGGGGTTGAATTGGGATGGGCAGCGACGACGCATGAATAGAGACGCCGTTTTGTCTGAAGAAGTGATGTCCGTCGTCGTAACGACGACGGACATAGCTCCTGACAGTCGTCGGCCGCGCACAAGCGCCATGCTCTGTCTGCCACTTGATTTCATCAATGGCTTCTTATTTGGCATCAATGCTACCCGGGTAAAGGATGAAATACGCGAACAACTGATCCGCTATCAGCGGGAATGTTATCGGGTTTTGGCTGACGCTTTCTTGCAGCAAGAAACGGCCGCTGCCGATGATTGGATGACGACCAGTCCAGAAACCCGCGCAGCATTGCATCAGATTCAGGAAATGGGGCTGGCGATTGCCCAGATGGCACAAGAGCAACTGCGAATTATGGAACGATTGGATAATGCGGCAATTGTTGTGGGTCAACACAACCGTCGTATCATAGCGTTAGAACGACAGCTTGCCCCACGTGAAGCAATTACCGATGAGCAGGCAACAGACATCGCCGAAACAGTAAAGGCGTTGGCCATGATGCTGACGGAACACGATAATAGCAAGAACCATTTCCAGGCCATCTTTGCAGAACTGCATCGTCGTTATCGCGTGACAAGCTATAAAAATATCCGGCAAAGTCAGTATCAAGCGGTGTTGGATTTTCTTGGTGATTGGCTGGCAGCGGCGGAAGATGAATGAAAACGGCCGTTTCTCCCACACCCGATCCCTCAACAAAAAAAGCCACCTACACCGGTGGCTTTTTCATCTTCTAGTGGGCGGTACAAGACTCGAACTTGTGACCTCTGCGATGTCAACGCAGCGCTCTAACCAACTGAGCCAACCGCCCTCTGCTTCGTCAAGCAGGGCAAAATTATAACAGGCTTCCCCCCTCAGTCAAATAGGTACACTCGCGTAAATTATGGTATAGTTGCAACCATTCTTAGCCGCTCACAGCAGGCTGTTTCCAGGGTAAATTTGCGTTGAGTAGAAAACGATCCAACTCCACCACCAGGAAAGAACCCGGCGTATTGGGCCTCATCATCATCATGGCCCTCGCCGGCTTCATCGGCTGGTTCCTCAAAGACGCCACCGGCTACCCCTATCACGCCTACGGCCTGGTATGGTGGGCAACGGCCGTTTTCATCACCTTCACCCTCGGCCTGCTCTACTACGCCCTCTTCGTCCTGCCCATCCCCGGCAATGAAGGCTGGGCCGAAGGGCTGCGCCTCCTCGTGCGCAACTATATCAAACCCCCGCCCCGCGTGGAAAAAGAGCCGCGGCGGCGCAAAAAACAAGAGAACCCCCTGCCGACCCACTTGCAAGAGCTGCCCGCCAGCTTCAAATATCTGGGCAGCGGCACGGTGCGCAGCCATCACGTCCTGGCCCTCATCAAAGGCGGCAGCTTCGCCCGCCCGGCCGGACCCGGCTTTGTCATCCTCTTCAAAAACGAAGTCATCAACCAGATCATCGACGTGCGCCCCCACAATCGCATGGCAACCATCAAAGCCAACACCCGCGACGGCATCCCCCTGGAAATGCCCATCTTCCTCACCTTCCGCGTCTGGCAGCATGAAGAAACCATCCAGCCGGGGACCATCCCCTACCATTTCGATCCCGAAGCCATCTTCCACGTCAACTACGCCGGCAGCATCGCCGACAAAGAAAACCATAAACCCTGGTCTGAAATCATCATCCCCATCGCCACCGATCTCTTCATCACCGAAATTGCCGGTCACAGCCTGGACGAGCTATACGAACGAGATTCCGAAGGGCAAGGCCCCCTCACCGAAATCAACCAGCGCGTCAAACGAAACCTGGAGCGCAACGAGCGGCTCATCGGCATCGAAATCATCTCCGCCGGCTGCGGCCAGATCAGCCTGCCAGATAGCGTACGCCAACAACGCCTCAAAGCGTGGCAGGCCCAATGGCAGCGCGAAATCCTCATGAAAAAAGCCAAAGGCGAATCAGAAGCGGAACTCAGCCTTAAACGCGCCCGCGCTCGCGCCCAAATTGAAATCATTGAAAACATCACCCGCAGCATCACCCACAGCCGCCACCACAACGTCAACCTCACCGAAGTGGTGGCCTTGCGCATGATCACAGCGCTAGAAGACGCCGTGGCCAATGTCTCCGAGAAAGCCCTCGTACCCCAGCCCGTCTTAACCAGCATGGTAGAAAGCTCCCGCCAAATGCTGCGCTGGATGGATAGCGAAAAGGATAAGCAAGATGAGTGAGCACAGCAGCGACCTGCTGGTTAAACCCCCCATCAAACGCTGGGTATTCATTCTCATTTTGCTGCTGCTGCTGCTGTTCTACTGGACTTTTGCCTGGTTCATGGAACAGATCGATCTGACTGTACCCCTGAACAACGCCTGGCACGGCCGTTTTCCCAATGCCCCCAATCTATCCCCCATAATCATCAGTATAGCTGAACTGTTCTCCCCCAGCGTACTGCGCCACTTCATCCCGGTAGCGGCCGGCTGGGGGCTGGCCTGCCTGGCCGCCATCAGCCTGGTACGCATCCTCTACGACCTGCCCAATTACGCCACCGCTTACAAATTCTTGGGTCGCTTGATAACGGGGCGCAGCAGCGACAAGCCCCTCGCCATTTCCAGCCGCACCTTAGAAACCATGCGCCCTGAACACGTCATGCTGCGCGTGGGCGGCCCCGGCCAATTAATGGTGCCCCCTGGAGAAGTGGCCGTCACCGAGATAAACGGCCGTTACTACCGTCTCCTCTCCAGTGGCAAACAGCGCCTCAAACCCTTTGAATACGTATTCACCCTCATCAGCTTACGCACCCAAGAACGTCACGTCACCGGCCTCTCCGTCACCACCAAAGACGGCATCAGCCTCACCACCGACTTCACCGTCACCTTCCACATCGACAGCGGCGGCCCCCTGCCCACCCGCACCCAACCCTTTCCCTACAGCCCAGAAGCCGTCGAACAAGCGGCCTACGCCCGCAGCAACGCCGGCCCGGACAAAGTATTCAACTGGCAAGACATCCCCGTCAACATCACCACCGGCATCCTGGCGGGCAGCGTTAGCCAATTCACCCTGGACGAACTGCTCCATCCCACCGGCCGCGCCCGCGAACCCCATTACACCCTCACCCAAATGTTAGAACGTAAAGTCAGAGGCGCTATAGAAGCCATTGGCTTGCACCTGGAAAGCATCCACATTGGCCGCCTGGAACTGCCCAATGATGTGGCCCAACAATACATCCAACATTGGCAAGCCAATCTGGACACCCGCCTGCATCTGGCCCTGGTCGAACGGGAAGCCAGTTCCCTGGAAGAAGCAGAACTGGCCCGCGCCGAAGCAGAATTGATTATGATCCAGGCCATCATCGAAGGGCTGGAAAACGCCCGTCTCGCCGGCGGCGCGACCACCATGCGTGAAGTCATCGCCCTGCGCCTGATCGAAGCGTTAGAGAAAATGGCGCGGCAGTCGCAAGCCGCGCAGCCCCTGCCGCTCACTTTGCTGCCCCAGCTAGAAAACCTGCGCCTTCAATTAGCGCCTGATAGACAACTGCTGGCTGGCAGCCAGGAAGAGAAATAACTGTGACCGAAATTGCCGTCGAAACAGAGGCGCCCTGCCACATTCCAGCCAACGCCAAAGAGCTGCAAACCCTGGTCCTCTACCTTTACCCGGATCCCGGTGTCATAGACATCCTGACCCTCGACCAATTCATCTATCGTTACAGGCTCAGCGGACTGGGCGCGATGGCCGTGGCCGACATGGAACGGGCGCAGCGCATCACCCGCACCATCGGCGACCACGCCCAAATCGGCCTGGCTGAATTCCATATCGGCCTCATCCACCTCTACTGGCAGCAATACCTGGGCGCCCTTCCTTACTTTGATGACGCCCAACGACATTGGCAATTCGCTCACAACAAATATGCCGTGGCGTTGGCCCAATTTGCCCAAAACGCCGCCTACCACCACGCCTACCACTACGAAGAGGCCCTCACCGCCTGCGGCAAAGCCAGCAAAACACTCACCAGGTTAGAAAGCAGCGGCGTCGCTGCGCATCCCCATTTCCGCGCCCAACTCCGAGAATGCCTCAATTTGTGTCAGAAGGAGTTGATTACCAGGATTCGCCGCGACGGTGAAGGGGAACCGGTCGCCTTTCATATTTCCATCCCGCTCAGAGATGAACACGGAGACCTGCCTACCCAACAAGTAACGGCCGTTTCTCCTTCAGCGTCACCCACCATCACTACCAGCAGAACGGCCGTAGCCCCACCCACAATCAACCTTCATCGCCCTGCTCCCCTCAACACGCCAGTCACAGCACCCTATCCGCCGCCGCCTCCCGCCCCCGGCGACAGCAGTGAGGATGACAACGACAGCCCCATCCCCGCGCATCCCAACCAGAGCGAACATCTCATCTGGTACGGCCTGGAAAATCTTCATGATTGGGAACAGTACTTGCCGCATCTTAATTCTAATTCCCATCTTCTCATTGATACCCAAATTGGAAAATACGATTTAAAAGAAGGCGACCTCTATATCGTTAATCAAGCGGCGATAAACGAGGAACCTCCTCCATCTCCCTCTTCTCCATCTGAAGATAAGCGCCTCAGACGGATTTTTTTAATGGAAGTTGATGAAAATTTTATTTTTACGCGTGACCCCAAAACAGAGGCAGTAGAACTTTTCGCGGATCATACGTATGACATCATCGGCATCGTCATTGGCGTCTGGTCCAGGCTCAATCTGGCAAAGGAATAAACCGGTCTATTGCCTAAACATTAGCATTGGCGGTATAGTCACAGGCATGTCCGCTGCCAAACAAGCGGCACAGCACAGGAGGAAAAGGCGACTATGAGCAAACACATCCTCGTTATCGGGGCCACCTTACTGGATGTCAAAGGCAAACCCACCGCCGGCCTGGAGCCAGCCACTTCCAATCCGGCCACCATCCGCCTCTCCCGCGGTGGCGCAGCCCGCAATGTGGCCGAAAATTTAGGTAGATTGGGCGCAGAAGTATTGTTGATAACGGCCGTTGGTCAAGATGTCATCGGTGAAACCATGCTGGCGCAAACGGCCGACGCCGGCGTCAACCTCGACTACGCCCTGCAAACAGACAACGCCCGCACCGGCGCTTACATCGCCCTGCTGGAACAAGATGGCTCCCTCTCCGTGGCCCTGGACGATGTGCGCGTCATGGAAAGCGTCACCGCTGGCTACCTTTACCAGCAGCGCAAACTCTTCCGCGACGCCGCCATGATCATGATGGACGGCAGCCTCACCCTGGACGCCATGGAAACAATCGCTCGTCTGGCCGCCAAATACCAGGTTCCCCTCTGCGCCGATCCCTCCTCCACCCGCCTCACCTACAAACTACGGCCGTTTTTATCCCAGCTGCATCTCGTCGTCCCCAATGAAATGGAAGCCGCCGCCTTGCTGGAGGTAGACTTCTTCGGCCATGACCCGGATACCAGCCTCGATCTGGCCCGGCTGCTGGTACACGCCGGCGTCGACAACGCCGTCCTCACCCTCTCCGACTTCGGCCTGGACTATGCCACCTCCGACGAAACCGGCTACATCCCCGCCCGCTACAGCCAGATCGTCGATAACACCGGCACGGGCGACGCCGTCACCGCCGCCATCATATTTGGCCTCATCAACGACCTGCCCCCCATCGAAGCCATCCGCCTGGGCGCGGCCGCCGCCAGCCTCACCGTGCAAACCAACGAAACCGTGGTGCCCAACCTCAGCCTCGACATGCTCTACGACCACCTCATCGTCTAAGCCGCCGCCATGAGCAACCATTCCTTTCTTCGACAAGCTCAGGACAAGCCATTGATCATTCAGCATTCAGCATTTAGCATTCCCGGACATCTCTTATGCTGCTAAACAACAACTTGCTCGGCGTCATCCTTAGTACGCTCTACATCTTCGTCATCATCGGTCTGGCTGAACTGCTGCGTAAATGGCGCGGTTACAGCAGTAACTTCACCCGCAAAGTGATCCACATTGGCGTGGGCATGATGAGTTGGATTTTGATTTTTGTCTTCACCTCGCCCTGGCCTTTCATCATCATGTCTATCCTCTTTGCCATATTCCTCTACCTGGATTTCCGCTTCGGCTTTTTCCCAGCGATGGCCAGCCAGGATAAAAGCAATATGGGCACGGTTTATTTCCCCATTGCCGCCGCTGCCGTCGTGTATGTTTTTTGGAGCCAGCCGCCGCTGATGGTGGCCGCTCTCATGCCCCTCACCTGGGGCGATGGCTTGGCGCCAGTGGTCGGCCGCGCTTACGGCAAGCGCCCATATTACGTCGCCAATCACAAACGCACGCTGGAAGGTTCCCTAGGCTTTTTCATCTTTGGCCTGCTCTTTACCTGGCTGGCCTTATGGTTCATGCCGGAACCACCGGCCATCACGCCGTTGGGGGCGGTGCTGCCTGCTCTGACGGTTATGGTTGCCACCACCCTGGTAGAAGCGGTCTCTATCCGGGGCATTGACAACCTGACGATAACGGCCGTTGCCATCCTCATCCTCAACTTCTGGCCCTTCTAACCAACTCATGACCATCCCCTTCGATCAAATCCAGGCCATCTTCTTTGACCTGGACGGCACCCTCATCGACACCGATGACGCCGCTGTGGCCTGGCTGGAGCAGCGCCTCCGGCCGTTCTTACGCCACCGTTCCCCCCACATCGCCCGCCGTCTACTCATGAAAGCAGAAACGTCCGGCAATATGCTCATCACCCTGCTCGACTGGCTGCACCTGGATGAACCGCTCATGGGCTTCACCGACCGCCTGCGCCGACGACGCGGCGTCTACCCGGCCCACGAGTTTCAGCTCATTCCCGGCGTGGCTGAGATGCTCCTCCCCCTGGCCGAGCGCTACCCATTGGCCCTCGTCACCACCCGCAGCCGCTACCATATCGAGCATTTCCTCACCCAATTCCCACACCTGAAACCGCTCTTTGCCACCACCATCGGCCGGCAAGATACCCACCGCTTGAAGCCTCATCCCGCCCCTATTTTGTTGGCAGCGCAGCGGCTTGGCGTCCCTGTAACCAACTGCCTCATGGTCGGCGATACCACCGTTGATGTGCAAGCAGCACGGCGGGCCGGCGCCTGGTCGATTGGCGTCTTATGTGGCTTTGGGGAACAAACAGAACTGAAAACGGCCGGGGCGCACCTCATCTTAAACAGCACCGCCGAAGTGGGGAAAATAGTGAGATAACAAAAAGTTCAACTTCTCGGAGAAGTTGAACTTTTTGGCCGGTCTACTCGCTCTGCCACCCCGCCTGGCCTACCAACGGCACAAAAGCCACCGACCCCTTTTTTTCTTCCTCAAATTCATACTGGCTGCGGCGGGTGATCAACACCAACTGCTGTTTTCGTTTACTGGAACCAACCGGCAGCACCAGCCGCCCCCCGATTTTGAGCTGTTCTTTTAATGGCAGCGGCGCATCTGGCCCCCCGGCCGCCACCACAATGCCATCATACGGCGCATACTCTTCACAACCCAGAGTGCCGTCGCCCTGCACCACAATCACATTATCATAGCCCAAAGCAGCCAGGCGCTCCCGCGCTATCTCCGCCAACGCTTCATGCCGCTCCACCGTCACCACCTGGGCGGCCAGGCGGCTGAGAACGGCCGCCGCATACCCGGAGCCAGTTCCTACTTCCAGCACATGGCTGGTGGGCGTCAAGGCCAGTAGTTCACACATATACGCCACCACATACGGTTGGGAAATAGTCTGCTTTTGGCCGATAGGCAGAGGGCCGTCTTTGTAAGCATGAGCGACATACGCATCAGAGACGAACTGCTCTCGGGGTACGAGGGACATCGCTTGCAAAACGGCCGTTTCCCTAATCCCCCGCCCCTTTAACTGCTCCGCTACCATCTCTGCCCGTAGCGCGGCAAAATCAATCTCATTCACTGTCCACCATCCACTGTCAACCCGCTGCTCCCCAAGCGCCGTTTCACCTGCTTCAGCTTCTCCCACTCCTGCCGCTGCATATAGACCCAGGCCAACGCCAACAGCAGCCGCCGGTCACAATCGGGAGCGGCCGTTACCTGTTCCAACACCCGCATCGCCTTCGTGTCATACCGCTGCTGCTTCACATACTCAATCGCCAGCTCTTTCAGGATCACATCCCGCTGGTGACGCAGCTGCGCCACCTGATCAGATTGCCGCCGCTTCACCGCCAAATGTTTGCTCACCTGCCCTATCGTCTCAATTAATTGATCCGTGGTAAACGGCTTGGTGAGATACCCTCTGGCCCCCACCGCCATCGCCTCTAACAGAGTCTTAGTATCTCGCTCCGCCGAGAGGATAATACAGGCCAGTTCCGGCCGTTCTGCCCTCATGTGGGCAATGGCTTGCAAGCCGTTCAACTCCGGCATATTGACATCCATCAGGGCAATATCCGGTTTATGGCTGCGGGCCATTTCTAGCGCTTCACGGCCGTTTTTAGCAATCGCCACAATCTCCACATTCGGAATCAAGGTCAGCATCAGGCGAGTGCTGCGCCGCATTTCTGTTTCATCGTCGGCAATCATCACCCGTAATCGTTCTGCGCCCTCACTCATTTCTTTACGCTTAACCATTTTTGGATTCCCTCTATTGCACTAACCCGGAACCGCACTTACTTCACCAAATAAATTCCCACAGCTTTATTATACACGAATGCCAATACATCAGAGTAATGCCAATCATTGCCACACGCCCCCTCCTTATGTTATGCTACCCACCACTCTCCACACCCATCATTGTTATCTGCATACTATGACCTTATGACCAAGCCGAACCCGTCCCCTTCTCCGCCTGAATGGCCCGCCCGCCTGCGTGATATGCTGGTGGAATATTTCAACCTGGATGACCTGGCGCTGCTCTGTTTTGACGTGGGACTGGATTTTGAAGAGCTGGGCGAAGGGGCGAAATCGCGGCGGGTGGGGCGCTTGATTAAGCGGATGGCAGACGACGGCCGTTTACCCATCCTCCTGGATCATTGCGCCCAACGCCGCCCGGGGCTGGATTGGGAAACCATCCGCCAGCAAGCGGGCGAACAGCCCGACCTCTTTCAATTCGGCGACAGCCCTGACGAGCAAATCCTGACCCTGCTGCACCAAATCGCCGCCAAAACGCTCGTCAGCGACAGCGACGCCCAAGACATCGAAACGGCCGTTCCCGAACCAGGCGAGCCTCCCTACCTCGGCCTGCAACAGTTCAGCGAAGCCGACGCCAGCCACTTCTTTGGCCGCGAACTACTCACCGCCCAGGTCATCAAGCGGCTGCATGACGAACGCTTCCTGGCCGTCATCGGCGCTTCCGGCAGCGGCAAATCCTCGCTGGTGCGAGCGGGCATCCTGCCCGCCTTGCGGCAAGGCGGCCCTTTGGCCGATGGCTCCCTGCCGCCCGCCGGCAGCCGCCAATGGGTCATCCGCCTGCTGACGCCCACCGCCCACCCCCTGGACGCCCTGGCGGCCGTTCTCACCCAAGACAGCGAATCGGTAACGGCCGTTATCGACATGCAGGCCGCCCTCAGTCAAAACGGCCGTGCCCTCACCCTCGCCGCCCAACAAATCCTGGCCCGCCAAAACAGCCCCCACTTGCTGCTCGTCATTGATCAATTCGAAGAGCTGTTCACCCTCTGCCGCCAGCCCAACGAACGTCAGGCATTTATCGACAACCTGGTAACAGCAACCGCCCCCGAAGATAACCAGCCCCTCACCATCCTCATCACCCTGCGCGCCGACTTTTACGCCCAATGCGCCCAAGACGACAACTTACGCCGCCTCGTCTCCCAGCACCAGGAATACATCGGCGCCATGAGCCGCGAAGAACTGGCCCGCGCCATCGTGCAGCCGGCCGCCCTGGGCCAGTGGCGCATTCAGGAAGGGTTGGTGGAACAAATGCTCGACGACGTGGGCGGCGAACCTGGCGCCCTGCCCCTGCTCTCCCACGCCCTGCTAGAAACCTGGCGCAGACGGCGCGGCCGTACCATGACCCTCTCCGGCTACCGCGAAGCCGGCGGCGTGCGCGGGGCCATCGCCCAAACTGCCGAAGCCATCTTCCAGCAGCGGCTCACGCCCCAGCAGCAGCCCATCGCCCGCATGATCTTTGTGCGCCTCACCGAATTGGGCGAAAGCGTCGATGGCGAGTCCCCCGACACCCGCCGCCGCGCCGCCTTCAGCGAACTGATCACCCGCACCACCGACGTCGACATGCTCAACGCCGTCCTCGACATCCTCATCCAATCCCGCCTCGTCACCACCGACCTGCTGCCCCCCGACGAAACCAAAGTGGTCGAAGTCTCCCACGAGGCGCTCATCCGCGAATGGCCCACCCTGCGCCATTGGCTCGACGAAGACCGCGAAAACCTCAGCCGCCAGCGCCAGCTCACCGACGACGTGAACGAATGGCTTAAACTCGACCGCGACCCTGGCGCCCTTTACCGGGGTGTGCGCTTGCAGCAAATGCAAACCTGGGCCGAATCTTTCCCTGAACCACTCAGCGCCGAAGAGCAGGAATTTTTGGACGCCAGCCAGGCCGCCGCCCAGGCAGAAGCAGCGCGGGAAGCGCGGCTGGCCCGTTCGCAGCGCGTCCAGCGCCTCATGTTCGGCCTGGTCGGGCTGCTGATTTTAATCTTTGTAGGCGGCCTGATTTACATTTTTACAGACCCCGGCCGGGCCGCCAACCAGTTAGAAACATTAGCCACACCCACTATCTGCCTCTCGCAAACCATGCCCGCTGATTTCAACATCGCCGTGGCCGAATTTGCGGTGCTGGATGAAAACGGCCGTCTCGACAGTGACAACCGCGCCGGGCAGCAGTTGGCCGGCCGTGTGCAAAAGCAGCTAGAAACCGCCTTCGCCGGCGATGACAGCATTGCCGTCTGGGCAGACAGCGAAGACCTCTACCAGCAGTTCTGCGTCGTCATCGGCGTGGCGGAAGATGATCTGGCGGGGATAACATCCCCGGCGGCACTGGCCGAGCAGCTAAAAGCAGACGTGGTCATTTACGGCACACTGCGCCCGGTCAACGATAAAGGGGAATTACAGTTAAAGTTCCACCTGTCGCCGCAGTTGGGCGTGGATGTGGGCAGTATGGTGGGCGCTTACACCTTTGAAAAGCCGATTCCGGTATTCGACATCCACGATCCCGGCAGCGAAGTGGATCCGGTGCTGGGGCCGCAAGCAGAAGCGTTGGCCCGCACCGCTCGCGGTTTCACCAAAGAGATGCTGGGGCTGCAAGCAGAGGCGCTGGCCGATTTTGAGCAGGCGGCCGCCGCCGCGCCCGATTCCAGTTTCACCCATTTTTTTGTGGGGCAGGAGAACCTGTTCCTGGCAGAAGCCGCCGCCGGGGAAGCCGCGTCAGCCTTTGACGCCGCCGCCGAAGCCGCCTTTAAACGAGCGCCGGACAATGCTCGCGCCCAAATTGGCCTGGGCAGCGTTCATCTGTTGCGGGCGCAGCGCCAGTTAAATGACCTGCTAGACAGTGGTCTGAGCGGCGACGACAAGAAGGCCGCGCTTGACAGCGTGATCGCCGAAGCGGAACAGGCGTTGGCCCTGTATGAGGGCGTGGTCGCCGGTGGCAGCCAGATTGAAACGTATGGCGTGCCTGTGGATTTGTATGCCAGTTATGGCGCTGCCATCAGCCAACGGCTGCTAGGCGAGGTCGCCTTTGAGCAAAGAAAGCCAGGGCCGGCCGAACAATTGATTGATGAAGCGGAAAGCCGTTTAACTGCCATCATGCCCCTCCTGGAAAGCGTGGCAGATTTCCGCCTGCACGCCCAGGTTTACCAGGCATTGGGATCAACCTATGAATGGCAGCGCTTTCTCCGGGATAGACGAGGGGATGCCGCCGGCCGGGATGAAGCCACCCAAAACGCCCGCGACGCCTATACCCGCTGCCTCGCCGTCGGGGACGCTTTTCCTTTTGATTCTGATGTGGTGAATGATATTGTAGAAGGGCAATGCCGCGTCAACCTCGATCAACTGCCATCCCCCTGATTTTTACCCCACCCATAATTCCTCAAAATCACCATCTTTGCTGGGGCAGTGTGAGTTAGGTACAGCCCCATGCCAGGTGCTACGTCGACGGCGCTCAGTACAAGTCTGCATTAATCTGCGGATAAAAATGATTTTTCGATCTATTAAATCTAAGAAACCGGCAACGATAGATTAACGATAGCCGCTTATGCTGTCTCTCATGCGTGACGTTGTTTGCAGATTAAGAAAATAATCGGGCAACTTTTGTAGGACGGATTAATACTCCCTCCTACGATTCGGAGGTGTTTCATGTTTCATAAGTGGTTGTTGATACTGTTGGTTTGTATGGGGGGGATCATGCTGGCAGGCTGCGGCGGCAGTTCGCCGCCGGCCGCCGTGGTGGATGTGGCGGCGTCGGTGACGGCCGTGGAGCAAAAGGTCGTTTCCCAAAATAACAGCGTGGTCCCCGCCAACCCAGTTATGCAGACGCCTGTGCCCACACAACCAGCCGCCAAGATCGTATCTGTAGCAATGGTAGAACCGGCTGAACCGACAACAAGTGAGCCAGCAACGGCCGTTCCCCAACCGCCTACCTGTGCTACCTTGCAAGGTCTCAATCTTCGTTATGGTCCGGGCACAAGCTACGCGCCGCCCCTACGCACCCTGGCAGCCTCAGAAACGCTGCTGCCCCTGGCCTTCAGCGCCGTGGGTCATCCCAGTGGGCAATGGGTGCAGGTGCGCGTGATAGACACGAGTGAAATCGGCTGGGTCAGCGCCGGCTCCCAGTATATAGGCTGCAATATCAATCTGGCATCTCTGCCCACCGCCGCCAACATTCCCGCGCCACCCACACCCGTGGTCGTGGCCAACAATGCCGGGCAAGGCCCTGTCGCCCGGCCGATGAATGTAACACCCGGGGTTATCGGCGGCGAGGTGGATGAAGATCCGCTCATGGACTTCCATTACCAGTTCAACAATGGCTTCTTGCTGCGCCTGGACATCAAAAATTATCATGATCAGGTAGACGCCGACGTGAACGGCCGAGGCGTACAAAAGGTGACGTTTGAAATATCCAACAGAGAAACTGGCCAACCGGTCTACGCTCACGAGGAAGGCACGGCCGGGTACTGCATCTTCCGCGGGGGTGAACCGGACTGTCGCCCCTGGCCCCAAGATGGCAACGGCCGTTATACTTGGGGTGAAGGTGGCCCCCTGGTAGAACCGGGCGCTTACAAAGTCAACGTCTTCATTTACGCCAAAGACCAAAATGCGGAGACACAAAGCTGGTCTTGGGGGTCTGAATTTGACATTTGGCCTTGATGTCTAAGCGCCGTATCATAATTTGCTGCCAGGTTATTTCAAGGCTAAAGTAGCGCCTTGAAGATGGAGGTTTATTATGATACGGTGTTTTTTCATTTACCTTGTCCTGGGCGCTCTTTTACTGGCGCTGGGCGCTTGCACCACAAGCAGCCAGGAAGGGAATAACCTCGCAGACAACAACCCAGCCCTTGGCAATGATGACGATAGTTTGGCTGCAGACGCTCCCGTCTGTCAACCCACGCAGCCCCTCAATCTACGCCCCGGCCCCGGCACCAGCTTCAATCCACCCCTGCGCGAGATCTCTCCTGACGAAGCCTTAACGCCGCTGGCGTTTCACGCTCAGGGTTTTCCGGGCGGTCAATGGCTGGAGGTGGCAGTGGTGGCCACAGGTGAATTAGGCTGGGTCAGCGCTGGCTCCGCCTTTATCGCCTGCAACATCAATCCGGCCTCATTGCCGCCCGCCGCCAACATACCACCCACCCCCACCAATGTCCCCACCAATACCTCCCAGGCAGTAGCCCAAATTGGTCCGCCGCGCATCAGCAACAACCCGCCCGGCGGCGCGAAAGCAGAATATGTGTTGGATGAGGTCATCGTGGACGACGCCTTCCTCTTCCGCATGTGGATCGCTGATACCCGTTTTGGCGAACAGGATGGCGACGGCATCGATCACGTCGATTTCACCATCTCCAGCCAGGAGCAGAGCCAGGTGATTTATGAAAACCGGGAGGATAATGCCGCTTTTTGTGTCTTCCAGGGCGGGCTGCCTGATTGCAATGGGTGGCGGGTGAAAAACGGCCGTTTCGTCTGGCCCAATGGAATTGAAGTGGAACCCGGCGGCTACCATGCCACCATCCTCGTCTTCCCGCAAGAGCCAGCCTATGAGGGTGAGGTGTGGAACTGGGATTTTGATTTTTGGATCGATACCCCATAACGACTGCACACCAGAAATGCAAAAAGTCCAACTTTTCTAAAAAAGTTGGACTTTTGTCTGTTATGCGTTCGCTAACTGATTGTCTGAAAATTACGTGGCGCAGATTGAACCAATCTTAAAGATTGGTTCAATCTACAAAACGGGAAGTAATATTTTGACGGCTACCAACTATTTTTTAAGGCAGCAAAGAGCAGTCAGGTTCCCAAACTGCCACAAAGCATGTTTACATAATTGAGGCGAAGAAAATGAGACTGACGGCCAACATACCCAACACCTGCCCAACCAGCGCCAGACCCCATTCTGCATCTTCCCTGTTTCGGTTCTGGAGGATGGTGACGCCGATGAAGCTGATAGCCAATCCCAACAAGCCCATACCAATGACAGCCAAGAAGGGCAGCCCTTGCCAGAGGATGTTAAATCCCACTGCCATGATAAGCCCGATGATGACGGCAACGGCCGTTGTCGGATTCTGTGCGCTGTCTTTACTATAACTGTTTGTCTGGTATGTATGGGTTGTCATTTTACCTCTCCTAAAGTCATGTTTGTGGTTGCTGATAGTGAAAGTATCGCAAATCCTGACTTTGTTCGCTTGTCGGAAAGCGTATGGTAAAACGATACAATTGATACGTTCCCTACGCTGTGGCGTAGGTTACAGCTGGTCTGGCTGATTTTGTATAGGGTAGGAAGAGTACATGTGGCTTTTTGAAAATAGGAAAGTATCTCCTTTTACCGCCTGGAACTACGTCACTATACCCCATAAAAAAACGCCAGCTTGTGACTGGCGTCTCTCTGGCGGAGAGGGTGGGATTCGAACCCACGGTGACCTCACGGCCACAGTGCTTTTCGAGAGCACCCCGATCGTCCACTCTGGCACCTCTCCAGATGAAGGCGTAATTATCAGGGATTAGCAGGTAATTGTCAATTTTTGGATGAGGGTGGAAGCGTGGCAAAGTGGCTGGGTAGTAAGGTTAGGAAGCCCGTTTTTCACGCAAATCCCTAAAAAACTGTTGCAACAACTCGGCCGCTTCTTCTTCTAATACGCCAGATGTAATCGCCACCCGATGGTTAAACCCCTCCGCCCGTAACACACTCACAACGGAGCCATCCGCGCCAAAACGGGTATCTTTGGCCCCATACACCAGCCGGGGCAGCCGCGCCTGAATCATGGCCCCGGCACACATGGGGCATGGTTCCAGGGTGCAGTACAACGTCACGCCTAACAAGCGCCAATTGCGAACGGCCGTTGCCGCCTGTTTGAGCGCCATCATTTCGGCATGGGCCAACGGATCCTGGTCGATTTCCTTGTGATTAAAGCCCACCCCAATGAGTTCACCGTTAAGAACCGCCACCGCCCCCACCGGCACTTCCCCCAGCGCCGCCGCCTGCCGCGCCTGCGTCAACGCCACCCGCATCCAATGAGCATCTTCTTCCACAACAATATCGTCTGGAATAGGTTTTTTTGCGAATAAATCATCCATAAAAAGGATTATACCAGCGTCTAGGAATCGTAAGATTTTTGGGTCAATGTATCCCCCTCTTCCTCTCAGGGATGGGGTAATTTGACGTTTTCTAAGCATTCCCTCTACAACGGCCGTTTCTACTCTGCTATCCGCTTGAAACTTGTTTGGATTCTGCTATGATGCAGCCGTATGCACTGTCACACACAACAGGGACAGTTAACCATCCCTCAACTACTTTCTCCTGTTAACTGCATCTCCCTATAAATACACCGATAATATAAGAGAGGTCATACGATGCACCTGAAACGTCTCCTTCAAATTTTCATTTTAACTATTTTGTTAATGACAGCTATCGTCGCTTGTGGTGGCGACGAGGATGAGCCTGTGCCAACGGCCGTTCCCCCCGCTACCATCCCTGAAACCAGCGAAGTCGTTAAGCCGACCAGTCAACCCACGGCGCAACCTACCGCTGCCCCGGAAACCCAAGCCGTCGATCCCGCCGACATCGACTGGCCGCCGCAACTGGTTTACAGTGATCCGGCTATTGGCGAAGAGGTGACTTTGGATGGCGACATCACCCTTCGCTTTGACCAGCCCATGGATCAAGCCTCTGTCGAGAAATCTTTGGCAGTGGAAAGTGTGCCTGACGAAACGGCCGTTTCCGGCACAACCACCTGGCCCAGACCTGATACCGTTATCTTCACCCCCGATAAACAACTTTCCCGCGAACAACAGTACCGGGTGCGCGTGGGCAAAGAAGCGGCTGGCCTCAACGGGCAAGCGATGAGCCAACCGGCTGAATTCAACCTGCAAAGCGTGGGTTATCTGGAAGCGACCCAGGTTATTCCGGCTAATGGAACTCGCGACGTGGACACCGACACCCCCATCACTGTGCTGTTCAATCGTCCCGTCGTGCCGCTTGTGACCAGCGACAATCAGGCTAGTTTGCCGCAGCCGCTGACCATCGATCCGCCGCTGGCTGGCACGGGCGAATGGACATCGACTAGCATCTACCGCTTCATTCCCGATGAGGCGATGGACGGCGCTACCCGCTACCAGGTGACCGTGAATGCCGGTCTGGAAAGCGTGGATGGCGCGGTCTTGGCCGAAGATGTGAACTGGGGCTTTGCCACCTTCGCCCCCCAAGTGGTGCAAATCCTGTTGCCGCTGGCCGAATACCAGGAACAAACGACCCCCATCGCGCCGACCTCATCTATCACCATCACCTTCAACATGCCCATGGATCGCGCCAGCACTGAAAACGCTATTTCTGTGCGTGGCGTCGATGCCCCCACTGCTTCTCTCGACTACAAATGGTCGGATGAAGACCGGGTGGTCTCTATTACGCCTGATCCGATGCTCGCTTTGGACACAGCTTATCAAGTGGTGGTCGATACCTCCGCCCAAGCGGCCGCCAGCCCTACCAATCTGGCGGAAGAGGCGATTAAACCTTTTTCAACGGCGCCTTATCCGGCCGTTATCGAGACAAATCCGAGCGATGGCGCGCTGGCGGAAAGCTGGAACAGTGGCTTTAATGTGGTCTTTGCCTCGCCCATGAACATCGACACCCTGGAGGATAAGGTGTTGATTGAGCCAGCCCCAAATCGCGTAAATTATTATTTTGACACATGGTCTGGTTTCCAGATGAGTGTCAACTTTACCCCAGAACGGAATACAACCTACCGCATCACCATTCCCGCCACCGCCGCCGATCCCTATGGCAATACGCTGGGCGCAGATTATACCTTTAGCTATGATACGGCCGATTATGCCGCGATTGCTTCCTTTAATTTGCCGGGTACCTCCAGCCAGCTCAGTACCAGCTTTGAGTCGGCGGTAGACGTGATTTATCGTAACGTGTCTCAAATAGATGTGGGACTCTATGATGTGGGCTTGCCCGTGCGTCTGCTCAACAATAGTTATGATCTGGCGGAGTACTCTCCCGACACAGACCCGCTGCGCAGTTGGCAAATTCAGCCTGAATCAGAGGGAACAAGCACCCGTATTTCTTTAGCAGAGGGTGATACGTTGCCCACTGGTGTTTATTTCCTGGAAGTCGATGCGCCAGAACTTGGGGATGACAGTCGCTATTGGCAAATAAACAAAGCTTTGCTCATCGTGGCGGATACCAACCTTGTCATCAAACAGATGCCGAATGAAGTGCGCGTATGGGCCACTGATATTGCCTCCGGTAAGCCAGCGCCAGGGCGTAACCTCACTTTGTATACGGATGACGGGATAGCCCAAGGAACGGCCGTTACCGATGCGGATGGTTTTGCCAAATTCGACTACTCACCCGAGCGCGATGGCAGTTCTGGCGTCACCGTGGTCAGCAATGAACCGGGACAAGCTGGTTTTGGCGCGGCGGGCAGCACGTGGACGGGCGGCATCAACTATTGGCAGATGGGCTTAAACGTCGGTTACTTCGATTCCGACCGCCTCTTTGCCTACATCTACACCGACCGCCCCATCTACCGCCCTGGCGATACCATCCATTACAAAGCGATCATGCGCGACCCCGACTTTGGCCGCTACGATTTGCCCAGCTACGACGAAGCCACCCTGCGCATCACCCCCAGCTACTACTCTGAAGAGGGCGGCATTGATGAAACCATCCCCGTCACTTTGGATGCAGATGGCGTATTCTATGGCGATTTTGAGATTCCCAAGGATGCTCCCTTGGGTGACATCCAATTCTTCATCGAAGGGCTAGATTGGCAGGGCAACCGCCGTGTCACCATCGCCGAATACCGCAAGCCGGAATTCCTGATCACCATGCAGCCGGACAAAGAAGAAGCGCGGCGCGGCGAAGCTGTCAATGTGGTGGTAGACGCCCAATACTTCTCGGGCGGCGCGGTCACGGATGTGCCTGTGAACTGGACGCTTTATGAGGACACCTTTTACCCCGACATTCCGGGGCAGCACTACGCTTTTGGCGACAGCGCCAACTTTAATTATGTATCCTATGGTCCCTATGGTTATTTTGGCGGTGGCGTCTATGGTAATTATCTCACCAACGGCGAAGGCACAACGGATGAAAACGGACAGGTGGTAATTCCTCTGCCCGCCGATTTGCTCACTGAGGCCGACGCCGGCAGCCGACGGGTTAATGTAGAAGCCACTGTCTCTGATTTGGCGGAATTCCCCGTCACCAGCAAGACCTCGGTTGTCTTCCACGGCGCAGATACCTACGTTGGTATTCGCCCTGCTGACTATTCTGTGCCAGTGGGGCAAGAAGCTGCCGTTGACCTGATCACCGTCGATTGGGATGGCGAACCAGTACCGGATCAAACCGTCGCCGTCACCTTTTATCAGCGCGAGTGGGAGAGTGAGCGTACTACGCAAGATGGGCAATATTACACAGAGTGGACGCCTGTCGATACCGAAATCGCCCATGACAGCGTAACCACCGACGACCAGGGCAAGGCCAGCGCCAGTTTTATGCCCGAAGCGGGCGGCGCTTACATCGCCGTAGCCACTGTCACCGATGCCGGGGGACGCAGTCTTACCAGCAGCACCGGCATTTATGTGATGGATGAAAATTATACGGGCTGGCGTTCGGCGCCCCGCGAATACACCATGGAACTGATTCCTGATCAACAGAGTTATCAGGTCGGGGATACGGCGCGTATTTTGGTGCAGTCGCCCTTCCCCAATCCGGTAACGGCGTGGCTGGCTATCGAACGGGGCAATCTGGTTGACCAAAAGCTGGTGCAAGTGAGCAGCAGCGACGTTCTGGAGATTCCGATCACGGCCGATATGGCGCCGAATGTGTATCTCTCGCTGGCGGCGGTGAAGCCGGTGGAACCTGACAATGAAGAACGGCCGTTTGCCGACATCCGCTTTGGGATCACAGAACTACAAGTTGATCCGGATCGTTTGGCGCTGAACTTAACCATCACCCCCCAAGAAACAGAGTATGAACCGGGAGAAACGGCCGTTTTCGATATTCAAGTCACAGATTATAGCGGCGCACCCACCCAGGCAGAACTCTCGTTGGCGCTCGTCGATCTGGCGGTACTCACCCTCAAAGACGACAATGCCCCCGACATCCTCGACTACTTCTACTCGCCGCAAGCGCTCTACAGCCAAACCGGTTCCGGTCTGCTCGTTTCCGGCGAAGGTCTGGATATTGAAGAGCCGCTTGATTTCGCTGGTGGGCGTGGCGGCGGCGGCGGCGAGGATAGCCAGTCTGCCCTGGGCAAATTGCCGGGTGATGAAGACGAAACGCGCAAAGATTTCCCCGATACGGCGTACTGGGAAGCCAAAATCGTCACTGATGCTTCTGGCCACGCCACCGTTGAGGTAGCGCTTCCCGATACCACCACCACCTGGCGGATGCACGGCAAAGCAGTCACCAACGACAGCCTCGTAGACCAAACGGATGCCGACATCGTCACCAGTCTGCCCCTGATTGTGCGCCCTGTGACGCCCCGCTTCTTCACCGTCGGCGACAAAATCGAGATTGGGGCTATCGTCAACAACAATACTAATCAAGATTTGGAAGTGACAGTCAGTCTAGATGCGGAAGGCTTTGAAGAGAGCAGTGTGGCGGAGCAGGTTATAACGGTTGCGGGAAACGGCCGTTCCTTAGTACGTTGGCCTGTAACCGTAGCCGACGTCGAGTTCGCCGATCTCACCTTCCGCGCTGAAGCGGGCGACTACCGCGACGCTACCAAACCGAGCTTCGGCGTCGGCCCGGAAAAGCTCATCCCCGTCTATCGCTATGATGCCCCTGATACCGTCGGTACTTCTGGCGTTATAGAAGAAGCGGGTCGTCGCGTAGAAGCGGCGCTCCTGCCCGACAATATCGACGCCCGCCGCGGCTCGATGGATATGCAGATCAGCGCCTCCCTGGCGGCGGCGCTCATCGACGCCCTCGACGCCCAAAACCTGGATTACGATCCCACCTGTGCTGGCTCCGTGGTAGACCGGCTGCTGCCCAATGTGGCCACCGCCCGCGCCATCACCGAACTCGATCTGGATCAGGCCGATCTGCTCGACCGGCTCGATCCCGCTATCGTCAACGACATCGGCAAACTGGAAGCGTGGCAGAAGCAAAATGGCAGTTGGAGTTGGTGTCAAAGCTCAGATAGTAGCCCCTGGTTATCAGCCTATATTCTGCTGGCCTTGACCAAAGCTGAAGAAGCGGGTTATGGCGTCGGTCAAGAAACCTTAAGTAGCGGCAGCCGCTATCTGTATGGAAAATTACAGAATCCAGCGCGTTTAGATAATGCTTCTGCAGCCAATCGTCAAGCCTTCTTCTTGTATGTGCTGGCCGAAAATGGCGAGGATGTGGTTGCGGATGTCGATGCGTTGTTTGAGGCGCAACGCGGTTTGCTCGACCCCTATGCCAAAGCGTTACTCCTGCTCGCTTATGAAGCCAACGGCGCGTCCAGTGATAATCAAAAAACATTATTGACCGATCTCAACGAATCGGTCATTCTCAGCGCCACCGGCGCCCATTGGGAGGATGCTTCTCCTGACTGGGACAATCTCAGCAGTGATATTCGCGGCACAGCCATGGTGATTGATGCCCTGACGCACACCCAACCGGACGCCCTGTTTGCGCCACAAGCGGTCAACTGGCTCATGGTGGCGCGGCAAGCGTCCCGTTGGCCGTCTAGCCATGAAACGGCGTGGAGCATCTTCGCCCTGACCGACTGGTTGGTGCAAACTCAGGAATTGGAAGCGGCTTACGATTGGCAGCTTAACGTCAATACGCAACCGGCCGCCGATGGCTCGTTCTCGCAGGCCAATATCACGGACTCTGTGTGGGAATCTATCCCCATGAACGAGTTGGTGGTGGGTGACGTGAATTTCTTCGACTTTGAGCGTGGCAGTGGCAACGGCCGTTTGTATTACAATATGCATCTCAACGCCTATCTCCCGGCCGAGTCCGTCGCCGCCACCAGTCGCGGCTTCACCGTGGAACGCGCTTACTACGACGCCGCCTGCGACCCCGAAAGCGAGACCTGTCTGCCCATCGACAGCATCGCGCCCGGGCAGCAAGTGCGCGTCCAGCTAACCGTCATCGTGCCCAACAACGCCGTTTACGCCCTTGTCACCGACCCGATTCCGGCCGGCGCCGAAGCCATCGACCCCAGTTTGAACACGACTTCCGCCACCCTATCCAGCAGCACGGAACGCACGGATAGGTCGTCGCCCTGGGGCTGGTGGGGCTGGTGGTACTTCAACCGCACCGAGTTCCGCGACCAAGAAGTGCGCTTCTACGCCGACTATCTACCTGCCGGCACGTATCAATACACCTATTACCTGCAAGCCAATATCCCCGGCGAATACCAGGTGATGCCCGCCCAAGCCCGGCAAACCTACTTCCCCGAGGTATTCGGCCGTTCTGATGGCATGAAGTTCAGCATCACGGAGTAAACAAGAAGGTCAGCTTCTGGGAGAAGTTGACCTTCTTCATTTACCCTGCCCCGGCCAACGCTTTCCAGGCGTCGTTGAGCATCATTGTTGTTAGATGTGACAGGTGGCGCTTGAAACGGAGGAAGGAAGAATCGTAGAGTACCGGGTCAGAGTAGCCTTATCCTTCAAGTTTGAAGAAATATACCACATAACAAGAGCGGCTCAATTTTAAAGAGTGTACGGCTCTTGTTACCATGGGGTTTTACCAGGGATGCGTCTCCCCCGCATATGTGAAAAATTGACCTGTTTCCGCCAACGTCAGCCGCTCGATCACGCCCAAGATACCGGCGGCAGATTCTTCTGGCGACAGTGACGCCTCAGAGCCGCCCATATCTGTTTGCACCCAGCCGGGATGCAGGCAGATGACAATGATACCCTCTGCTTCCAGGTCGAAAGCCAACATGCGCGTGATCATGTTTAGGGCAGCCTTGCTGCTGTTGTAGCTGTAACGTCCCCGACCCAGCTTCATTTTTTGTAAAGAGCCAAGCTGTGAACTGATGTTGACCAGTTTCCCTTGTTCTGCCCCGCGCAGCAGCGGCAAAAACTGGGCGGCCACCCGCAAAGCGCCGGTGGCGTTCACATCAAAGGTGTGCTGCATCACCACCGGATCAAAGGTTGCCAACGTCTCCCGTCTGTCTAAAATCCCGGCATTGTTGATAAGCAAATCCAGGCAGCTGACAATGCGTTGAACGGCGTTGCCTGCTGCCTGGACAGAAGCGGCATTCGTGACATCCAGGGGTAAAATAGTGAGCTGCTCCGGGAATTGATCATTCAGTCGTGTTAGATCGCCTGCATGGCGCGGTTGGCGGCAGGTGGCGATCACCCGATCTCCGTTTGCCAGCAATTGTTGGGTTAAGGCCAGGCCAATGCCGCGATTGGCGCCAGTAATGAGGATGTTTTGCATAATCTTATTCTATCAAGTTTTGCCGCCCAACCCTATTCATAAAGGCTTTTTGGGGAAAATGGTCATCGGGAGAGCGTAGCCGTGCTTACCAAAAGTCAGGTCCACGCAGCCCAAGAACAGGCTGCCACCCTACTTCTGTCACAGGCTGGCTTCACCCGCACTCCTGGCACAAATTAAAATATGCTGAATTATCCGGCCGTTTCCAACCCTCCGAACTCCGGGAATGTTGACAGCGACCAGCCATCGCTTATAATTAGATGAATAGGAATAAAGTACTATGCTCTATTATAATCGGTTAGAATTTTGAGCTCTCGCTCTCTGGAAATGTAAATAAAACTTCAAAAGTCTCCAGATTGCTTGAACGCTTACCAACAATCTAACGGAATCTGAAAATTAAACAATCGGGATTTTCTGTACAACTATCCCCCTTTCAGACCCAAAAACCCATAAAAGAGTAACGGAATATGAACCAGCAATCAATGCAAAGTGAAAGTGGACAACCCGGAAGAGACGATTCCTTTTGGGCGGCTCTATTCGCAGAAGAAGCATCTCAACCCAAGCCCCCCCCTACTGAATCCCCCACCAGCAATCTGCCATTCCTAAACAAAGATATTGACCCCACCCGCAATCAAGCCACCATCGATCCCTGGCAAATTGCCCAAGACGCCTACGACGAAGATGAACTGCTAGATTTAACCATCACCGACTTTAACAAAGGGGGGTTGTTGGTTGAATGGCAGGGCTTACCGGGCTTTATTCCTGCTTCGCAACTGGTTGAATTCCCGCAATTTCACGTTGCTGCCCAGCGGATGCAGGTATTAGAAGATGCCGTAGGAACCACCCTCACCCTCAAGGTCATCGAGGTAAATCCACGCCTTAACCGCTTGATTCTTTCGGAACGAGCCGCCCTGGTAGACTCAAATCAACGTGAACTCGTCATGGCCAGCATAGAGGTCGGCGACATCGTAACCGGCACAATCACCAATCTGACCGATTTTGGCGCTTTTGTGGATTTGGGTGGCGTGGAAGGGCTGATTCACATCTCCGAACTTTCCTGGAGCCGGGTCATCCATCCCAGTAAAATCTTGCAGCCTAATGAACGGATCGAAGTGCTGGTGTTGGACATCGACCAGGAGAAGGAACGGGTGGCGCTCAGCCTCAAACGGCTGCACCAAGACCCCTGGCTGACGGCCGAAGATCGTTACTACCAGGGTCAAATTGTGGAAGGCACCATTTCCAATGTCATGAACTACGGCGCTTTTGTGCTGCTGGAACGGGAATTGGAAGGGCTTATCCATATCTCCGAACTGGCTGAGGGCGATTTTCTGCATCCACGTAATGTAGTAAACATTGGCGAACAGGTACGGGCTAAAGTGCTATACGTAGACGCCAAAAGCAAGAGATTGGCCCTTAGTTTGCGCAGTGTCACCTCTAACGAGTAAACTACCAGTTGACGGTAATCGGTACACGCTAACCGCTTACCCACTGGATTATGGCTCGTAAACCTGCAACTTCCCGCTCTAAAAAAGCAGACCCACCCCAACCACCTCCCACCTGGGATGAAAAATTCATTAACAGCCTCATCCCCTGGCGCGTGGAAATGGGGGGTATGGCGCTTTTCCTCTTTGCCATGATCACGCTGCTGGCGCTACCCGGCGTCACGCAGGCAAATTGGCTGGATTGGTGGACAAGCCTGTTGCGCCAGATTTTTGGCTGGGGCGCATATCCCTTGTTCTTTTTGCTGGCGTTGGTGGGGCTGTTGATTGCCCTGCGGCGGGTGAAACGGCCGTTATCCACCTACATGCATACTCCCCAAATCATCGGCGTCGAACTGATTCTGCTGACGCTGCTGCCCTTGAGCCACATCCTCACGGGCACAACACAGGCAGACGCCTATCTTGGTTTAGGCGGCGGATTGGTGGGTTGGGCCTTGTCTGAACCGCTGCTCGACCTGTTTGGCCCCTTCCTCACCTGGCTGCTCTACCTGGCTCTGCTGCTGTGGGGGCTGGCATTGGTGTTTCGCTTTAACTGGGTAAACCTGTTGGAACTGCTCAACAAAGCGGCCATCCGTCTGCGTCAAATCGGCGACCGGGTAAACCCACCCCCGCCGCCCAAACCTGTGCGGATGCCCGTGGTGGCGCCGATGGTGTCACCGATGGTGGCCCCGGAAACGGCCGTTTCCCTTCCCCCGCCCCCTCCATCCCCCATCGATCCTGACGCCCTCATCATCATCGACGACAGCGGCGACTACGGCGATGGTATCGACTTTGACCGCCGCGACAAACGGTTGCCGCCCATCGACCTCTTAGACCAGGGATCGCCCACCGCCATGTCCCCCGCCGAAATTGACGAGAAAAAACGGATCATCGAACAAACCCTGGCCGATTTCCATCTGCCCGCCCAGGTGATCGAGATTCAGCGCGGCCCGGCCGTCACCCAGTTTGGCGTGGAACCGGGCTACACCGAAAAAATAGGGCCAGATGGCGAACTGAAGCAGCAGAAAGTACGCATCGGCCAGATCGCCTCCCTGCGCCGGGATCTGGCGCTGGCGCTGGCTGTCACCCGGCTGCGCATTGAAGCGCCCGTACCCGGACGCGGCGTCGTCGGCGTAGAAGTGCCCAATTCCGAAGTGAGTGTGGTGCATCTGCGCTCCGTGTTGGAATCGGAGAGCTTCGCCAAAATCAAAAGCCCGCTGGCTGTAGCCCTGGGACAAGGCGTTTCCGGGCAGCCCATCGCCGCAGACCTGGGCAAACTGCCCCATCTGCTCATCGCCGGGACCACCGGTTCCGGTAAATCGGTGTGCATAAACGCCCTCATCTCCTGCCTGGTGTTCAACAACACCCCGGAACGGCTGCACCTCATCATGATCGACCCCAAAAAGGTGGAACTGATTCGTTTCAACGGCCTGCCCCATCTCATCGGCAGCGTGGAAGTGGAAGCAGACCGGGCGGTGGGGGTGCTGCGCTGGCTGACGGCGGAGATGGATCGCCGCTATGAGATGTTTGCCACCGTCGGCGCTCGGAATCTCAACGGCTATAACCGCAAAATCGCCCGCCGCAAAGATGTGAAAAAGCTGCCCTACCTGGTGGTGTTTATCGACGAACTGGCCGATTTGATGCACATGTATCCCGGCGATGTGGAACGCACCCTCTGCCGTCTGGCGCAAATGGCGCGGGCGACGGGCATTCATCTGGTGGTGGCGACACAACGGCCGTCTACCGATGTCATTACCGGCTTGATCAAAGCCAACTTCCCGGCGCGCATGTCCTTTGCCGTCGCTTCCGGCGTCGATTCCCGCGTCATCCTCGACTCCAGCGGCGCGGATCAGCTTTTGGGCAAAGGGGATATGCTCTTCCAGGCGCCAGACGCTGCCGCCCCGGTTCGGGCGCAGGGCGTCTTCCTCAGCGACCAAGAAATTGAACGCATTGTGCGCCATTGGCAAACCGTTCTGCCCGATTTTGAACCGATACCCACCCCCTGGGATACGCTCATTGCCAAACACGCCCTGTTGGATGAAACGGATCAACTGCTGGAGCAAGCCATCGAGATCGCCCAAAAACAGGATACCATTTCTACCTCGCTCTTGCAGCGACGGCTGCGCATTGGCTTTCCTCGCGCCGCCCGCATCATGGAGCATCTCTATGAAATGGGTCTCGTCGAAGACCCCAAATCTGGCGGTAAAACACGCAAAAGCTACGTCGATGAGTCAGAAGAAGACCCGTTCAAAAATTTATTCGACTTAGAAGAACCAAGCGAGGGTTGAGCCTGTTGAAGCCCAGGCTTCGATAGGCTCACTATTCTCTATTAACAGAAGGCTAAACTTCCCGCTATGAAACAAAAAAGATTCGCCACTTTTGCCTGGCTATTGGTAATCTACACGATACTGGTCATTTTGTGGGGCGCGTTTGTGCGGGCCACCGGTTCAGGTGCGGGCTGTGGCGCTCATTGGCCGACGTGCCAGGGGGATGTGATCCACCGGCCGCAGTCGATTGAAACGGTGATTGAACTGACTCATCGCTTGATGAGCGGTCTGTTTGGCATTTTGGTATTGGCGCTGCTGGTATGGGCGTTTCGGGTATTTCCCACGAGACATCTGGTGCGGAAAACGGCCGTTTTCACCCTCCTCTTCACCATCAGCGAAAGCTTGTTGGGGGCCGGTCTCGTCTTGTTTGAACTGGTGGCCTACAACATCTCTGTCGCCCGCGCTTTTGCCGCTGCCCTGCATCTGGTCAACACCTTCTTGCTGCTCGGTTTTGTGACGCTGACGGCGTGGTGGGGCAGCGGCAATCCAGGCATCAAGCTCAAACAAGGCCGCCTGACCTGGCTGCTGGGCATTGGCCTGCTGGCGATTATGCTGCTCAGCGCGGCCGGCGCCATTACCGCTTTAGGCGATACCATCTTCCCCAGTGAAACGCTGCGGCACGGCCTCCAGCAAGATATAGACCCGGCCGCTCATTTTTTGGTGCGGCTGCGGGTGTGGCATCCACTGTTGGCGATTATGAGCAGCGTTTATTTGTGGTATGTGGCGGGCTATGTGATGGGGGAACGGCCGTTTCCCCAGGTACGTCGGTGGGGCCATATCATGCGGATTGTTGTGGTGGTGCAGGTGGTGGGCGGGGCGCTCAATGTCATCCTGCTGGCGCCTATCTGGATGCAGCTGGTGCATCTGCTCCTGGCCGATTTGCTTTGGATCAGCCTCACCATTCTCAGCGCCAGCGCCCTGGCAACGCCCACGCCGACGGGGGATGAATCCCGCGTTGTCAACAACGACTATGCCAGTTACTCTCCCGCCACCGCTAACAAGTTCAAGCAAATCGTCACTCTGGCTCCCGCAGAAATCCGCTCTTATCAACAAGGCCGCCTCTTTTAGTCATTCCCCATTCTTACCTACAGCATGGCAGGTTGCACCACATCCCACACCGCCTCTGGGTGCTTGTCCGCCACTTATAACAAAACCCGCGCCGCGCCACGCGGCGTCCGCCGCCCTTGCTCCCAATTTTGCAGCGTCTTGACGCTAATACCCATTAAGGCCGCAAATTCCGTTTGCGATAGCTTATATCGTTCTCGGATTTGTTTCACATCTGGGGTATCAATCACAAATTGACGAGAGGCTTCTTTTTCAC
>CAZXVH010000015.1:35893-68731 GCA_964643965.1 uncultured Ardenticatenaceae bacterium
GGTATCAATCACAAATTGACGAGAGGCTTCTTTTTCACCCCGTAAGATGGCGCCACCTTCACGAACGCTCGTCAGCAACGCTTCAAACAGTTTATCTTTCATCCTGGCCTCCCGACATAATATAATTACACCTCGATCATATGCCAGTGGGGGATGGCGTGTCAAATTTGTTCTGCAGCAATGGTGCGCGTAACTTGGGTTGATAGAGACGAGGAGTGAGCTTGTCGAAGTCCGAACTTCGACAAGCTCACTCCTCGTCTAGTGTCCTGTCAAGGCTAAATTGATGGATAAGCACCTCTGGTAAATAGCCATCAAAACACGGTTGACAGGACACTAGCAGGATACACGTCAACAAAAATACGTATACTCAGATTGGATTATTTTATTGACAATGCGTACGGAAAATCGTACTATCATCGTCAAAGGAAATTGGAAGGTGAAATATGACAACCATAACGGCAACCGAAGCCAGAACAAATTTATACCGTCTCATTGATGAAGTGGCAGCTTCCCATAAACCGGTACTCATAACCGGCAAACGCGCCAACGCCATCATGATTTCTGAAGATGATTGGCGAGCTATTGAAGAAACGATGTATTTGCTCAACATATCTGGTATGCGTGAATCCATTGTTGAGGGACTGAACACACCCCTTGAAGAAACCAGTGAAGAGATAGAGTGGTGACGTGGCGCATTGTCTTCACCAAACAGGCACAAAAAGATGCAAAAAAGCTAAAAGCCGTTGGACTCAAACCCAAAGCAGAAAAACTCATTGCTCTCTTGCGTCAAAATCCTTATGAAACACCCCCCCGTTATGAAAAACTCGTTGGCGATCTATCCGGCGCCTACTCCCGCCGGATCAACATCCAGCACCGACTCGTTTACCAAATCTTAGAAGACGAGAAAACCGTCAAGGTGATTCGGATGTGGACGCATTACGAATAGCTGGCACAAAAAACGGCCGTTACCAGGATGAAAGGAACGGCCGTTTCATGCGTAAGAAAAACTGATATTGTTCAACGTATCGGGTTGTTGACTGGCTTCTACTTGATCGGCAAGGGTGCGTAAAGAGAGCGCTTTTGCCTTAACCAATGCCTCTTGCAGCGTATCTCCATAGACCATGACGCCGGGCAGATTCATAACCTCGGCTATCCAGCGACCATCTTCTTCACATTCTACCTCGATATTGAATTCCATTCATTTTATCCTTTTTGGAACTGCTAAACCTCATGCCCTATTTACTCACGAAAAAGATCATGAAAACAACTAACGTTCAGGCTTCTTGTATTTCCTGAATCATACCCTATTTGATAAGCTATTGAATCTCTTTTTGGATGCACTCAGGATTTTTAGCGTAATACCAATCACTAAAGCAAGCATTAGCCAACCAACAAACGGTATGAAATATAAAAAATATATAGCAATCCTATAATACCAATCAGGTAATGGCTCTGGCAAAAATAACGACCAAATGCTCAAAGGCCAATTTGCGATCCAGTAAATTGGCAAAATGATATATTTTCCAATTATTTCGTAGGTGAAATAGCAAAACCAAAATGCTAACTGCGAAATAAACCAAGCTATAAAAGCAAACAATAATATTTTTGAAAACCATTTTATGATATTGATCATGACATCCCCATATCTTCATGAACAGAGTTTAACACACACAGCCAAACAAATTAAAAAAGCCCCCCGAAAATCGAGAGGCTTTCATCACTGTTCACCGATCACTGTTCACTGTCACTATCCACCCGCCAACACCTGCATCACCGTCGGCAAGACCGCTTGCTGTGTGATCTCAAACAGGCCATTGGGCAGCAAACCGACCCACAACGTCACGATGAGCATAATGGCCACGCCCCATTTCACGGCCGCATGTGTCGTAATTTGGGCCTCACCCTCAAACATGAACATGAAGTAGACGACGCGCAGATAGTAGTAGGTGGAGATAACGGCCGTTACCACCCCCACCAACGCCAGCCACACCAAATCCGCCTGAATCGCCGCCCGGAAAATATAGAACTTGGCCACAAAGCCGGCCGTGGGTGGGACGCCAGCCAATGAGAGCAAGAACACCGCCAGCGCCAGCGCCCAACCTGGACTCTGTTTGAACAGGCCCTTATAATCATCAATTAATAAGTTTTCGCCCTGCTTCCTCTCCAAAGCCATGACAATGGCAAACGCGCCCAGATTGCTAAACAAATAGACAAACAAGTAGAACAGCACCGCGCTAACCCCATCCTCACTGTTCAATGCCGCCGCCAGGGCGATCAAAATATAACCGGCGTGGGCAATGCTGGAATAAGCCAGCAAGCGCTTGATATTCTGCTGCATGATGGCCACCACATTCCCCACAATCAGAGTCAACGTGGCCAGAATGGCCATGGCCCCAATCCAGCCATCGCCCATATTGGGGAAGGCAATCAAGAAGATACGCAGCAGCGCCGCAAAACCGCCCACTTTTGCCCCCACCGACATGAAGGCAGTAACGGCCGTTGGCGCACCCTCATACACATCCGGCGTCCACATGTGGAACGGCGCCGCCGCCACTTTAAACGCCAACCCCACCAGGATAAAAGCCGCCGCGCCCAAACCCAACGCACTGCCCATAGATACCCGTTCCACAATCAAAGGCAGCGAAGTGGCGCCGGTAGCGCCGTAAATCAGGGCAATGCCAAAGATAAAAATAGCGGAAGAAAACGCGCCCAGTAAAAAATACTTCATCGCCGACTCTTCTGACTCTTGACGCGGCCAGGCAAAACCGGACATGATGTAAAGCGGAATCGAAAGCAGCTCCAGCGCCAGGAAAATGAGGATGAGATCATTGGCCATGCCCATGAGCATCATGCCGCTCAAGGAAAAGAGCAGCAGCATGTAATACTCCGGGCGCTCCAGGCCATTGTCCCGCAAAAAATTGGTGGAGATGAGGACAGCCAGCAAACCGGTCAGCAGCAAGACGCCATTGAGGAAGATGGCAAATTTATCTAACACCACCATAGGCAGCCCGGCCGCCACAAAGGTAACGCCGCCGCCGTTGAACCATTGATACCCCGTCACGAGGAGCGCCACTGAAAGACCAACGGCCGTGAACCCGGCCGGCCATCTCTTTTTCTCATCCGACACAAACAGGTCGATAACCATGAGCAGCGTACCCCACCCAACCACTAAAATAAATGGCAGTAAGACATATAAGTTTACTTCAGGCGCTTCAAACATAATTTAACCCTTTTCGTGTTGCTAGATTTCATGATTTTATCATACTGTTTGTTAGTTGGTTAGTGAGAGTAGGAACGCGCCCACTCTCCAACCCGGCAACTCTCAAACCTTCAATCTTTCTTTTTAATCCACACCAAATTGGTATGGAACGTACTCTGCCCGGCCATATCACCCAGGGCATCGGATGTGGTCCAGTTGATATTGCGTCCGCCGTTTAACTTGCTCCAGCGCCCTTTGGGCGACGCGGCGACGCCAGGACGCACAGCATCGGTGACGACCGCTTTCAGTTCACACCAACCACGGCCGTTTTCTACAATCACCCTCTCGCCCTCTACAATTCCCCGCAGAGCAGCGTCTTCGGGATGAATCTCCACAAACGGCTCCCCTTCCCGCTTGAGCAAAGCAGGCTGATTGGCGAAGCTGCTCGTCACAAAATGGTGCGCCGCGCTACTGATCAGGTTCAGCGCCAACGCCGGCGGGAACTGCTCGACGGGCGACTGTTCATCCACCGCCTCCACAAAGCCAGGCAATGGCTCTAAGCCCATGTCGGCCATCGTCTGGCTGAACAGTTCCACTTTGCCGCTGGGCGTGGGGAAAACGCCATCGGCAAAGGGCACAGTCGGCTCCGCTTGCAGTGCGATGCTGTGTTCTGTTTTTAAGCGTTCGAGCGTGATGGATTGGAGGAGTGGATAGGTAACGGCCGTTGTCGCCAGCACTTCTTCAATCACCTCATCCGCCTCCTGGTGTAACCATGGTTCGTCAAAACCCATTTCCGAGGCCAGTAAACGCATCACATCCCAATTGCTCTTACTCTCGCCCACAGGCGGGATGGCCGGCGCGTTGTAAATCAGATTCGTATGGCCATACGGCTTGTGCAAATCCGCCTGTTCCAACTGCGAGGTGGCGGGCAGCACAATGTCGGCTAAATCGGCCGTGTCCGTCATAAACAGTTCATGCACCACCGTGAACAGATCGTCGCGCATCAAGCCGGTCACCACCTGTCCCGCATTGGGCGCAACTGCTGCCGGGTTAGCCCCATAGACAAACAGCGATTTAATGGGCGGATCGGCCACCTCGCCCAAAAGCGCCGCGCCCAGCCGATTCATGTTAACCATGCGCGTCGGTGGCGGACATTCAGATTGTTTGCCCACTGCTTCACTGTCCCAACTAACCGCGCCGCTGGCTGAGTAAGCCAGGCCGCCACCCACCACGCCATATTGCCCGGTAATGGCTGGCAGCGTCAGGATGGCGCGGGTGGTTTGGCCGCCGTTGCGATGCCGCTGTAAGCCGTCGGAAATTTTAATGAGGCCCGGCCGCACCCCGGCATACAGTCGCGCCACCTTCACAATATCAGCCATCGCCAGACCGGTAATCCGCGCCACGCGAGAAGGTGGATAATCGTCCACCTTTGCTTTCAACTGCGGCCAGCCGACCGTATTGGCTTCCAGCCATGCCTCGTCGTGCAAACCTTCGTTGACGAGGATGTGGGCGATACCCAGGGCCAGGGCGCCATCGGTGGCCGGTTTGGGCGCGATATGCCAGTCCGCCCCTTTGGCCGTGCGCGTCCGTCGCGGGTCAATGACCACAAGCTGCGCCCCGTTCCGCTGCGCCTCTTTCAAATGGGGCATAAAATGGGGCGCGGTGGAGACGGGATTATGCCCCCAGACGATGACGAGTTGGCTGTGGGCCACGTCCTGGTAATGCTGGCTTTGGCGTACGCCCAGGGTGGCGTTGACGGCAAATTCGGCGGCCGCCCCACAAATCGAGCGCTCTAATTGAGTGGCGCCCAATCGGTTCCAGAAACGGCCGTTTACCACACTCATCTGCACCAGGCCCAACGTGCCACTGTAACTGTAAGGCAAAATCGCGGCGGGGCCATGTTCGGCGATGATGTCGCGCCAATGCCGGCCAATCTCCGCCAGCGCTTCGTCCCAGGAAATGCGCTGCCACTGGCCACTGCCCTTCGTCCCCACCCGCCGCAGCGGATATTCCAGCCGCTCCGGGTGATAGACATGATCCAGATACGGGCGCACTTTGGCGCACAACCAGCCCTGCGTCACCGGATGATCCGGATCTGCGTAAAAATCGACCGCACGGCCGTTTTCTACCTCGGTGATGAGGCCACAGGTATCCGGGCAGTCATGGGGGCACGCGCCGTAGATTTTCATCCTGGTCTCTCAAACGTGTGCTGATGCACAATCATTTGCTTTTTCAACAAATGCACAAAGCCATAGCCTGGCTCATGGGCGAAATCATGCTGCACCGTTTCGTCGTTCAGCCAGGCGACAAACTGTGAATAGGCGCTGGCGATGCTGGCGTAAAAGATACCGTCGCGCAGCACTTGCATGTTTTGATGCACGTGTCCGTGAAACACACCCCGCAGGCGCGCTTTGGCCGGGAGCAGGAGATTGTGAAAGGAACGGCCGTTTTGCACCAGCATATTCGCGTCCATCCACTCAGAGTTCATGGGCAGCGCCGGATAATGCATAAAAATCGTCAACGGCGGGCCGTCGGCCTGTGCTTCGTTGCGCACAATCTCCAACTGCGCCTCTGAGAACAAACCCTGCGGATCAATGTCATATGGGCCCCGCGCATCGACCACCACAAATCGTTCGCCCTTCACTGCAAACGCATAAGAAAGCGTGTCCGGGTCATTGCTCAAATCCGTCTTTGGCCCCATGGGCAAATAGGCTGCCAATTGACCTTTGCCGTCATGGTTGCCGTTCACGTAATAAATCGGCACGGTCAGCTGCGAAAACAACTCTGCCGCCAACGCAAACGCCGCCGGGTCTGGGTCATAGACCACATCCCCGGTATGGATGACGAAATCAGGCGTCGTCGGTAAATTGTTAATGATCTCTACCAGCCGCTCCGCACAGGGATAAGGCCGGACGCCATGCTGATCTTGGAAAACGGCCGTTGGTCCAATATGCGTATCGCTGATATGAACAAAATAAAGTGGTTTCATCATAATAAAATGACGGTTCCAGCCAGAACCAGAACCGCCATGTTAAGTAAAATCAGTGTACAGTGTACAGTGTACAGTCAACAGTGGGTCGGGTTGACGGTTAACTGTACACTGTTTACTGTTAACCGTACGCCCTTACTGCCCCGCCAACACCGTCGCGCCGATGTCGTTCACCAACGTAGACACCGTGCTGTCAATCAAATTAAAGTAAGGCGTCGGCATCACCCCAATCCAGACAATGAAAATCAAGAAGGCGATGAAAATAACCAGTTCACGTCTATTTACGTCGCGCAGTTTTTCATTCTTCGGATTATTCACCGCGCCCATGAATATATTTTGGAAAAACCACAGCAGATAAACGGCCGCTAAAATCACACCAGTCGAGGCAAACGCCGTATAAATCCAGGGAGATGGGCCTAACGATTCAGCCCCCATCGAACCCAGTAAAATCGAGAATTCGCCCACAAAGCCGTTCAAACCGGGCAAGCCCATGCTGGAGAGGACCACCACCAAAGAAAGCGCCGTAAACACCGGTATCACCTTCCACAAGCCGCCCAGCTCAGACATTTGCCGGGTATGGGATTGTTCATAAATCACACCTACCAGGAAGAATAACGCGCCTGTAGACAGCCCATGATTCAAACCCTGTAAAATGGCGCCCTGCATACCAGCGTTGTTCAGAGAAAAAATGCCGAGCATCACAAACCCCAGATGACTAATACTGGAATAAGCCACCAGTTTCTTCACATCTTTCTGAGGGAAGGCGACAAGCGCCCCATAAATAATGCCGATAATGGCTAATACCGCGATTTCCTCTGCAAATCGAAAAGACGCCTCAGGGAACAAAGGCAGATTAAAGCGGATGAAACCATAGGTGCCCATCTTCAAGAGCACACCCGCCAAAATAATAGAACCGGCCGTAGGCGCTTGCGTATGTGCATCAGGCAGCCAGGAGTGAAATGGGAAAATCGGCACTTTGATGGCGAAGGCGATAGCAAAACCGATGAACAAAATACTTTGTACATTTATGTCGGCAAACGCCGCCCGTCCCGCAATCAAATCTGGCAGCGAAAACGTATCGTTCGTAATGCCCAGGTAGAGAATTGCTAACAGCATCAGCAATGAGCCGGCCATCGTATAGAGGAAGAACTTGATGGAAGCGTAAACCCGTTCACTGCCGCCCCAAATACCGATGAGGAAATACATCGGGATGAGCGTGAATTCCCAAAAGATATAAAACAAGAATAAATCTTGCGCCAGGAAAACACCCATCATGCCAATTTCCAACAGCAGCATAAAAATGTAATACGCTTTAATTTGCTTATCAATCGCCGTCCATGAGGCCAAAATAGCGACCACGCTGATGAAAGCCGTCAACAGAATCATCAAAATGCTGATGCCATCCACAGCCACAAAATATTGAATATTCAGGAATGGTATCCAATCAAACCGGTCCACCATCTGCAAGCCAGGGAAATCACTCCTAAAACTGATTAACACAACCCCAAAGATGAGCATGGTAATAATACTCGTGCCCAAAGCAATCTGCTTAATCAGTTCATCCCGGCCTTCTTTACGGCCGGCAATAAGGATCGCCACCACGCCCAACAGAGGAAAGAAAATTAAAACGCTCAGTATCATACTCATTGCTTCTCCAAAACCCCTCTTAACAAGGTATTGTGCAAAAAATGATTCTTAAAATACCACCCACAAAAAATAAACCAGCAACGCCACTGCGCCCAAGAAAATGCCTAACGCAGAAGAGCGGGCAAAACCAGTTTGTGACTTGCGTAAAACAGAGGCAAATCCTTTGGTGACACTGCCCAGGCCATTCACCGCGCCATCAATCCCATATTCATCGAATACATCCGCTAGAAAAGTAGCAAAGCTGACAAACATGTCGCGGATGAGATTGTTGTGAACAAAGTCGTGCCAGAAATTCCAGTCCACTGTAAACGCCAACCAATTAGCCATCCAGTTGAAAGCAGGCACAACCACCTTCATGTAGAATGTTTCCAGGGGCAAAATACGGAACCACCATAGCGGCTTGATCTTTTCTAAAGGATCAGGGTCCGTAGCATTTTCGGGCCGACGCCGGTAAACGACCAGCATTGCCAAACCCAGGCCGCTCAACGCCAATACCATAGAAATAATGGCTACCGTCCATACCAGCGTCGTCGGCGAATGTGGAATGTCATATGTCGCCAGTTCGCCGCCTTCCTCAATCAGTTCATAAATAGGCAGAGATTCTTCCAGCCAATGCTCCAAGGCCAGTGTCACATCCGCTCCTTCCGCAGCCCCATGAGCGGCCGCCTGCTGCAAACGTGGCAAATTCAACGTCCCCCCCAACAAAGTCAGAATGGCTAACACCACTAGAGGCGCTGTCATCAGTTTAGGGCTTTCCTGCGCCTGATTGGCCGCCTCATGGCGAGCTTTGCCAAAGAAAACCATCATCAACTGGCGCCCCATATAAAAGGCCGTGCCAAAAGCAGCAAGCGACAGCATCAAATAAATAATGGTAAACGACGTGCCTGGATTGATGCTGGCATGAGCCAACAGTTCATCTTTAGACCAGAAACCGGCAAAGGGGAAAATACCGGCCAACGCCAACGCCCCCGCCAAATAAGTCCAAAACGTCCAGGGCATTTTATGGCGCAGCCCGCCCATAGTGCGCATATCTTGGGGATCAAAGGGCGATTCCTCAACGGCATGATCTGCTCCCCCGGCGGCATGAATATGATGATGTCCATGCTCCATGCCGTGAATGACAGAACCGGAGCCGAGGAAAAGCAGCGCTTTGAAAAAAGCATGGGTGATCAAATGGAACATGGCGGCCACGTAAGCGCCCATGCCCACGGCCGCAATCATAAAGCCAAGCTGGCTGACGGTGGAATAAGCCAATACCTTTTTAATATCGAACTGCGTAAACGCAATAAATCCCGCCAGCAGCGCGGTGGCGGCGCCGGTAAAGGCAATGAGATCTGCCGCTGAATAAACGGAGATTTGCTCTAAAAACGACACGCGAGAAAGTTCCACCAGCACGTTGCTGCGTACCAACAAGTAAATACCGGATGTCACCATCGTCGCCGCATGGATAAGCGCCGACACCGGCGTGGGGCCAGCCATCGCATCTGGCAGCCAGACATACAACGGAATCTGCGCCGATTTACCCGCGGCGCCCAGCAAGAAAAGGGAGACAATGGCAGTGATCACCACCCCCACCGGAGCGGAGAAAAGGCCGAGGTTAATCATTTCATGTTGAGCAAACATTTTAATTGAAGCGTCAAATACATGCTCAAAATTGAGCGAACCAAAGGCCCAAAAGATAAGAATCATGGCTAAAATCACGCCAAAGTCGCCCACGCGACTGACAATGAACGCTTTACGACCGGCGTCTGCATTGACAGCCTTGCCCTCTTTCTCCACATCAAACCAATAGCTGATCAACAAGAAAGAGCAAAGCCCCACCCCTTCCCAACCTACAAACAACATCAAATAATTATCAGCCGATACCAAAATGAGCATGAAAAAGATGAATAGGCTGAAGTACATGAAAAATCGAGAGTAATTTTTATCACCCTGCATATAGCCCATGGCGTAAATATGGATCAATGATCCCACGCCCGTCACCACCAGCATCATCGTCACCGAAAGTGTGTCTACCTGTATGGCCCAGGACACGGCAAAATTTGCGGCCGGAATCACGATCCAATCCGCCATCTCTACCACCTTCGCTTCAAAATGGCTGGTTTCTAAGGTGATAAACAGCAAGACCGAGATCACAAAGGCAGAGATTGCCATTAAGGTGGCAATCCCACCAGACCACCGTTCCCCTACCTTTCGGTTTGACTCGACAAAACGCCGCCCCAAAAAGGCATTAAACAACACACCTATGAACGGAAACAACAGGAGAAGGGGAGCTAAAGCATACGCATTCATAAAATACCTCTTACCCCTTTAACAGATTGAGATCATCAATATTGATGCTTTTCTTGGTACGGAAAATTGCCACAATCAAAGCCAGCCCCACCGCCACTTCCGCCGCCGCTACGGTGATGACAAAGAAAACGAGTACCTGGCCATTTAAGTCACCCAGGTAGCGGGCAAAAGCCACAAAGACCAGGTTGGCAGAATTGAGCATCATTTCTATCGACATAAAAACGATAATGGCGTTACGCCGCAGCAAAACGCCCAGAGAGCCAATGGTAAATAGAATGACGCTCAGGGCGACATACCAATCAATCGTAACTTCAAACATCTGAACCTCGCTTGCGGGGGAAACCGAAGATAACCACGCCAATCATAGCCGAGAGCAAAAGTACGCCGGTAACCAGGAAAGGAAAGGTGTAACCAGTGAATAAAGCCAGGCCCAGCGTGGCAGGACTGGTATCAATCATAGGCGTCGCCACGCTGGTGTCTCCTTGCATGACCAACATCGTAAAAAACGCCACCAGCAATAAGCCGGTAAGGAAGATGGTCAGGCTTAAATGCAGCCAATGCTCAGTGCCCACGCCGCGCAGACGCTCTGCCCCCAGCAGCATGATGACAAAGAGAAACAGCACCATAATTGCCCCAGCGTAAATGGTGATTTGCACCATGGCGATAAAGGGCGCATTTAACAGCAGATAAAAAACGCCGATTGTAGCAAAATTTAGCACCAGGTATAAGGCGCCATGGACGGCGTTACGACTGGTTAACATACCAATGGCTGAAGCAATGGCAACAACCGCCAATAAACCAAAAACAAAAGGATTGCCCATAATATGTTACCTTGAACTTGGTAATCGGTATTCAGTAATCGATAATCGGTTCACTGTTTACTGATCACTGTTTACTGTTTACTGTTTACTGCTCACTGTTATTTCGGATTTTCCATCTCCGGGATTGATTTATTAAACTGTCCCGGCTCAACCGCTTGCGGCGTCGGCAGGCCATTGACCGGCACATCCACAATCAACATATCTTTGGTGTAGATGGCGCTTTGTCGGTCATAAAAACTTAGTTCGTAGTTATGCTCTAAGACAATAGCCTGTGTGGGGCAGGCGTCTTCACAATAGCCGCAGAAAATGCAGCGCAGCATGTTTATTTCGTAAGTACTGGCATACCGCTCACCAGGGGAAAAGCGTTTTTCGTCTGTGTTTTCTGAGGCTTCTACAAAAATGGCGTCGGCCGGGCAGGCGGCGGCGCATAAGGAGCAGCCAATGCAGCGCTCTAAGCCGTTATCATATCGCTTGAGTTCATGCCGCCCTTTAAAACGGTTTCGCACCGGCCGTTTTACTTCAGGGTATTGTATGGTGACAGGCGGCGTAACAAAGTGCCGCACAGTAACTCCCATCCCCCTTAGTAATTCAATGATTCCTCTTAACATGAATATTCTCCATTATTAACCATCATCCAGACCTGACAGGTTTCCACCAGTGTATATGCTTATCAACTACGCTCAAAAAACGCATCAGGTCTTGCACTGTCCTGTCAACCATATTTTGATGGATATTTACCAGAGAAGTTTATCCATCAATTTAGCCTTGACAGGACAGTAGACTAAACAGCTATTTAACTAAAGAAGCTGGTGATAGCTTCTTGAATAGGCGCAAAAAATCCTTCTTCGGCCAATACCAACACCACCGCCAAGATAATGAAGTTTAATACGGCAATTGGCAGCAACCTCTTCCAACCAAAGGACATCAACTGATCGTAGCGCAAGCGGGGGAAGGTGGCCCGTATCCAAATCATGATGAACAAGCCGATAAAAATCTTGATGAACATGTAGACAAAGCCCAAAATCGGAACCTGATCCACGAATGGCCCCCGATAACCACCAAAGAAAAGCGTGGCGGCAATGGCGCTGAGGGAGATCATTTTCATGTATTCAGCCATGAAGAACATGCCAAAGCGCATCCCGGCATACTCCACGTTAAAACCGGCCGATAGTTCTTGCTCTGCCTCTAATAGATCAAAGGGGGCGCGCTGCAATTCCGCCATGACGGCGATGCAGAAAATGATGGCAGCGATAGGCTGCATAAATACAAAGTAGCCGTTTTTCTGGGCTTCCACGATGACGCCTAAGTCCATGGAGTTCGCCAACATCACGGGGATGATAATACTCAGGCCCATAGCCAGTTCGTAACTAATCATCTGCGCCGAAGCGCGGATGCCGCCCAAAATGGCGTATTTGCTGTTGGAAGCCCAGCCAGCCAGGACCACGCCGTAGACGCTGATGGAAGTGACGGCCAGGATAAAAAGGACGGCGATATTGAGGCCGGGCACAATAGCAAAATAGGGGTATTGTTCCGGTACCAGGCCCGGAATTTTACCGGCCCAAGGAATGACGGCCAGAATTAAAATGGCGGGTATTACCGCCAGCATTGGGGCCACGTTATAGACAATTTTATCTGCTTTGGCGGGCGTGGGGTCTTCTTTGAAGAAGAGTTTAACGGCGTCGGCGGCCGGTTGCATAAAACCGCCCAGCAATTTTCGTTCTTTTTTGCCGCGTCCGGGCAGGGGTATGTATCCGGCCCGGTTGGGGCCAACTCGCGCTTGCATCCGCGCCAACACTTTGCGTTCAAGCAGGGTGGTGTAAGCAAAGCCGGTTATCACAACCATGCTCATGATGAAGCCTACTACCAATCCCCAGAGGGCTATTTGACTAAGTGCCATGTGTATTCCTCTTTTAATTCCAATGTGCGGTGTTTAATGTTCAGTTTACAGTACGCTGTTGACCGTTGACTGTTTACTGTTTTCTATTTCCACAACGGCCGTTTCCAACCATCTCTTCACACCAGACAACAAACCAATACCGGCCGGCGCTTTGCCATTGACATGAACTGTGGCAGAAACGGCCGTCTCCCCCACCCTCACCGTCACCACATCCCCATCTTCGACAAACAGGTCTTGGGCATCCGCTTCATTCAGCCACAATGTCGGTTTCGCTTTGCGCTCCGCCAGCACCGCCGAATGATCCACCAGGATGCCGGGCGTATAAAGCGCCGCCATGTGGATAATGCGCAAACCGGCCGCATCCACTGCTGCTGGCGCCGGGACATCAAAATGAGCCACTGCGCCACTTTCGGCCGTTACTGCCCATTGCTGGCCCAGACCCGAGCGATTTTCAAAGGCGCTGCCGCCATAATAAAGGTCGTCGCCGCCCACATCCGGCCACTGCTTTTCCACCTGCGCCAGGGTGCGGTAATCCATGCCCTTGTATTGAGGCACAGCCTGCGCCACTTCTTTGAACGCCAGGCTGGCGGCAAAAGGCGCTTTGCCCAGGCCGAGCCGTTCGCCAATCTGCGCCAAAATCTGCCAATCAGGCCGGCTTTCGCCCATCACCGGAATGGCCGGATAGTAGCGCTGCACCCGGCGTTCCCCGCTGGTAAACGTGCCTTCCCGCTCCGCCCAACTTTGGGCGGGCAAAACCACATCAGCGAGAACGGCCGTTTCCGTCATAAACAACTCTTGCACCACCAGGAAATCCAACTGGCCCCGATCCGCCAGCAAGCCATCCGCCACCGGATTCGCGCCCAGCACAAACAAGCCGTTCACCTCGCCATCAGCAGCCCCGGCCGCAATCGCCGCCGCATCCAAACCCGCTTCCTGCGCCGGTTTATAACCCGGTTCCCACGCCGGCTGAATACCCATGTCCCAGGCACCTTGCGTATTACTGCCCGGCCACACCGGAACCAGGCCACTGTTCAGCTTACCGGCATGGCTGCTGCCATCTTGAATCGTCAACAAATTGCCCAACATCCGCGCCAGGGCGTCCGTCTGGGCATAACTCAGGCCGGCGCTGCCGTAAAAGACCACCAAATTAGCCGCGCTGCTCAACAACTGCGCCGTGGCTACAATCTCATTATCCGCTGCGCCATTAGTTTCCACTTTCGCCATATTGACCAACTGGCTGACCGTGGCTAACAAATCCTCCGGCGGCGTAACCATCACCTGCACGGCGTGTTTATCCAGGCGCGTGGCATAGGGATTAACCACCACCACCTGGGCGCCGCGGTCGGCGGCTTGCTTGACGCGCAGCCACCACACCGGCGCTGCTTCATGCAAATCGCTGGCCACCACCAACACTACATCGCCCGCACCCAGTTCCTTTATATTGCTACCGCTGCTCAGGCCAACTTGCGCCACCACATCACCACCGGCCAATAACGGCCGTGCCAGGTCAATATGGTTGCTCTTGAAGCCCTTGCGGATCAATTTTTGGAAGAGGAATAAATCCTCATTACTCAACCGATCTCCCGCCAGGCCAGCCACCACATCCAGCTCCCCCAGTTTCTCCGCCACTAAATCCAGCGCTTCATCCCAGGATGCTTCTACTAACTCGCCATTCTTCCGTACCAACGGCTTCATCAACCGATCAGGCGCATCCGCATAATGATGCACAAAGCGCCCTTTATCACAAATCCAAATCTCATTAACCGCTTCATTCTGGCGCGGCATCACCCGCTTAATCACCGTGCGCCCGCCAGACTTCGCTTCCCGGCGCGTACTCAAAGTCGTATTACAGCCCACCGGGCAGTGCGTACACAAACTGGCTACCGGCGTCAACTCCCACGGCCGCGCCCCAAAACGGAAATCAATCGTCGTCAGCGCCCCCACCGGACAAATATCAGTCGTGTTCCCGCTCCAATAGCTGTCAAAACCCGGCTCCGACATCGTCACAATTTCCAAACCACGTGCCCGGTTATGGAAACGGATCACCGGATCATCCACAATCTCTTCCTGGAAGCGGATACAGCGGGCGCATTGAATACAGCGCTCCCGATCCAGGACAATAAGTTCACCCAATGGTATCTGCTTATGCAAATGAAGCTTATCCTCATAATGCATCCGGCTGACCCCTTTCCCATACGCCATCGTCAGGTCTTGCAGGGGACATTCGCCGCCTTTGTCACAAATAGGGCAGTCCAACGGATGACTGGTCAGCAAAAATTCCAACACATCCGCCCGGGCCGCTTCCACCGCCGCCGTCGCCGTGCGTACCACCATACCCTCAGACGCCGCCACCGTACAGCTCGTTTGCAAACCGCGCCCAAAATTTAACTTGGGGCTGCCATCCGCATCAAGCAGCAGTTCGCCAGAAGCCCGGTCTCTCATGGGCAGCCCAATTTCCACCAGGCAGAGACGACACATCCCCACCGGCTCCAGCTTGGGATGGTAACAAAAAACAGGAATTTCGTTGCCAATTTGTTTGGCAGCATCAACCACCACCGTGCCCTTCGGCACAATAACCGTCACACCATCAATCGTTAATGTAATCAGATCGCTCATCTGTCAGTCTCTAATCCGCAGCCATTGCAACCGGCTTTGCCGCCTGCACCTTCGCTTTATATTCTTCCGGGAAATGTTTAATCGTAGACAAAACCGGGTTAATAGCAAAATCACCCAGGGCGCACAATACGCGCCCGCCAATCTGGCTGGCGACGCTGTGCAGCGTCTCCACATCCTGCATCGTACCCTGCCCGTCATAAATACGCTGGAGCAGCCGCTCCATCCAAAACGTACCTTCACGGCACGGCGTACATTTGCCGCAAGATTCATGTCTAAAGAAACGCAGCATCTTCAACGCCGCCCAGACCATATCCGTATCTTCATCCATCACAATCACAGACGCCGACCCCATCACCGAGCCATGCTCCGTCAACCCTTCATACGTCATCGGCGCATCCAATGCGGAAGCTGTGATCACCGGGCCGGAGCCGCCGCTGGGCAGCAGCGCTTTGAACTGCTTGCCATCTTTCACCCCGCCCGCCATCTGCAACAGTTCCCGGTAAGTGACGCCCATTTCCACTTCGTAATTACCTGGCTTTTCCACATGACCGCTCATACACACAATCTTAACGCCCGTACTTTGTTCCGTGCCCATGGCCGTATACCAGGCGGCTCCCTTCACCATGATCAGAGGCACATTTGCCAGCGTCTCCGTATTGTTGACCACGGTCGGCCTGCGGTACAAACCTTCAACGGCCGGAAACGGCGGTTTCGACCAGGGCTGCCCCAATTCACCTTGCAGGGAATTGATCAGCGCGGTTTCCTCGCCACAAATGTATGCGCCTGCGCCGTAGTGGCAGTAAAAATCACAGCTAAAGCCGCTGCCTAAGATATTTTCCCCCAGGAAACCGGCGGCATAAGCCTCACGGATTGCCTCTTCCATGGCGTAGGCCGCATCCATAAACTCCCCGCGAAAATAATTGAAGATCGTCTTTGCCCCAATAGCATATGCGGCAATAATCGCCCCTTCAATGACCTGGTGCGGATTATGTTCAGATAATTCCCGATCCTTAAAAGTGCCTGTCTCGGATTCATCTGTGTTGATAACCACATACTTGTCTCCGGGCGCTTTGGGGATGAAGCTCCACTTCACACCAGTGGGGAAACCCGCTCCCCCTCGTCCGCGCAATTTAGAGGTACGCACTTCGTTGATCACATCTTGCGGGTCCATGCCCAACGCTTTTTTCAAGCCGTCATAACCGCCATGCTGGCGATAAACATCCAATTTATGAATGTTTGGAATATCACGGTGACGCAATAAAAGATAAGTCATACGGTATTTACCTCTGCGCCTTATTCCTGCCCAATGTCGCGCACGGCGTAACTTGTAATTTTTTCCACGACGCTCGTCTCGGCCGGGCCAGAATCTGCTGTCTGGCGCAACCGCGCCAACAATTGGTCAAATTTCTCTTCGTTTAGGTTCTCCTCAAAACGGAGATTACATTGCAACATCGGCGCTCTGTCACAAGCGCCTAAGCACATCACCGTTTTTAAGGTGAACAAACCATCATCCGTCGTGCCATCCACGGGAATGCCCAGCTTATCCGAGGCCATTTCCACAAATTCATCGGCGCCGCGCAAAGCGCAGGCCAGATCATTGCAAACTTCCAACACATATTTGCCCACTGGCTCTTCATAATACAAGGAGTAGAAACCGGCAAGCGACAAAACGTGCGTGGGATCCAGGTCTAAGATAGCCGCCACTTCCCGCATGGCGTCTTCACTCATGTAACCGTATTCAAACTGCGCCAGGTACATTAAAGGCAAAATAGCGGATTTCTTATCAGGAAACCGCGCCAATATCCCTTGTATCTCTTGGGGGTACTTTTCCGCAATCAAAGCAATCTCCGTTTATCTATCAATCTCGCCTAAAACAATGTCCAGCGAGCCAATAATCGACACCACATCCGCCATAAACAAACCCTTGGATAGATTAGGCAGCGAGGCCAGATTTACATAAGATGGGGCGCGAAAATGCACACGCGCTGGTTTTGGCCCACCATCACCGCGCAGATGAACGCCAAATTCTCCTCGCGGGGATTCAATCGCCTGGTAAACAAAGCCTTTGGGGGCGCTGAAGCCTTCTGTCCATATTTTAAAATGGTGAATGACCGCTTCCATACTGTGTCCCAATTCTGCACGAGGCGGGGGCACTATCTTGCGATCATCAATATTCACCGGGCCATCAGGCAGTTTATCAAGCCCCTGCTCAATGATGCGCAAACTTTGCCACATTTCTGCCATACGCACCCGGTACCGGGCATAGACGTCGCCATCTGTCTCCAGGGGTACATCGAAGTCATAGGTTTCGTAACCGCAATAGGGCGTGGCTTTGCGCACATCATAGTTGACGCCAGAACCACGCAAACAAGCGCCGGTCAGCCCCCAGGCAATGGCGTCTTCTGCAGAGATAACCCCAACGCCTTTTGTACGCCGCAAGAAAATGGGATTGTTTTTCAACAAGGCATCATAGTCAGCGATTCTGGATGGCATAAAATCCAGAAAATGACGTACGCCCGGTACAAACTCTTCTGTTAAATCACGCCACAAACCACCCGGCCGGAAATAACTCACCATCATGCGCTGCCCGGAGACCATCTCGAATAAATCAAGAATGTATTCTCGCTCCCGAAAACAGTATAAAAACACCGACATCGCCGCCAGGTCTAAAGCGCTGGTGCCCAGCCAGACAAGATGGCTGGCAATTCGCTGCAACTCTGTCAAAATCACTCGAATGACTTGCGCCCGAGGGGTGGCCTCGACGCCCAATAATTTCTCGACAGCCAGGATGTAACCCAGGTTGTTAGACATGGGCGAAAGGTAATCCATGCGGTCTGTCATCACCAGGGCTTTGGTGAAGGTTTTGGCTTCCATATTCTTTTCAATACCGGTGTGCAGGAAGCCGATATCGGGCGCCATATTGACCACTGTTTCGCCATCTAACTCTACCAATAAACGCAGGACGCCATGGGTGCTGGGATGCTGCGGTCCCATGCTCAACAGCATATGTTCTTCAGCATCATCAATTTGCATGCCCGTGCCCACTTTGGCCCGGAGTTCCTCGACAGAAAGTTCTTGAATGGTATCACTTGCAGGCGTGAGTAACATAGCTACCTCTGTTACAGCAATCAGTTTTCAATAATTTTCAGATTGGTTCAATCTGGCAGATTGAATTAATCTGAAAAGCACTGTTTACTGTTCACTGAAAACTAATCTCTTGTGGCGTACGGTTTTTTCGCATCAATTTCATCGAAATTAAAGGAGAACTGTACTTCTTCATAACCCAATGGATAATCTTTACGCAGGGGATGTCCCTGCCAATCTTCCGGCAAGAATAATCGGCGCAAGCTGCCATTGCCTTTGAAACGTATGCCCATCAAATCCCACACTTCCATTTCTAACCAGGTGGCAATCGGCCATATTGTGCCTATGGTTTCTGGTCCATCTTCGGGGTCTTCAACCAGCACCCGCAGGCGGATACGATGGTTATAAGGCAGGGAGTTTAGCTGATAATTAATAGCAAAGCGGGGAAAGTCTGGCAGCATATCGTCGGCGCATATGTCGGTGAGGAAATTGTATTGCAAATCGGCATCATCACGCAGCAACTGACAGACGTTTTTGAGCGCTGATTTTGTTATGTAAATTGTTTTCTCGCCACGAAACTCAATGACTTCTTCAATGGCCTCAGCATATACCTGGGTGATTTTATTGATAAGCAGTTGATCGCGCTCCATTATGACCAATCTCCCAGCTTTTCGGTGCGGATTTTTTCATGCAGGGTCATAAAACCGTCAATGAGCGCTTCCGGGCGGGGCGGACAGCCGGCGACAAAGACATCGACCGGGACAATTTCGTCCACGCCTTGCACGATGGCATAGTTGTTGAAGACGCCGCCACAAGAGGCGCAGTCGCCCATGGCTATCACCCACTTAGGGTCTGGCATCTGGTCATAAAGCCGACGCACGACGGGAGCCATTTTGCGAGTGACACGGCCGGCTACGATCATGAGGTCTGATTGGCGCGGAGAGGGGCGGTTTAACTCCATGCCGAAGCGAGAGGCGTCGAAGTGGGCCGCCTGTGACCCCATCATTTCAATGGCGCAGCAGGCCAACCCAAATAAAATAGGCCACATAGCATTCGTGCGGCCCCAGTTGACAAGATCTTCTAAACGATAGGTGACAACACCCATGTTCCCGAGTTTTTGTTCTATTCCCATTCAAGGACTCCTTTTTTCCAGACCCAGACATCCCCCAGAATAAACAAGAACATGAAAATAAGCATGACAGCCAGGCCAAAGTAGCCCAAAGAACGAAAGCTCATGGCCCAGGGCACCAGCAAAATAATATCGACATCGAACAAGATGAATAAGACGGCAATGCGATAAAATTTAATGGGCAGACGACGTTGTGCCTCGCCGATGGCGGTCATGCCAGATTCATAAGGGGTGAGTTTACGGGCAGACGGCCGTTTTGGACCCAAATTCAACGACAAAATGGGCAATAACAAGGCAAAGAATATAGCTATCCCCAGCAAGACTGCCAGAGGAAGGTAATCAACAACGATTTGATTTGGCATAGGCTTCAGTTAATACTTAATTGAGTTATTTGAGGGCCAGCCTCACTACAGTCTGTGCATTCTATCACAAGCAATACCCCCTCGCAAAACATCAAACCTTTTTTTGTACGCCTCCCTTTAGATAAAAAAAAGCGGCGAGATGGGGCCTCTCATCGCCTTTTTACAAATAAATCAAACGCACAGAGGCCATTGGCTCAGGTGAGGTAATCACGCAGTGATTTGCTGCGGCTGGGATGGCGCAGTTTGCGCAGCGCTTTGGCTTCAATCTGGCGAATTCGTTCTCGAGTGACGCCAAAACTACGCCCTACTTCTTCCAGGGTGTGATCTTTACCATCATTAAGACCAAAGCGCATTTCCAACACTTCGCGCTCCCGATCACTTAAAAAGCTGAGGACGCTGCGGATTTGTTCGCGCAGCAATTCTTTAGAGGCAGCGTCTACCGGCTCAACCACACTTTCATCCGGGATAAAGTCGCCAAATTCGGTGGCTTCATCGCCATTGCCGACGGGCGTTTCCAGGGACATAGGATCCATTGAGATACGCAAAATATCACGGATTTTGCTCACAGACTGCCGCCATTTGCGATTTAGTACCGGATCAATTTCTTCATCGTTTTCCAGAGCATTTTTGATTGTTTCCGTTTCTTCCGGAGTCAGGTAGTCGAGTTCTAGCGCCAGTTCTTCTACGGAAGGCTCGTGGCTCAATACCTGCACCAATTCTCTCTGTACCCGCACAATTTTGTTGATGGTTTCATACATGTGAACGGGAATGCGGATGGTACGCGCCTGGTCGGCAATGGCGCGGCTGACAGCCTGACGAATCCACCAGGTGGCATAGGTGCTGAATTTGTAGCCTTTGGTATGGTCAAATTTTTCGACGGCGCGCAGCAAGCCAACATTGCCTTCTTGCACCAAATCAAGCAGATGAATGCCCCGTCCCATGTACCGTTTGGCGACGCTGACAACCAGGCGCAAATTGGCGCGGGTGAGGTTGACTTTGGCTTCTTCTGCCAGGTGGTAAATCATGAATTCATTGTATTTTAGGGCAACATCGTCTTCTTCCATGCGGGTAAAGAAGATGTCTGGTTCGGGCAGCGCCCCACTTTCTGCATACGCTTCGCTAACCATTTGGGAACGGCCGTTAGGTAAAATATATAAAGCCGTATAAGCGACGAAGGTCCGTTCTGCCAGTTCTGTCCAGATATCATCCTGGCCCCAGTTGCCTTTGTTGAGGAACTGACGCACATAAGATGGGGTTTCGCTCTTCCAGGTGTGACGCAGCTCCTGGGCTTCGGCAGCCAGGAGCGCAAATTCCGGCCGTTCGACGCCCAAATCTTCACAAGAAACCAGGATTTGCTGCCAACTGTCAAATAACTCCTGATAGTTGGCCATCATGGCTTGAAAATGGATGCTATATTCATTTTCAATTTCTGGGTTCAAATCTCGGGTCAGGCGGTCCAGTTCAGACGCGGCTTTGAACTGGGTGGAAAGCCACACTTCTTGATCAGAGGTGAGCAGAGGCACCTGCCCAATTTCTTTGAGATAGGTATGTACGGGGTCGTCTTCGGTATCGCTGTTGCCATAAATGCTTTCGGTTACATCCAGGATGTCATCTTCAAATGAGTTGAGGACATTGTTTGATTCGCTGAGAGAATCGACGGTTTCGCCGGAGGCGGAGACGATGCGAATGCCCATTTTATGCAGGCGATTATAAAGCTGATCAGCCTGGTCTTCATCGGCGGCAGCCAGGATGGCCCGCACCTCTGATTCCTCAATCTGGCGGCTGCGGCGGGCTTTTTTTACGAGCGCTTCGATGTCGATGAAGTCTGGGGTATCCGCATCCAGGTCGTCGTCTTCCAGGTCGTTGTCTAATTGGGGTTCAAAGTCCATCTTTTTTGCCTGTGGGCTACGCTGTGAGCAACGGCCGTTTCCCTGCTACTTCATGGCGTAACGGCCGTTCCTCGTTAAAAATGGTTGAGTGCGGCTTCCTCGGCCCGTCTTTTACTGAGGGCCGACATGGCATTTTTAGCCTGTTGAATGCCGAGTAACTGGCGAGAAATGGCTACTGATTGCTGCTGGTACTCTTCCATTGATTCCTTATCTCCCGCCTGCTTGGCTTCTGCCACTAAAAGCTGCATCCGGGTATTGAGATATTTCGTTTTTTCATGCCGGATATCCAAAATAGAGAGGACTAATTTATCCGCCAGACGGTCCATTTCCGAATCGGGCGTGGGGGGCAGGGCACGAAGGTAATGTACTCGTTCGAGTAATGGGCCTGCCAAACTATCGCACAATTCATCAATCGAGACAAACAAGCCCCTGTTCTGCCAGCGCATAAGTTGGTCGAATATTTCTTGATCTTCGGCGGTAACAAAATCCGCTTTTGTTAAGGTCGGCTGCGCCGCTGCCGACAATCTGGCGTTGATGTCGACGAGGATATTGGCATGATGCAGGCATTGGCTGAGCAGGTTGACCTCGCGGATATGGGGCGTCCCCTGCCGCTCAAGCGATGGACTACGGCCGCGCAGTTGGCGCATACCATCAATTTCTAGGGGCGGTTGGGGCGGTTCCGGCACATTAAAGCTGGAGGCGGACGGCCGTTTTTTACCGGTCGGGCGTAGTTGGCGCAGCGCTTTTTCATTAACGCCTAAAATGTAGGCCAACTGCTGCCAATAATGGTCGCGCTCCACCGGGTTGGTGATGTCTTCAATGAGCGGAATGATTTGCCGGGCAACGGCCGTTTTCGCCTTGGCGTCCCCCTTATCCATTTCCTGCGTCAACACTCCGATCACATATTCCACCACTGGCTTCGCTTTGCCTAACAGCAGCGGCCATTGCGCCGGCTCTTGGCGGATAATATTGTCTGGGTCTTTCCCGGCCGGCAGCGTGACAATGCGAATATCCGCTTCCAGGCGACCTTCGTAGCGCACCAGATTATGGGCGTCAAAGCGAATGTCCAACTCCCTGTCCAACGTTTCTCGCGCCACCTGTAAACTACGCAACGTGGCCTGCGCCCCGGCCGCATCCGCGTCCAGCGCCAGCACAAAGCGCTTGGTATACCGTTTGAGCTGCTGCAACTGTTCCTGGGTCAGCGCCGTGCCCATCTGCGCCACCACATTGCGAAAACCAGCCTGCCAGGCCATCATCACATCCATGTAGCCTTCCACGATAACAGCCTGCCGCGCTTCTCGGATGGAACGCCTGGCCCCATCCAGGCCAAACAAAATTTTGCTTTTATCAAATAGAATCGACTGCGGCGAGTTGAGGTATTTGGGCTGTCCTTCCGGGTCTAAGGTGCGGGCGCCGAAGCCTACAGTTCGCCCCTGCCCGTCCCGGATAGGGATCATCAGGCGGTTACGGAAGCGATCATACCGGGTTCCCTTTTCGGGATTTTCGCTGAGCAGCCCGGCGTCGAGCAGTTCTTGATCCTCATAGCCCTGACCATTGAGATAGGTGCGGCATTGATCCCAGGATTCCAGGGCAAAACCAATTTGAAAATAGTCCAGAGTCTCGGCCGTCAAGGTTCTGTCGTTCACGTATTGGCGGGCAGCGGCGGCCTGGGGCGCGTGGCGCAATAAGTGGTGGAAGTAAGCGGCGGCGGCAGTCAATAAATCTGCCAATCGATCTTCCCGTGCCTTCTTCTTTTTATCAACGGGCTGGCTCTCTTCTAGTTGTACGCCCGCGCGGGCGGCCAGATGTTGCAGCGCCTCTTTAAAATCCCAGCCCTGCTTTTTCATGACAAAGGAGATGACATCACCGCCCTCGGCGCAGGCGCCAAAGCAGCGCCAGGTTTGGGTTTCAGGGAAAATGTGGAAGGCAGGAGTGCGTGTATTGGGGTGAAACGGACAGAACCCAGCGTAAGATCGCCCCGATTTCCGCAGATTAACGGATTCGGAAACAATGTCCACGATATCTAACCGGCTTTTGATTTCTTCTATGACGGTCATACGTTCAGGTTCATGAAAAATAAGGTCTAAATTGCGAAGGCGAATTATAACGCATACGCTACAAATGTTCTAAGAAGTAGCGGGAGGATTTGCGGATTCTCATTTTTTGGAGACAGCATGGATTGGGAGAAAGCAAAAGATTAACCAGCGACCGCGTAAACCACAACCTCTTTTTGAATACGCTCCCCGATTTCATCAGAAGCTACTTCTAAATCGTAATCCATTTGCAAGCCCAGCCAAAATTCGGCCGACATATTGAAGTATTTCGCCAGGCGATTTTGGCATAAGCTCATTGGTTTTGGAATAATTGTTTTGGGGAAGGGCAGCGTGCTGCCGGTATCCAGCCAAATTCCTAAAGGTCAGTAGCTGGATACCGGTGACGGAAAATCAAAAAGCGGGTGGCGCGATAAAACTCGCAAACAGAGAAAGGACCATGCTGATGGCAATTAAGATGCCCAAGACAATGATCACTTTTTCTGCAAACGTGCGCTTCCGCCGTCTGTTTTTTTTCTTCGCCATGATAATTCACCTCTTCTTCTTGATCTATCTGAAGCGTGACGTTTTTATATTTCTCTCCGGTAAGGGCGGTTTACAAACCGACTTTACACGCCATTGAAACTCAATTTCCGCCAGCTTTCAGAAAATAATTTCATTCGATCAGCGAGTATATCACAAACGAAACGATCCCCAATCTTAACAATACTTAAACAAAAACTTTAAGCCGTCTTTAACCCGTTAGAATATCAGCGTATAAAAACGTGATGCGTGATGGTCTCTGACTGTCGCCAGGCCCCACTCCATTTTATTTTGATCAGCAAGGAGAAAATTTGTGACAAAACGAATGATGAGCATGTCCCTGTTATTAACGGCCGTTTTCACCCTGGCCGCCTGTACTGTATTAAGCGAACCAGCCACGCCCAGCGCCCCCATTGAATCTGTGCCTTTGGCTGCAGAAGAATCAGCGCCCGTGGCAGAAGCCGCCAGCAGCGCCCTTTACCATATTTCGCCCGAAGGCTCTTCGGTACGCTTTGCCCTGGACGAGGATTTACGCGGCGAACGCCTGACGGTAGTGGGGGAAACGGATCAGGTGGCCGGGCAAATAGCGTTGGATTTAGGCAATCTGGCCGAAACTGAAGTGGGCGTCTTGCAAATCAACGCCCGGGACCTCATGACGGACAACAATTTCCGCAATCGCGCCATCCACAATGAGATTCTCAACACCGGCAATTTTGAATTCATCAGCTTTGAGCCAACGGCCGTTAACGGGCTACCCGACAGCGCCGAGATAGGCGACACGGTAACATTCACCATCGACGGCAACCTGACCATCACCGACAAAACGCAGCCTGTCACCTTCAATGCCAGCGCTACAGTCGTTTCTGAAACGCAGCTCACGGGCACGGCAACGGCCGTTATCAACCGCACTGATTTTGGCCTCAACATCCCCCGCGTCCCCAACGTAGCCAACGTGGAAGAAGAAGTGGAACTGACCATCGACTTCACGGCAAATGCAAGGAGATAATGACACATGGACAAACAAACCTTAATCTCCAATTTGAACAAAGATTTGAGTAATGAGTTAAGCGCCATCGCCCAATACAACACCTATGCCGCCAAAGCCACCGGTCCATTCCGGCCGCAGTTTGCCCAACTCTTCCTCTTGGGGAATTCGGCCTTTTTTTATGGGTTGGGAACCTGCGGTGTATGAACGGTGTATAGTTGGTAGATGCACCACGTTGAAGCTACCGCCCGGCCAGAAAATGCAGCCTCTCCTGACGCCGCTCTAATTTTACAGGCACGCCAGGGGAATGAGGCTGCCTGGGTCCAGTTGATGCGCCTGCACCAGGAAGCAGTGTTCCGCCTGGCGTATCTCATCCTGGGTGATGCAGCTGACGCCGATGATGTGGCGCAGGATAGTTTTATCCGGGCGTATCAGAAGTTAGACCAGTTTGATGCAGAACGGCCGTTTCGCCCCTGGCTGCTGCAAATTTGCAAAAATCTGGCGCGGAATAAGCAGCGCAGCCTGAGCCGCTATTGGGGCGCCGTACAGCGCTTTTTCCAGGCGCATCCCGACGCCCATGTGGTGGCGCTGCCCCTCGACAAGGCAGCAGATGCACAATTGTTGTGGCAGGCGGTGCGACGGCTGACCCCCGCCGCCCAAGAGATTATTTACCTGCGCTATTTCCTGGACTTGTCGGAAGCGGAAACGGCCGTTTCCCTCGACATCGCCCCCGGCACTGTAAAATCACGCAGCCATCGCGCCCTGAAACATTTGCGTGAGGTGGTTGAGAAAGAATTCCCTGAGTTGAAATCATGAATGATGAATTGACTGACACATGGCCGGCAGAAATCAAAGAAACGGCTGTTTACTTTTCATATCCACCCACACCTGATATTGCGGGGGCAGTGCAACAACGGCTGCAACCACAATCCACCCCATCCAGAACATGGCGCTGGGCGGTGGCAGCGGCCGTTTTGCTTTTACTGCTGTCGGCTAGTTTGTTGGCGATTCCGCCAGTGAGGGCGGCGGTGTTTGAGTGGCTCAAGATTGGCGCGATTGAGGTGTTTGTGGGGGAAGAGGCGCCGGCGGTGGAAACGCCTGCATTGAGCTTCGCCGAAGTGGCCGTTCCCTTTTCCATCCTCGATTTGGGCGAAGCCATTACCTTGACGGATGCACAAGCCATCTTCCCCGAGCCGTTGCGCTTGCCAGAAGAATGGGAACCGGACAGAATGGTTTACAGCCAACAACTTTTGGGACGCTTGCCAACTATCACCATGCAATGGCAAACAGCCGATGAGGTGACTGTGACCCTTTCGCAGATTGCCGTGCCGTATTGGGGCATGAAGTGGGTAAGTAGAGAGCGGGTGGTGGAAACGGCCGTTCATGGGGAAACGGCCATTTGGCTTGAAGGGGCGCATCCGTTGCAATTCGAGACCGGGGATTATGATATGCAAATCATCGTTGACAGCAATGTGCTTATCTGGACGGAAGGGGAGGTAACATATCGGCTAGAAGGACAATTAACCCTCGATGAGGCGGTGCAGCTTGCTGAATCTTTGCCTTAACGCGCCAAGAAGTTCAACTTTTCTAAAAAAGTTGAACTTCTGCATGGCACAGGGAACCATTTCCGCCTGGGCGGTGTATTAATTATAAATATCACCCATAAGGAGATGGACATGAAAAAGAAAAATTTGTGGTTTGTTGTTTTAATTGTTGCATTAGCTAGTTTTGCGCTACCTGCATTTGCGGGAAGATGGGCAACCATCACCGTCGATTCCATGCCAGAGGCCATCAAGGCCGGTGAAACGGCCCGTATCGAGTTCACCATCTTGCAGCATGGCAAAACCCCGCGCCATACCCTGATTTGGGATGGCAAAGAGGTATTTCTCACCCCCATTGTCACCGTCACACAGGGCGACGCCTCACTGGAATTTGAAGCGCAACCAGCCAAAGAGGTCGGTCACTGGTTTGTCGATGTGACCTTACCGGAAGCGGGTACGTGGGAATGGTCAATTGATCCTCAACCGCTAGGCGGGGCGACGGAATTAGAACCGCTTGTCGTGCAGCCAGTCGCCCCTGCTTCGTTGGCTGTGGGATCGGTGGCAGTTGCGCCATTGATTTTGGGCGTGGCGCTGCTTGCATTCGTGGTGGTTGGTTTTGTTTGGTGGCGAGGACGGGAAACGGCCGTTACTATTTAAAGATGCGGAGTTTGCACGCCCACGTGCGAACGGCCGTTTACTTCCTCCGCCGCGACAATAAAACGCCAAGCAGCGCCACCCCCACCGCTGCCGCACCCACTACCGCATATTTCGTTTTGTCATTACCCGATGACTGCACCCCTTTCGCCATCACCGGCATACTGGCGATTTTAGCGGCCGCTTCTGCCTGCACCTGCGCAAACAGCGCCGGATCCGCCCGGTATTGATCCGCAATTTTCCGTTTTTCCGCCACAAACTCGTCGGTGACGTACTCGTCAAAGGAGCGCAGCCCGGCGATTTGGAACTCATGCTTCTTGAACAGGCGATAGATCTCTTTGACGCGCTCAATGGTGATGTTGCGTCCCAGGGTGTAATCTTCAAAGCGCCCTTCCATGGCCAGCAGCGCCGTCTCCGCTAAACAGGCGTAGGCGGTTTTGGGCGGCAGGCCGATGTCATAACCAAAGTCGATGTCGCCGGGAATCAGCACTTCGCCGCTTTCGATGACCAGCACATCAGGGCGCAAATCCGCTTCCGCTTTGTTGATGTCGGGGGGACGAGCCACATCGCAGACAACGGCGCCCGGTTTGCACTGGCTGACATCGACGATACGTTGGCCGAAAGCGGAGGTGGCGGTGACGATGAGGTCACATTCGCCCAACAGCCCATCCGCTTTGGTGGCGATGGTGACAGTGGCGCCCGGCGTTTCTTCCTGAATGGTACGCTTGAGGTCGATGAGGCGTTCCGGCTCGATGGAGACCAGCACCACATCAAAGATAGCCTGCGCCAATAAACGCGAACAGATGGCCCCGATAGAACCCGTCGCCCCGATGACCATCACTTTGCCCTTCGTTAGATCCGTCGCGCCCATTTTGATGACCGCTTGTTTGGCGGCTTCCAGGGTGGCGGAGACGGTGAGGCTGTTGCCACTGGTGATGGCGATGTCAGATTCGTGAGCCACGGTGATACCGGCGTCGCCGACGACGCTGGTGAAGGCGCCCAGCCCCATGATGCGGGCGCCGCGCCGTTCGGCCATGTGGGCGGCCCTATTGAGCCGGTTGTAGGTGAAACGCTCGCCGTGGCGCATCATTTGGCGCGGGGTGGCCGCCAGGGAGTAGAGATGGCCTTCGATTTTCTGGCCGGTGGTGGGGGATTGGCCGCCGGTGATGCGGGAGATATACATGGGCCACATGTAGGCAGCGACGGTCTCTACCAGTTTGTCAGGTAAGTAGCGCGTCCAGCGGAACGCTTTATGGTTATGGATGAAGCTGACGTTGAGTGGATGGATGACGAAGGCGAAGCGGTTAATGTCGGCTTCGGCCGGTTGCAAGTAACGGATGCCGGGCGTCCACTCGATGTCGGCCAGGAGGTCGAGGTAGGTGTCTTCGTTGAGGGGGGCGTCTGGATCGGGGCGCAGCGCCACGAGCATCGCTTCGATGGCAGCGGCAGGCCAACGGCCGAGGCTTTTTTCGCCGTCGGTGGAGGGCATGAGGGTGACGAGGATGGAGACGCCCCGTTGGCGCATATCGGCCACGTCTTCAGGGCTGGCGCATTCGACGACGACGGTTTTACGTTTGAGATTGGCGGGGGCGTAGCGGCGGATGGCGCCGATGTCGCCGGCCAACACGTCGGCCCAGGCGAAGGGTTTTTCGGCGCGGGCTGTGCCGGGTGAACCAGCTTGCGGTTTGATGCGGCGGAAGGGGGCGTTGGCGAGTTGGTCGAGTGTGCCAGGGGCGGCGCGGTTGAAGGTTTGTTTGCTGCCGATGCCGGGGAATTGGGGCAGGCCAAAGTAGACGACGGGATCGGCGTAGCGCACGTGGGGAGTGCGGCGGCTGAGGGCTTGAGTCAAACCGGGGTGGTTGACGCCGGGAACCATGAGGATATGCTTCTGGGCGAAGATGCCGGGTTGGGCGCGGTCGGCGAGAATGATGGCCCAGCGTTCCAGCCCGGCGCGAATACCACTGCCATCGACAACGGCCGTTTTCCCCCCACCCCTCGCTAATTCCTGCCCGACTTCATGGGGTTTGCTAAAGGCGCCAAGTTCCAGAGTGGCGGGTAAACCATCCAGAGCAATGGCGTCCACTTTGCCATCATATTCCGCAATGAGGGCGCGGGCCAGTTCTGGAGCGCCGCCGCAGCCTTTGCGCTGGATTTGGATCTCCTGGTCGAGAAAGGTGACAACTTCGCTGTCGTTTTCGTCGTTGAGATGGATGATGAGGATTTGTTTCATGAGGTATGCCTCCGAGTTTTTATAGTTCGACCCAAGAAGTTCAACTTTTTTAGAAAAGTTGAACTTCTCTCTGTACAGAGGATACGAGTTTGTGGGGTTTTGGACAAGGGGGGGAATGTCACCTTTTGGGGGTGCATAAAACAGGGGGTTGGCTACGACGGTCTGACAAGGTGAAGGGTGTATAATTCTGGCCCATGGCTACGGATAAACAACGACAACGTAAGAACTTGATACAGCGGCGGGGCAATAGTGACGTGGATCATTTACGGCCGCAGCGCTGGAACTGGGATGCGGTGATGCGGCCGTTGGATACGCATATAGAAAGCCAGTCGCCACTGCCCACGGCCGGCGTTGGCTTGCGTAATTTACGTTTCTTCTGGCTGGATGGTTTGTTTGCGGCGATCAGTGAGAATTTTTATCTCAGTTATGTGGTGCTATTTGCCCTTTCTTATGGGGCGACAAATGGACAGGTAGGCTGGTTAACGGCCGTTGCCAACTTATTAGGCGCTATTGCCTTGTTCCCTGGGGCGATGTTGATTGAAAAGGTGGGCAAACGGAAGCCAGTGGTCGTGTGGAGCGGCGGCGGCGTGGCGCGGTTTATGTTGTTGGCGCTGGCCTTGTTCCCCCTGTTTGTCACCCAGCCGACGGTGGCCATTGTGCTGATTGTGGCGCTGAATGGCATTCGCGCCTTCGCGGCCAATCTGTCGAACCCAGCCTGGACTTCAATGGTGGCTGATATTGTGCCAGATTCGATTCGAGGCCGCTATTTTGGCAGCCGCAACATGGCTATGGGTATTGCGGCGCTCATCGTCGCGCCCATTGCCGGCAAACTGATTAGCAGCGGGAATTCGCGGTCAGCGTCAGAGGTGGCGGGGTATCAGATTGTGCTGATTTTGGCGTTTGTGGTGGGTATGGTCAGCACCGTTCTCTTCCAAAAGATTAAAGAGCCAGAGCCAGGCGGGTCGATATCCCAGAAGCACCAGCGCGGTGATTTGCGCAAAGCGATTCGCCATTCGCCCGGATTTATGGGTTTGGTGGTGAGCGCCTTTGTGTGGAATCTGGCGCTGCAAGTGGCGGCGCCGTTTTTTAACGTCTATTTGGTGCAAGACTATGGCGCCAGCGCCACGGTGATTGGAGTTTTAACGGCTATCAGCAGTTTGGCGGCGTTGTTTGGGCAACGAACTTTTGGGCGATTTCTGGATTCACACGGCTCTTTTTGGGTGATGTTGGTGTGCGGCTTTACCATTCCGGTGCTGCCGTTTGCCTGGATATTTATTACAGCGCCCTGGCAGGTGGGCTTGATTAACACTTTGGGTGGTTTTATTTGGGCAGGTTACAACCTGGCTACGTTTAATTTGCTGCTGATTTTGACCCCTGATGAGCAGCGACCGAGAGCGGTGGCGTTGTACCAAACGGCCGTTTTCTCCAGTGCCGTCGTCGGGCCATTGTTGGGTGGATACCTGGCCGATGCGGTTAGTTTTCAATTGATCTTTGGTTTAAGCGGGATTGGCCGGTTGCTGGGTATGTTTATTTTCCTTTTGTTTACCTTCCGGCCCTATCAACGGGCCCAGGCACAAGCCGTGGCCGGTTAACCGGCCAATTGAATACCAGCCTCTCTCATATGCTCTTGCACCAGGGCCAATAAACGAGGGCGCATTTCGGCCGCTTTGCCATAGCGGGCTTTGGCGACCAATGTCAGTTCGATATACTGCCCCATTTCGCCTGATTCGCTAATGATTTTCCAGGGTTCCAGCAAATTCGGCAGTTCGGTGACGGCGTCTACAGCCAAATTTGTGAGCAAGCCGATGGTTTTCTGCACATCTTCTGCCGAGATTTTTATTTTAATGTTAGCCACGGAAAAACGGCCGCGACTGTAGTTGCGCACCAGTCGAATTTCGCCATTGGGTAAGGTGATTAGTTCGCCGCTAGGGGAGCGGATTTCGGTGGTGCGCATGTTGACGGCTTCGACTACGCCTTCGATGTTGCCGGAGACGCCGCCCAGTTCTACTTTTTCACCGACATCAAAGGTGTCTTCAAAAAGGAAGGCTGTGCCGGTGAGGAAGTCGCTCAGAAACGGCCGGGCGCCCAGGCCAAAGGCGGCGCTGAACAAGCCGACCATCCAGATGAGGGTGTCGCCATCGATAAAGAGTAAGAGACTAAAGAAGGTAGCGATGGAAAAACCGAGAAAGGTGAGTCCACTGCTGGTGAGGCCGTGCAGGGTTTGCATCCGTTCGCTGCGCATCTGTGTGCCTTGCCGTCTGAACCGATTGAGCCGGATGAGGCGGGTAGCGATGCGGCTGCTTAGCCGATGAAAAAACCAGGCCAGCAAGTAAAATAGGACGATTAAGAGGATTTTGACCAACCAAACGGCCGTTATCGTCTGCATGTATATTTCTATCACGAATTGTCTCTCCGAACTTCTTCAACTATCATCAAGATCGTATCTAAGTTGAGGTGAAACGGCGAATTAGGCATTTTAGACATATCTGGTCTGGCGAGGAAACAGTATGACCATTAATTTTTATGAGCAAGTATATGCAGTCGTGCGCCATATTCCGCGTGGCAAAGTAACCAGCTATGGCCGCATTGCGGCCATGTTGGGACGACCACAGGCGGCCCGCGCCGTGGGTTACGCTCTCAGCGCTCTGCGCGATAAAAAGGATGACCCCGCCTATCAGAACATCCCCTGGCAGCGCGTGGTCAACAGCCAGGGCCGCATCAGCATCGTCAACCCGGATAACAGCCCCAACCGGCAAGCCCGGCTGCTGCGCCAGGAAGGGGTCGAAGTGAGCGAAAATCTCAAAATCGACCTGGATGTTTATTTATGGGCAGGGCTGCACCTGATTGAGATCGACGACATTCAGTCAGGTAGACCTGTAGTCTTGTAGTCGAGTAGTCTTGTAGTCGAGTAGTCTTGTAGTCTTGTAGTC
>CAZXVH010000016.1:0-65531 GCA_964643965.1 uncultured Ardenticatenaceae bacterium
ATTTAGGAAAAAGCAACGATAAGGGGTGACCTGGATTGGTCGCCTCTTATTTTATATAGCTATCGCGGTTAGATTCCTTCTTTTTGCCGCACAAAGGCCAGTAGTCCGCGGCAGCCATCTTCAACCAAGCGGTAGACCACATCAAACTCGCCGGAATAATAGGGATCGGGCACATTGCGTTCAGGGGTGCTGGCAGCAAACTCCAGCAGGCGATATGTCTTGTCGTGACGGGGAAAGAGACGTTGGAGATCGCTGAGATTGCTGTCATCCAGAGCGATGAGGTAGGTATGGGGGTTGTTATCAGCGGAGGCAATTTGGCGGGAACGGCCGTTATACACAATGCCATGTTTTGTCAGTTCCCGGCGCGTTCCCGGATGCGCCTGTTCCCCGACATGGTAGCCACTGGTTCCGGCCGAATCCACCAAGATTCTTTCCGACAAACCAGCCTCATCAACCATCTTCTGAAACACGCCTTCCGCCATGGGCGAACGGCAAATATTTCCCAAACACACAAATGTTACTTTAACCGTCATATAAATTCCTGCTTTAAATGACAAATGATGAACGTAAAATCGTTCATCATTTGTCATTCATCATTCATCACTTGTCTAAGTTGGCCTATAAGCCGCATTCTGTAATGAAAGCGTTGCCGCCTTCACCGGTGATCATCTGTCTGGGAGTGTTGTTACCAACACCCTCTTGCAGCCTACCCGGATGTCAAATGGGACGAGCCGCCCCTTCATCCTGCTTGGCCTTGCTCCTGGCGGGGTTTGCCTGGCCGGCGACATTACTGCCGCCGCCGGTGGTCTCTTACACCACCGTTTCACCCTCACCTGCTTTTGCAGCAGGCAATATGCCTCTCTGTTGCACTATCCGGCGGGTCGCCCCGCCCGGCCGTTAGCCGGCGCCATGCTCTGTGGAGTGCGGACTTTCCTCAGCCAACGCGCCCAAAGGCAGCGCCAGCCGCGATCACCCAGCCAACTTGGTTAGTAGATAGTAGCGGGGAGTGGGGAATTAGTCAATTAGTCAGGTGGTCAGGTAGTCGAGTAGTTAGATAGTGGGTTGTGTGACTGTTCATTGATTACTGTTCACTGTTCGCCGATCATCGTTTAAGACGCGGCGGGTCAACACAGCGGCCATGTCGGCGCGGTAGGCGGCGCCGCCGCGAAAGTCGCCGGGATGAGTGCAGGCGGTTTTGGCGGCAGCCACGGCTGTTTCTACCGATCCCCCAGCAACCAGCGCCGCTTCTGCGGCTGTCAGGCGAACCGGCAGCGGCGTAATACCCGTTGCCGCCAAACAGGGCGCAGCGTCGGCGGGCTGCCACATCGTCACCGAGACAATGGGATAATCAGCCGGGGTGCGGGCCACCCGTTCACTGGCAAAACGGCCGTTCTGCCAGGGGATGTGGATGGCGGTAATGAGGCCAAACGGCCGTTCTGTCCCCGCCAAATAATCCACCAAAGATATCTGCTCTGGTTCCGAGGTGTACGCCGTTGCGTAGAGGCTAAGAGTGACATCCAGCACCAGCAGCGCCGCCAACAGTTCACTGTCCGGTAGACGGCTGGCGATGGTACCGCCCAGAGTGGCGGCGTTGCGGTAAGTATTAGGGCCAGCCTGCTGAATAGCCTGACGCAAGAGGGCAGCCGGGCCAGCCTCCTCTTCTTCTGCAAGAACGGCCGATATTTCCGCCAGAGTCATCGTCGCGCCAAAATGACGGCGGCCAGCTTCGCCCTGCACCTGATTGAGGCCCAAATCTTGCAAATCAACGACCGCCACTGTGATGTCGGCGGCCAGCAATTTTGTGCCACCGGCCAGCGGCACGGTATCCGGCTGCTGCAAAAGGCGCAATGCTTCTGCTAAATTGTCGGGACGGTAGTAGGCAGCAGGTTGTTTTGTCATGATTTCCTCTTCTGAAAATAAACGGATACTTATTGTGTGTTATAATCCGAACATTCTTCTCCTATTTTACTCCTAAAATGTGGATCTGACAGCCGACTGATGAGCCTACCAGAAAGAGACCTGACAAACGAAATATTGCCCCAGAAACGGCCGTTTGCCTACCGGCGCGGCGTTATCTTATTACTTTGCCTGGCAGTGCTGCTGCTCATGGGCTTCTACACCGTTACCGAGGCGGCGCATCTCAACCACAGCGTTCTGTTGGATGGGGCGGATTGGGCCGGTTATGCGTTGTGCCATCGCCTCACGGATCACTCGTTTACCATTGCCGGGCGGCAGTTTCCTTTGTGCGCCCGCTGTACAGGCATGTATTTGGGCGTGTTTATGGTATTTGGCTTGCTGTGGCTAAACGGCCGTTTACGCCGAGGCGGCCTGCCCACTTTCCCCATTTTGCTGCTCCTGGTGGGCTTTGTAGCGCTGATGGGTATCGACGGCGTCAATTCCTACCTCCACTTCTTCCCCAACGCGCCCCATCTCTACCCTCCGCGCAACTGGCTGCGCCTGCTCACCGGCATGGGCACAGGGTTGATGATGGGCTTGATCATGACGCCAGCGCTCATGCAAACCTTGTGGCGAAATGTAGATTACACACCGGTCATCACCTCATTCCGTGAACTGGGAGGCATGATTTTAGTGGCGCTGCTGCTCATCGGGCTGCTCTTGAGCAACCAGCCAGTTCTCTCTTACGTATTGGCCTTAGCCAGCACGGCCGGATTGCTGCTGATCGTGGTGGCGTTGAACGTGGTATTCCTGCTGATTTTATTCAGGCGGGATGGCAGGGCAGACAACTGGCGAGAAACGGCCGTTCCCCTCAGCATTGGTCTGGTATTGGCCGTGTTGGAACTGGGGGCCATTGGCATCGTTCGTTTTAGCCTCACCGGAACCATGACCGGGCTGCCAGGGTTATAAATAGAAGATTAAGGATTAAAGAATAAACCTCATTCATCCGATTCTAATCTTTATCTCACCATAACCAGCTATAAACCATGCAAATCTTTTTATTTATTGTTGAAAAAGGAGAGAACTCATGATAGAAGCCCTGGCTGGCATCGGCGCCGCTTTTGGCCTGTCTGGTAGCGCCGGCCTGAATGCCTACATCCCCCTGCTCATTGTGGCGGTAGCCTCGCGTTACCCGCTCACTGATCCCCTGATCAATCTGGCAGAACCGTACAGCTTGCTGTCCAATCCCTGGATTATCGTCTTATTGTCCGTCTTGCTGATCATCGAAATGTTGGCCGACAAGATCCCCGTTGTCGATTCCATCAACGACGGCATCCAAACCTTCATCCGGCCGGCGGCTGGCGCGATCTTATTTGCCAGCAGCGCCAATGTCATCACCGACATCAGCCCCATCCTGACATTGGGCGCCGGTTTACTTGTCTCTGGCGGCGTTCATGCCACCAAGAGCCTGGCCCGCCCCCTGGTGACGGTGACCACGGCCGGCACAGGCAACTGGGCCGTGAGTATTTTGGAAGATGTGGTGGCGTTTTTCGCCGCAATATTCGCCCTTCTCATCCCCATCATCACTGGTATACTTGTGATTGTAGGTTTGTTTTTTGGCGTTCGTACCTTGCGACGGCGTAAAAAGAAGCAAGACGTGATTTTCACTTCGTAAATTAGCTTCAATTCAGGCAGACTAGCTGGCGTTTCAATCATCAACCCGAATCGTCAAACAGGAAACAGGAGGAAAGCATGACCTTTGTAGAACGAATTATGGGCGTTTTTCGCTTGAATGGTGATGTCTTTGAGGATATTGAAGCCGACAAGGGCGCCACCGTGCAAGCAGCCATCGTGGTGTTGGTGGTCGCTTTGCTGGCCGGCGTCGCCGCTTACATCAATGCCAGCGGCGCTATCGATACCAGTAGCCTGACCGAGGCAGTCGGTGGGTATGATCTGACGACGGTGGCTGAAGACATCTCGCCGGTCGGCTCTTTTGTCCATGAATTTGTAGGCACGTTTGTGGCCTGGTTTGTGTGGGCGATTCTCACGTTTTTAATCGGCGGCAAGTTGTTTGGCGGCGATGCCACTATGGGGGAAATGCTGCGCGTGATTGGTTTTGCTCAAGCCCCACGCCTGCTTTCTGTATTTGCCTTTATTCCTTGTCTCGGTTTCATCCTTTCCGTGACCGGCTGGATGATAGCTTTGATTGCCACTGTAATTGCCATTCAACGGGGCACGGACCTGGATGGATTTAAATCTTTTGGAGCGGTGCTCCTGAGTTTTCTGGGTGTCTTGATCGTTCACTTTTTTGTGCTGCCCCCTATCAGCCGCGCCATTTTTGGCGTGTAGGTTTCACGCAAGAGCAAGTTCGTCATAACAAACGGCCGGTTTTATTGATGCTGTGTTTACTCTGACCAGCGTTTACTCTGACCAAACAGCATATTCATTGCCACTGGGATCTGTGAAATGGAAGCGACGGCCGCCAGGAAAAGGAAATATCGGCTTGATGATAGAGCCACCAGCCGTCTCAACTTTAGCCTGAGTTTTCTCCAACGTATTGCTATAAAAAATGACAAGAACACTTCCGTTTTCAGTCGTTGCACATAAGTCAGATTGATAAAAGCCCCCGTCAAGACCTTCATTTGAGAAAGCCGTGTAATCTGGGCCATAATCTTCAAACACCCACCCGAAAACGGCCGTGAAAAACTTTTTGGCTGCCTCAATATCCCTAGCCGGAAACTCGACGTAGTTCATTTTCTCGTGTTCATTCATTTTCATCCACCTCGATATACGATCTTTTCGATAAGCTCGAGATATGTTTAGAGCGTATTGCAACTATTTTCCCTTGGTGACAGGATGCAAGCCCGCTTGCTCCCATCGTTTTCGTGCTAATACAATGCGCGGTCGGTTCATCCTTAATCTGTCAACCGTTGCTCTGCCAATCGATGTTAATCCTTGAATAATGGCATGATTATCTTGCCATTCAAAATGCTCACGCCATATCTGGGTTCGTGGATTAAAAAGCGGTGCTTCTTCATTGGTTTCTGAATCAATCGCAGATGTAGCAGAGGCTTTTGACAAATTGCAATTAGGACAAGCCAAGCAAAGGTTGTCTGGATAATCTCCGTTAGCCGGATTGATATGCTCAACATGCAAAGCCTGCCCGATGTTGATTTCACAAGTCAGGCAGTATTCGCAGCAGCCATTGGCGCGATTGTGTACAAATTCTTTTGTGGCTTGCCAAGATGGATTAGGCATGGGGTGTCATAAGTGCTTCAGATGAGTCAGCGGCTCCGCGTTGCACGAGAATCGCAGCTGCTTCTGCTTTACGCAGCATAAGTTGATCGCCACGCTCAACCAAAGCAGTGAGAATGTCTTGTTCTTCCTGACTTAATTCGCCTTGACTGTTTTTTGTCATCAACTGTCCCATCTGGGCTTGATTAACAGATGACATTTGTTCAGCGGCTATGACGCGCAACGCATCATCCGACAAATGGTGTAAGGCACGGAGTTCTGCTTGCTCGTTTGTGGGTAAATTATCCAGTTCATCATCCAATGCCGTAAACAGGCGGTCTTCAATAATGGTTTCCACAGGCTGACGTCGCCGTGCGGCTAATTGGCGCAAACGGGATGAAATATTTTCAGGAATTGTGATCTGCATTGAGCATCTCCTTGAAACTCATAATTGGATTCATTATAGCACACAGTCTTACATGTATTTTCTCGAAGAAACATCGACGTGAATAATTTGTGGGGAACGGCCGTTTATTACTGCCCGTGACTACATCCTGGTGCATCTGCTGGTGCGCCATCACCTGCGGGCCATTCCGCACACGTACATTGGTAATCAACGCTTGGGAAATATGTTTCCCATTCTGCCAACGATAGATTGCGACCAGCCATGGCGCAATGCAATGCTGGAAAATCTGGGAAATTCCAAACGATGACTGAGCCATCACCGCCAATATCATAAGCTGTGGATGCAAGACGATTGTTTTGGTTATCCCAGTCAATCGATAAAACAGAAGCATCATACTTATGCTCAGTAAGCGTAGCCACAGGGAACCAAATCTCAGTATCCCAGATAATTACAGTCCCATCATCCGAGCCTGATGCCAACCGGCTGCCATCCGCATTCCAAGCCAAACAAGGAACAATTTGGAATCTCGATTTTGATTCATAATGGCTCTTAATTTTGACTGGACTGGCTTCAACAAATTTTAATAATGGTCTCTGGTTTCTTTGAAATACAATTTTACGCTTGTGTTGATTGTACGTTAATTTGCCCTTGCAACCCCGTGATGTGGGCTTCAATTTCCATGAGCGAATCATGCTGTGCCGTCAGCTTATCCGTTTCAGCGCGGACGAAGCGGGCAAAGGGGGCTACCGTCTCTTCAATGCGCTGGGTGCTGCGGCGCATTTCGCGGTCAAACTGCTCGGTGAGACTGTTGATGAGATTGTGACGCAGTTCTTCCAGTTTCTCTTGCAGTTGTTGTTTCCCTTTGCGTTTGCGGGTGGGCAACACGAGCAAACCGAGGGCGGCAGCCAAGACGGCCGCCGAAATACCGGTTACATCAATCCAAACGACGTGGGCGGCAGCGGCAATGGCCACGCCAATGCCCACACCCACGCCAGCCAGACCGGTATTGACAACGGCCGTTCGGGCAGCTTCGGCCAGGTCGGCGGCTTCTTGTTCGTTGTCATAGGTTTCCACGGCAAGGCGGGTTGATTTGCCAATGGAGTTGATGAGGCGCTGGCGGTCGTAGGCCAATGTGCCTTCACGAGGGCCGCCTTCACCGACGATACGATCTTGATGCGTTTCTTTACGTTTTGCTATGTGATCGGCAACGGCCGTCCATTGGCGCAGGTCTTGGGCTACCAACCAGTCGATGAGTTCATTGATGCGGGCGTCGATTTGCTGCGGGGCGTCGGCGACCACTTCGGCGTCATAGGCGGCTTCTATGCGACTGCGACGCATGAGGTCGGGAATGCGGCTGATGCGCATCATCTCATCGAAGAAATCATTACCCCGTTTTTCTATGCCCAGCAAAATACTGTCTAGTTCACCCAGACGCGCCTTGAAATTGCGCTGCATATCTTCGTTGTAATAGAGCATTTGGCCGGTAATGTCGTCGAGCAGGTCACGGTCTTCTTTGAGAGAGTGCAGGTCTTCCTCGACAAAGTGGCGCTGCTGCTTGACCAGCTTTTGCCCGACGCCTAAGGGATTGGAGAGTTTGAGGCGGAAACGGCCGTCATCATCCAAAGTTTCATGAATATAGCGTTCCAACGGTTCAAAGCCACTGGCATCCCATTTTTGTGGTTGCCCTGCCTTCGCTTCCTGCGCCAACCTGGCCGAGGTGGGAAACACCGCTTGCACCTCACCCACCAGTTTTCGGGCGGAATCGGTCACGAAGGTGAGGACTTGTTCGCGTTCAGCCGCGCTCGTCAAAATATCAATCTTGTTGACGATGAGTACCACTTTTTTGCCCCAGTCACGGATTTGCGAGAGGAAGGCGCGTTCGCTTTCGGTGAAGGGGCGGTCGGCGGAAGTGATGAAGAGGACGAGGTCGCTGCGCGGGATGAACTCAGCAGTCAATACCTCATGTTCACGCAAAATGGCGTTGGTGCCAGGCGTATCGACGATGACGATTTCTTGCAAAATATCGACGGGCGCGGTTTGCAGCCAGATGCCGGTTTCAAGGGGGATTTGCTCTGTTTTCTCGCCATATTTGAGCAGATGAATCTGGCTGGTGGTGGGCGTCACCCCTTCGGCCAGCAGCTTTTGCCCGAGTAAGGCATTGACAAAGGCGGACTTACCCGCGTTAAACTCTCCCGCAATGACGAGCATGAATAGTTCATCAAGCTGGCGGATGGATTCGATGAGGGCGCTGCGATTTTCTGGGGAAACGGCCGTTTCCGTCAATACATCGCGCAGGTGGCCTAAAACATCGCGGGTGCGTTTGAGCAGCTCTTCCTGCTCTGAGTTTAGGATGGCTTGCATGGTGAGGAAAGTATATCACGAGGGGAGAAAAGTTGCAGAGTTGGCGAGTGGCAAGGTGGCAAAGTAGCGCGTGGCGTTTTCACCTTACAACCTTGCCACTCTGTAATCTTTAAACCTCCAGGTTCGTTTGTTGCCGTCTAAACAACGCCATAATGCCAGCACCCAGACCTAAAACGAGCAATAATGGGGTGAAGATGAACCAGCCCAGGATGGGGGCCAGGAGCGCGAGGATGAGAAAAACGGCCGTTTTCAATCGCGCTGGCAAGGTATTTTCTGCCTGGGGGTAAATGCGGGTGGTTAGCAGCAGCAGGAATCCGCCCATCCCCAACACGGCCACGCCCATGAGCGCCAGTAAAATCAACAAAGCCAGCAAGCCACCAAAATCACCCTGTTGTGAGAGAAAGGCAGCCAGGATGCCAAAGAATAGAAGGTTGACGAAGCCAATGATAAAGGAGCGGCGCGGCGATTTTTCCAGCCGTTGGCTTGCCTGGGTGGCACGCTGTGGCCAGAGGTAAGGGATTGTCACCAACAGGGCGATGAGGGCGATGGTGGCGGCGGGAATGAGAAAGATAAGAGCGATGGTTTCAGCCATGAAAGCCTCCGTATGAGTAATGGGATTGCCTATATCGTCGGGCAGTGGTAGTCGATAATCTGCATATCACCTTGCGTTATTTGTAAAAATGAGACGGTTGCCAGCTAACCAAATGATGAGGGCGAGGCCGATCAACATAGCCCATTGTATCGCGGCCAGATCTGAAAATGCAGTGGTTTGTAGTTGGCGCGTAACGGCCGTTACCGCTTCATTTATTTCAGCCCAGGAGATGGGCTGCGGCCAGGTTATGTTAACAACTAGCCTTGTTTGCCAATTTCGCGCCGCCAGCAACCATTCCTGCACCACCGGCCACAACCAAAACAGCAAAACGGCCGTTGCCGCCAATTCAAACAGCAACAACAAGCCACTGCTCACTGTCCACCGGTCACTGTCCACCCCCTTTTCCCGTTCAATTTGAGCGACCACCGTCTGCCCAATATCAACAGACAGAGGTATGTCTGGCACGGTAGCCAACGTGAAGAAAAGCTGCTGTAATTCAGTGAATGCCGCCTGACAAGCAGCGCAGTGCGCCAGATGCCCGGCAACCTCGTTGCGCTCGGCCTCTGACAGCGCTTCATCCAGATATTCGTTTAGCGTAAACTCATCAATGTGCGCCATCTTCCCTACAAATTCCCTTTGAGCAATTCTGCCAGCTTTTTGCGCCCCCGAAACAGATCGCTTTTTACATCGCTTAACGGCCGTTCCACAATCTCAGCAATCTCATCATAACTCAACTCCTGAAAGTGGCGCAGTTCGACCACGACACGATAGCGGGGCGCCAGTTGCAGTAGCGCCGCCCGCACCAGGTCGGATTGTTCGGCAGCGACCAGCGTTTGTTCGGGCGTGGTAGGCGATGTTGCTAACTTGTTCAGGTTTGCCTCTTCGTCGCCGTCACGGTCCAAATCGACCTCTGTCACGGCAGGGCGTATCCGCTCCTTCTCCAGCCAGTTATAACAGAGATTGGTGGTGATGCGTTTGATCCAGGGAGCAAACGGCCGCTCCACATCAAAGCTGTCTAACGCCCGATACGCACGCATAAATGCCTCCTGGGTTGCATCCTCCGCATCTTGCCGCCGCCCCAGCAGACGATACGCCACATTGAAAACGGCCGTTTGGTGACAGCGCACCAATTCAGCAAACGCGGTGCCATCTCCTTGTTGTGCGCGTAACAACCATTCTCGTTCATCTGCCGGTATCATCACCTAATCCTACCTTGTATTACCAAATTATGGTGAGAAAGTTGCATTTTTCGTAAATCGTAAGAATCCTTGATTCAACCCTATCTATGATCATACCTGTCTAAACAGTGGACAGAAAAATTTAATACATCGCTAACTTGACACGCATATACCCTTTGCTATACTGCAAAAACGTAAATTTTCTTAATAAAATGATAAAAAGCATCGACCAGGAATTGATATGAATTGGCAACATTGCAGGTGTATAAAGCGAGAGAGCTAACCGACTACCGTTTCAGCCTAAAATAACGGAAACGGCGGTAAGCTACTCTCGCAAAGCAACACGATACTCATTCGTGCTTGCTGCGTTTTTTCGTAGCGAACGGCCGTTTTTTGTTGTCTAGCGAAACTTATTTTCGCCCCAAACTCGTTATTTTAGGAACTTACATTATGTTATCACCCGTCTACCACACAAAAGCAATCGCTTCAAAACCGAAAACACAAGCCCGGCGACTCGAAGAACTCATTGGCCATACGCCCTTACTTGACCTCGCCCCTACAGTCGCCCTCCATGGTCTTCCGCCAACGGTCAAACTGTTTGCCAAAGCAGAATGGTTTAATCCTGGCGGCTCCGTTAAGGATCGTCCAGCGCTCAATATTATTCGCACCGCAGAACAAGATGGGTCATTGACGCCTGACAAAACCATTCTCGACGCCACCTCTGGCAATACCGGCATCGCCTATGCTATGATTGGCGCGGCGCGTGGCTATCGCGTCAAACTCACCTTACCCGCTGGTGTTTCTCCTGAACGGAAGGCTATCTTGCGAGCTTATGGCGCCGAACTCATTTTGACCGACCCCGACCAAGGGGCGGATGGCGCTATCCGCGAAGTGCAGCGACTTAAAGTCAACGATCCCACCCTGTTCCATGCCGACCAGTACAACAACCCGGCCAACTGGATCGCTCATTACAAAACCACCGCCAACGAAATCTGGCAGCAAACCAACGGAACTCTCACTCATTTTATCGCTTGCATGGGCACGAGCGGTACTTTTATGGGCAATACCCGCCGTCTGCGTGAACTCAATCCCGCCATTCGTTTCGTCTCCATTCAACCCGACATCGCCCAAAATAGAATGGAAGGGTTGAAGCATATGGAAACAGAAATCAAACCCGGCATTTATGACGAGAAGCTGGCCGATGAAACGATGAGAGTAAGCACAGAAGCAGCTCAGGCTATGGCGCGTGAATTGGCGCGTACTGCTGGGCTGTTTGTGGGGGTTTCGGCGGGGGCTGCGGTGACAACGGCCGTTCGCTATGCCCAAGAAAACGAGTTACAAAATGCCACCCTCGTCACCGTCTTACCCGATAACGGATTTAAATATCTCAGTGAGCCATTTTGGCACGAAGGCTAACTCATTATGCTACTCACACATTCACTTATTGCCCCCGAAGCCCTCGCTGACGTAGCGCTCTCTCATGAAGAAGTTGAGCGCTACAGCCGCCACCTCATCATGCCCGAAGTAAGCATAACCGGGCAGAAAAAATTGAAAGCAGCCAGCATACTGCTCATCGGCGTCGGCGGACTGGGTTCGCCCTTAGCCCTGTACCTCGCCGCCGCCGGCATCGGCCGCATCGGCCTCGTCGATTATGATGTAGTCGATTACACAAACTTGCAGCGACAAATCATCCACGGCGCCAAAGATGTGGGGCGGTTGAAGTTGGAAAGCGCCAAAGAGCGCATGTTGGACATCAATCCCTTTGTGCAGATAGACGCCTATCCCGTGCCTCTCACCTCGGCCAACGCCCTGGAAATCTTTGCCCCGTATGATGTGATCATTGATGGCACGGATAATTTCCCCACGCGCTACCTCACCAACGACGCCTGTGTCCTGTTGGGCAAACCCAACGTGTATGGCAGCATCTTCCGCTTTGAAGGGCAGCTATCCGTCTTCCATGCCGCCGAGGGACCCTGTTACCGCTGTCTTTTCCCGGAGCCGCCGCCGCCCGGACTGGTTCCTAGCTGCGCCGAGGGGGGCGTTTTAGGCATTTTACCCGGCACGGTGGGGGCGATGCAGGCCACCGAAGCCATCAAACTCATTTTAGGCATCGGCGACAGTATGATCGGCCGCCTGCTGCTTTATGATGCGCTGAACATGGAGTTTACGGAAGTGAAACTGCGCAAAAATCCAGACTGCCCTGTCTGCGGCGAAAATCCCACCGTCACCGAACTGATTGACTATGAACAATTTTGCGGAATGCCGGCCCATGATCGCAGCCAATACATTGCCGAAGAGGTGGATTTAAACGAAGTGAGACAAATGACGCCCGTGCAGCTTAAGGCGCGACTGGAGGCGGGTGATGACCTGTTAATTTTAGATGTGCGCCAGCCCCACGAATGGGAAATTTCTAATCTAAGCAGTTTAGGCGCGAAACTGCTGCCGCAAAGTGATGTGATGTCCCACATAGACGAGTTGAACCCGGAACAAGAGATAGTGGTACAGTGCCGCACAGGGGTACGCAGCGCCAATGTCATTCTGACCTTGCAGCAAATGGGGTATAAGAAGCTGTGGAATTTAGAGGGGGGGATCAACCGCTGGGCGCAGGAAGTGGATCCTTCTCTGCCGGTTTATTAGCAGCATGATCGAAGAGTGAAGATTGAAGCCCAGATGCGTTTCTATCTTTACGCTTTGTTTCTGGCGCAAGAAGATCATCCGCAGATTTGGCAGATGACACAGATTTTTTCTTAATCTGCGTCATCTGCGGGAAAATCTTTTCTGGTTTATCCAGTTAGGAAAGTGGGGCAAACGGCCGTTTACCCCTCTAGCATCTTCGCCAACAAGCCAACCCGCTCATTGAAACTGTCAATCAACGCATCCAACTCATCGACGCGTCCTTGAATACTCGTCCAGTAATGGGGATCATACCATTGCGCCTGAATTTCCTCGTGGGTTTTGCCTTGCTGCTCCACCCAAGTGAAGTACTTCAAGTTATGCACCCGCTTACGATCCACATACGTTAACTCTTGCATGTTGTCAGTCGATTCTCCCATCAAATATCGATGGAACACGCCAGAAGCGTCCAATTCTGTCAAGGGGCCTTCTTCTGCGTTCAATTCAACCAGGCGGCTTTCGTACATTTCCATCGAATCTGTGGCCACAGTGATGATGACATCGTTCCCGTCCATCTCATAGTATTTGGCTACCTTGATGGCAGCCAGCACATTGGCAATGCTGGAAATGCCCAACAGGTCCAAATCTGCCACCAAATCGGCGTCTACGCCCTGGCTGACGAGGTATTCTTTGCCTACTGTTTCGTTAAAGAGGCGGCTGAGCGCCATGGCAGCATTGTCGTCAATGGCCGTGATGATGTCACTGTTTTTAACATTATGAACCCAGGGCACATGTTTGTCGCCGATGCCTTCGATACGATGTGCGCCGTAGCCGTTTTGGAGTAAGGTGGGACATTGCAGCGCTTCACTCGCCACGATTTTACTGTGCGGGAACTGCTCTTTGAGGTAGTCGCCGCAAGCAATGGTGCCGCCAGAGCCGGTGCTGGAGACGGTCGCACGGAAGCGGTCGCCTTCACTCATCACATCATCCAGGGCTTCCATGAGGGCTTGAGCGGTCACTTCATAGTGCCACATATAGTTGCCAAACTCTTCAAACTGGTTGAAGATGACGAGGTCTTCGCCGGATTCGCGCAGTTCCCAGCATTTGTCGAATATTTCTTTAACATTGCTTTCGGAACCAGGGGTTTTAATGGTTTCGCCGGCCACATTTGCCAACCAGTCGAACCGTTCTTTGCTCATGCCTTCGGGCAAAATAGCGATGGATTCGCAGGCCAGCAGGTAAGAATCATAAGCGCCGCCGCGGCAGTAATTGCCGGTGGAGGGCCAGACAGCTTTCTGGGTGGTGGGGTCGAATTGGCCGGTGACCAGTTGCGGCACGAGACAGCCAAAGGCGGCGCCGACTTTGTGGGAGCCGGTGGGGAACCATTTACCGACGACGACGACGATGCGGGCATCGACGCCTGTCAATTCTTTGGGCAGTTCCAGGTAGTTGACGCCAGTAAAGCCACCGCCGCTTTCTTTTGGCTCGTTGTGCCAGCTGATGCGGAACAGGTTGAGCGGATTCAAGTCCCACAACCCCACATCGGCCAGCTTTTCTTTGATGACGTCGGGGATGAGGCTGGGGTCGATCATTTGCTTGAAGGTGGGGATGATGATGTTTTGTTCTCGGGCGCGTTGGATGGCGCGTTCTAATTTTGTTTCGTCGTGGATGGTTAAATCGATTAAATCGTTCATTAGGTTTCCTTAGATGTTAGGGTAGGATTTCAAAATAAGCACAATGCTGTGGCCGAATGATTAAAAAATCGCGCCGATCAACCGTTAAAATTTGTCGCACATGGTATCGTTCGGCCAGGGTGACGATAGCGGCATCGACAAAATCTAATTCGGCGTCTCCATATTGAGTCAGGAGATTGTTAATTCGCATTAAGTCAGGTGGCGTGAGCGCAATCAGGTGTAATGATTGCTGCACAAGCTTCTGCATGGTCTGGCGCATAGCGACATGACCAAGACGAGATTGAAGCAGGTAAGCCAGTTCAAAAAGAACGGCCGTTGGCAGCAACAAGTCACCAACCAAATCGGCCACTACCGACACTACTTGTGCATGATGTTGATCATCTTCATCAAACAGCGCGTATAAAAAACCAGTATCAAGTAAGATTCTTTTATGGGGCATTATTCGTACTTTTGCAATACAGACTCAGCCACGATCTGTTTTACGTTAGTCGAAGTGTCCCTATAACCAGATTGAATAATGCCTGCCAGATCGAGCAGCGTAGCAGGATTGGATGTGGCTGATAGAGTTTGTAACTGAAAAGGGATTCCTTGCTGTAAGGCAATTTGTTTTAAGTAAAGCAAAATTGCTTGGGACATGGTTAACCCTAATTCATTCAGTACAGTTTCTACCTCTGTTTTTAATTCCGGTTCGATGCGGGTGGTGATAACGGCCGTTTTTGCCATTTCTATCTCTCCTTGTGTATACACAATTTGTGTGACAAATGTACGAACATTGTATTACAAAACAAGTCGGGAATCAATCACAGCGCCGTCAGCACCCGCTTTAAGTCTGTCATTGTTGGCTCGACCAAAGTGGCTTTTGTCCCCACCATTTCCACCGCTGTCATGGCGCTTTTAACGTCTTTGAGACCGCTGCCCGTGTTGAGGACGACAATGCGCTCGTCGGGGTCAACCAGAGACATTTCGACAGCTTTGACAAGACCGGCGTAGGCAGCGGCGCCGGCTGGCTCGGCAAAGACGCCAGTGGCGCGGGCCAGGGCGGGAATCGCTGCCAGAATTTCATCGTCGGTGACGCAGACGTAGGCGCCTGCGGTTTCGGTGATGGCGGCGAGCGCTTTAATTCGGTCGCGGGGCAGTCCGGCGCTGATGGAGTCGGCGATGGTTTTGCCGGAGACAGGGGCCTTGGTCAACACATCTTCCCCGTCAATCCACGCTTCATATAAGAAGGCGCTGCCTTCAGCCTGCACCCCGATGAGGCGCGGCATGTGGTCGATCCAGCCCAGCGCCAGCAAATCTTTCAGCCCTTTATGCAGACCACCAATAATGCAGCCATCGCCCACGCTGACGAAGATGACATCGGGGGCTTGCCAGTTGAGTTGTTCACAAATTTCGTAACTGGCGCTCTTTTTCCCCTCGCTCATGTACGGATTGTAGCCCGTGTTGCGGTTGTACCAACCATACTCAGCCGCCGCTTGCAGACACAGTTCAAAAGCATCATCGTATGTCCCCTTGACCAACATTACCGTGGAGCCAAAGACCAACAACTGGGCAATTTTGGCTGGCGGGGCTGATTCTGGCACAAAGATGACGTTTTTCTGGTCGACGCTGGCACAAAGTCCACTCAAGGCGGCGGCGGCGTTGCCTGTGCTGGCGGTGGTGACAATCTCTGCCCCTTTTTCTTGGGCTTTGACGATGGCAATGGCGCTGGCACGGTCTTTAAAGGAGGCGGTTGGTAAACGGCCGTCGTCTTTCAGCCACACCTGTTGTAAACCCAACCCCACCGCTAACCGGTCAACCCGGTACAATGGCGTACCACCCACCGTCAAGGGTGGCACGGGCGCATCCATTTCAACCGGCAAGAGCGACTTATAGCGCCAAATCGTCTGATCCCGATTCTGCGCCAACGATTCCCGGCTGATACGCTGCCCAATTCGCTCATAATCGTACACCACATCCACAATGCCTTCGTTGCCATGGTCGGGGCAGATATATTCAATTTCATCTGGCGCATATTCTTTGCCACAGATGAGACATTTCAGGTGTTTTATGTGATCCATAAGAGAGTCCTGTACTGTTTTAGTCGAGTAGTCTGGTAGTCTGGTAGTCCTGTAGTCTTTTAGTCGAGTAGTCCGGTAGTCAACTACTCGACTACTCGACTATTCGACTATTCGACTATTTGACTATTCGACTATTTGACTATTCGACTATTTGACTACCCGACTACAAAAGTGCCTGTTTCGCCGCGTAGAGCGCGAGCGATGTTAGCAGGGTTGGTGATAAGCGCTCTTTTACCGCCATTTTCCAGGAAAGTGATGACGGCTTCAATTTTGGGAGCCATGCTGCCAGGAGAAAAATGGATGCCTTCAGCCAGATACTGCCTGGCTTCGGCCAGGGTCATGCTATCCAGCCATTTTTCATTTTCTTTGCCAAAATTGAGCGCTACTTTTTCTACGGCCGTGCTGATCAGCAGCAAATCGGCGTCAATCTGGCTTGCCAATAGGCTGGTAGCCCGATCTTTATCGATAACAGCATAGACGCCGCTTAGCTGCCGCAGTTCGCCTTCTCTATTTTCCACCACCGGAATGCCGCCACCGCCCACCGCAATCACAATATTATCGGCCGCGATCAAGGTTTTAATGGCATCCTGTTCCACCACCTCTAAGGGCATGGGCGAAACGACAACCCGCCGCCAACCGCGACCGGCGTCTTCTACCACCTGCCACCCTTCCTTCTCAAATTCACGGGCGGCCGCTTCTTCCAAAAAGCCGCCAATCGGTTTGCTGGGATTTTGAAAACTGGGATCGTTCTTGTCAACCAAAACCTGCGTGATAACAGATACCACCGGCTTATTGTTGATACCCCGACTGTACAATTCATTGCGCAGCGCTTGTTGCAACATGTAGCCAATGGAACCTTGCGTATCAGCGTCAATGATGTCTAGGGGGGTGGTATGTACTTCGCCGGCCGCCAATTCGTTACGGCGCAAGATGTAGCCAACTTGTGGCCCATTGCCATGGGTGATAACCAGCGTCCAGCCCTCTTCGATCATATCGGCCAGGTGACAACAGGTTTCGCGGACGGCGCCCCATTGATGCGGCACATCCGGGTTGTTTTTATCTGTAATGAGCGAATTGCCGCCCACGGCCACAACGGCAACTTTCTTTTCGGTATCAGCGGTCATAGTGGAATCTCCTTGTCGCTAGAGCTAGAGCAAGAGCAAGAGCAAGAGTTAGACGATTTCTTTATTTGAAAGTGATGTCAGAATGGCGGTGATTTCATTGGCTTCTTGATACTGTTTTTTGTAGGTTTCTCTGTCTAAATAGCCACGTTTACCAAACATCACCATCAAGCTGACCACTTCATAAACAGAACCTTTGGCAATGCGAAAAAAATATTGTTTTTCTTTAGGCTTATCCCTACCGCTGCCTTCAGCAATATTGGTAGGAATGCTCAAAGATGCACGACGCATTTGTTCTCCTAAGGAAAACTGATATTTTGGGGCAAGTTATCGGCTAACAAAAACATAGCATCAGCGAAATCAATGCTGCGCTTCCAGACACTCAACGACTCAAATTTAAAATTCATCTCTAAAAAACCCCTTCAAAAATGGGAGCGTGGTCTGCCAGACAGCACAAGGCGGACAAGCTGTCCGCGCTCCCATATTCATTTATTGAGGTAGCTTCGTTTATGAAAACTCCTCTTGCTCTTGCTCTATCCTCTTGCTCTCTTTAGCTCATCGTAAGAGCCATTACCGCTTTTTGCACATGCAGACGATTCTCGGCTTCATCCATGACGACGCTTTGGGGGCCGTCCAGGACCTTGGTGGTTACCTCGATGTCGCGGTCGGCGGGCAGAGGGTGCATGTAGATGGCGTCTTTTTTGGCGAAGGCCATCTTGGCATCGTCAACAAGCCAATTCTTGTATTTGTCTTGCAAGATTTTACCTTCGGCGGGGTCGGCCGTGGTGACCAGGGGCCCCCATGATTTGGCGTAGATGACATCGGCGTCTTTATACGCCTCTTCCATGTTATCCATGATCTCGAAGCTGGCGCCGTTCTGTTTCGCTAAGGCTTGTGCCTGGGCGACGATTTCGGGCATTAATTCAAATTCCGGCGGATGGGTGAGGACGACATCCATGCCAAAGCGGGGCATTTGCAAGATGAGCGATTGCGGCACAGAGATGGGTTTGAGGTAGGAAGAAGCATACGCCCAGGAAACGACAATTTTCTTACCGCGTAAATCTTTCCCTTTTTTCTCCTGAATGGTCATCAGATCGGCCAGGCATTGGTGCGGATGATAGATGTCGCATTGCATGTTCAAAACGGGGGCGCGGGACGCTTCGGCTACCAGGTTGAGGTAACGATTGCCGTCGCCCCAGTCACAATGGCGAATGGCGATACCGTCAAAATAACGGCCGTAAATATCGCCCATCTCTTTTTCGGTGTCTCCATGGGAAATCTGGGTGGTTTTGCTGTCAATAAAGGCGCCATGACCGCCCAACTGCGCCATGCCTGCTTCAAACGAGCCGCGGGTGCGGGTGCTGCTGAAGAAGAAAAGCATCGCCAACACTTTGTCGCGCAAGTAGGGGTGCGGCTGACCCAGCGCCCGTTTCATTTTTAGATCCCACGCCAGTTCCAGCACGGTTTCGACTTCCTCTTTGGAGAAGTCTAAGTCACTAATAAAATCTCTACCTCTTAAACCTGTTTGCATTTTTTATCTCCTTAAATTTTGCTTTGTATCTATTTAATCATCGCTGGTAACAGCGCGTAAAACTGGGTGGCTGCTACCACGTCTGCTAACGGCACATGCTCATTGACCGCGTGGGCGTAAATTTCATTGCCGGGGCCAAAGCCGATGCTGGGAATACCCAATTTCCCTGCCCAATAGTTGCCATTGGTAGAGAAATCCCATTTACCTTGCCCAAACGGATCTTCGCTGTCCCATAATGCCTTCATCGTGGCCACGCCTGCTTGCACGAAGGGATGGCTTTCGGGGTATGCCCATGAAGGGAAGTATTGTTCGTATTCATAGACTGCGCCGGTGTGGCTGGGTTCGGTGTAGGTGAGGCCGCGCATCTCAAAATCAGCTTTGGTTTCTGCGGGGATGATGGCCTTGATTTGCTCGCGTACCAGCTCTTTGGTTTCGCCAAAGGTGATGCGCCGGTCGATGAAAATGGTGCATTCGTCGGGGACGGCGTTGTTACTGGGGCTGACGCTGCTGATTTTGGTGACGGTGATGCGGCCAATGCCCAAAAAATCGTCAGGCGTGAAGGTCTCTTCCAGTTTGGAAATAGCATCTACCACGGGCATCATTTTGGTGATGGCGTTGTCGCCCATGAAGTTGCTGGCGGCGTGGGCGCTTTTGCCTTTGCAGGTCACTTCTAGTTCGTAGCGCCCTTTGTGGCCGCGATACACTTTCATGTTGGTCGGTTCACCAATAACGACGAAGTCGGGGGTGATATTTTCCCAATCACGGAAGGCGGCGCAGCCGACGCCATCGCACCACTCTTCGATGTTACCCAATATGTAGCAGGTGAAACCATCGAGCAGCCCTAAATCACGAGCGATGGCCAGGCCATAGACCATGCCGGGCGTACTGTTTTTCTCGTCGAGAGCGCCACGGGCATATAACATGCCATCTTCTACCTTGCCGATGAAGGGATCCCATTCCCACTGCTCGGGATCGCCGATGCCCACGGTGTCGAGGTGGGTGTCGTAGAGCAAGATTTTTTCGCCGTCGCCGATTTTGCCGACGATGGAGCCGTATTTGTCTACGTACACTTCGTCGTAGCCGAGTTTGCGCATTTCGGCGCCAACACGCTCACCGACGGCCTCGATGTCGCTGTCCATGCTGGGGATGGCTACGATTTCTCGGAAGAAGGTGAGGATGTCGTTTTCGGCGGCGGCTACTTTTTGTTGGATTTGGGTGATAATGGTTTCCATAATTTTCTCCTTGTTTAAATTCTGAATTATATTTTTCGCCGGATGAGGCGAAAGCGTAACAGGTCGTCACGGAAGTAAGAATTGGCGCAGAGGATGGGGTGGTTGTCGTCGTTGTAGCCAATTTCGTGCAGGGAGAGCAGGGGCGTTTGTGGTTGGATGTGGAGCGTCTGCGCCAGGTCTGCGCTGGCAACGATGGGGATAATTTCGGAAAGATAGTAGTTGAGGTGAGAACGGCCGTTTTCCCATAAATATCTATAAATTGGCTCCACAAAGTCAGTTGATTGGTACGGTTCTGTGAGCAGGTGGGCGGGGATGTAGTTGTTTGCCAGAATGACGGGTTGGTTGTCAGCCAGGAAAAGCTTGCGCACCACAATGAGGTCATCCCCTTCTGTCAGGTTTAAGTCAGCGGCAATAACGGCCGTGGCGGGTTGAGTCGCAACTTCCAGGATGCGGGTGGAAGGGGTGTAATCGTGGGCGGCTAACATCTCTTCGTAAGACCAGATTTCATCCAGGCGAGATTTGATTTGCAGCCCCGCCTCGTTGACAAAGGTGCCGGCCCCTTGCTTGCGGTAAACGATGCCTTCATTTTCCAGGCGGCTCAGGGCGTCGCGGATGGTGGTGCGGCTGACGCCCAAATCGGTGGCGAGTTCAGTTTCAGAGGGGATTTTTCCCTCCGCAAAAGCATCGTCCAAAATCAATTGCTTGATGTGGGATTTAGCTTGTTCAGTTAGGGAGGGCGTTCGTTTGAGCATAGCTCCTACATATTCGTAAGGTGGTATGGTTGTATGACGAATTTTATGCTTTTCTAAGCCCTTTGTCAATCGAGTTTAGGACCAACTGCGGAGAACCGCGTTAAAATAATGACTTTTGACTATGTTTTATGATGACATTCGTCAGGATATGGGGCGGGGGGAAACGGCCGTTTCTCGCCCATCGCCGATTGTTTGATAAAATGTGTGCCGCTACCACTATGAAAGCAACATCCGCCTCACACGTTATCAAGGTTGAACGATTTGAAGGGTCGCTGCCAGAACGGCCGTTATACATCTACCTGCCCCCTGGGTACGATGATAATCCCGCCCGCCATTATCCAGTACTCTATATGCACGATGGACAAAACTGCTTCCAGGCTTATGCCGCTGACAGCTACGTTGGTTCCTGGCGCGCCGATGAAACTGCCGATCTTCTCATCGGCCAAGCGTTGATGGAGCCGTGTATCATCGTGGGCGTGGGACATGGCGGCAGCCAGCGTATCATTGAATATTTACCTCCCTACGCCACTTTTCATCCCAAAAAAGGGGAAGGGAATAAAGACAAACGCAAAGGCGTCAACGGCCGTGCGGATCTCACCTTTTATTATTATCAAAATGAAATAACACCCTACATCCACCAACATTACCGGGCGCTGCCCGGGCGAGAAAACAGAGCGACCTGCGGGTCATCTATGGGCGGCCTGTTTTCCACCTATATTGCCTGGCAGTTCCCCGAATTTGCCCGCCATCACGCCCTGGTTTCACCCGCCTACTGGATAACGGCCAATGGGAAAGGGAAAATGGAACCGATTGAGCGGCTGCGCCGCGGCAAGCCGCGAGATGTACGTTTGTGGCTGGACAGCGGCACACAAGATGCGCCAGGCCGCGGCCACGACGGCCGTTATGAAACCCTGGCTGCTCGTGATGCTTTGTTGGCAAATGGCTATGTAGAAGGCCCTGATTTTTATTACTATTTAGCCAAAGGGGCCATCCATAAAGAATCAGCCTGGGCGGCCCGACTGCCTCTTATTTTTCAATTTCTGTTTCCACCACGATAAGGCAAACCATGCAAAGACGGTATGAAATCATCAACAGCCTGGCTATTGGCCGCTCCATGCAGATATTGGCCTTCGGTCATTATGGGGCGCCGGTGATTGCCTTCCCTTCTGGCGGCGGGCAATTTTTTGATTTTGAGAGCAATGGCATGATAACGGCCGTTGCTCCCCTCCTTGAAGCGGGCAAAATCAAAATTTACTGCCCAGAAAGCCTCGACAACGAATCGTGGCTCAAGCAAGGCGTGGATCCTCATTGGCGGGCCGTGCGTCACAACGCCTACCAGGATTTTATCCTCTATGATTTAGTGCCCGCCATTCGCGCCGACTGCCACGACGACAACATCCGCATCGCCCTCACCGGCGCCAGTTTGGGCGCTTACCATGCCGCTAACTTTGCCCTCAAATTTCCGCATCTGTTTCATTATGCTTTGTGTATGAGCGGCCGTTATAGCTTAGAAGCCATTTGCGGACAAAGTGGCTCAGCGGACGTTTATTTCAACAATCCGCTGGCTTACGTACCTAATTTACATGACGGCGCTCTGGCCCATGTGCGCCACAACACCCATCTCGCCCTGGTGTGCGGTCAGGGCGCCTGGGAAGAAAAATGCTTGCGCGAAACCCATCGCCTGGCCGACCTGTTGGCCGAAAAAGGGATCAGTCACGAACGAGACATATGGGGCTACGAGGTGGAGCATCATTGGTTCTGGTGGCGGCAGCAAATCGCCCACCATTTTGGCAAAACATTTGGAGGATGAGATGATGCAGCGGAAAATCGGTTTGTTATTGGGTGATGAAGAAGATTGGCCGACGGCGTTTGAAGCATTGGCGCGATGGCTGGGAAATACGATAAGTTATCGGGGTGGAACAGCGCAAATCGAGGTGGAGCGCATCCGCATCCACCCCTTCCAATTGAGTGCGCCCACCAGCTACAATCTGGTAATCGACCGGCTGGCTTATTGGCATTATCAGCCGCGTGAATGGTTGAAAAAGGCGGCATTGGTCAACGGCGTTTACCTGCTCAACAATCCTTTTACCTTCCAGAGTATGGAAAAACATTCGGCTTACTGCGCCATGCTGCGCCTGGGTCTGAACATCCCCGATACCTGGCTCATCCCGCCCAAAGCGCCCCCCGATACAGAGAAATATCGCCGAACGGCCGCCAATTATCATGACCTGTTCAACCTGTCCGACATCGCCAACCAGATAGGCTACCCCCTGTTCATGAAGCCGTTTGATGGCGGCGGCTGGCGCGGCGTCAGCGCCGTGCATAATGAAGCCGAACTGATCAAAGCGTACGACGAGTCGGGGCAAATGTTGATGCACTTGCAAGCGGGGCTGGCTGATTTCGATGTTTTTGTGCGCTCGTTGGCGATTGGGCCGCAGGTAATTAGCCTGTTTTATGATCCGGGGCAGCCGCAGCACGGCCGTTATCAAATCCGCCACAATTTCTTAAACGCGGAGAAAGGACGGGAAGCGCGGATCATCACCAAAGTGATCAACGCCTTCTTCCGTTGGGACTTCAACTCCTGTGAAGCCATCCTCAAGAATGGCGTCTTGTGGCCGATTGACTTTGCCAATGCCTGCCCCGACATCGCCATCACCAGCCTGCACTACTACTTCCCCTGGGCCATTAAATCATTGCTAGCCTGGAGCCTATTCTGCACCGTCACCCGCCGGCCGATGCACATGACCATGGACATCGCCCCCTACTTCACCATCGCCGACTCTGCTCTCAGCTACGACGACAAGCTGACCGAATACGAAAAACTGGCCGACGCTCATTTCCAAACAGATGAATTTAATGCGTTCAAGGCTGAGGCGCTGCCCCAATTGGATGAGGTGATGTGGCGGCTGGCGCAAAGCGAGGAATTTGACGCCATCCTGATGCAAACGGTGCAGTCCACTTTTCCCCCGCCCGAACATGAGCAGTACATCGCCCATTATCGCGGCTTGCTGCGCCATTGGGTGGAAGCGGAGGCCGGTTAGAAAATCTAAAGACTCATTACAAAGATATAAAGGGACAAAGAGACAAAGAACGCCGCGCCGCTGAAAAACTCAAAACGGTTGGCCCGATAACGGCCGTTGTGGAACTGGTCTATCGCTATCATGGCAAACTGCCCCTGGCCGTGGCTTCTAGCGGCCGTCGGCAGGACGTAGAGACCTCCCTTCGCGCTATCGGCCTGCTCTCCTACTTCGACGCCATCCTCACCGCCGACGACGCCATCCAGCCGAAACCGGCGCCCGACATTTTCCTGGCGGCAGCCGCACGTTTAGGCGTCGCCCCTGAAGCCTGCGAAGTTTTTGAAGATGCGGATATGGGCTTGATGGGGGCGCGGGAAGCAGGCATGGTGGCTACAGATGTGCGGCCGTATTTATCATCATAGACGTCGCCAGGTTGGTGTAGGAAGCTCGTCATCATTGAAAAAAGTGGGAAGCTGACTTGAGGCTTGCCCGTTTTTTAACAATACTGGGACTGTCACCGTTTCCCCCAAATACACCTTGCCCTCTTGTCCTTCTTTCTTCTTGATGCTACTTACGTACACTACACGTATAAATCGACCTTGCTCTGGCGCGGTGTTCCGCTGGTTGCTGTGGCCGGTCTCCAGACCGTGCCACACTCCGTTTGCCAATCCTAGAAACATTTGCCGGGAAACGGCCGTTTCCGACATCATCTGGTAACGGTTAAAAATCATTTAGACTGATTCTAACAATTTTTCAGCACAAGGAGAAACGGCCGTTCTCCACCCCCATCTCTCATCACCCAACCGCATCCAGTCGGTCTCGTAATTTTACTACTCAGGAAGGCAAACGGCCGTTCTCCCATTCCCTCAGCACACCACCCAACGGCCGTTCCTCACCCCCACCGCGCATCAACCAGCCGCACCCAGTCAGTCTAAATCCCTGTAATCCATTTCGCATTTGCAAAGAACGAGAAAAAATTTCCCCCTTATTGACATTTGTGCGTTTTGGTGGCATATTTGATACCATGAAAGTTGTTTTAGATACCAACATCCTTATTGCTGCATCCCGTTCTCGTCGTGGTGCATCTTACTATCTTTTACAACTTATCCCAGATAAGCGATTTGAGATATGTCTTTCAACGCCGCTTTATTTTGAATATCTTGATGTGCTAATGAGGCCAGAACACCGGCTAAAAGGCTTGACGGATGAACAGATATTTGGCGCAGTGCAGTATCTCACTTCACAGGCGCATCTTCAAGAAATTTACTTTTATTGGCGGCCTTTTTTGCCGGATGTGAAAGATGATATGGTGCTTGAACTGGCTGTTGCCGCCCAAGCAGAAAGAATCATTACATTTAATATGAAGGACTTTCGTGGTATTGACATTTTTGATATAGAGGCAGTTAAGCCACGCGATTTTCTTGTTGAAATTGGAGCGTTTAAATGACAGCATTAACCATTCGATTACCCGCTAGTGTCCACAAAGAAATAAAGGCATTGGCAGAAGCTGAGGGTGTTTCTATAAACCAATTTTTAACGCTGGCTGCGGTGGAAAAAATAAGTGCTTTACGCACTGTGGAATATTTGCGTGCGGAGGCAAGTAAAGGGAGTCGTGCTGATTTCGAAGCGTTTTTAGCGGCTATACCTGACGTTGCACCGATGGCAGATGACACATTAGATATAGACGTTTCCTAAGGTCGCAAGACGGGAATTTGTATTTTTCATAGTTGATTCTGTTACTATCACTAGCTGGCATTTTGCCTCACTACCTAATAACCAACATTTAACATAACGACAAACGGCCGTTCTCCACCCCAGCACAACCAACCAACGGCCGTTCTCACCCCAATCTCTCATTACCCAAGCCGCACTCAAGAGGTCTCGATATTTTTCTATTCGCGGAAAGCCAAACGGCCGTTCTCCTATCCCCTGCACAACCAACAAATGGCAGTTTCTTACTTCCATCTCTCATCAACCAACTGATATTCAATCGGTCTCAGAATTTTGCTGTTTGCGAATAACAAAATTTCGTTCCAAAAAGACATTATCAAAACAAACACAATATGATCAAGAGCATATTTACAATTTTGGCATAGTAGTGCTTTTGTAGGCTTGGTTTGCAATAATCTTGATTTCAAATCCTTGTAAAGATTGAACTTTATATAGGAAAGAAGATTCAAATGAATCAATCAGCTTATCTTTTTCACGGATAGGAAACAACTTATCTTGGGGAATCGAAATATTAGGTGACCAAGAAGAATAAGAAAGCATCAGGTCATTTCGTTCACCGCTTGATCCAATTTGAAAGTTTGCTCCAATCCATTGCATAGGACCTTCAAAATAAAGGACACCTGTGAAATGTAAAAAAACAGCCTCGCGAAATGATGTCCCAGCCTCTCTAGCTCCGATAATTATTTCCGGCATGTCATCTACATAACTCATAACCCAACATATTTGATTTCGTGTTCTTTCGATGTTAAATATATTCATGATCTTATATTAAGGGCAAATTGCTTGCGGTGCTGACACTGCACTTTCCCAATCAGTGGCAGATAAACTTGGTAGCCGATAAAAAATGGTTTTATGACAAAGATTTTGTGATTTGATTTGGGCAAGTTCCCATAAAGTAACTTTTCCACGTGGTGGTTCATTCATATTTCCGTATAAAGGCATAAGTTGCTCATAAGTTAGACCTGCACGTGGGAGTAAAAATTCATCAACACCAGTCAATTCAAAATGAATAAAGCCAGCATTTTGTGCTGCATCTCGAAATTGCGCACCACTCCAAGTTGGAATCTTTGTTACATGTGGCACCCAGGTTCTGTAATTATAAACATTTCTGCTTTGTGGATTATACAATTCATTAAGCCAATCTGTGAAATCATGTAAATATGGATCCCACCCTAATGCAATATCTTTTCCGTTGCTTTCATTATTATCAGGACTCCACGGTATTGGCCGACCATCTTCATCCCATTGTTGTTTTAATTCCGTAAGGAGTTTTGGCAACATAGAACAGGCAACAATTGCCAATATCTCTGGTCTAAATAAACGCTGCCAATCAACATCAATGTCAATGTCCGGTAGCTTTACTGGCGCAGAAGGTGGGTTAGCAAACGCAACTATTCCAAGAGCTAAAAGTATCAACGCAAAAGCGATTGGAATAACAATAGGAAGAACAACTTCCCCACTTGGATCCGTTAAGTTGACAGGATTATTATGGGCATAGCTATAACCATGTTGAGAAGCAGGCATTGTCATCACACCAGGGAATGGATCTCGCGACATGAAAACTTTGAGATCCGGACTGTAATACCTTGCCCTCAAGAAAACAAGGTTCGTAGCACTGTCATATCGCTCTCCCGTGTAGCCATAAACTGTACCGCTATCTCCTGCTTGCATCAGCAGCTTGCCAAATGGCTCATAACTGCTGGTCGTTTCCACCACACCATCAACCATTTCCAAGCGTGTACTGCCCAGGCCATCAGCCAGCAAGGTGCGTGTTTGGCTGCCATCATCCTGGCTAATCAAATCGAGGCCAAACAGGTTGTAAACCTCGCTGCTGCCATCATTGGCTACCAGCACCTGTGTCAAGCCCATGATGTCATTGGTGTAGGTCGTCGTGATCGGCGTATCGCCACTGTGGTCTACTTGTTGAATGCGATTCCCACCGCCATCATAGCTATAAGTGGCACTTTATCCATTCTTAACCCAGCAGCAACGGTAAATTTATTCCCATAACTCCATTGGTGTTTCGATACATTGCGGCTGAGACGGGTCGCTGAATTGTTGCATGAAATGTTCCATTGTTAAGGAAGTAGCTTCTTCGAATGGTAGATAACGGCGATCTAATCCAAAAATCGGAGTGAAATCTTTGTAACCGGTTGCAGTATCTGGTTCCAGCAAACGTAAATACCCCGTTTCTTCAACAGAAAAACATCCTTTAAACATACCATTTTTAGCGTCGCCATCCGTTATATATCCGAAAGCCATGCCTTCTTGTAGATAAACTAAATTAAGTCGAACAAGTATAGGCGCAGGTGCAATCGCTGTAGTAAGCCAAACTTCGTCTGGTTGACCATATTTTGTCAAGACTTCAGAAATCGATGGAGAATAAGCTGTTACTCCAACTAATATGGAGCTAGAAAAATTGTATACAATCCCAATTTCATAATGACCTTGATCTTCAACATATTCAGTTTCAAGTAGAAGATACACCACCTCTCCATCTTCTTCATACTCCGAAATATGAAAGTTGTACGGGGATATTGCATGTTTTATCTCATTAAAGCTCGTAATACTGGGGATGGCTCCCCACCAGCAAGGTACATCACAATTCATAGGGCTTGCTAATAACTCTGCCACAGCCAATTCTAACTCCTTACCCTCAAGTGTGGGTAAGGGAGTTGGCGTCATCACAGTAATGGTTGGTGTAATCAATGTAGAAAGAGGTGTTATGGTTTCTTGCCCAACAATTACTGATGGCGTGGGATCAAGAACTATAACGCTTGATATTGTTTCAACCATTACAGTTGTTGTTGGTGATGGTGACTCCAACGTTGGTTGAGACACGGTCAAGTTCGTTGCTGTAACAGTCATTGGAGTTTTAGTAACTGACTCTGTTTCTGGTTGGCATGAAACCAGCAGCAATGCGACTATAAAACAAAGACCAACAAGAAATATATGTTTTTGTTTCATTGTGTATTCTGCCTTCCCCGATTGATAACCAGGGCTATCCATGGAGCCATATGACGATCCATGAAATTAGAACGTGCCTGACCAACCAGATAATCACGATCCGTACTCGGAGCCCATTGATTATAATTCCAACCAAGGAACATATCAGCAAACTCCTCTCCTGTAGTAGATTGTGGACTTTGTTGCCAACCATAGCGAAAATAAGCAAACCCATAACTTCTTGTATCGTTATCTAGTCCTCGGCGTGTAATAGTTGTGTCTTTTCCAAGTACATCATCGCGCACGTAATTAGTCCCCAAAATACCATTAATTCGCGCCTCAAAATAATGTCCAAGTTCGTGCGTCGCCCAACGGTATCCAAAGTTAGGTCTATCAAAATAATAGCCTACCGTTCCATCAAGATTATACTTATACACATTTATTCTTGGGGTTGGTAAGTTATCTGCGTTAAGACCTATATATTCACCATAGTATGTTTTTAAATCACCTGTTTTGTAAAAAAGAGCAGGTTTACCATAATAGGCGAGAAACGCTTCGGATGGTCTTAAAGGATGATCTTCCGCCCCACAATTAAACAAGGACATAAGATAATCATTGCCGGAGAAATGTTTTGACATTTCTGATCGAATGCCAAACATATATTCATTATATGTTTCTGCCAATCGATATGCGATTTTTACAGCCGCTTTATTTACTTCAACTTTTTCGGGAGCCGTCCAATTTTCCCCTGCTACCCCGCCAAATTCTATCAAATCACGTGGGTATAAATTGCATTCTCTAGAAGATCCATACGATTCTGCACACCATGCCGGATCGTGTCCAGATGGGTCATTGAAGTTAGGTGGCGAATTGTAACCATAAGCATACCCATGCTGCGTAATGGGGCGCATTCTATCGCCGCGCCACGGGTCTTTGCCCATAAACACCTGCAAGGCCGGGTTGTAATAGCGTGCTCTCAAATACACCAGGCCAGTGGCGCTGTCCTCTTGTTCGCCAGTATAACCGTATACCGTGCCGCTTGTACCCGTTTGCGCCAAAATAGTTCCGTACGGGTTGTAGGTTGATGTCGTCTCGACTTCCCCTGCCGCCATCTCCTGGCGCACACTACCCAGGCCATCTACCAGTAACGTGCGCATCCCCGTGCCATCATCCTGACTAATCAAATCCAGGCCAAACAGGTTGTAAACCTCGCTGCTGCCATCATTGGCTACCAGCACCTGTGTCAAGCCCATGATGTCATTGGTGTAGGTCGTCGTGATCGGCGTATTGTCACTGTGGTCTACTTGTTGAATGCGATTACCACCGCCATCATACCCGTAGTTAGCAACGATATTGTAAACACCGCCACCCATGCCCACCCGATTGCTCGTTAACAGGTTGCGCTGGCTAAAGCTGTAAAGCAGTTCACCCACTTCGCCCGCAGTCACCCCCGGCGGCAAGATTTGGGTCATATTGCCATTGTTGTCGTAATAGTAGCTGGTCGTGCCCAGCACCGTATTGGTCGCCGCAATCAGTTGGTTGGCATCATTGAAAGCGCGGTTGACCACACTGGTTTCTGTCCCGGAGTCTGTCGTCAGCGTCTCCGTATACGCTTCCATATTGCCCACGGCATCATAAGCATATTCATAACTGGCTGAGATGTCGCCGCTGTAAACGGCTCCCGTCAGGCGATAAAGCGGGTCATACTCGTAAGCAATAGTAGTCGTCGTTTGCTCACTATGCTCACTGAATAAGCGACTATAAACAGCCGCTTTTCCAGCCCTATCATCCAGCCAGGCAAGCAAATAATCACCATTAGGATTTCCACCTATAACAGCAGGAGCGGTTTGGGCGGCATCAGAGGTAACCAAAGGCACTGTTTCCACGCCCACCGTGCCATCAGGGTACATAAATCGTCCATATAAATCTTCACTGCTTGAGCCTTGTTGCCAGGTAACAAGCCATTTATCAGGCACAACTGTGAGAGAGGGATTAGCCACATCGGAATGGGTATCCAACGTAGTCAAACTGCCCAACAATTTTCCGGAGGCAGAAACACGATGACCCTGAATATCACTGGCATTACTCAGTAAATCACGTTTGATTTGCCAGGTAACCAAGTACATGCCACCCGTCTCATTCCAAGCTACGTCAGGTACCGTTTCATTAGCTTGGCTTTGCGCAATAGCAAAGACAAAAGGTTTAGATTTCCCATTAAAAATGTAGCCATATATACCATTATTGTTCTTGCCATCGCGCCACACAACGAGAAAACTCCCATCATGTGCCGCAGCCACGGCCGGGTCGCTTACGCCATTGAAAGAAGATGCCAATGTAGAGACCGGTCCTAGTTCCCCCCCGAGGGCTACAATTCTGGCCTGAATACGAGGGTGGTCTAACATCGATGCTGCCCGCCAGGAAACGAGGAAGATATTAGCAGCTTCACTATACGCTACATCCGGCTGGCTGACTGGCTCATGGGTAGAAGAAGCATAAACAATAAAAGGGGTAGAAGTTTGTATATCGGGGATAACAGGTACGAACTGCCCCCAAATATTTGCGCCATCTTGCCAGACGACCAGATAGGCATTTTCAGCAGAACTGTAGGCGACAGATGGCTCCAGACCTTCGCCGATAGCGAACGGTTCTCCTATTGCTACGCCATCTCCGGCAATTCGCCGCCCATAAATCTCGTCCTTTACTGACCAGACCACGAGATAAGCATCATCTTGAACACTGTAGGCAGTGGCAGGGGCTTGTTCATATCCATCCCCAAAAGATATTAACCGTTCGCTTGTGCCTGGCATTTGTTGTGTTTCCGTCACTACGATGCGGTTGCCCACCCCATCCAGTTCATACAGATATTCCGCCAACAAGTCGTCGTTGCCCGTCACATAGCGCAGCGAGGTCAGTCGGTCAGCGTCATCATACCCGTAGGTGGCAACAATATTGTAAGCGCTGCCACCACTACCCACACGATTGCTCGTTAACAGGTTGCGTTGACTAAAGCTGTAAAGCAGTTCGCCCGCTTCCCACGCAGTCACCCCCGGCGGTAAGATTTGTGTCATATTGCCATTGTTGTCATAGTAATAGCTGGTCGTACCCAGCACCGTATCGGCCGCTGCGGTCAACTGGTTGGCATCGTTGAAAGCGCGGTCGACAAGGCTCGCTTTTCTCATGGGATAAGGGGGTCAAGTAGTAGTCGTTGCCAGCCACAATGGCGGTTCGGGTATTTATCGCGCTCATTTTGCTGTCACCCACGATAAGCAACCCGTTCTTCTTCAACATATCTTTCACCCGCTGATAGCAGGGGACATACAAGGGGTCATCGGCTCGATTTCCAGGCACGACGTCCAGAGCCAATAACAATCCTAGCGGGTCCAGGCTGGCTAACATCAGTTTGAATTGTGTCTCGTAGCTTCCTTGTTTGTTTTTTCCCACTTGAAATAGTTTGTGCTGCTGCGGGTCATGATAAACGCCAGCCACGGTGGCATCGAGTCTGACTGTTTTTTCTGACTGCAAGCCATAGACACGCAGGAGACGATTGCCTAACAAGGATTCGATGCGTCGCCAATGGCTGGTTATATGCAGTTCCCGCAGACAAATTGCGAGCCGGTCATCGGTGAAATCCAACTCTGTCACTTCTTGCCCCGTCAACTGTCTCAAAGAAGCGAGATGTACTCCCACCCAATTTTGTACGCGATCCAGTCGATGGTTGTAGGCGGAGACGATATGGATAAGCCAGATGGTTACGACCCAACCCATGCTTAATCCACTCCAATTGCCATGAGGCTTGATGACGGTATCTATGGCTGATTGAGTGCCCATTCTCTCGAGAAATCCGTACAATAAGGGCAGGTCGTCCAGCCGTTCTATATTGATTGTTATTTCTGGCGTTTTCATACCGCCAATTTTACTATTTACTGCTCATTTTGAGCGAACGTTGAGTGTACGGGCAAAGTAGCCTTAATTATGAAAGAGAGAGAAAAAATGAATGTGAAGATGAATAAGATATCCCGCTCATATCTGATACCAATCGGACTTTTAGCATTGCTTACTATTATGTTTTTTGCTCCTGTATTGTTTTCTGGAACGACCTTCCTTCCGATTGGAAGTGATTTTATTAATTTCAATTTTCCAAATGATATGTTTGGCGCACAATCTTTACAACAAGGTGATATACCATTGTGGAACCCCTATATTGCCAATGGGCAACCTTATGGGGCAGACCCCAATATTGGTTTTTTCTATCCTCTACGAATTCTTCTCTTTTTGTTTACATTTAATTATCAGTGGATGACTTACTCGATTATATTTCATTACTTTTTAGCGGGTACATTTGCTTACTTTCTTGCTTTAGATATGGGAGTGGGCAGATGGGGGAGTTTTGCCGCTGGTATTGGCTATATGTTTGCCGGCATCTTTATTGGTCAGATGGATCATATCAATATCATTTACTCATCTATTTGGTTGCCATTGGTATTTTTATTATTTCGCCGTTCAGTTTTGCGTAAACAACAAGCATATGCTTTGCTTGCTGGGCTAATTTTGTCATTGTCAATTTTAGGTGGTCACCAACAATTTTCACTTTATATTGGATATTGGTGTAGTTTGTGGGTGATTTTTTATTTGATTCAAACCAGGGGCAAAGGTTTAGTCCCAAGTATCATATCTTTGATTCTGTTGTGCACTGTTGCCTTGACCGCTTCTGCTATACAAATTTTGCCAACTGTTGAGTTTTTTCAACATTCAAAACGCGCTATCATGCCCATTTCTGAGGCAAGTAACTATAGTACACCTCCCTATGGATGGCTACTACTCATCTCCCCCCATTTCTTTGGACAGAATTTTATAGAAGCACTCCCTTTTTGGGATATATTTGTCAATGTTAATGAATTCTATATGTATGTGGGGGTTGTGCTACTGTTTGCTGCACTAGTGGGCAGTTACGTGTGGCGTAATTGGGAAAAATGGTTTTTAGTTGTTGTCGTTGTTCTTGGATTTTTATTAACGTCTGGCTCTGTTACCCCGGTCTATAAATTGGCTTTTCAGTTAGTGCCAGGTATGCAGATGGTACGTGTACCCTCACGATTTGTATTTTGGGTAGATTCTGCTTTGATATTGCTGGCAGCTTTTGGTATAGATTGGTTGATAACAAAGGCAAAGGATATGAACGATCCTATATGGAAAGATGTTTTTAAGATTTTAGGGTTTGGGGCAATGATGGGTATTATTTATCGGATCGTTTTTCCATTTATACCAGCATTGCAGGTCATAAATACACATCCTTCTGCTGAACGTGTGAATAATTACCGACAGATTGACGCGCTGATATTTGCCGGTTTTATGTTAGCGATGTTTGTGATTTTTATGCTTCCGCGTAAATGGCCTGTTTTTGGTAATGGGATGCCTTTTTTATTGATATTGTTATTGATAATTGATTTATTTCGGGCACAACAACCGCGTCATTTTGTAAAAGACGATCCTTTAGAGCATTTCACACATCCAGAAATTTTTGCTTTTTTACAAGAAGATGTTGACCCTTATCGAGTAGATTTTACAAATGTTGCCTATTTTTCAGGAGGCTGGAATCCACTGACAGGCTTTCTTAATGATTACTTGCAGATAAGGGGCTTGCCGTGGAACCCTTTTGACTTACAAACTATTGTTGATTATCAGGACGTAAGTGGTTTTAATAGTCGATTTTATGATTTTCGTGGCACAAAATATTTGGTGACGGGAGACAACGAAAAGTTGCCCGTAGATTGGCAGCTTCAACTAGATATCCCACCGACTTTGGCACTTTATGAAAACAAGAATTTTTTACCGAGAGCTTTTATGGTTTATTCTGCTTTTGTTGAACCAAATCGAGAACAAGCATTGAGAATAATTCAAGAGGAGCAATACGATCCTGCGGAAACTGTTATGTTAGCAAGGGGTGACCCATTTACAGGGACGCCGGGAAACGGCCATGTTGAAATTGTTAAGATGGATAACAATTCATTGTCATTAACGGTGGAAACTGATCAACCGGGCTATTTGGTTGTGAGTGATACCTATTATCCAGGATGGCGTGTATCTGTGAATGGACGAGAACAAGAGATTGTGCGTGCAAATCACGCTTTCAAAGCACTATTTTTAGATACTGGTCAGGCAGAGGTAGTATTTCAGTATAGATCGAAACCGGTTGAGTGGGGCGGTGTTATTTCTTTGACAGTTTGGATATTGGTTTTGGCAGGGGGGGCCTTGTGGTGGCGAAAAAAGAGAAGGGATGGATTGTAATAGGGAACTGCCGTTTTCCCCGTAAATTATCCCGCATCCCAGCCAAACAGCATAACCGCTTCATCATCCCCTGGCATGGTGAGGCGCTTTTCAAAACGAAGCCCCGCTTTTTCTAACACCTTGATGGAATGCTGGTTAACAACGGCCGTTATCCCCACAATTCGCTTCAATCCCACAGTTGTTTTGCCATAAGCCATCACCGCCTTAACCGCTTCTGTCGCATAACCTTTGTGGTGATGGGCAGATAAAAAAGCGTAGCCAATATCCTGCTTCAGCGCGGTCTTCGGCTGGTTGCTGTGGCCGGTCTCCAGACCGTGCCACACTCCGCTTGCCAGTCACCAACCTGCTGGTGAACGGCCGTTTCCCCCCTATCCAAAGTCATCACACATCTCAAATCGCCGCCCCCTTGACGCCACCTAGCCAACAGGGATACTATTTTGCCGCTGAGTTGTCAAAAAATCACAAGCATTTAATTGGGTCAGGCATTTGAGGCAAGGGCGGCGCGTGGCGAATTTTACCCCGTCACCAACTGGAACAATGGTTCTTTAGCAGCCAGCGGCCAAATAAGTTTGAATACGTGAGGGCAGGTCGAAAACGGGCGTCTCTTTGGTGAGAACATCTATAGCCCCAGCGGTGAGGCTGTTGTGCCGCGTTTCGTCCCGTTCATCAGCGGTATACATGACAATACAGGGCGGCGGCTTTTCATGTTCGGTGCGGATGCGGCGGCACACTTCGATGCCGTCCATGCCGGGCATCATCACATCCAGCAGCACCAGGTCAGGCGTGTCTTCTGTGACCATGCTCAGCGCTTGACGGCCGTTGTACGCCCCGCGCACATTAAAGCCAGCCTGTTCAAGTATAATCCGGCATAATTCTACTAAGGAGGGTTCGTCGTCTACGACCAGGATTTTACCGATTAATTTCATGATAGGCTGATTTTAGAGGATAAATCGAGGGGGGTAAATAGGCTGTAAGACCCATTCACGAAGAGAAATTTGACGAGGTAAAAAACAGCCCGCTGTCTGCGGGCTGTTTGTGTTTATTGGGTGACGGCGCTAAAACTTCGTTTGGCGATTACATTTTGGGCTTGCGGCCCTTTGCCGCGGTCTACCAGATTAAATTCCACCCGGTCGCCTTCATATAAATTACGATAGCCCTCCCCCTCAATGGCCGAATAATGAACAAAGACTTCTTGTTCGCCATCATCCGGGTTAATGAAACCGTATCCTTTCAGCCGACTAAACCACTTCACAACACCTGTCGTTTTATCCATCTTAGGTACCTCCGAAATTTTGCAAATCAAATGGGCGTCTGTGTTATGGGTATAGTTAACCGTTTTTTCAGGAGAGCGTCCATAAAGGGGACGTGAAAGAAGGGGGAAGGAAGCGTAAGGAATAGATAGAGATAGAGGAGAGAGGGGTTTTAGATGAGGCGGGGTTTGAGGGAAGCTTGAACCAGCACTTTGTCGGCGTTGGTGTTGGTGAAGCCGATTTCTTGGGCCAGGTTTTGGGAGGCGGTGTTGCTGGTGGAGACTTCGTAGAGGGGGGAACGGCCGTTCTCCAATACAGTGCCCACAATCGCCGACAGCACACTCACGCCTAAGCCTTGCCGTCGGTGCGCCGCCTCTGTGTTCACGGAGAGGCTGGCGTAAAGGGGCGACTGCCAGTTGATGCCGGCCGAAGCGATAACTTGCCCATCCTGCTGGGAGCGCACCACAAAACGGGGCAGGTCGTTGGGTCCATTGGCTTGCGTCACCAGCACATTGATCACCGGTTCAATGGTGCGCCGCTTGTAGCTGTAGAGATGAAACTGCTCCACAGTTTGCACGGCGAACAACGCTTGCAGCAGGGGAAGATAGTCGACGGGGGCTTGAATGATAACGGCCGTTCCCGGCTGCATCCCGTTATAAATAATCTCAGCACTGGTTTCCAGGTCGGCGATGGGCAGGCGCATCGTCACCAGGGGACGGAACAAGTCCAGCCCGGTGCGTGAGAAGGTGACAAAGCCTGTCGCCCGTTCCGCGTCTGCAGGATAGGGCAGCACCGAAGATTTGCCGTCTGGATGGTGGACGGCGTAATAGGCGGCGGCGGCGTCGGCCGGGTCATCGCTCAATAAATGTTGAATAGCGCGTCGTCGTTCGTTCAGATTCATATCGTTGTGAAAGCTTGTATGGCTATGTCGATGGCCGCGGCCACGGCCGTTTTCTTTTCAGCCACCATCAGCCCAAATGTCTCCGTATCTTCTGCCTGCTCGAGAACATAACCATCGACGGCCAGGATGGCCGCCGTGTGCACCCGGCGCAGGCTGCCAATGAGAAAGAGAGCGGCGCATTCCATTTCTACTGCCAGCACGTTTGCCTGGGATATCAGCGCATAATCAGGCGTGTGGGCGTGGATAATACCGTTGTAAAAGGCATCGCGCGTCAGCACAAGGCCGGTGTGAGTGACTGCCTTCTGCTGCGTCGCTGCTTGCGCCAGCGCCAACGTTAACATGACATCGGCCACCGCCGGGTAGCCTTCTGGCGTCACTTCGCGGCCGTAGCCGGTGTGCTGCACAGCGGCGGTGGCAATGACCAGTTCGCCCGGCTTCACCGTTGGCTGCAAGCTGCCGCCCGTGCCCACCCGGATGATTTGCTGCGCGCCCGCCGCAATTAGCTCTTCAAAGGCAATGGCCGCCCCTGGCGCGCCAATGCCATGCGAGGTGATGGTGAGAGAACGGCCGTTTATCACCCCCACATACGTCCGATATTCACGCTGTTCCACGAGTAGTTGGTAGCTGTCTAATCGCTCCGCAATGGCGGTGGCTCGCGCCGGATCACCACACACGATAACGGCCGGGGAGATGCTGCCTGGGATAAGATGGGTGTGAGGTAAACGGTTCATAAAAAAGATTCGTGATGCGTGATAAAACCCTCACGCATCACGTTTCACGCTCTTTACTGCTGGAATTCCATACCAGACGGTTTGTTGTCCAGCAGCGCTTCCAATTTGTCCATCACGTCGTCGGTTAGTTTCTCTACCACGTCCATCGCCTTCATATTTTCCACCACCTGGCTGGCGCGGGACGCCCCCGTAATGACGGTACTGACATTCGGGTTCTTAAGACACCAGGCAATCGCCAACTGCGCCAGGGAAACGCCCAAGTCATCGGCTACGGGCGCCAGTTCGCGCACCGTTTGTAGCCGTTTTTGCCCTTTTTCACTTTCCACCATCTTGCGCAGCCATTCATAGCCGGGCAGCGTCAGGCGGGAATCATCGGGGATGCCATCATTATATTTGCCCGTGAGCAGCCCAGAGGCCAGCGGCGACCAGATGGTCGTGCCCAGACCCATTGCTTCGTAGAGACGGGCATATTCCACCTCAACGGTTTGGCGGTGAAACATGTTGTACTGCGGCTGCTCCATGGTGGGCGGAATCAAGTTGTATTGGCGGGCGACGCCATATGCTTCCATCAACTGCTGCGCCGACCATTCGGATGTACCCCAGTAGAACACTTTGCCCTGCTGAATCAACTCCGTCATAGCCCGCACCACTTCTTCCATGGGCGTGTTGGGATCGGGTCGATGGCAGAAGTAGAGGTCGAGGTAATCGACTTGCAGCCGGACCATCGCCTGATGGCACGCTTCGTAGATATGTTTGCGGCTCAAGCGGTTCTGATTGGGTTTGGGATTGGGCACAGAGCCGCCCCATACCTTGCTGGAAACGAGGAAACTGTCGCGCCGCCAGCCCGCTTTTTGCAGCGCTTCACCCATAATCGTTTCCGCTTGACCGTGCGCATATGTTTCCGCATTGTCGAAGAAATTGACGCCGGCGTCGTAAGCGGCCGTCATGATTTCCAGCGCCTCATCGACGCCAAATTGCGTACCAAATGTAACCCAGGCCCCAAAAGAGAGGGCGCTTACTTTTAAACCAGATTTTCCTAAATGACGATATTCCATGTTTTGCTCCTTTTTGCTATCTGTTTACTTGAAAGTGGCTCCCAAAATCATCCAGTTCGTTCAAACCAGCTTCGGTGATTTGCAGGCGGTAAAGTCCCTTAAAATCAGTAGGATCGGCCGGTACGCCTTTGCGTAAAATCACAATCTTACCGGTCACCGCCAACTGCTTACTGGTTAGACGAATGCGCTTGGTTAACGTCTGCCAAAAGTCCGGCAAAATGGTGCGGGCCACCTCCTCCGGTTTCACAACATCCTCTAAGCCTGCCTGGCGGCACATCGCTAAAATAGTGTCACGCACTTCATCATCGCTTACTTTGCGTGGTTTCTTCGGTAATTCTCTGGCCATAATCCAATATCTCCTCGTAAATGTAGGGCGGACAGTTTGTCCACCCTGTGCGGTCTGGCAGACCCCGCTCCCATTTTCATTCATCGTAGTTTCGGCGTGAACGATGTTCGAGCCTGTTGGCAGCCAAACAGCATACATCCTGTATAGAATTGTTTCACAAAACAGGGCATCGGTCTACCAACAATACCACAAAGCGGCGTATGGCTACTCGCTGGCCGCTTTCTGACCGTGCCACCTCTATGGCCAATGTGAAAAAGATGTGAATGCTGCCTACCTTTAACAAAACGCTTAAGGGAATAGGACTAGAGTAACGGTAACTTATAAGCGTCTGTGGTTGTGTGCCGCAGCAGCGCTCGCAAAATCAGGTCGAGGAAATTTGAATGAAGCTCACCATTACTGCGGATATTGTCGATGACCCAGGTCTGGCCCGTTATTTGGATCGCTGTTTAACGGTGTCGGATAAACAAGCGCTGATCAAAACGGCCGTTTACGCCACTTTGCAAGACCTCATCTCCTATTACGACGGCGACTATCGTCACCTCGACATCCAGTTAAAACTGGAACAGCAAGAGCGAACCAATATTCAGTGAACAGAGATCGGTGAACAGTAAACAGTCGCTAATCCCCAACCCGCAATCCCAAATCCGCAATCCGCAATCCTCAATTCCCTTGCTGCGCCCATTGCATCGTATATAAATTGTAATAACGTCCCTTTTGCGCCAATAACTCTTCGTGCGTCCCTTTTTCCACAATACGGCCGTCAGCCAGCACCACAATCTGGCTGGCATTGATAATGGTACTCAAGCGATGGGCGATGACAAAACTGGTACGCCCTTTCATCAACGTTTCCAGCGCTTGTTCAATCAGCTTCTCCGTGGTGGTATCTACGCTGCTGGTCGCTTCATCCAGGATGAGAATGCGCGGGTTTGACAACAGGGCGCGGGCAAAAGAAACAAGTTGGCGCTGGCCCACGCTCAGATTCTTCCCACCTTCCTCTACTATTGTGTGATACCCATCTGGCAGCCGTTCGATAAACGCATCGGCCCCCACCGCTTTTGCCGCCGCTTCAACCTCTTCTTGGGTGGCGTCTAAACGGCCGTAATGAATATTATCGGCGATAGAACCGGCGAAGAGAAAGGTATCTTGCAGCACAATACCCAACTGTTCCCGCAAACTGGCGCGGGTGACATCACGAATGTCATAGCCATCAATCAGCAATTCACCATCTGTAATCTCAAAAAAGCGGGAGAGCAAACGGATAATGGTGCTTTTGCCGGCCCCCGTTTCTCCCACCAGAGCGATGCGTTCACCCGGTTCGGCGTGCAGCGTCACATCTTTAAGAATCAACTGCTGCGGGGTGTAACCAAAATTAACGTGGTTAAATGCCACCCGTCCTACAATAGGCGGTAGGGGTATGGCTCCAGGCGCATCCTGAATCTCTGGCGTCGTATCAAGCAGGCCAAAGATGCGTTCGCTGGCGGCCATCGTCGCCTGAAACACGTTATACCGCTGCGCCAACTCGCGGATGGGCTGGAAAAAGCGTTCCACATACAAGACAAAGGCGATCAGCATACCGGCCGTGAGGCTGTCTTGTAGCACCAACCACCCTCCGGCCACGACCACCAGCGCCGTGGCCAGCGATCCCAGAAAATCAACGCCGGGGAAAAACAGCGCCGCCAGACGCGTCGCATCGATATTGGCGTCAAAATAAGAATGATTTAAATCGTCAAAGTAAGCGGCATTCATGCTTTCCCGAGTAAAACTTTTGGTGACACGGATGCCGGAAATGGATTCGTTAAGATTGCCATTGATAAGAGACAGTCGCTGCCGGGTAGCACGGTAAGCGTAACGCACCCGCACCCGCCAATAATTGGTGAGGATCAGCATCAACGGCAGCACGGCAAAGGAGACCAGCGCCAACTGCCAGTTCATCGCCACCATAACGAATACGATGCCGATAAGGATAAAGAAAGAGCGAAATAAGCCGGTAATCGACCAGGTGATAAAGTCTTGCAGCACGCCCACATCGCTGATGAGACGGCTCATCAAACGGCCGACGCTGTAATTGTTGTAGAAACTTAGCGTGAGCGTGTGCAGATGACGGAAGAGTCGGCTGCGGAAGTCAGCCACTACTTTAGTACCCACAAACGCCATGAGGGAAATGCGGGAACGATTGGTTATCCACTCAAAAACGGCCGCTGCCAGGAAAATAAGTGACCAGGTGCGCAATGTTTGCAGTGAACCAGCACGGATACCAGTGTCAATGGCTTGACCAATAATCCAGGGCTGGGCTACGCTCAACAGAGAGCTAATAATCATCAAAATAATTGCCAGGATGAGCTTGGTTTTGTAAGGTATGAGAAAACCACCAAGTCTGCGCACTAAACGGCCGTCATACGCCTTGCCGATCAGCACATCTTCTTCTTCATCATCCAGCATCGTTCGGATCCTTTCTTCTCGATCCTGGCGCTCTTTTTCTTCAATGTCCAGTCCGGTATCGTAGATACGTTTCTGGGACTTCTCATCTTTCAGTGAATCAGCCATTAGTTATCCCCAGACTCAAGACGCTGCTGTAAGGCCACAAACGCTTCCTGATCTCTCAACTGCAAATCATAAATCTCGCGGTACAGACCATTTTGGGCCAACAACGAATCGTGCTGTCCCCGTTCCACAATACGGCCATGATCCAGCACCAAAATGTAATCGGCGTTTTTAAGCGTGAGCAAACGCTGCGCAATAATAAACGTGGTGCGCCCTTCCATGAGCGTGGCCAGCGCTTGCTGAATAAGATGTTCCGTTTCCGTATCTACGCTGCTGGTGGAATCATCCAGGATGAGGATGCGTGGATCATTAAGCAGGGCGCGGGCAATCGCCACCCGCTGTTTCTGACCCCCGCTCAAGGTGACGCCCCGTTCACCTACCCGCGTATCATAACCATCTTCCATATTCAGAATAAATTCATGCGCGTGGGCCGCTTTGGCGGCGGCAACAATTTCTTCCATACTGGCGTTGGGACGGCCGTAAGCGATGTTTTCGCTAATACTTTGGCTAAATAAGAACGGGTCTTGCAAGACAATGCCAATGTGTCGTCGGAGATCATTCAGCTTAAGATCCCGCACATCATGCCCATCCAGCAAAACACGTCCTTCCGTGGCGTCATAAAAGCGCGGCAACAAATTGGTGACGGTAGACTTTCCGGAACCGGTGGGGCCAATCAAAGCTACTTTTTGGCCTGGTTTAGCGTAAAAATTAACATCCTCCAATATTTTGACGCCGCCGACATAGGCAAAGCCCACATGTTCAAATTCCACTTCCCCTTTTGCCACTGGCAGTGAGATGGCATCAGGGCGAATATCAATTTCATTAGGAGTATCGATAATTTCAAAAACGCGAGTGGCGCTGGCGCCGGCCGTTGCCATCAGATTCACCAGAAAGCCCAAACGCTGCACTGGCGCCGATAACATCAAAATGTATGAGATCATGGCAAAGAGTGTGCCCACACTAATAGCGCCATCCAGAGCCTGGGGACCGCCAAACCAGAGCAGCAAGAAGATGCTCAAAGCGACCAAAAAGGTGAAGAAAGGCCAGTTGTTGGCCCAGGTTTGGATGAGGGTATAACGCCGGTCAAACCATTCATCATTGTCGCGATCAAATTTTTGCAGCTCATGGGGTTCGCGGGCAAACGCTTTAACCACGCGAATACCGGTGAAACTTTCCTGCATGGTGGTGGAAAGCACGCCCATCTGTTCTTGAATGCTCTTAAACATAGGGCGTACGGTGCCACCAAAACGAATGGTGGCCATGAGTAGAATAGGGAACGGCAGCAGCGCCAGCAGCGCCAACTGCCAGGATTCCCATAACATGGCAATGGTGACGCCCCCTAACAGCAGCAAGGCGGCCGTGAGATCCATTAAACCGATGCCAATAAAACGTTCGGTTTCAGCAATATCACTGGTGGCCCGGCTCATTAAATCGCCGGTGTGAGTACGGTCATGGAAAGCAAAGGGCAGATGCTGCACAGCATTATAAAATTCATTACGCAAATCATAAGCGACGCGGTGGGTCAGCCATTCGCCGTTAAAGCGCTGTCCAAACTCGGCGACAACGCGGATAAGGGCAATTAATAATATCAGCCCGCCGACCGCAAAGAGAGCTATTGCCCGGCCATCCGCCAGGCCGGTATCAATCGCGAACTTTATCAATTGGGGAATAAGCAGGTTGAGTAAGGTTGCCAGCAACATGCCAGCGTATCCCAGGAATAATTGCCGGGGATAAGGTTTTAAATAGCCGAACAATCTTTGATAGACTTCTGGTTTTTTGTGCATGTTTTTTGCATCCCTTATATCGGGGTCAATTCTGTGGATTTTAAAGCCAGCGTAAAATAGCCTGTGATTTTACCACGAATAAGTCATAATCTATTAGTATTAGACAAACATCTAATACTAATTTCATAGTGTAACGTGAAACAGGCGGATAAGCTAAGAAAATCCTCTACTCGAGTACCAATTGCTTGCCAACTGAGGGAACTTGATTTAAGATGTAACCCTGTTACAGGAGAAGGGAATATCCAACGGGTATTTCTCATTTACCAAATTTCTCATAGCATAGGCTTCTCTGTCTTGATTGGCAGGGGGCAAAATTATATGCAGAAGGAAGGAAATACAATGGCATTTAGTTTTACAAATTCCAAAGACAAGACCTATTATCTTCACAAGAAAGACACGACACTGAAGAACGGCCGTCAGCAGACGATCTATTTCTTCGCCAAAGAGATCAAAGATGGCTCATTAGATAGTGTGCCTGAAGGCTATGTTGTATCCGAAAGCCGTAATGGTTTGCCCGTTTTGAAGAAAGGCTAAAATCTACTTCTTAATCAAACCAAAATAAGCCCTTGTTGTCATTGACAGCAGGGCTTTTTTTGATCGGATTTAAGCTTGCCAGACTGAGCCGGTCATGATATATTTCTCTTCCTAGCCCGCCTGTCGGGTTATTTTTATGTGGCATCTTGATGATGTCATATAAAACAAGATATCATATTAGCAGGGTAGACGCCTGAATTATTTTGTTGGAGAATTAGGTTATGTCTGATTTATTATTGAAAGCATTTGATAGTGAAGTGAACGAGAATTTACCGAATTTGCAGGTAGGCGACAATGTCACGGTGCATCTGCGCATCAATGTAGGCGACCGCAACGAGCGTGTGCAGTTGGTTCGTGGCATCATCATTCGTTTGCGCAACGGCGGCAACAATAAAAACTTTACGGTGCGCCGTGTGGCTTCCAATGGTATTGGCGTAGAGCGCACTTTCCTCTTCAATTCCCCGCGCATTGAGAAGATTGAGATCCACCGCCATGCCCATGTACGCCGGGCGCAGCTCTATTATCTGCGTGAACGCACCGGTAAATCTGCTCGTTTGCGCGAAAAACGTGCCTTTTAGCATTTGGGTATGAGGAATGGGGATAAATTTTCCCGTCCTGCTAACCTGCTGCTATTTTTAAAATTATTTATTTGTGGGTGAAGGCTAAACAGCCTTCACCTTTTTTTGCTTTAGGACGGCTATGAGTAATTTACGAGAACGGAAACCGGTGATTGCCTGTACGATGTACCGCCAGGATGAAGAGTCGGCGCTGCCTAAGTTGGCTTTGACGATGGCTTATGTAGATGCGGTTATGCGGGCAGGGGGCATTCCGGTGATGCTGCCCCTGGGTTTGTCTGACGCGGATTTAGAAGTGGTGTTGGCGCAGGTGGATGGGGTTTTGCTGCCTGGCGGCGGGGATGTGCATCCCAAGTTTTACCAGGAGCCGCTGACTGATTTGATTAAGCGGATTGACGTGGAGCGGGACAGACTGGAAATGGCGGCCGCGCGGGAGGCAGTCTCGCGTAAGCTGCCGCTGCTGGCGATTTGCCGGGGCGTTCAAGTGTTGAATGTGGCGTTGGGCGGCACGTTGTGGGCGGATGTGCCCAGCCAGATGCCGGGGGCGATGTGGCATGATTTTGACGAGACGCATGCCCGCAATTTTGAGGCGCATCCGGTGGCGGTGACGCCCGATTCTTTGCTGGAGGCGGTGCTGGGAACGAGGGAAACGGCCGTTAACAGTTTGCATCATCAGGGTATCAAAGATTTAGCGCCGGGGTTGGCAGCCACAGCAGTGGCCCCGGATGGGCTGGTGGAAGCGGTGGAAATTCCCGACCATCCTTTTGCCATTGGCGTCCAGTGGCATCCTGAATGGTTGGCGGCGGACAGTGAACCGATGGCCCGGTTGTTTGCTCGTTTTGTCCAGGCGGCGAGTAATAACGGCCGTTCCTGAGGCGTACCTGATGAATCCTGATTCTGCTGCACCCATTGGCGTCTTTGATTCTGGCGTCGGTGGTTTGTCTGTGCTGGCGCAAATCCACAAGCAGTTTCCGGCTGAAAATCTCCTCTACGTGGCAGATCAGGCGCATGTGCCGTATGGTCCACGTTCCCTCAGTGAAGTGCAGCAATTTAGTGCGGCCATCACCCGCTTTCTACTGGCGCAGAATGCCAGGCTGATTGTGGTGGCCTGCAACACCGCTTCGGCGGCGGCCTTGAATACTCTGCGTCGCGCCTTCCCCGATGTGGTTTTTGTGGGCATGGAACCGGCGGTGAAACCGGCCGCCCGCGCCACCAAAACGGGCAAAGTAGGCGTTTTGGCCACGACAGGCACATTTGCCAGCGAACGGTATGCCGCTTTGATGACGCGCTTTGCCCATGATGTGGTGGTCTATGAAGACCCTTGCCTGGGGTTGGTGGAACTGATCGAAGCGGGCGAAATTGATTCGCCGCCGGTGAGGGCGCTGCTACGCCAGGTAGTGACGCCGATGTTGGCGGCGGGCGTGGATACATTGGTCTTGGGCTGTACTCATTATCCGTTTGTGCTGCCGACGCTGCGCCAGATTGTGGGGACGGCCGTTTCCCTCATTGATCCGGCGCCGGCGGTGGCCCGGCAGGTGGGACGGGTGCTGCAACCCTCGCCCGTTCCAGCCGAATCTTGGGGCCGGGTGACGCTGCTGACGAGCGGGGGGGCGGCCCTTTTTCAGGCGCAGGTGCAGCAGTTGTGGGGGGATGCGGCAGAGGTGAAAACGGCCGTTTGGCAGACTGAAGTCGGCGATTTGCTGTTGCAATCTGACGCGCTTCTACTATAATCCTCTTTCTGTTCGGGGCATGGCGCAGCTTGGTAGCGCGCGCCGTTCGGGTCGGCGAGGTCGTGGGTTCGAATCCCGCTGCCCCGACAGGTTTAAGGAAGACGGCCGTTTCTGATGGATGGAAACGGCCGTTTTTTGTTTCAAAGGGGAATTAAACGCGCGGGAGCAACCGATAAGACCGCGGCTGAGGTAGAAGCAGAGCCTCCGCATCATCGGTTTACCTTATAATACGAAAGTCTTTGATGGTGACATTTTCTTCGGCCGTGATTCCTTACAGGTGGTGTACTTTTATTCTATTGAAAACAGTGATCGGCATGGACCGGAACGAGTGGATCGTTTTGCGCGGTAATCGGTGATCGGCATCCGCTGTAATTGGTGATCGTTTTGGTTCGGATTATGCAACGCCCAAACCTGGCATGTTTAAAGCTGAGAAATAGCGCGGATGTATTAGCTCCCCCCACAGGGAGTTTATTATATTACTACACCTCTTAACTTGAGCATTTTGCCAACAATTATGCCCCGTGAAGTTATAACAACCTCGTCACGCTGAAAAGAAAAACGCATATGGAAACGGTCACCCGTCTTGAGTGGGCAGGACTCTATCACAAAAGTGTGGTCATCAGTCCATTTGCCACGCATGGCTACGGCATTGCCCTCATCTATTTCGGTGATGCGATATCGGTTATCTAGACCCACGTATCCTTTATAGGAAATATTGCTTTCCGTGATGGTGAGGCAAGCAACATCAGTTGCTTCGAAATCCAAGCCGATGAATTTCATGCCTGTCGGATTTTTCTGCAAGCGATAAGTGTGACCAGACACGAGCTGAGCCATTTCTGGCAGCGGCCATACTCGCTGTGATTCGTTCTCCTCGGCTGTTGGTAAAAACCTCTCGAACCCCTGGGATGATTCCGGGCTATGTGCTAGCGGGCCAAAGGACTTGATGGACGGAATGATATACTGCGCCATTAGACGCTCTGGTAGGAAGGGGTCCGTCCGTTGTAATCCTGCGTTATAGACTACGACAAGACCGTGTTTGGGAATAATAAAGAGCGCCTGTCCAGCATAACCACGCGCTGAATAGCCGCCAAAGGGGGGCAGCCACCAATGTAAACCATAGCCAAGCTTCGCGGGTGGGGGTACTTGACGACCCAACAAGTTGGTTATGATGCGGCGCATTCTATGTCTCCAACTAGGCTTAGCTACTGAGTCTACATAGGTGGCGCTGGAGGCAGTGATCCATGTAGAACTGATCAGTTGTTTCTCTTGCCAACGCCCCCTATTTAGCAGCAAGTAACCGATTTTGGCCACGTCAAACGGCCGTAATTGCAATCCCCAACCGCCAATTGTTATTCCCTGGGGATCGGCATCCCACAGATAATCGTCAATGCCAAGGGGCTTAAAAAGTTTATCAGCGGCGAAATCAACGGCCGTCAACCCGGTTGCTTGATTGATCACAGCGGATAGGAGATGTGAGGCGCCGCTGTTGTAATTGAATCGCGCTCCTGGTTCACGGATCATCGGCCTGTCCAGAACGAACTTTACCCAATCTGTTTGCCGGGTCATCTGTGTTATGGAATGCCGCCGATTTTCAATAGCAAGGTTGGATTCATGCCAGCGAAGGCCATCAGTCATGGTGAGGAGATGTTCCAGCGTAATTTTTCTTTTGCGTTGGTCCATGTGATTTGGACGCTGCTTAGGAAAGAAATCGAGGACGCATTGGTTGGTACCAGCCAGGTAGCCGCCCTCGATAGCAAGGCCAAGAAGCAGCGAGGTAATGCTCTTGGCAGCGGAAGCAAGCCCGTGTTTAATATCACGCTGGAATGGTGAGTAATACGCTTCCACAAGCATAAATCCGTGGCGCACAATTAAGATACTGCTGATATTCCGCTGTTGGTCAGCGAGAGCAGTAAACATACGGGCCAGCGGTTCGGATTCCATGCCCACTTCTTCAGGAATTGCCGTCCGCCAATCATCTTCTGGCCAGTAGGTCGAGGGATTTTCTTTTTCAGCGATCTCGGTGTTGGACATCTTAATCCTGGATTTTGCGCACTATTATTAAAGAGTGAAGCTTAACTGTCTTTGCCTGCTACTATCAGGCGAAGCGCCATACGCCGCTATGGTTTGCTCTCCTTCGACACGAGGTAAGTATACAAGTTCTCCGTCTTCTTCGTGTATCTCTCCCGTAGTAGAGAAGAACTTATACATGGTCGAACGTTCCAGGTCTTTTGTGGCGAGACGGATGTTCAGCCCCCGATCAGCCTGCTGTAATTGCACTTCGCCTAGCGAAGCTCCACCCGCTCCTTCGACAGATTCCGGACGAGCAACCAGGAAGCGGTCATATTGCTGCGCCGGTTCATCTAGAGGTACAAAATTATAGGTTGCGTTGCGCAGCATAATAACCATATTAGCGCGCGTGAAAAGAAAAACCTGGTGGTGAGCACCGCTAAAGGCTACATCTCCTATTGTGCTTTGGGGCAGCCAGACCATAAGTCCTGAATCAAATTCGCCCAGGAGTTGTACCGTAACTTCCCGAGCTTCAGATTGAGAACGACATTCGTATGCTTCCATGCTTAATAATGGTTCCAAAACTCCTCTGCGCCGCTGCCAAAAAGAGCTTGTGATCGTAGAACGCTGCTGGAAGGCCGGAGCTGCAGCAGCGATGCTCTCAGCCGGCGGCACAGCGCGAATGCGCATTGGTTGCCAGCCGCTAATTTCATTGCCGCCGATCATGGTGCGCCACACAAATAGATTTTCTTTCATAGTGCGACGCTCGCGCCACTCATCAAAATGGTAACGTTTTTTAAGGGCTTGAAGTATTTCTGACATGATAAACCTGCTTTCCCTCCGAACTATTGCTGATTAGATGAGCCGTCGACGCTGTTGAGTAGATGGCCATGGCTGGCATTGCAAGCGATCCTGAGGCGCAACCAGACAATCGGCATAAAGCCCATCACCACTGCGGCCAAAAGGTATACCGGTGGGAAGAAGGGGGACATGAGGGGATTGGTAGGGATTGCCGTCCTGATCAATAGCCAGGCAGGCGTCATAAATCACATCGTCTTCCCGACAGGCTCCCTCCCAAGCGACTTCGTGCATACCGAATCCGGGCCACCAGTCACAGGGGAGAGCCCAACGAGATGAGCCGATTACCAGGATGGGATTAAGCGAAAAACCCTGGGCAAATATGCCCATCCGTGATTGCCAAAGATCGCAGCCGACGCTATTGGCGAATGTGGATATTATGGCAGCGCAATCACTGCAATTGACGAAAGGTCCGCGGCCAAATTCGCCTTGCAGGCGATCTAAGAAGGCGCTGCAATCAAACATGTGCGGTGGTGAAGAATAATCGGGAACAACATACATTGGCGCCCCTAAATTGGGGCAATTGTAAACGATCAGCTCCGGGCTCAAATTGTAAACGGCCGTGGTTATACGTGCAGCAGCTGATGCTTCCGTTACCGCGGCTGCTGCCCAACGGCATGCGAAGTCAAGGACCTCAACCCACGGTAATTGTGTATTATCAGGATGCCACGTTTGTTGCCACGGCAGCGTGGGCACATTCAGGACTGTGTATATCTTGTGTCGCGAGCGTGCAAACGGCGCCCACGGTTCGCCTAAGAATCGTCGATATTGCCATAACCAACGTACGCGATGTATGCCAATACCGTAGCGCCATATTTGTGCATCAGGCAGCTGAAACAATTCAAACTGTGTGATGCCATCATTGTTGAAAGCAACTTCACGCTCTTGAACCTTACCCAACAAATGGACCGGAGAGGTTGTATTCCACTGAGGATTGCTTAGAGGATGCGCCCCAAAAAACTGCCAAGTCCAGGGTTCAAGCATTATGTCGGGCACAGCGCGAATATGCACCTTCGTTAGCTGTGGATCAAGTCGTGAAAAGCTGGCGCGAATAGTGAGTTCATTGCCATGCGTTTCGTTCAAGGCGTAAGTGGCGACGGAATCATCTGGGTCGACGCTGATATCTCGCCGCCACTCTGGGAGTTCCTGAGGCTGATTGAAGTTGCGGCGGATGTTGATTGCATCGTGGGTAGCTTGGGAAGAATCATGATTGAAGGCGATAGCCTCCAGCTGTACGCTCATCGTAAATCTCCTGAAAGTAATCCGCGTTCAGTCACCAATAATCAGGCCCGGGGTCCTCGGCCTTGCAATTTCCGCCGGTCGCGAGCCTGACGCATAGCCTCTTGCTTCTTTTGGGCACGCTCCTGAATACCGGGACGAATACGCAGTTCTTGTTCCTTTTGATTGACATGCTGGGACTGCAGGCGAACCGTTGGAAAACGGAATAGGTCGATCATGGATAAGTCGGTTGCAAACATATTGACCAGCTCTGTGTAGAGCCTCGCTAGAAGCAAAGAATGGCCTCCTATTTCGAAGAAATTATCGTCTAATCCCACGTGATCAAGTGAGAGCAGTTCTTGCCAGATAGTCGCAATTTGCATTTCAGCGGTTGTTTGCGGAGGGACGTACGGTCGACCAGCGCGTTGTATGCCAATTTCAGGTGGGGAGAGTGAACGCCGGTCAAGTTTGCCGCTTGGTAGCCGGGGCAGAGTCTTTAAGAATACATAGTGGGCCGGGATCATGAATTCAGGCATACGCAAGCGCAGGTGACTTCGCAGCGCTTCGGCCGCAATCGAGTTTTGATCGCTGGCAACATACGCGATTAGATATTTATCGCCATCAGCACCAACATAGTCTATTACCACGGCATCATCGACAGACTCATATTGTCGGAGGGTGGCTTCGATCTCACCCAATTCAATTCTAAATCCGCGCAATTTAACCTGATTATCCCAACGACCGAGAAACTCTAGCTGCCCATCTGCCTGGTATCGTACACGGTCGCCCGTTCTGTATAAGCGTGCGCCAGGCACATTGCTGAAAGGGTCTGGTATGAAGCGCTCGCGAGTCAACTGGGGTCGGTTGAGATAGCCTCGGGCTACGCCACAGCCGCCTACGTGTAATTCACCTTGCACACCGATAGGGACCGGATTCATATATTGATCAAGTACATAGACTTGTGTGTTGGCGATAGGACGGCCGATCGGGGGCTTGTGCATGCTCGAAACACAGTCGGCATATGTGCTCCAAATCGTGCCTTCAGTGGGGCCATAAAGGTTGAAAAATTTTCGACCAGGCGCCCATTGTGTGACCAATGCTTGGGGACAGGCCTCCCCGGCAACGGTTATCGTCTTCAGTGCAGGCAGTGACCAAGGTGGTAGTACTGCCAGCGCCGAAGGGGGTAGAGTGACGATGGTGACCTGGTGCTTGCGCAAGAATTCCGCAAGAGGCGGACCGGGCATGAGCGATTCCCGTGAACCCATGTGCAATTGCGCCCCACTATAAAATGCCATCACGATCTCGAAAATCGAGGCGTCAAAACTGATTGAAGAGAACTGCAGTACCCGACTGGAGGCGCCCGTCTGAAAAGCACGTACCTGTGCTTGTCCAACGTTGCAAAGTCCCCGGTGTTCCAGCAGCACTCCTTTCGGCCGTCCGGTTGATCCTGAGGTGAAAATGATATAGGCTAGATTCTCGGGTAGAATATCATCGTCCAGGTTGGAGTCGTCCAACTGGTCATAATCATTTTGGAGATCCCCCACCAAGATGATATTTGCGTCCGTGTCTGGCAGACTATCAAGGGTTGCCTGCCTGGCCAGTATGAGGCCCAACTGAGCATCTTCAATCATGAAGGCCAAGCGGTCCAAGGGATAGTCAGGATCCAGGGGAACATAAGCGCCGCCAGCTTTTAGAATTGCCAAGAAGCTTATTATCAACTCAATGGACGATCCAGTGCAGACACCAATTGGTGTTTCACGCTCTACACCACTGGCCCGAAGAAAGCGGGCAAGTTTATTGGCGCTACGATTAAGCGCATCGTAACTGAAGGCTTGATCATCAAAGACAACGGCCACGGATTCTGGCGCCTGTTCAGCATGGGCCTCGAAAATATTATGAAGACAAGTGTCCTTGGGAAACTCTTCCTCTGTCGCATTCCAGCCTACTAACTGTTGCTGCCGTTCAGCCAAGGTTAATAGAGGAAGCGTTGAAATATTGGCCTCAGGCTCATCGGTGACGGCCGCGAGAAGTCTTTGGTAGTGACCCGCGATGCGGTCGATAGTTTCTGCGCTGAAGAGATCGGAACTGTATTCGATACGACCCTGTAAGCCGCCAGTTGTCTCGCTCAAGTCAATTCGCAGGTCGAATTTGGACGTGCCGGCGCCGCCCTGCAAAAGTGGTTGCTCGGCCCCAATTTCTACGGGGGACGTGCCGGGAATGCTTATTAACTGCAAGGCGACTTGGCAGAGAGGATTACGGCTAAGATCACGCTCAGGTTGCAGCTCCTCAACAAGCTTTTCAAAGGAGACATCCTGGTTCGCGAAGGCGGTGAGGGTTATATCTTTCACGTGTTTAAGTAGCTGTAGAAAGGTAGGATCATTTGACAGGTTAAAACGAAAGACCAATGTATTAACAAAGAAGCCGATGAGACCTTCCAATTCTGTGTGCCCGCGGTTGGCGTTTGGTATGCCTATGACAATATCTTGTTGGTCCGTATAGCGGTGCAGTAGCAAGGCGAAGGTCGCCACCAATGTCATGAACAGCGTGACCTGGTTTTGCAGACTGAGCGCCTTCAACTTGTCCGCTAATTCCTTATTTATGGACAAAGGATGATAGCCACCCTGAAAGGAAGGGACTGGCGGTCGCGGATAGTCGGTTGGCATCTGCAGCGTGGCAAGACCGGCTAACTGTTTGCGCCAATAAGCAAGCTGATGGTCAATTTCTCCATTAAGTAGGCGCTGCCGTTCCCAGATAGCGAAATCACCATACTGAATCGGCAGTTCGGGCAATGAAGGCGTTTGCCCGCTTGCCAATGCGGGATAGATGGTATCCAACTCGCGACCAATTACTTCCATAGACCAACCATCGCAAATTATGTGATGCATAATCATCAATAAGATGTAATTGTGGACATCAATGCGCAGGAGTAAGGCGTGCAGTAACGGTCCATAGGTTAAGTCAAATGGTTTCTGTATGGCTGATGCAGCCACCCGTTCTACCTCCGCCTTACGACTTGGCGGCGGAAGATAAGACAGGTCAACTAGTGGCAGGTCAATAGCCAGGTGGGGAGCGATGACTTGGATTGGCTCACCCCGTGTTGCGGTGAAGGTCGTCCGCAATATTTCGTGCCTGCGAATGATCTCATTCAGCGATCTTTGGAGGATGTCAGGATTCACGTCAAAGCGAATGGGTATCACGATTTGCTCGTTGTATGCGGGATTTTTCGGCATCAATTGATCGAGGAACCACAAGCGTTGTTGAGCGAAGGATAGTAGAACGGGTTGATCGGGTGAGCGGCGTGGGATGCCAGTCGAGGAGATGGCGTTGTTCGGCATTTCTCCACGCAGGCGTTTTTCGAGCCAAGCCTGCCTTTCTACGGAAAGCGCTTCGCGCCGGCGGGTGATTTCCTCTTTTCGATTCATAGTTGCTCCTGGCGTCCAGTCTAATCCAGCCCTGTTTAGGAACGGCTAGTTTTGGAGCTGGAGATCGCTCTCGCTCAACGTCTCAGCCTCTGCAACCAGAATTTCCTCAATCAATAGGGCCAGTTCTTCTAGCTTGGAAGCAGAAAATATGCTCCGCAGTGGCAATTCAACATGTAATGCTTCTCGTATGCGTGAGACTACTTGAACAGCAAGGAGTGAGTGCCCTCCTTGCTGGAAAAAATCGTCGCGTATGCTTATCCTTTCTACACCCAGCACTTCTTGCCAGATTTGGCCCAAGACTTCTTCAATCGGCGTCCGTGGTGGTATGAACAAGTTAGAGAGAACGGGGCGGTAAGAATGAGGTGGGGGCAGAGCGTTCCGATCGACCTTGCCGTTGGGCATATAAGGTAATTCATTCAACAATACGAGCGTAGAGGGAATCATGTATTCTGGTAGTTGTTCTTGCATGAATCTACGCAAGTAGGGAACGAGTTTATGGGTGAACATGCCTTGCAGTGGATTATTAGCCAGCTGATTCCAGGCTATGCGTTTGGGGCTTGTAGGTGAAAGGAGGGTGGCTTCGTCATCGATATTTTCGTTCACAAACAGTGCGTCAACCGCTCCCCGATTGGTTAATGAGACAGCCAGGTCAACCCGGTAAGGCAGTTCGTGGCCCAGCTGCCAAATATCTTCCAGATCGAGGCCAGCCAACGGCGGTTCTTGCATTTGTGTACGCAGTTGTGCTGCGGTTGCCGGTGGTTCGGGGTCCTCTAACAAAGATAAAAGATGTAAGTCAGGCGCAATACGGCGATTGGGAATGCCTGTGACCATCAGTCGATCTGGTTGTTGTGCATGCAAGTGTTGGCGAAGTTTGACAAAGCTTAGATCGTTCAGCTGCCAATCCCAAGTCTCCGCAGCAGGCGAGTCAAAAGTATCCTCAATAAATAGGGTGACATCATACCGGTAGCGAGATAGTTCGTTGTCGTATCGCCCTTTCTTAGGCTGAATGCGCACGTGACTGATACGCGGAAATTGCTCGGGTAAGTGGGTGAAAAAGATAGGATCGATAACTAGTTCCTGTTCCTGGCTAAGCCGTTGTTGAATGCGCTGTTTAAGCTCTTTGGCTGGCAACTCCCCGGTAGAATTGTACAACTCTACGGAAGCATGGTAAGCCTCGAGAAGCGGCAAGCACCTTACATCTCCTATGAAAATAGTACCTCCTGGTTTTGTAACAGAAACTGCACCCTGTAAAACTTGCAGCAGGTAATCGACACTCGGAAAATATTGAATAACCGAGTTAAGCAACACCATCTCGAAGTGCTTGGTAGGGATGTCGCTAAAATTATCAGCTGTCTTGTGGGCCAAGCTCACCTGGTCCAGGTGCTGGCCATTGTCGAGTACATGGCGAATATAATTTAGCGCAGATTGGGAAAAGTCGGTGGCGTAATAGCTCAAACATTGTGGAGCGATACGAAATAGAAGCGCGCCCGTACCGCAGCCCAACTCTAAGATACGCTGAGGTCTATGGCTTTGAATGCGAGCTACCGTCTCGTCAAGCCATTCCTCCATCTCGTTAAGGGGGAGAGGTTCGTGGGTGTAGCTGCTGTCCCAGCCAACAAAATTCCGAGTTGGTTTCTCTTGGACGGATATATGGTTATAGGCGTCGTTGTAGACCACATGATCATAGACTTCCTGCCAACGTGCCACATGTTCTTCATACCATTGCTGTTCATCACTTTGTTCTACGGCGCTTTGATAGCTGGGGTCTTGGACGACGTAGGCTATAAGTTGATCGCCACCTTGATCACAGTGCACGGCCGTCACCGCCGCGCTGATAGCCGGATGATCTCGCAATACCGCTTCTATCTCGCCCAGTTCGATTCGGAAACCATGCAATTTGACCTGGTGATCGCGACGCTCCAGAAACTCAACCGCCCCGTCGGCTCGATAGCGCGTGATATCCCCTGTCTTGTACAATCGCGCCTGCGGTTGGGCAGCGAAAGGATCGGGGATAAACTTTTCGTCAGTTAATTGTGGGCGGTTTAGATACCCTTTGGCCACGCCCGCGCCGCCGATGTACAGCTCACCCGGGACATCAATAGGAACAGGCTGGAGATATTCGTCAAGAATGTAAAGATAGGCATTGGCAATAGGACGGCCGATTGGCATGGTTGTGCGATTTTCGTCGCGATCGCAGCGCCAGAATGTGCTATCGATAGCTGCCTCTGTGGGACCATAAAGATTGATGAGCTCTGCCTCAGAGCTATTGAAAAACTCTTTGACCAAGTCGGTAGTTAACGCCTCTCCGCCACAGAAGACGCGCCGCAGTGTCGTACACTGCTTAAACGCTTTAGGCTGATCATGCAAAATGAGGCGGAGTAAGGAAGGTACAAGCTGTAAGATTGTGATTTCATGCTCAATGATGGTGTCCATCAGCAAGGTTATGTCAGCATGCGCACCGGGTGGCGCCATTACCAGAGTCGCTCCCGAAAATAGCGGCGCGTAAAATTCCCAGATTGATGCGTCAAAGCTAAACGGCGTCTTTTGCAGCACACGGTCCGCATTTGTGAGCGGTAGATCGGCTTGCATCCAAAACATATGGTTGCAGATAGCGGAATGAGGAATCATGGCCCCTTTCGGTTGGCCCGTGGATCCTGAGGTGTAGATGACATAAGCCAGATCCTGAGCTGTCACCTGGGCGCCTGGCGGGCAGGCATTCTTCGTGACGAGGGCGTCAACTTTTTCATCGAGGAAGATAATCGTGGTGGTCAATTCTGGTAGGCGCTCACTGAGGTGTTCCTGGGTTAACAACACCGGCGCCCGGGCATCTTGAAGCATATAGGCAATGCGTTGCACTGGATAGTCGGGATCAATAGGCACGTAGGCGCCGCCCGCCTTGAGTACGGCAAGTAGAGCAATCACCATCTCCGGGGACCGTTCCATGAAAACGGCGACACATACATTAGACCGTACACCAAGCTCCTGTAGCTGGTGGGCGAGCTGATTGGCGCGGCGCTCAAGCGCGGCGTAAGTTAACTGCTGATCTCCAAAGATAAGAGCCACAGCTTCCGGTGTGCGTGCTACCTGCTGTTCAAACAAATGGTGGAGACAAGCATCTTGCGGAAAATCGACCGCCGTTGCATTCCAATCGACCAGCATCCGCCGCTGTTCCGCGGTGGTCATCAGGGGCAGGTCTGCCAACGGCGTATCAGGGTCAGCGACGATGCCATGCAGGAGAGTATCATAATGCTTCGCCAAACGCTCAATGAAGCTGGCCTCGAAGAGATCTGTACTATATTCAAAGCCACCACGAATCCCATCACTGTATTCCCAGAGCCGGAATGAAAGATCAAATATAGCGGTCGTGCGCTCTACTTTTATCGCGTCTTGTTGCTCGTTGGCGCCATATGCCGTGTTATTGGTATGCCACAATTGAAAGGTCACCTGGCAAAGAGGATTGCGACTTAGGTCCCGTTCCGGTTGCAGTTCATCAACCAGCTTTTCGAAAGGCACATCCTGATGGCTGTAGGCATCAATGGTGGTTTGCCGGACACGGACCAACAACTCGCGAAAGGTCGGGTTCCCACCCACGTTTGTGCGTAGCACCAGCGTATTGACAAAGAAGCCGATTAGCTGCTCGATTTGGGTATGGTTACGACCGGCAACAGGCGCTCCCACGACCACATCCTCCTGATGTGTATAGCGGTATAGGAGACATTTGTAGGCGGCCAACAAAGTCATAAACAGGGTCACACTTTCCTGATGGCTCAATCGCAGAAGTTCTACCGCTATCTCTTGCGGCAGCTCAAATGGATGGTAAGCACCTCGAAAGCTGGCCACTGTAGGGCGACGTTTTGTCGTCGGTAGTTCCAGGATGGGTAAGTCAACTAATTGCTGGCGCCAGTAAGCAAGATGACTTTCCAGGGTTTCACCGCTAAGCCATTCCCTCTGCCAGGCAGCAAAATCTGCGTACTGTATGCTTAACTCGGGAAATGGTGAAGGTCGGTCTGAGATACGAGCCTCATATAAGGTTGTAAATTCGTTGAAGAAGATATCCATGGACCAACCGTCGGAGACGATATGATGCAAGGTCAGCACTAGTACATATTCATTTATCCCCAGCCGCAATAGAACAGTGCGCATGAGGGGGCCGGTTGCAAGGTTGAAAGGTTGCTGGGCTTCTTTGGCGGCTAACTTCCTGGCCTCTACAAGTCGTAACGGCATGGGCAACCGGCGCAAATCGGCGAGGTCGAGTTTAACAGAGAGCTGTGGGGCAATAACCTGGACTGGGTTTCCTTCGATCTGGGAGAAGGTCGTGCGCAATGTTTCGTGGCGTCGGACGATTTCGTTAAGGCTATATTCCAGGGCATCGACGTCAACGGCCGTCATTGGAATAATCGCCGGCACGTTATAGAAGGCGTTGCCTGGCGCTATTTGATCCAGGAACCAAAGGCGCTGTTGGGCAAAGGAAAGGGGAAGATACCCATCACGTGGGAGGCGCTTAATAGGAGGGGGGAGCGCTGGCTTGTTGGAAGCCGCTTCGTGCAACAACATAATGATTTCCGACTTGTGAGCAACAAGTTGATCGCGCAGATCTGACGTCATTGCTCCCTGGGGCGCCGAGTAACGCAAACGATCTCCCTCTAGCCAAAGCCGGATGCCACGTTCTCGAAGGTCGGCCAATAGCCGCAGCATCCTCATATTTCTCCTTCTTCGTACGCCTCTTCACTCGCTATATCCGTCTGATCTGATTGCGCTACCCAACGTACGGTTTCGACAAGGGTGGCAAGTTCAGCAGCGGTGGGCGCATCGAAAACTGCCTCCAATGATAGTTCGATCTGCAAATTATCACGCAAGCGTGATAGCAGTTGTACCATCAGTAGGGAATGGCCACCAAGAGCAAAAAAACTGTCATGAACGCCAACAGGCTTGATTCCTAGCAAAGCCTCAAATATCTGGACGATGGCTTGCTCTGTTGGCGACGCAGCAGCGACAAACTCATTTTCGAGTTCGGGACGATCGTGGGCCTGACTTTCGAGACGTGTAGAAGCAGTAACCTGTTCCGCCCGCTCTGCGCGAGGGGCGGTAGGCTGTTGTAGGAAGCCGCGAAAGTCGATAGAGGATACGATTACCTGCGGCCATAATGACTGCAGCACACGATCGAAGGCGATAACACCTTCTTCAGGCCTAATGCCTGCCCAGGTGGCATGGCCCAATGGCGTTTCGGTATCCACTGCCATACCTACCTCCTGCCAGCGATCCCAGTTAATGGCAAAAGCGACACGTTCCCGGCGAAGGCTGGTAGCATTGGCGTACGCATCAAGAAAGGCATTTGCTCCGCAGTAGTCTACCTGTCCCGCTCCGCCAAAGACGGCCGCCATCGAAGAGCAAAGCAAAATAAAATCGAGTGGTTTGTCCTTGAGAAGAGAATCAAGAATCATCGTCCCGCTTACTTTCGGACGGAACACCGGTTCGGCAATGGCACTGTTTTTCAGTTGAATGATACCGCCGCCGGCTACACCTGCGGCATGAATGACGCCATGCAAGGTATCGAATCGTTCGTATACCCCATTGATGACAGAGCTCATTTCCTCATGATCTGCCACATCGGCCGAAAAAACCGCCACTTCAGCTCCCAATGATTCCAACTCTTTTAGCAGTTTGATCTTCTGACTGATCTTATCATCAGGTCCATTTTGGGTGATCCAGTCGTTCCATTCGTCGGGCTGCGGGAAAGCAGACCGTCCAACAAGAGCAAGACGAGCCCCAACAGTCTGGGCTAAATGGCGCGCCAGTACCAGGCCTATGCCGCCTAATCCGCCGGTTATTAAATATGTGCCTCCAGATCGTAACAGAGGTGGCAATTCATCTGTCTCATCAAAAACAACCCTTTCAAAACGCTGGATCCAGCGCTCTCGTCCACGGTAGGCGATGACCGGTTCAGACCCACCAGCGGTAATTTCGGCGCTTAAAGCATTAGCCAGCCATCCCATGTCATCCTGCGCTGATGTTATATCAATGTTTCGGCAATGAATCTGCGGGTATTCCTGGGGAATGACGTGGCACGGCCCCAGGACAGTGGCCTTTTCTGGCAGCAGCTGCTCTTGTCCAGTGACGGCGTGAAGATGGTTGGAAATGACGGAAATATCAACCGGTTGCCCGGGCGCGATCCTGCCCAGGGCTTGGGCAATGTAGATAAGGCTGTAGAACCCGCGCTGCTGTGCGTTCGCGATTGGGTCTGGTTTTGAAAGGGAGTCGTTATCTCCGGTAACACTCCATAGATGGACAATGTGTGTGGGCAGTTGGTCTGTTTCTTGCAATACGCCCAAGAGCCTGTTGTAATGATCCTTATCAGAAAGATTTATGACAAATTCGGTCCCGCTGGATAACTGCTGGAAAGCGTTACCAGCACTTACCGTAGCCACCATATCATTGGTTTTCCGCAAGTGATCCGCGAGATGGCGACCGACAAGACCGTCATCAACAAAAACAAGCCATCGTGCGCGGGGTGAACGGGTGCTTGCGAGCATCGGCGACTGAATCCACGTGGGGACATAGAACCAATTATCCAGCATTTGCCGACCGTCGGAGGTAGATTGCTGCGCAGTCCCAGGGGTGACCATGACGCGTGGGGCGTCGATCCAGTACCGCTGGCGCTCAAAGGGGTAGGTGGGTAATGGCACTCTGCTGCGTTGTTCGTGACCATAAAATTGTGCCCAGCCAACTGGGACGCCTTCTAACCAGAGTCGTCCGAGCGTGTCAAGCAATTGGGCGTCATCGTCAATTTTTTGCCGGCGGCGCCTCAGAGAATTGAGTACGACCTGCTCTACCTTTCGTCCAGGGTGGTGCTGAGCCAATGATTTTAATGTGTCGCCCGGGCCAACTTCGAGTAGGACCCAATGGGGATTCTGTAGCAGCTTGTCCAGGCCATCGGCCCAGCGAACAGTGTGACGTACATGGTTGGCCCAATAGCGGGGATTAACCGCTTCAACATCGGTGATCCAATCACCGCTGACGTTGGACACGAAAGGGATTTCAGGCGGGGATAACTTGATTTGCTTCATAGAAGCCAAAAATGGTTCAATCATGGGTTCCATTAGCATCGAATGGAATGCATGGGAAGTTCTCAGATGTCCACATAGGATATCTGCCTGCCTAAACTGTGTTTCCAACCGCTGAATGTCTGAGCTGGTACCGGAAATAACGCACTGATCGAGTGAATTAACGGCGGCCAAGGAAACGGCCGGCTCCTGTTCCAGGTAGGGGCGCAATTTGTCCTCGGAGAGTGCCACGGCAAGCATCTCGCCAGGCGCCATTTGTTGCATAAAGCGGCCGCGTACCGCTACTAATACCAGCGCATCCTCCAGCGACATGACGCCGCCAATACAGGCCGCAACATACTCGCCGATACTATGCCCGATCAACGCCGCGGGTTGAATGTCCCAATCCATCAAGAGCTGAGCTAACGCATACTCTATGATGAAAAGCGCAGGTTGAGTGATTGCGGTTTGCCTTAATTGTTGTTCAGCTGCCTCTTCCTGGATTGGCACTGGAAACAGCACCTCGCGCATGTCCAGACCTAATTCAGGTAGCAGCAATTCAGCGCACTGCTCAACGAGATCGCGAAATAGCGGTTCGCAGGCATACAAACCGGCAGCCATATGAACATACTGGGTTCCTTGCCCGGAGAACATAAAAACCGCTGCCTTATCTTCACCAGTTGATCGCTTCGTGATCAGCCCTCGCCTATTGTTGGCGTCCAGCACCTTAAGCGCATCTTCACGATCTTTACAAACGAACATGCGACGATAGGGAAAAACGCGACGTCCGACTTGGCTCGTGTAGGCAACATCGGCCAGAGCGAGTTCTGGATGGTCGTGTAAATGACTGGTGAGATTGGTGGTCATCGACGCAAGTACTGCCTCGCTGCGGGCCGAAAGAAGAAGGAGATGGTGCCCTCGTAGTGATGGTTTCGGCGTAGTTTGGGGTACTTCTTCGACAATAACATGGGCGTTCGTTCCGCCTATACCAAAAGAACTGACGCCGGCACGGCGCGGCAAGGGCACATTCTCCCATGGACGTAGTGAATCATTGACGTAGAAGGGTGAGTTGGCGATATCGAGCTTTGGATTTGGCCTTTTGAAATGCAGACTGGGTGGTATCATCCCATGTTTTAGAGCGAGGATCGTTTTAATCAGGCCGGCAACACCACTAGCGGTATCCAGATGACCGATATTACTCTTTACAGAGCCTATGGCACAGCGATGGTTGTTGTTGTTACCGAATACTGCTTTGAGCGCCGCGACTTCTACTGGATCGCCCAAGACAGTACCTGTTCCATGCGCCTCAATATAACTTATAGCTTCAGGCTCAAGACCGGCGATCGCCAGAACCATAGCGATGGCCTCAGCCTGCCCGTCAATGCTGGGTGCTGTATAGCCAACCTTCACTGATCCATCATTATTAATAGCTGATCCACGCAGTATGGCATGAATAGTGTCTCCGTCGGCCAACGCTTCTGAAAGGCGTTTTAAGAGTACGATGCCAACTCCATTGCCACCGACAGTGCCCTGAGCGTCGGCGTCAAAGGCACGGCAGTGACCGTCGGGCGAAGCAATGCCTCCCTCCTGGTAGAAATAACCAGCCTCCTGCGGTGTTTCCACTTTGACCCCACCAGCCAACGCCATATCGCAATGATAATCAAGCAAGCTTTGGCAAGCCATCACAACGGCGACGAGGGAAGTAGAACAAGTAGTTTGTACGGTGACTGCCGGACCTTTTAGATTAAGTTTATAAGCTGTGCGGGTTGTCAGATGATCTTTGTCGTTGGCCAGGGTGATTTGATACGAGCCTACCACTGACGCGATTTCGGGATTGCTATGCAGGTTTGAAATGTACGTACTTATGCCACATCCCCCGAAAACACCGATCAGTCCCTCAAATTGCTCGGGATCGTATCCCCCATGTTCGAGAGCCTGCCAGGCACTTTCAAGAAAAATCCGTTGTTGCGGATCCAATATTTCAGCATCACGTGGGGAAAATCCAAAGAAAGAAGCGTCAAACAGATCAATGCCATCCAGCGCACCGCGGGCATTGACATAGCCGGGCATATCCAATAAAGTGGGATCAAGACCGGCAGCGAGCATATCTTGTGCATCAAAACGAGAAATGTTTTCCTTACCGTCGCACAGATTTTGCCAGTAATCGTCGATATTTTGCGCGCCAGGGAAGCGTCCAGCCATGCCGATAACGGCGATGGCCTCAACAAAATTCTCTTGCTCGGAATTAGCCACGATAATGCCTCCTTCAAAAATGAAGGACAAGTTTGTTACTTGTCTACAGTAGGCAAGAAAGAAACCTGCCCACCAAAAAGATCTTGTTCATGATCGCCGGCGCAGATGGTGCGAAATTCTCAAAATATCAAGTATCTTAGATAGCAAAAAAACCATCTACATTCTTGGTATGCTAATTTGCCGTTAGCAAATCCCGGGCAAAAATGGGGAAAAACGAAGTGGCATTGTTTTGAATGAAGAAATGATTCCCTGGCAGCATGCGTACCTTGAATCTGGATGTGCTTTGCTGTTTCCAATCGATCAGGCTGACCCGACTCACGCGCGGATCATCCAAACCGCCATAGGCGGTGATGGCAGACGACAAGGGAGGTTCATGCCTGTACGAATAACCTTCACAGACAGCAAAATCGGCACGTAGTGTCGGTAACAACAGCTGCCGCAACTGTGTATGGTTAAGTGTTTCAGCCGCCGTGCCGCCTAAACTTTTTAAAGAGGCAATAAACCTGCTGTCTGGTAGATGAGAGATAGCAGGGGTATTGACAGGAAGCTGGGGAGCTTGCTGTGCAGAGACCAAAAGGTGGGCAGGGATTGGCATTTGTCGTCTCCGAAGCTCGCGTGCAACTTCAAAGGCAAGTAACGCGCCCATGCTATGGCCAAAGAAAACATACGGTGTTTGCAGGTAAGGTATCAGGGCATTGGCCAACTCAAAGACTAGTGGTTCGAGCCGAATAAATGGCGGTTCGGTGATTCTTTGTTCGCGACCCGGTAGTTGAACGGCAGCCAAAGCAACGCCGTCCGGAAGCGAGATCGGCCAATCGCGAAAGCTAAAAGCGCTGCCTCCTGCAAAAGGAAAGCAGAAGAGGCGCAACCATGCGGGCTCTCTTGATGGGTAAACAGTTACCCAGTTGCTAGAGCCAATTAACATACAATATTTCTAAACGCAAGTGGCTTGCGCTCCTAAATATGGATTAAAGTGGGTTTCTGAATCCTATGGCCGCAGCTGTTGCCTGCCTTTGTCTGAGCGTCATGATCCCATAGGCGGTTAGGTTGGCCGCAGCCGTCATGATCTGTCCCATCAGGGCAAGATCGTGCATATCAAGTTCATTGACATCTGCCTGCGCCCAGGCCTTTTGTATGGCTAGGAGGAATTCTTTGTGGGCATTCTGGGCGCTCTCCTGGATGACGTCTGTAGACATGGCACTTTGTAGGTTTTCCAGAAAACGGCTGTAGATCTGAGTGGCCTGCTGCTGCGTTTGTATGCTCGGCGCCGCATCACGGATCACATCTAGATAATCCTGGTAGGCCTTCATGGTTTCCTCACCTGCCTCGGATGATGTCCCAGATTTCTGTAGAGCCTGCATATAGCGACTATAAGCCTCACTGGCATTTTCCTGTGCACTACCCGGATCACCCACGGCTGACATGTCTCGCATATAAGATTCATATGCCTCTGATGCTTGTCCGGCAACATCTTGTGCTAAGAATGCGGCCTGCAAGGCACGCTCGTAATCCTTGTAGGCGCTGATGGCCAATTCGGAAAAACTATTCGCACTATCTACCTTTTTCTTACCATTGCTCATCTCATAGTCTCCTTTTTGGGACACAGCCCAAGAGCCTAAAACCACCTTGATACGTAGTGAACGCGGAATGTGCTGCAAACATGGCAGCCGCGCAAGCGTTTCTGCTTCTTAAATCTTGCTACCTTCGTTCATGCCAGAGAAATAACCCTCTGGCTGATAAGAATCCAAAGTGTCTGCAATACCATTTACGGCGGCAGCCAACCAAGCGGCCCCAGTAATGGATTGCCCAATGGCCAATAAAGATTGAGGATCAAGCTCTGTCAAATCCAAACTAACCCACGCTTGCTGCAGGTTTGATAAATATTCAAGGTAGGACTCATTAGCCATTCCCTGAATATCTCTTTCTGACAGAGCATCCTGTATGATCTGCACGTAAGATTCCCATGCCGCAACCGCCTGTCGCTGGATATTGAGTTGGGATATAGCCTCCAGGGCTTGCGTGTAACTCTGCTGTGCGGCAGCTCCCCGCTGCTGAATTTCCTCAGGCTGCCATGCCGCTTCGAATAAAGCTGCATATTCCTGATAGGCGACTAAAAAAGGGTCTTTGACTCCACTATTTGATGTCGCAACACCGTTTGCCGGATTTTCTTCGCCCATGTGACCATCCTCAATGCTGCTGATAACCTCTTGAACTTCGTCTTTGGAACCTGTTACAATGATATTGACACATTCAAGATCCCCAGTTGAAACGAGGGATCATAATAAAAAGGAATGTTCCATATTAATACCTTAACCAAAATGAATTTGACTATTAAAAACATGCATCTCATTCCCGCGCAGGTAGGAATCCACTCGTGTGACACCAAGATGAATGCCTGCATTCACAGGCAAGTCACCATCAAATTTGAATATTGGCGAAGGTATTATCATATACTATTTCATTATATTGGGGTTTGTCAAGATAGCGCTCATGGTAAACTGACGCTTAAGTATCAATCTTATGGAACGCCTTTGTAAGTAAAGTGGTGACGGATTGCATGGGTTGGTTTCTTTGATAAATAATTGTTTCTAAATAAACATGCCCAAAGGAGAATCTCATGGATCAGAAAGATTTCGGACGTTT
>CAZXVH010000017.1:0-3863 GCA_964643965.1 uncultured Ardenticatenaceae bacterium
CCGCCAGCAGCAAAAGCCCAGCGACAAAGAGAAGCTGCGTTAATTTAATCGGATACAGGTTTTTCATGTGTTGCTCCTTGAAAATAAGTATGGGGAAACGGCCGTTCCTCTTCCTGCCCTGCGATTTCTTGCAAAAAAGCAGTCAACTCCATCAGGGAGCCAAAGCCCACATGCGTCCCGCTCGGCACATCTTGCAGCGACGCTCGCCAGCTTCCAGACGTTTCCCCTTCCTGCCATAAACGCAGCAAATAGGAGTAATAAAGCCGTTTCTGTTGATTCATGCCCCCAGCATAGCGGCCGCCCTGTTAGGAAAACGTTACCACTTCTTCATTGTCCTCAAATAAAGGCAATGGTAAGCTTTTGGCGCCTCTAAAATTTGGCGCTTACAAGCATATGGACATGACAGAGCATCCAACCCTCACCCTGACTTTTTTCAGCCGGTTCCAGGCAGCACTAAACGGCCGTTCCCTGCAACGCTTTGAATCAGACAACGCCCGCGCCCTGCTTGTCTACCTGGTGCTGGAAGCAGACCACGCCCACCGGCGCAGCCACCTGGCCGCCCTGCTCTGGCCCGACCACGCCGAAAAAGACGCCCGCAACAACCTGCGCCAAACCCTCTTTAAACTGCGCCGCACCCTGGGCGACGACCAGCGCGAAACCCCGTATCTATTGATAAACGCCCAAACAGTGCAATGGAACCCAGCGCTGATAGTGAAAACAAAGGTGGATGTATGGCAGTTAACGGCCGTTCTCAACCAATATGAAGCAGGCAAACCTGTGCCGCCAGAAACGCTGCTCACCCTTTACAGCGGCCCCTTGCTGGCTGAAGCCGCGCTGGAAGCAGGTCTGGGGTTTGAAGAGTGGCTGCTCATCAAACGCGAACAAATCCACCAGCGCGTGATGACCGCCCTTTCTCGCCTGGGCAGCGCCGCCGCCGCCGCCCAAGCATGGCAAACAGCCCTGCAAATTGCCATCCGTCAAATCGCTCTCGATCCCTGGCGAGAAGAAAGTTACCGGCAAGCCATGCGAGCACTGGCGGCGCAAGGAGAGCGCACCAGCGCCCTGGCGCTGTTTGCCCAATGCCGCGCCGTGTTGTGGCAAGAATTGGGTGTCCCCCCTACCCCAGAAACCGTCACGCTATATGAACAGTTAAAAACCACAGAAACACAGACAGAAACTGACAAAGGAATGGAAACGGCCGTTTCCATTTCCCTGCCCCCCCTGCGCCACAACCTGCCCGTTGACCAGACCCCCTTCATCGGCCGTGAAGCTTTGCTCTCTCAGGCCGCCGATCAACTAGAAAATCTCGCTTGCCGCCTGCTCACCCTCAGCGGATTCGGCGGCATAGGGAAAACCCGGCTCGGTCTGCAACTGGCTCGCCAACAACAAAACCGCTTCCCCGATGGCGTCTGGCTGGTAAACCTGGACAGCCTGCCCCCCTCTAGCAGCCATGAGCAGCTAAACGCCGCCATCACCGCCGCGCTGCCTTTCACCCCGGCAGGCAACACGCCCCTCAGCCAGCAACTCACCAATTACCTGCGCCAGCGCCGCCTGCTGCTGCTACTTGACAACTTTGAACATCTGCTGCCCCTTGCCAACCGCATCAGCCGCCTGCTCGCCGATGCCCCAGAGGTGGTATGCGTTGTCACCTCACGCCAACCATTAGGACTGCCCGGTGAATGGGTGCTGCCCGTGCCACCGTTGGCTTACCCCGCCGCCGCCAGCGCAGACAGCGCCCAGGCAGACCAGTACGAAGCGGTGCGCCTTTTCTTCCAACAGGCGCGTATGACCCGCCCTGATTTTCCCCTTTCGGTGGTGGCTGAACCGTTTGCCGCGCAGATTTGCCGTTTAGTGCAAGGGCATCCGTTGGCGCTGGAACTGGCAGCCAGTTGGGTCGATACACTCTCCTGCCGGGAGATTGCCGCCGAAATTACCCAGGGTATATCCCTGCTGCAAGATGAAACGGGACAGCGCCCCCCACGCCACGCCAGCATCACCCAAATTATGCAGCAGTCATGGACACGGTTGAGCGCCGCAGAACAGCACGTGTTGAACCGGATGGCGCTGTTTGCCGGTGGCGGCACACGACAAGCGGTGCAGCAGATAACCGGCGCTTCGTTGTCCATGCTGAAAACGCTTGTGGGCCAGTCACTGGTGCAGATGGAAGTCAATGCCCGGCAGCAATCGCGCTATACGCTGCATCAATTGGTGCGGCAATATGCGACCGCCGCGTTAAAAACGGCAGGGGAATGGGAAACCGGTCGTTCCCACCACGCCGACTATTTCGCCACATACTTCTCTACCCAAGAGCCGCTGCTGAATACGGCCAAAGTCATCCAGGCCATGCAGCAGATCCAGCCGGAAGTGGACAATTTAGACACTGCCTGGCAGTGGGCCGCTGACTCTGGCGACTGCACTTTTTTTGCCAAAACGGCAGCGGTGATGACGGTCTACTGGCAAAACAACAGCCAATATGAGCAAGGAGCAAAACGGCTGACCGCAGCTCTGACCGCCTGCCCCAACAGCGCCGTTAATACCCTTCTTAAAAACCGGTTGGCGGCGCTGCGCAATTTTATGGGTGTGGAAACGGCCGTTACCATCCAGTTAACAAACGAAGCTTTCCACGCCGCTCAGGCCGCTGCCGACTCCCGCGAAGCCGCCTACGCCTGTTTGCAGCAGGGAGTAGCATTGCGCCGCAGCAGCCAATTTGCCGCCGCCTGGGAAAAAACGGAAGCAGGGCTGGCGCTACTCGCGCCGCAAGAGGATCTTTGGCTCACGACCTCGCTGGCAAATCAATTGTGCAATCTCGCGCCGCTGGTCAACCGACCCCAGGCAGGCATGGAATACGGCCGCCTGGCCTTGACCACCAGCACCCAAACAGGCCATCCCCCATCCTTATGGACAGCCAATTACGTGCTGGCACAGTTGGCCTTACGGCAAGGCAATCTGGATGAGGCAGAACAATATGCCAAAGAGTCGCTGGCGGCGCTGGCTGACTACCCTTTCCCCTATCATCGAGCCAATTCTCTGCAAATGCAGGGGTTTATTGCCTATACCGCCGGCAAGTGGGATGAGGCGCTGGTGTTGTTTAGACAAGCGGATGTGGTGAACCGCGAGGTGGGGGATCCTGCTTTGGCGGCTACAGTGCAAGGCATGGTGGCGCATCTGGCTTTGAAGCAGGGTCGCTGGGCAGAGGCGATGCAGGTGGGGGAAACGGCCGTGAACACAGCGCGGCTGGCCGAAGATCGGTGGCGGTTGGGGCAGGTGCTGCTCACGCTGGCCCTGGCCGCCCAGCAGATGGCGCAGCCCAATCGCGCCGCTGCTTGTTTACAAGAAGCGCTGCATCTGGCTGAGGCGTTAGAGGAGACCGGCTTGCGCACGGTTTGCCTGATTGCTTTTGTGGAGTGGCTGGCTTTGGTGGGAGAACGGCCGTTAGCGGCGCAAACCGCAGCGACACTACAAACTCATTTTACTCTGACCCCTGCATGGCGGGAAGAAGTTGAGATAGTGTGTGCGCGATTTGATTTGACGGAAACGGCCGTTGCCCTACCCTGGCCCCTGCTCCTTAAAAAACTGGAAAGTTTCCTGGGAGCGCCCACTTCGCGGCTCTAATCCATATCAAGCGACGCTATCTTGCGGGTGCGCCAGTAGCCCACGAGCGCCAGAATAATGATTAGGAGTGCGGCAATAACGGCCGTGTTTGCAATTACAGCCACATCAGGATAAGCGGCGCGAATGCCAAACAGCGCCCATACCAGCACCGCGGCATACGCCAAATTACGCCGGTTGAAGAGCAGCAATCCGGCCACCACGACTGCGATCATCATCATAATCGCTGACCAGATTTGACCGTCGATGCCAAA
>CAZXVH010000017.1:3963-42983 GCA_964643965.1 uncultured Ardenticatenaceae bacterium
CTGGGTAACGCTTGATAAATGGTGAAACCCAGCAAGAACAGGTAAATCACGCTCCAAATAGAAAAAGTGTAAGCGGCTGGCGTGAAAAACGAGGGCAGTGCATCTGAGATTTCACCGGGCGTACGGCCGTTGAGCGGCAAGGCGTTGGACAGGGCGTTCATGACCACAACCACGACAAAGGATACGATGTTGACTATTTGCAATGTTTTTGAGTTATTTGTTTTTGTATTCATGCCCATATCTTAACAAAACCTGTGCATACTGTCAAGCATTTGCACGGAATTGGTTTTGGTAGGGTTGGCGCAGAACGGCCGTTTAGGTTTTTCCATCTGATCTCGTTAAAATACAGGTCATGAAAATAGCAATTCTCTCAGACAATCATGGCAACGTACCGGCGCTCCAGACAGTTATCGAACATATTGAAGCGTGGCAACCCGACCACGTTATTTTCAATGGCGATGCCGTCAATCGCGGCCCCAAATCATTGGAATCCTGGCAAATTGTGCAAGCCAAACGACAGCAAAATGGCTGGCTGATGGCACGCGGCAATCATGAAGATTACGTATTAAATCATGAAAAAGAAGACCCCCACGCCATACCTGTCGATTACAAGACCCAGATCAATCAAAATTCACGCTGGACACATCGGCAACTGAACGGCCGTTCTCCAGAATTAGCCGCCCTCCCCCTCAGCCACACCCTCACAGCGCCCGATGGCAGCAAATTGTTCGCCACCCACGCTTCTGTGCGCGGCAATACCGATGGCATTTATCCCCACCACGATGATGACACCCACCGGCCGCAACTCACACCCCTGCCCGCCGTCTTTGTCACCAGCCACATCCATCTCGCCTATATCAAACAAATCGACGAGACTTTTCTGGTGAATACCGGCTCGGCAGGAAACCATTGTTATGAAGAGACACGGGCCAGTTACGCACAAGTTGTTTGGCAAAACGGCCGTTGGCACGCCAAACTCATCTACCTCACCTACGACATGGCCGCCACGGAACGCGACTTCTACGAATCTGGCTTCCTTGATGAGACAGGGCCCGTCGCCCATCTCATCTTCCATGAATGGAAAACAGGCCACGTCATCCTGCCCGACTGGCGTGAGCATTACCTGCAAGCCGTTTTAGGCGGCGACATCGGCCTGGAAACCAGCGTCATCGAGACCCTGGCTAAATTCGGCATTGACAAATAACCCTATGGATAATTTCTGGGAAACACTCTCCCCGCCCTGGCAGACCTGCACCGACGAAGCGTGGCAGGCGTATCAGGCTGGCTCCCTGCCCATCGGCGCGGCCATCACCAATGCTCATGGCGACATTGTATCTCGCGGCCGTAATCGCATTTTCGACAAACAAGTAGACGGTAAATTCATCTATCATTCTCGCACCGCCCACGCTGAAATGAATGCCTTGTTTGCTCTGGATGAATCCCAGAACCCCTCTGGAACCTGCACCCTCTACACCACCACCGAACCCTGCCCCATGTGCCTGGGCGCGATCCGTGTCAGCCGGATGCGAGAATGCCGGTATGCGTCCCGAGACCCCATCGCCGGCAGCGCGGCTTTTATGGACGCATCCCCGTTCATGCGAGAAGCCAACATCAAAATGACGCCTCCTCAAAATCCCCTGTTGGAAGATGTTCTCTCTGCCATGTTGATCGAATGGCTGATACGCTCTGAAAAAGAAAGGCCGCTCAAATCAATACCAGTTCGAGAGGCCATATTCCCCAAAGCAGGCGCATTGGGTCGTGAATTATTTGGTTCAGCAGACCTTCATCAATGGGCAAAAGCGGGTCTCCCCACCGCCGAAGTTGTCAATTTATTAGCAAAAAGGCTCTAGGTAAAAGCAGGAAAGTTTTCGGAAATAAAATTGCGCGAAACCCGCTTTTACTTGAGGGAAACCACAATTTTGCGTGTTGGTAATTTCAAGAACTTATTGTGGTTTACCTAGGCGTCAGCCGCCGACAAATTTGGTCTTATAGCCTAACTTTTGCAGCTCTTCCGCCACTTTCTCGCGGTGATCCCCTTGAATTTCGATATTGCCGTCTTTGACGGCGCCGCCAGTGCCGCACTTTTTCTTGAGTGTTTTTCCCAGCGCTTTCATATCTTCAGGTGTCAGTTGCAATTCCATAATAACGGTCACTTGTTTGCCGCCGCGCCCCTTTTTCTCGCGGCGGATGCAGGCGGTTTGCTCCTCTGGGGGTATACTTTTCGGCTGGGGACAACGGCAAGGGTAGCTGCCACAGCGCTGACAGCGCTTGGCAAAGGCAGAATCGGTGGAGTAGACGACTTTTCCTTTTTTTCTCATCATGGGTGAGGCAAAAGCAGCTGGTAGCAGTGCAAAACAAATTCCAGGACAGCTAACCGCTTTAAAAAACAAAAGGATTCTATACTCGCTGTGGCCGGTTTCTGACCGTGCCACCTCTGGCAAAAATGTCAGATTATGCCCGTTGCGAGTATAGTTAATGGCAATTCCATTATTTTTTATTGCAGCAGAATCTTACCAACGCCAGCCACTCTAAGCAAAGCGATAGGAATATTATCTGTACCATATGCCTCTGGTGAGGTAGAATATTGGTTATCATCCTGAAATCGAGTACATGAGCAAAAAGGATCAATAGGAAGCGTATGGATAATAATCTGGCCATCATTATCGAAGATGAAAAAGATTTAGCGCTTATGTTTGCCCAGGCATTGGCCGACGCCGGTCTTCGCCCGGAGATTTTCTATGATGGCGGCCCGGCGCTCTCCCGCCTGATCGAAGTGGCGCCCACAATTGTCGTGGTCGATCTAAATTTGCCGAATATCGCCGGCGACGAAGTCATTGACCTGCTGAAACATGACCCCCGTCTGGCCGAGACCAAAATCATCGTTGCTTCTGGCAGCCCCATCCAGGCCCATGCCTACCAAGAGGTTGCAGACCTGGTTTTGGTTAAACCGGTCAGCTACACACAGCTAAAAGATCTCGCCCAACGGCTCCTCTCCAGTTCAACATCATAAGCCCCCACCACGACCCTTCATATCTCTCCTTCAAATTTCAAATTTGTCTTGATGTTGCTCTTAGTTTCACGGGCAGCGGGGACGTTGATGCTTCTCTAATGGTCAAATCATGGTTTGCAGTTACAATTCCAGGCGTATCAAAATCGACGCCGGGCAAACATGCCCATTGAGGTGCAAAACTATGAACATTGACAATATTATTGAAGTGAGCGAAGAAACCTTTGATAATGACGTAATTGAACGCTCCATTGAGATTCCGGTGATCGTGGACTTTTGGGCGCCCTGGTGCGGCCCTTGCCGGGTCTTAGGCCCTATATTAGAAAAGTTGGCGAAGGACCCGGACTTAAACTTTGTCCTGGCCAAAGTCAATGTCGATGAAAATCCGGGACTGTCTATGGCGTTTCAGGTGCAAGGCATTCCAGCCGTCATCGCTTTTTTGGATGGCGAACCGGTGGATGATTTTGTCGGCGTTAAACCAGAAACCCAAATTCGCCAATTTATTGAAGAGTTAATTCCCAGCGAGGTCGATTTAGCCCTGGGCGACGCCCACAGCCTGCTGGCGACTCGCCACTACCGTGACGCCGAAATCGCTTATCGGGATGTGCTGCGCCAATCCCCCGGCCATCTGTTGGCGATGCTAAATCTGGGGCGCAGCCTGTTGGCGCAGAGCAAAGGGTGTGAAGCCATCGGTTATTTACAAGATTGCACCGATGGCCTGGCCTACACCACCGCGCAAACGTTGCTGCCCCTGGCTGAGTTTTTATGTAAAATAGACACCGCCTGGGACGACGCCGATGACGTGACGCCGCTGGAGGCGCAATATCGCCAGGCCGCCCATTTGCTCAAACGAGGAAAGTATGCCCCGGGACTGGACGGCCTCATCGACATTTTGCGCCAGGACAAACGCTTTGACAAAGGCCGCGCCAAAAGCATTGTTCTGGCCCTGTTTGAGTTACTTGGCAATGAAGATGATTTAACTCAACAATACCGCAAAGAATTGGGTACAGTGCTGTTTTAAGGGGAGATAGAGATAGAGGGGAGAGATAGAGGAAAGGCTCCCGGCAAACGCCTAAACGTTTGCCGGGAGCCTTTTTATTTATCGAAATCGTGGATTCAGCCCCTTCTACTCGCCTGTTATCAGGGGCAGATATATAAATTTATCCAGGCGCAGCAGCGGATCCAGGGCAAAGTTTTGCTGCACCGGTACGCCCTCAACGGCCGTTATCGTCACCGTCTTGGATATGTAATCAGAAGAAGCAGGAACGGCCGTTAATTCATAGGTGCCGCTGATCACACTCAAGGCATACAAACCGGTCAAGGGATCGGTCATCGCTTGCACGTAAGTATCGGTTCTCACCACCGCCGCCAGGGGCAGCCCCGTGTCCGTGGCCGTCACCTGCCCCGTCACCGCTATTTGCACTGGCCCCTGCACACAATTGGGGCCTGATCCCCGCAGTTGAATATCATCCACATGCCAGCCATTTCTCACCACCGACTGATCCGAGCTAAAGCGGAAGCGAATTTTGGCCTGCGCCTCGTCCGCCAGCATGGGCAGTGGCAATGTGATCGCTTCCCATCTGCTGTGAGCGCCATCATAACGCGCCACTTCCGCCCAGGTTGCGCCATTATTGGCCGAGGCTTCCACAATGCAATAATCGTAGTTGGCTTCAGTGTCGCAGATTTGCCAGTAGTCCAATGTCACATTTTGATAGCCGCTAAAATCCAGGCTGGGCGAGGTGAGGGAGATATTACGGTAGTTGCCATAATTGCCGCCCGGACTGTCCGTCCAACTATGGCTGGCGCTGTGGGCCGATTCGGTGGTGATGGCCCAGGGCGCTTGCGCCTGCCAGCCCGCATTGCCCGCCTCCACATCATCCTCAAAAACGGTGCAGGAGGGGTAAAGCGTGAAATCTTGCTGCACACTCTGATAATCAACGGCCGTTACCGTCACCGTTTGCGGCGCATAATCAGGAGAAACCGGAACGGCCGTTACCTCATACGTGCCGCTGATCACCAGCATCTCATACAAACCCGTCACCGGATTAGTGGTGGTCTGGAACACGGCGTCTGTTTGCACAGTGGCGGTCAAAGGCAGGCCGCTGTCCGCCGCTGTCACCTGGCCGCCAATGGTGGGCGAAACGGCCGGGTCTAACACATAGAGGAAGGCGGCGCTGACCGGCCCCCAATTACCCAGGGCGTCCTGACCGCGCACGAACAGAGTATGCCGTCCTGTACCCAAGCCGGTGGTGTCAAGGACGCCGCGCCCTGTTTCAATGGGGCTGTTAAAATTACCATCAACGGCCGTCAACGGCGCCGCCACCGCCCCCACTTCCCAGGGCGGCGTATCCACATAGAGCGCACCCGCCTGAATGGCCTGGGTCGGTTCGGTCCCATTTTGGTTGTTGAAGCGGGTATCATTGAGAGTAGTAGTGACGGTAACGGCCGTTCCCGCCGTCACCCCACCCTCACTCAAGGTCACAGCCAACGCATCTGGCCCGGCCGGCAGCATATAGGGCGCTCGCGCCGTTTTGGCCGCATAGACCAGCGCTTCTAAATTATCCGGCAAAATCTGGTTTTCAAAGGTACCGCAATCCTGGAAAAAGCTGGTGCCTAGTTCAAAGGTATAGGCGGCCAGCCCCAATTCACCATAAGCAAAATCATCCGTGGTGCCATCCGTGGGATACAAGCCCACCGATTGCTCCGGCTCATAACCGTTAAAATAAGCGAACTTGCGCCCCAACGTTTGCAAAGCGGTGCTGTTTGGGGCCAGGTTAGTGGTAAACCCCCAGGGCCACAAAACCAACTGGCTGTAACTGTGCATATCCAGGAAGATACCCGAAGCGTCAGCCGGAGCGGGGTCTGTGATCAAGTCGCCCCGCTGATCTGGGAAAATGCCGCGCACGTAGTTTTGCACCGCCTGCGTTTCCGGCTCTGAAGCGGGGCTGGCTCCACGATACGTTTCACTACATTGAGAGCCACTGGAACCACCACAGCAGCCCCAGAGAAACTCATAATTGCGGTTCAAATCAGCGCCGCGACTGTTTGAAGTGGGGCCACAGTAATTTTGATTGGTGTTTTTGCGCCAGGAAAGGCCCGTCTCCGCCTGTTTACGGCCGTCGGGATTCGCCAGCAGCAGTAGATGGATTTCATGGTAATCGAGCAGCCAGGTAACGTCGGCGTCGCTGCCGTAATTATCTACCAGGTATTCGGCAAAACGGCTGCTCAGTTCGGCCGGGGTATATTCACGGGCATGCACCGAGGACATGATAAACAACTTCGGTTTTGGCCCCGGCACGGCCGTATTGGTCAATTTTAGCAGCATCAAATCATAACCGGGCGCGCCGCCTGGCGTCACTTTATCCCAGGAATCCCCAATATCCACCCAAGACGCCAATCCCGGGTGGGCGGAGACGATATCGGTGGCCATGGCATAGGTTTCCTCAACGGTACGGTAACAGGAGTAGCCGGGGATGCCGCTGGTTTGATTGGCGTCTCTGGTGTGGGGTGTGTTGTATAAAGCGGTCAGCTTTTCATCGATTTCCAGGCGGAAACCGGCTTCCAGCAGTTCATTGTATTCGGCCGGCGTCACCTCAATGACCAGGTAACCTTCATCATGATGCACTTCCCACGGCTCTTTACGGGCAGCCAATTCGTTGACCATTTCCCGGTTATCAAAATAAGCGCGGACGACCACAATATCGGCCGGCAGCGTTTGCTCATCGGCGGCCGGCGCTGGCCTGGCAGCCCAGGCGAAGACAAGAATGCCACCTATCAACATGATTCCGAGTATCAAACTTATTCTTTTCATCGCGTTTTCCTTCACTACAATTGGGGATCAATAAGAAAGGAAGTTTATCAAGAAACGGCCGTTACGCCTAAACCCAAAATCGTCAAACGTTCCTCTTTCCGATACCATACACGCATGAACCTCGTCACCCTGCAAGCCATCACGCTCCACATGGGCGAACGCACCTTATTTGAAGATGTCAACCTGCTCATCAACGAGGGCGACCGCATCGGCCTCATCGGCCCCAACGGCAGCGGCAAAACCACCTTGCTGCGCCTCATCGCCGGGGAAGAACCGGTGACCAATGGCAGCCGCACCGTCTGGGGCAATGTGCGCATCCGCTTCCTACCTCAAGACCCGTCCCTCGACCCTGATCTCACCGTGCTGGAAGCCGTCTTCCAGAGCGACGCGCCACAAATGCGGCTGCTGCAAGCGTATGAACGAGCCAGCAAACAGCTTCAACGCCAACCCCAAGACCCGGCCGTCCAGTCCCAGTTTTCCCAGGTAACGGCCAAAATGGATCAGGCCAATGGCTGGGCGGCCGAAGCTGAAGCCGAAGCCATTCTCACCAAACTGGGTATCACCGACTTTGAGGCTAAAATCGGAACCCTCAGCGGCGGTCAGCATAAGCGTGTGGCTCTGGCTCACGCCCTCATCGACCCCGCCGACCTGCTCATCCTGGACGAGCCGACCAACCACATCGACGCCGAAACTATCGACTGGCTGGAAGAACACCTGGCAAAACGGCCGGGCGGCCTGCTCATGGTGACGCACGACCGCTATTTTCTAGATCGGGTGGTCAACCGCATTGTGGAACTGGATCGCCGTCAACTGGTGAGCTACCCCGGCAACTACAGCCGCTATCTGGAACTGAGCAGCGAGCGGCATGAGCAGCTTTCTGCCGCCGAGCAAAAGCGCAAGCAGCTATTGCGGCGCGAATTGGAATGGGTGCGCCGCAGCCCGATGGCGCGGAGCGCCAAACAAAAAGCACGTTTGCAGCGCGTGGCAGAAATGCAAAAACTGAGTTTCGACCGGCGCGAAAATCAAGTTGCCATCTCATTGGCCGGCCGTCGCCTGGGTAAACGGGTGCTGGAAGCGCGTGATCTGAGCAAATCATTTGGCGATCTGACGCTTTTTCAAAAGCTGGACTTTGACCTCAACCCCGGCGACCGCATCGGCATTCTTGGCCCAAATGGCGCTGGCAAAAGCACCTTGCTCAATGTGTTGGCGGGCAAACTACCGCCGGACAGCGGGCGCATCGCCTGGGGTGATACGGTGGTGTTGGGCTACTATGACCAGCAAAGCGCCGGCCTGCGCGACGAGCAGCGCGTCATCGACTACATCAACGACGCCGCGCCCCTCATCAAAAACGCCGAAGGCTACCGCATGGACGCGGCGCAAATGCTGGAGTGGTTCTTGTTCACCCGCGCCGAGCAGCAAACTTATATCGGCAGCCTCAGCGGCGGCGAACGGCGGCGGCTCTACCTGTTGCATACGCTCATCGCCCGGCCCAATGTGCTGTTCCTGGATGAGCCGACCAATGATTTGGACATTCAAACGCTGGCGGTGCTGGAAGAGTTTCTAGATCATTTCCAGGGCTGCCTGGTGGTGGTCAGCCATGACCGTTATTTTTTAGACCGTAATGTGGATTTTCTGATTCCGTTTGAAGATGGCATTCAAGGCACACGTTATCCCACGCCGTATGAATCGTATTTGCAAAAGCGGGAAGAGGAGAATGCGGAACGCGGAATGCGGAATGCGGAACGGGAAAGCGGCAGTCAACAGCCAACCGTTAACAGTCAACAGCCAACGGAAAAAGCGCGGAAGCTGACATGGAAGGAGAAACAGGCGTTAACGGCCGTTAACGCCCGCCTCTCTGAATTAGAAACCCTCATCCCTGAACTGGAAGCCGCCATCAACAACATCGGCTCCGATTACGCCAAATTACAAACCCTCGCCGATCAACTGGCAGCCGCCAAAGCTGAACTGGAAACAGTGGAACTGCGCTGGCTGGAACTTTCAGAAAAGGCAGAAGGATGAAAGTAGAAGGCAGAAAGATAGAGATAGAGATAGAGGAAAACCCACGCTCTCTATCTCTATCTCTATCTCTACACTCTATCTACTTGCCTATATAGGAGAAATTCATGACCACCCCCATTACCATTGAAGATGTCGCTACCTATCCGTTTCCGGGAACGGCCGTTCCTGGCAGCCTACAATTTAGCCCAGATGACAGCCTGATCACCTACCTGTTCAGTGAAGGGGGCAGCCTGACGCGACAGTTGTATGCCCTTGATCCCGAGACAGGCCATACGCGCCCACTCGTCACCCCGCCCGGTGGGGGCGACACCGAGGAAAACCTGACACTCGAAGAAAAGCTGCGCCGCGAACGGCTGCGGCAACGGGAGACGGGCATCACCCACTACGCCTGGAGTGAAGACGGCCGCATCCTCATCCCCTTGTTGGGCGGCCTGTTTGTGCAAAACGGGGCAGCTGGTGAATTACAGCAAATCCTGGCAAAAGGGGAACATCCCATTTTAGACGCCCAATTCTCGCCCGACGGCAACTGGATCGCTTACGTGCAAGACGCCGAAATTTACGTCATTCCCGGCGATGGCGGCGAGCCACGCCAGATCACCAGCGGCGCGCGGGGGACGGGCAAAACCAACGGTCTGGCTGAATACATCGCCCAGGAAGAGATGGGCAGGCGACGTGGCTATTGGTGGTCGCTGGACAGCCAGGCCATCGCCTTCACCGAGGTGGTTGAAAGCCACATCCCCGTTTACCGCATCGTCCACCAGGGACAGGATGCGGTGGGCGCGGGGGCGCAGGAAGATCATCGCTATCCATTTGCCGGCCAGGCCAACGCCAAAGTGCGCCTGGGCGTCACCGGCCGGGATGGGGGAGCGCCCACCTGGATGGATTTGGGCGAAGATGAAGACATTTACCTGGCGCGGGTGAAGTGGCTGCCCAACGGAAACTTGACCGCCCAAATCCAAAACCGCGCCCAATCCCGCCTGGATCTCATCGCCTTTGATCCCACCACCGGACGAGGAGAAACGCTGCTCACGGAAACCAGCGCAGTCTGGATTAATTTGCACAACATGTTCCGACCGCTAAAAAACGGCCGTTTCATTTGGGCCTCGGAGCGGACTGGCTTTATGCACCTGTATTTGTATGATAAAGCTGGGGGATGGGAACGGCCGTTAACCAGCGGCGAGTGGCAGGTAGACAGCCTCGATGGCGTCGATGAAGAAAATGGGTTGGTTTACTTTTGCGGTACAATGGACGGCCCCACTGAACGCCATCTTTACGTCGTCGGCTTCGACGGTGGTCAGCCCCAACGCCTCACCCGTGAACCGGGCAGTCATAACGTGACGCTGGATCACGCTTTCACCCGCTTCATCGATCAATACGACAGCCTGACCCAGCCCCCCGTCATCAATTTGCGCGTTTTGAAAACGGGCAAACGACGGCACACGCTATTCACGCCAAACGATCCCCGCCTGGAAAGCCTCACGCTGCCGCCGCCAGAAATCGTCACCCTGTCCACCCGGGATGGCGTTACTCTCTACGGCGCACTTTACCGCCCACCGGCCGCCTCTGGCGCTGGCCCTTTCCCGGCCATCGTAGCCGTGTATGGTGGGCCACACGCCCAGCTTGTGGTTAATGGCTGGCGAGACACGGTGAATATGCGGGCGCAATATCTGGCGCAGCAGGGCTTCCTGGTGTTCATGCTCGACAATCGGGGCAGCGCCCGGCGCGGTCTGGCATTTGAGGGTTGGATTCGCCACCGTATGGGCCTCATCGAGGTGCAAGATCAGGTGGATGGCGTGCGTTGGCTCGTGGCGCAAGGTCTGGCTGACGCCAAACGGGTGGGCGTCTACGGCTGGAGTTATGGCGGTTATATGGCCGCCATGTGCCTGGCGCAGGCGCCTGACGTCTTCAAGGTAGCAGTGGCCGGCGCCCCCGTCACCCATTACGATGGCTACGACACCCATTATACGGAGCGGTATATGTCCACGCCGCAGGCCAATCCTGATGGTTATGCGCAGGGCAGCGTCATGTATCATGTCGAAAATATGCAAGGCAAGCTGCTGCTGGTACACGGCCTCATCGACGAAAATGTACATTTCCGCCACACGGCGCGGCTCATCAACGCCTTGATCAAGGCCGGCAAACCTTACGATCTGCTCCTCTTCCCCGACGAGCGCCACAGCCCCCGCCGCCTGGCCGACCGGGTTTATATGGAAGAACGGGTAAGAGATTATTTTGTGGAGAATTTATAAGGCGGCAAGGTGGATACGAGGGCTGAGCTTGTCGAAGCCCGGGCTTCGAAAGGCTCAGCCCTCGAGGCTCAGTCCTCGAGATTCAGCCCTCAAGCGCCATCCTTCATCCTTCCTTAACCCCTAATTTACAAATTTTTTACCTTTTTAAGGCAAAATTAGCTTCTGTATGGATGCAACTATTTTCGGGGAGAAACAGATTCTCTATCTCTCTCCTCTATCTCTATCTCATTAACCGGAGGTTAATTCATGAAACAAACAGTTTCTATCATGGCGGTTCTTATTCTCGCTCTCCTGGCGTTGGCCGGCTGCGGCCAGGCGGCCGTAGACAATTTACCGGTAGCGGAGGCTGGGGCAGAAACGGCCGTTATCGTTGAAGATACCAGCGCCGATATTGTGCCGGCCATCGCCCCCCTGGCCGCGCCAGCACAAGAAGAACCGGCGCAAACCAACCCCGGCGCCAACGTGACCACCCTCGACCTGGAAGAAGCGCAGAGTACCCTCATTAACTTATATGAACGGATCAACCCGGCGGTGGTCAACATTCAGGTAAAGCTCAGCGCCGAAGCTGCCGCCAAGCAATTCGGCCAGTTTGAGCTGCCGGAAGATTTTAAACTGCCCGAGGGCATGAACCCGGACGATCTGCCCCAAGATCATCCCTTTTTCAGGCCGCAATACGGCCAGGGTTCCGGCTTTGTCTACGATGAACTGGGCCACATCATCACCAACAACCATGTGGTGGGGCAAGCTGAAAAAATCACCGTCATCTTCTCAGATGGCACAGAAGTGGACGCAACCCTGGTAGGCGTGGACCCAGATTCTGATTTGGCTGTGATCAAAGTGGATCCGCAGGAAGTGAACCTGGTTTCCATACCTCTGGGCGATTCTGACGAGATCAAAGTGGGTCAATATGTCATCGCCATTGGCAACCCCTTTGGTCTCTCCGGCTCCATGACCTCCGGCATCATCTCCGGGCTGGGACGTAATTTACCGGCTGATGCGGCAGCGCCAAACGGCCGTTACTTCTCCATCCCCGGCATCATCCAAACAGACGCCGCCATCAACCCTGGCAACTCCGGCGGCCCGCTGCTCAATTTAGACGGCGAAGTGATTGGCGTCAATACCGCCATCGCCACCAATGTGGGCACATTCTCCGGCGTGGGTTATGCTGTGCCCGTGGAAACGGTGCAAAAAGTGGCGCCGCAGTTGATTGAAAACGGCGCCGTGCAAAACCCCTGGATCGGCATTACCGGGCAAGAACTGAGCAAAGATGTGGCCCTGGCCATGAATCTGGACGCCAATCAACGCGGCATCCAGGTCGTTGAAGTGGTCGCTAATGGCCCCTCAGCCAAAACGGACTTGCGCGGCAGCAATGGCCAGATCACCATCGACGGCTTCCCCTTCTCCGTTGGCGGCGACGTCATCATCGGCATCGATGACGTGGTGGTGGACAAGTTTGATGATTTATTAAGCTACATCGTGCAAGACACGGAAGTCGGCCAAACAGTGACGTTGACAGTGCTGCGAGATGGCAAAGAGGTACAGGTAGCCATCACCCTGGAAGCGCGGCCAACGCCATAACAGTGAGGAGATTCAATTATGACTAAAAAATCTGATGCAGAATTACGCGCTCAACTGACTCCACTTCAATACCAGGTCACGCAGCAAAAAGGGACAGAACGGCCGTTTACCGGCGAATATTACACTCACAAAGAAAACGGCGTTTATACCTGTGTCGTCTGCGGCGCAGAGCTGTTCCCCTCTGAAACTAAATTTGATTCAAGCTGCGGCTGGCCCAGTTTCTATGCGCCAATGGTGGACGCGCCCATTCAAGAGAATGTGGATCGCAGCCATTTTATGGAACGCACGGAAATTGTCTGCCAGGAATGTGGGGCGCATTTAGGCCATGTTTTCACCGATGGACCGCAACCGACCGGCTTACGCTACTGCGTTAATTCCGCTTCGTTGAATTTCAAGGGTACAGAAGCGTGAGCAGCGCTGTGGGCTTTATGTTTTGAGCGGACAAGGCTTTTTCTATCTCTTGACGCTGGTATCTGACGCCCACTAAATGGGTGAGCGCGGCAATATCTGCGGCGTCCCCTGTCATGTCGATGGCCTGGATGCAGCCATCTTTTATGCGGATGGAGAGCGAGTGAGTGAGGCTTGATTTGTGGATGGTGAATTGGGGAGAACGGCCGTTATTCCATTCCCAGGTATCATACCGGTCCGCCTTTATCTGCCGCACTTGCTCCCACTCTGCTTCCGACAGGTCATAAGTCGGTATCTCACCCCCCTCAAAAATACCGGCCAGCAACCCCTGTCTGAGCGCCGTCATGTCCATCTGTGGCAGCCACTCCACAATATTAGTCACTTTAGCCCGAATCGACTGCACCGCTTTTGATTCAATCTGCGCCTGGGTGGGATTAAGCACATGAAGTAAGGCTTCCAAATCACTATCAAAAAGAATCGTGCCGTGGCTGACCATGCGCTGCCCTGACAAATATTGAGCATTGCCCGACAGTTTCTTGCCACCCGCGTAAATATCACTTTTGCCGTGTAATTCCGCCGGTACGCCCCACTGATTGAGTACACGAATGACTGGTTCGGTAAACATGCGGAAATTGTGCAAATTCTCTGAGCCGGTGGAGATAAAGCTGAAATTGAGATTGCCCAAATCATGATAGACTGCGCCGCCGCCTGACAAACGCCGTACCACTTGCACCCCATGCGCTTCCACATAATCAAAATCCACTTCTTCCCATACGTTTTGATTGCGCCCCACAATCACCGACGGTTCATTGACATAAAAGAGCAAAATTGACTCCGCTAGATGCACATGCCGCAGTAAATATTCTTCGAGCGCCAAATTCAAGCGCGGGTCAGTGATGGCCTGGTTATCGACGTAGATCATGGGCGTAAGTGTACAGTGTACAGTGCACAGTGTACAGTTTTTAGCAATGCCACTGGTCACTGTACACTGTTCACTGTTTACTGAACAAACTGGTAAACTCTCCAACTGTGCCGACGCCGCCGCCCTGCTGCTGCTCACTGGCATCCAACTGATTCTGGGGCAGAGTTTGATCAGTTTGCTGTTTTAAAGATGAGTAAGGCAACGTATAGAAAGTGAAGATTTACCGCGATAACGGCCGCCATGCCATTCCCAGACATCATACCGATTCTGATGTCGGCTTCTATCTGTTATCCTCATAAGCTGCCAATTCCTAAAAAGTAAGATTTGAATATGGCCCAGCCACCTACTAAAAAACAACACCAGGTAAGCTCTTTTTTCCCTTCCCACAAAGCGTAGGTAATCGTCTGTACCAGGCCTATCGGATACTCTTTAGCGGCCACAACGTTAGCTGCCATTTCTGAGTTTTCCATCAATGGGTCTTGAAGAAGATGTTCAAACTCATGTCGCTTAACGTAAAGTCTTGCCTGATTAGGGAGAGAGTTTCGCACGTAGGCAATGCCGCAAACGATCCCCGCTGCTGGCCCCAACAATGTTGGGTCTATCTCTGCAACAAGCATATCCATCGCTTCCCGATAGGTGGCTTTTGAAACGGGAATACCCTCAGCCCGATCTGAGCGCAGATTCTCTAATATCGCCAATTCCTCATCATCATAAACAGTCATTTCCTGTTCACAAATCTTGATGCGCATGGAGTCAAGGTCTACTTTGTCCATGCAACTGCAAGTTCGGCTGGCGATTTCCAGTCCAATGATGCTAATGACTAAAACGGCCGTTCCTACCAATAATATACGCTTTAACCAACGTCTCATTTCGGCCTCCTACACCTGTTTCACAAAGCTCAACTGGCTTTTCTCAGCCCCTTCATCCAACCTAACCATCATAATCATTCTGTTATGATTTCTACAAAGCTCAATCCACCCTCTTTCACTTCAACTGATTGACGGTATTCAATGCCCTGAATTTTGACGTACAGTTCATAATTGCCCGAAGCCAAATCACCAAAGACGAAGTTTTCGGCGTAGCCTTCATCTGGGTTGATGAGGTGTTCGGGGTCGTCCAGATACGTCCAGGTGTTGATGAATTCTACTTCTTCGCCGCTGCCATCGATGAGCGTCACCCGGGTGCCTTGCCACGGCCGTTTTGCCTCATCCACCAGGCGCCCCACAATCACCCCGCGGTCGGTCTCGGGCGCCAACCACAGCAGCGGATTGCGCGTCGCGCCAAATTCGTTGCTGCCCACGCGCACCTCAAAATGCAAATGGGGATGCGTGGCCACGCCGCCAAAGCCAACCGCCGCCACCCGGTCGCCAACCTCTACTCGCTGCCCCGTCTCTACCGACACATCCAACACATGCCCATACAACGAGTACACCGGCTGTCCCTGCCACAATGCATCATGCTCAATCACGACCAAATTGCCATACCACTCACAGCGCCAGCCATACAACACATCTGCATCCTCGCCAGCGTAAGCTACCGTACCAGCCCCCGCCGCCAACACATCCACCCCTTTGTCGGCCAAAGAATCGAGACCATTGTGCAGTAGATAACGGCCGTTTCCATCAGAGCCATACGGGTAAGTGAGATTCAAAGCCAGGGATTGCTCGGCCGGCAGCGGTTTCACCAGCCAAAAATGCGGGTCGCTTAACGCCGGGTCTGGCGTCGGCCAGGGATCAGCCGCTAAATAAGCGCTCTGATAATCTGGCTTCTCCGGAGATTCAGCAGGACAAGATCGGTCAACCGGTGTGGCTGTGGGCGAGGGCGTGGGGGAAGGAACGGCCGTTTCTGTGGGTGCGGTCGTCGGCCAGGGAGTCAACGAAGCCGTAACAGGAGGCGCAGCTGTGGGTGAGGCATTGGGTGTGGGAGGAAGGGTAATGGGAACGGCCGTTGCCGCCAAAGTCGGCGCGGACATGGTTCGTTCCACCGATACAGCGCTACCCCCACCAACGCAAGCCGCCAAAACCAGGATCAGCAAACTACAAAACCCTGCAACTACGTATGATATTCTGCATTTCCCTTTAAAAAATCCAAACATAGCGCCAATTGTCCACCGCCCCCACAGCCTCGTCAACTTGCTTGACAAACCAGCCGAGATATTCTATCCTGTACACACCTATACGAAACAAGAGGTGGTATGAGCGATAATAAACAACCCCCACTGCTCGAGGGCGAAGAAAACAGTTCCCTCGACAAAAAACAGGCAAGATTAACCGGTGACGCCTCTCTTCAGGCGGCGCTGGGTGAATTTGAAAACCACATGCGCGACGAAGGTTTTGCCCTCAACACGCGCAAAGCCTTTGCCAGCGACATACGTTTGCTGGGAAAATACCTGGGCATCGGCCAGCCTATCGGCAAAATCGGCGCCAAAAACCTCAACGACTTCCTGGATTGGCTGCTCAACGAGCGCGGCGTACCGTGCAGCCCCAAATCCTATGCCCGCCGGGTGACGACGCTCAAGGTCTTTTTTGGCTGGCTGCATAAAAGCGGCGTATTGAATGAGGATCCATCAACGGCCGTTATCCAACGCAGCGTCAAAAGCCCCCTGCCCACCCTGCCCACCGAAGAGGAACTGGCCCGCGCTGAAACCGTCTCCCAGGCCATGCGCAGCGGCGATGTGGGCAAAAAAGCAGACGCCCGCCCCCATCTGCTGCTCACCTTGCTGCTCCAAACTGGCATCAAAAAAAGCGAAGCCATGACCATGGTGCCCAACCACATTGACCGCACAGACCCGGCAAAGCCCATGCTCTTTATCCGCTACGCCAATCCCCGGCTGCGTTACAAAGAGCGCAAAGTAGAACTGGACCCGGAATGGCTGGATGTGTTCGACGAATACATGGCCCAATACACTCCCATCGACACCGTTTTCACCTGCACCCCGCGCAATCTGGAATACATTCTGCGGGATGTGGGCGACGCCGCCAATGTAGAACGCGGGCTGCTCTCATTTGAGAATCTGCGCTGGTGCGCGGCCATCCGCGACTACAAAAACGGCGTGGAGCAAGACGACATCCGCCAAAAGATGGGCCTCTCCAAGATCACCTGGCGCGATACCAAAAGCAAACTGGAAAAGCTCATTCAGGAAGAGCAAACCGGCGTCCGCGAAGAAAAACAGTAATCAGGGCTGTTCCAGCCGCATCTGCCCCAGCACAACCACATCCGTCCCGTCCGGCAGCCGCAGCCGCTGTCCCGACTGCGGCGAGTACAACCCCACCCGCACAAAATAGTCACCCGGCGGGGCATTCGGTGAGATGGCCAGCGTCACCGGTTGGGCGATGATGTCGCCCGCTTCCAGGCCGGAGAGCGCCGTGGGCCAGCCATCGTATTGGGCGATGATCTGGGCCTGATCTGCCCCGGAAAGATGGACGAAGGCGGCCAGCGGCGCGGCCTGGCTCGGTTTTGGCGTGTCAACATCCGCGGAGCCAACTTGCCAGTAGAGGGTGAGGTGGAGTGGCCCTTCGACAGGCTCAGGGATCATGCCTTCGACAGGCTCAGGAACCGTTACGCCCAACAAGGTAAATGCGCCGGCAAAATTTGCGCCCGCAAAATTTGCGTCTACGGCTTGAAAGCCATCTGGCGGCGTAAAACCTTCGCCCAAAGGATAGAGCGCCACATCCGGCCCACTCACCCACTTGGCAATCAGCCGCTTTCCGTTTGTGATACCTAATTCTGAGGGCGGTATGTCTGAGACGGAACGGCCGTTTACCACCCTCCTCTCCACGTCTCCCTCAGCCCCATAAGCCACCTCATACAAACAAATGGAGTAGCCGGCGCAGGCCACCGGCTCCTTGTCCTGAAAATAAGCGTACATGTCCGTGTTTTGCAGCATCAAGCCCAACTGCTTACTGGTTTCGCTGATGGCGTACCAACCGGGCAGTGGCGTATACGGGTTGTAGGCGTCAATTTCAGGACCGGCCGTGAAGCGCATAAAGCCAGGCAGCGGCTTGTAGTTGACGCCATACGCCTCAGGCAGCGCCGTGCCAAAATAGGATAAATACAGTTCGTCAAGCCCCCGCTCCGCCATCAAATGGCGCAAAAAGAGCAAATCCTGGCCCCAATCAATATTAGCGTCTACCAGCAGTTTACTGCCGTGCTGCGGCCCGCCCGCTATCTCGTTAAAATACGCTTCTTGATGGGGCCACAGGCGCAGGTTGGAGAAGGCGGCCCAAATTAAAAGAACAAAGATTGAAAGATTAAAGATCAAAGAGCTTGTCCTGAGCCTGCCGAAGAAGTGGGGTCGCTCACCTTTTAATCTTAACTCTTTAACTTTTATTTTTCGGCCGCTCTGCGCCGCCATCATCACCAAAAATGGCACGATGGGCAAGATGTGACGATAGCCGATGGTGATACGGCCGGTCATGGCCAGGAGCATGAAGAAGAGCGGCGGAACCCAGAGAACGGCCGTTTTGCGCCAGCCCTCTTCCCGCACCATGATGAACAGACCACCGGCAGCCAGCAGCAGCAAAGGCAGCGATGTTTTCAGCAGCAGCGCCAGCGGGAAGTAATACCACCAGCCTCGATCCGACACCTGGCCCAGCAGGAAAGCCGCTTTAGGCTGTTCTTCAATCACCATAAAGGTGTCCCACAAGCTGTAAGGATAAAACGGCGCCGGAATAGGCAACGGAAATTTGCTGCCCGGAATGAGGCCAAAGTCAAAGCGGTAGATAGCCCAGAGGGTAGCATAGGCGATGAGGGCGAGAAGAAAGAGAGTAGAGAGCAGAAATTGGAGATTACGGCGTGGTTCCCCTCTCCAATCTTCCCTCTCCACCCCCCACAAAACCATCACCGCCAAAATCATGGGCCATACCATCAAGCCGGTGAACTTGGCGGCCATGGTGCAGCCCGCCAGGATTCCCACCAGAATGAGATTGACCCAAGAGCGCCGTTTTGACGGGCTTAACGGCCGTTTCGACAGGCTCAACGGCCGTTTCAGCCAACACCAGAGCCGCCACATCGTCAACGTCATGAACAGGGTCAAGCCTAAATCGGTGGTGATGAGACGGCCGTTTGCCATCAAATTGGGATCGAAGACAGCCAGGATGAGGGCGATCCAACCGGCCCAGGCGCCCCCCATTTGCCGCGCCCAAAAGAACAAGGCGGCGGCTAAAATGGCGGCGAGGAGGAGGATGGAGTAACGGCCGTTTACCAAAATCTCCTGCGCGTTCTCATTGGCTTGCCACAAAAATACATCCGAGAAGATAAAATAATCGCTCTCCGCCCAGGATGGATGATCAGTGGGCAGAACCACACCATCCAGAAACAACAGGGGAATAGCGCTCAGGGTATCCACCAACGGCGGATGGCTGGTAGAGAGGCGGAAGTCGCCCGTCTTCAGGTAAGCATAACCGGCGGCAATGTGATACTCCTCATCAAACGCCGCTGATTTCAAGGGTGAAGCCAACGCCGCCTGCGCGACAAACACCGCCAATCCCACCCCCAAAAGCAGCCATTCCCACCAGCGCATCTTCATAGAAACGAGAACTTAATACAAAGATGCCAAGTTACAAAGGAACAAAGGCAGAAAAAAAAGGGGGTTCTTTGACTCTTTGTCTCTTTGTCCCTTTGAAATAAATTTTTAAACACCAATGCCCCGCACAAACAAGAAATACATCCCCAACAGGTAAACGATGATAATCGCCAGCGCATCCAGTTCAATAAACAAAAACTTACGCTCCACCCGCGCCAGGTTGCCAATGAGCGCCATGTTCATGAGCAGAATGCCTATCAAGCCCACCATCGCAAACGCCGGATCGATGTCGGCCAGGAGAGCGCCGTCGATATAGAAAAAGTCAGAAATGCCCAGCGCCAACATGTTAAAAACGCTGGAACCAAATAAATTGCCCACCGCCATATCAAATGCGCCGATGCGAATGGCGGTAATGGCCGCCACCAGTTCTGGCAAGGAAGTCACAATGCTGAGCAGCGCCGTGCCCACAAAACCCGTGCCCAGGCCCGTAATATCAGCAATTTCTGTGCTGCTTCTCACCAATTGGGGCACGGCCGCCATTAGAAATCCAGCGGCAACGGCAAACCCGATAAGCCCCACTTTAAGCGTGGGAAACCCCGGGGCAATCGTCACTGCCGCCGGGCCGGGAGCGGCCGATGGCCCGTTGTTTTCCCGTTGAATCAGCCAGATACCCACAAAATACATCACAATCAGCAAGATACTGTCCAGACCCACCCAACCAATGGTGATATCCATATCAGACAAGACGGCGAAGACGGCTACCGTCATCAAGATGGTGGCCAGGGCCGCGGTGACAGCATGACTCACGGCCACTTTACGCAGCAAAGGCACACGAAAGATCACCAGATCGATCAACGCCAACAGCAGCACGTTGACCATGTTGCTGCCGAAAAAGTTGCCGGCCGCTAAATTCGGCTCCCCCAGGCGGAAGGAACTCATGGCGGCGATCAACTCTGGCAGCGAGGTGGCTGCCGCCAGGAAAATGGTGCCCACAAAGAGGCCGCCCAGTTTGGTACGCACGGCAATGATGTCGCCATATTCGGCCAGTTTCACGGCCGCTATCACCACAATGGCGGCGAAAAAGATGAATTTTATCCAAACCATGTAAGAACTCCAGGTGGCAGGTGGCGGGTGGCGGGTGGCAAGGTGACCAACTACTTCGCCACTCGCTACTCACCAGACGCCGCTCGCCGCTTTCTCACGCATACGGCTCAGGAAAGCCCCACGTTTTAGCCACGGGCAGGGCGAAGATGATGCCGGTATTGGGCTGCCTGAGATCGCCGATGATCGCTTCTGTGGCTTTAACGGCCGTTTCCGCTACTTCCAAACTATCAATCACCGCAAACAAGGTGTTGTGTCCCACCCGGCTGGCGCCAAAAAATTGGCTGAAGCCGGCAAACATCGGCCCGGCTTGCGCCCGCGGCAGCACCCGATTGACGCCGGTACTCTCCAAAATCGTGACGCCCGACACACCGGCCTCAACCCAGGCTTCCAGCACCCCGTTCAAATGTTCGCTGTTATCTACGACCATAATGAGCATATACATAGGCAACCTCCTTCATAATTCATCCCGTCTTCTTCCGATATGCCATATATTCGGCTTGCGTTTCTGCCAGCCAGATGGCCAATCTTGCTTCGTCGCCGGATTCTAGCAGATGGGTAACGGCCGTTATCTCTGCCTGGTAACGCTGCAATTGTTGGAGAACGGCCGTTTTGTTCGTCAGCAAAATATCCAGCATCATCTGGGGGTCTGTGCCCGACACCCGCACGGTATCCCGAAAGCCAGAAGCGCTCACTGTCCACAGCCGCTCATCGGCCATGGCCGCCGCCGTGTGCATGAGTGACCCCGCCACCATATAAGGCAAATGGCTGATGGCGGCGGCCATCTCATCATGCACATCAGGCGCTAAAAACAACGGTTTCGCCCCCACGATACGCAGTAAATCCAGTATCAAGCTCTTCATGCGCTCTGTGGTGCGGGCTGTGTGGCACAGCACAAAGGTCTTATCACGATACAAATCTGGCGTGGCGGAGCTAAAACCGGCCGTCTCTTTGCCGCACATCGGATGCCCACCCATCGCTTCAAAGCCAACGGGCAGGGCGTCCATCGCCTGGCAAATATCCCGCTTGGTGCTGCCCAAATCCAGCGCCATACAGCCTTCAGGCCGCACCCGCCCTAATTCCGCCAGCAGATGCAGCACCGAGCGTACTGGCGTCGCTAAAATAACCAGTTCTGCCTCGGCCACGCCTGCCTTAAAATCGGCCGTCGCCACATCGGCCAGCCATTCTGCCGCCTGCAACGTTTGAGGATTGGTATCCACAATAGTGATATGCGGGGCATGTGACTGCCGGGCTACCCGCCGCGCCAGACGCAGCGCCAGGGCCAACGAGCCGCCCATCAAGCCTAAGCCTACAATACTTATTTTTGCCGGCAAGATCATGGCGTGATTATACCCAGGAGCAGACATTCATCATAAATACAGCTGAAAATGATTAAATCATAATTTTTTTTATCGGCCGTTTGACAGCGGCGTTAATTTAGGGCAATCTTGCCCGTTGTCAAATTTTATTTAATTCTCGTTCGAATAGGAGTGAAGATGAAAAAATTACTGTACCTGACCACGTTAATTCTGGCCCTGGCTTTAGCCGCTTGTGGCGGCTCAGAGCCTACACCCACGCCAGCCCCAACCGATCCGTTACCGACTGTGGTCATTGAATCCATTGAAGCGCCAGCCACTCCGGAACCGGCCGTCTTGCCTACCCGTGAAGATTCCTCTCTATCTGGCACACCGTTAGATACAATGGAACACACCCCTGACCCGGAACTGGTCAATAAAACCTGGGCCTGGGAATCACGCGACCCCAATGGCGGCGCGACAGATGCCATTTTTGTGCCGGATCCAGAAAACTACACCCTGGTTTTCAATGAAGATGGCACATTTAATGCTCAGGTAGACTGCAATCGGGCAAACGGCCGTTACGCCACCTCCACCACCGGCAGTATCTTCATGGAAGCCGGCCCCATGACCATGGCCGCCTGCCCTGAAGGCTCTCTGGATTTCTCGATGACCCAAATGTTTGGCCCGGCTCAGAGCTATCGTTTTGAAGAAGCTGGAACCGTGTTGGTCTTCTCCTGGGCCGCCGCTGGCCCGGTCGATTATTACCGTTTACTCGACGTGGCCGATATTGATCTGCCCGAACCTGCTGAAGGGGCAGCCAGCGGCACGGTTACTGCGCCCGATGGCATTTTCTTGCGCACTGGCCCCGGCGTCAACTATCCTTACGTCGGCGCTGCCCCCTTTGGCGAAACCGGTGAAATCATCGGCGTCAGCCAAGATGGGGAATGGTGGCTGGCTGCCGCGCCCAATATGCCCGGCGGCCAGGTGTGGGCCTCCGCTGCCTTTATCGATGCTCAAAACACAGAAAACGTGCCCGTCGTCCTTAGCTCGCCTACCGCGGTCACATTGACCAATATACCGTGGCAGTGGGTCTCTACTACCGATCCAAAAGGGAGTGTTACCGTCAACGATCCCAGTCGGTATGTCATTCTCTTCAATGACGACAACTCGGCTTTTATTAAAGCGGATTGTAACAATGCACGCGCCACGTATGTGGTCGATGGCAGCAACATCAGCATCGCCCCCGGCGCTACTACCATGATGGCCTGCCCTGACGATTCGTTGGACAGCGTCTTCTTGCAGCAGTTGAGTTCAGGCGCTATCTATTTCATGAATGGCGGCAACCTGTTTATGGATTTACCAGCTGACAGCGGCACGATGCGCTTTGTGCCCCAAGGCGCGCCCATCCCTTCACCAGACCCAGAAGCGCCAGCCGCAGAAGCGGATGACAGCACCCTGTATCTCGCTTCCTTTGGCCCGGCTGCTGCCCCGCAAGCATTGATTGAAGGCACACGCATCACCGCCAGTTTTGTGAACGAAACCATTTCCGGTTTTGCCGGCTGCAACAATTATTCTGGCACATTGACGGCAGTGGACGATCATTTCACTATTAGCGGTATCGCCACCACCTTTATGTTCTGCTCAGAACCGGCCGGGGTAATGGAACAAGAGCAGGCGTATCTGGCCGGTTTGGAAACGGTTGGCGGCTACCAATGGGAACAAAACCTGGTGGGTAGTTCGTTGGTGGTGACACAAGGCCAACTTTTCTATACATTGCCAGATGGCAGCGCCGGTGTAATGAATTTCATTTCAACGCCATAAGGTTTCAAACATTCAATTTCTCAGCATCGTAAAACAAAATGGCCGTTCCCGGGAACGGCCGTTTTGTTTTATACAAGGCACTGTGGTTGTTATAATGACAGCATTCAACATAAACAACGATAGGTCTTCAAACGATTTGATGGCCTCTCCCAAACAAAAAAGGCGCCGCCATGAATGATTCAACACCCACCATTAAATCTGCATACCCCAGTCTGTTAGAAAAATCCCGCGCATTACGTCATAAACAAGTCACCCAAAACAGCAATCAAGCCTACGAAAAAACGATATCCCCAGGCGACCGCCTCTCTGATAAACTATCTGAGATCGCCGGTAGTTGGGCTTTTATCATCTTTTTTGCTGTGGTTATTATCAGTTGGGTACTCCTCAACTCATTCATATTGACAACGACATTTGATCCCTATCCCTATGTCTTTCTCAATTTAATGCTCTCCATGCTGGCGGCGTTACAGGCGCCTGTGATTATGATGAGCCAAAACCGACAGTCAGACAAAGATCGTCTCAATGCGGATTTAGATTATCATGTGAATTTAAAAGCAGAAGCAGAAATAGCCACATTACACCACGAGGTGGAGGTATTGGGTCAGGTGAAATGGGCAGAGATGGTGTCCATTCAGCAAGAACAAATACGCCTGCTAGAAATGATAATTGAGCAAATGGCGTCTGGAAAAGAAGATAATCTTAATTCACTTGCAGACTGATACCACAAAGGAAACGGCCGTTTTGTACTTTGATGAATTAGCAAGTATGATTTGAGCTACTGCCTATAAAAAATACCAGACCAATAAATAATGGAATAACGCTATGCCAACTCCCATAAACTCACCCGAATTCACCCGTCCTAAAAACGCACCGCCCGCCTTCCACCTGCTGGCAAAGCCCACTGGCGCTATCTGCAATCTGGACTGCAAATATTGCTTCTTTTTGAGCAAAGAAATGCTTTACCCTGGCAGCCGCTTCCGCATGGCAGATGAATTGTTGGAAATTTACATCAAGCAACTGCTCGAAAGCCATCAAACGCCCACCGTCAACATCGCCTGGCAAGGGGGTGAACCCACCCTAATGGGGCTAGATTTTTTCAAACTGTCCATCGTTTATGCTGAAAAGTGGAAGCGCCCGGAACAAGAAATCCAATACACCATGCAAACCAACGGTACCAAACTAAACGACGAGTGGGGCGCATTCTTTAAGGAAAACAACTTCCTGATCGGCATCAGCGTAGATGGCCCACAGGCGCTGCATGATGCTTATCGGGTGAATAAAGGGGGCAGCGGCACATTTAAACAGGTGATGAGCGGTCTGGACGTTTTAAAAAAGCATCATGTTGATTTCAATATCCTCTGCACCATTCACGCCGCCAACCAGGATTATCCGCTGACAGTTTACCGTTTCTTCCGGGATGAGTTAGGGGCTGAATTTATACAGTTCATCCCCATCATTGAACGGGCCACAGAAACAACACTGCCTCTTGCCAATGAGGGATGGAGTAAACGGCCGGGAGGGGAACGGCCGTTATACACCCTGTCTGGCACTCTCGTCACCGAACGCTCCGTCAACGCCCTCAAATTCGGCCAATTCCTCACAACCATTTTTGACGAATGGGTGCGCCACGATGTCGGCCGGGTATTCGTGCAGCATTTCGACTCCGCCCTGGCAAATTGGGTAGGCGCGCCAGGCGCCGTGTGCATCTTCAACGAAACCTGCGGGCAGGCGTTAGCCATCGAGCATAACGGCGATCTATATAGCTGCGACCATTACGTCGAACCAGATTATAAGCTGGGTAATATTCAGGAGACACACATGATCGAACTGCTGGCCTCGCCGCGCCAGGTACAGTTTGGTTTAGATAAACGGGACACGCTGCCGCGTTACTGCCGGCAATGCGAAGTTCGCTTCGCCTGTCACGGCGGCTGCCCCAAAAACCGCTTCATCACCACCCCGCCGGATGAAATCGCGCCTGAGGGAGAGCCGGGATTAAACTACCTGTGCGCTGGTTACAAGCATTTTTTCAACCACATTAACTTGTCCATGCAAATCATGGCCGCATTACTAAACCAAGATCGCGCTCCGGCCGAAATCATGCGCCTGGTCGCCGCAGAAGACGCTAAATGGCAGGCGATTTTTGCTAAAGCCGCACGCAATGAACCCTGCCCCTGTGGCAGCGGACGTAAATTTAAACAGTGTCACGCCAAACTTGAGAAAAAAGCGCCCCTATCCTTCTCCGGCTTTCGTCGCGGATCGGTCTAACTCAGAAGCGAGCAACGCTTCCGCCTTTTCCACCAACTCCCGGTTCCCCACAAAAAACGGCACGCGCTGGTGGGTTTCCGTCGGCATTATATCTAACAGCGGTCTCACGCCATCAGAAGCATAGCCACCCGCCTGTTCAGCCAAATAGGCCAGGGGCGCCGCCTCATATAAGAGCCGAATCTTACCATGTGGTCTCTCAATTTCCCCCGGATAACAGAAGACGCCACCTTTTAATAAATTGCGATGAAAATCAGCCACCAGTGAGCCAATATAACGGGCAGATAGGACGGGCGCATCTGAATCATCCAGCCCTTGCAGCCAACGCAAGTATGCCTGCACTGGCGGCGACCACCGTTCATAATAAGCGGTGTTCATGCTGTAATACTTGGGGGAATCTGGCAGCTGCATATTTTCATGGGATAACAAAAATTCACCAATACTCGGATCAAGGGTAAAGCCATGTACACCTTGCCCGGTGCTGTAAACCAGCATAGTGCTGGAACCAAACAAGATGTAGCCGGCCGCCACCAAATCTCTGCCCGGCTGCAACACATCTTCGATCCGGCCTCTCGTTTTCCAATCCACACAGCGATAAATGCCAAAAACAGTGCCGATACTCACGTTCACGTCGATATTAGACGAGCCATCCAACGGATCAAAGACCAGCACATATGGCCCTTTTTCATAATGGTCGGGAATGGTGAGGAGATGTTCATGCTCCTCCGAAGCCATGATACAAACCCGCCCCGTATGGTCACACAGCTGAAAGATCACCTTGTCGGCGTACACATCCAACTTTTGTTGATCTTCGCCCTGCACGTTAACGGCGCCCGCTTCGCCCAGGATGTCCAACAAACCAGCGCGATTTACTTTATGAGAGATGAGTTTAGCAGCCAAAGCAATATCGTAAAGCAGCCCGGTGAGATCGCCTTTAGCGTACTCGGGCTGCCTATCAAGGATGAAACGATCAATAGTGGTAAGTATTGCCATGATTTCTCCTCCACATTTTTATGATGGGCTTATGCCAGATAGATAACCACAAAGTAGGCCATCGCCATCGTCCAAATCAGCGAATCGATCCGATCCAATGCGCCGCCATGCTCCCCAAAAATAGCGCCAGAATCTTTGACCTTTGCTTCACGCTTTAAGAGCGACATGCCCAGATCACCCAAGGGACTGACCACGGAGGCCAATAAACCGATAACCAGGGCTGGCAGCAGGGCAAGGTGCAGCAAATAATATGCCACAATAATGGTAAATAGCGTGCCTAAAACAATGCCGCCTATATACCCTTCCACCGTTTTGTTGGGACTGAGACGAGGAGAGAGTTGATGGCGGCCGATCACTTTACCAGCCAAAAATTTACCCACCATATAGGCCCCAGAATCGGCAAACCAGGTGGCTAACAAGGCTAAAATGGTCCACTGCCAGGCGTCTGTTTCCACGCCACGCAGACGTAAAAAGTAGCTGCCTACCCAACCAAACAGGAGCAGCCCTCCCATCATCGCCGTCCAATCCAGGGAAGCGTGGTTGCTTTTCTGGCGCTCATATAACCACAAGGCGTAGCTCATAAAACAGATCAATGTGACCAGCGTCACCAGTTCAAAGAAGGGCAGCGCTGTCGGCCATTGGGCCATCATGAACTGAAGCAGGACGGCCGGGGCCAGGAGCCAGGCCGCCACTTTAGCTTCAATTTTATCCATGATATGGGCATATTCATAGGTGGCCAGGATAATAACGGCCGTTATCGGTAAAAAGTAAAACCAGCCGCCTAAATAAACTAAATACAAAGCCAGGGGGCCAAGCGTCAGGGCAATGAGGGCGCGTTTCCACAACATAGGTGAACTCTGTCTATATCCTTATGCTGATTCTTCTGAAGCTAAACCAAAGCGGCGTTCTCGTTGATTAAAAGCGATAATCGCTTCCAGCAAATCTTCACGGCTAAAATCAGGCCACAGCGCCGGCGTCGGGTAATATTCTGCATAAGCAGCCTGCCAAATGAGGAAATTGCTGATGCGTAGTTCTCCACTTGTCCGTATCACCACATCTGGATCGGGCAAACCGGCCGTAAACAGATAAGAACTAAACAGATCCTCGTCCAAGTCTTCAGGCAAAACGCCATCGGCCAACATCATTTTGGTGGCGTGTAAAATTTCCGCTCTGCCGCCGTAATTGAAGGCGACGTTGAGAATAAGCGTCTCGTTGTCTTTAGTCAGCTCAATGGCCCGGCGCACTTTTTCTTGCAGCCGGGGTTCGATGCCAGAAAGATCGCCCAGATGATGTAAACAAACGCCCTGCTCATTGAGATCATCTATCTCCTGATCTAAGACACGAGCAAAAATCCGCATCAACGCTTTTATTTCACTTTCAGGGCGGCCCCAGTTTTCTGTAGAGAACGCATAAATCGTCAGGATTTTGACGCCAAACTCTACACAGGCATTGACAATCCGGCGCAGATTTTCAGCCCCTTGCCGATGACCTGCCTGTCGGGGAAGACCACGCCTTTTTGCCCAACGGCCGTTGCCATCCATGATGATAGCAATATGCGTCGGCGCCTTATATCCATTCAAGCTGAGAGGCTCATTTTGCCCGTTTATCATAAGTTATACTTCCATAATTTCCGCTTCTTTTTGTTCTCCAACCTTATCTACCACTTCAGTATACTTATCGGTCAAATCTTGCAACTCTTTCTGACCACGATGGAGATCATCTTCGGAAATAAGTTTTTCTTTTTCAAAATCACGCAAATCGTTCAGCGCATCCCGCCGGACATTGCGTACCGCCACCTTTGCTTCTTCTACACGCTTACTCACCAAACGGCTCAAATCCCGGCGTCGTTCTTCCGTGAGGCGTGGGATGTTTAAGCGGATGATCTTGCCATCATTATTGGGCATAACGCCTAAATCTGATTTCATAATCGCTTTTTCAATGGCAGAAATACTGTTGACGTCATAGGGCCGAATGCCCAACTGCGCTGGCTCAGGCACAGAAACCACAGCCACCTGGTTGAGCGGCATCTCCACCCCATAGAGTTCAACAATGATTTTGTCTAACAAATGGGGGGAAGCGCGCCCCGTACGATAAGCAGCAATATCGGACTCCAGAGAGGTAACGGCGCCACGCATACGACTTTCAGTTTCATGTAATAATTCGTGTATCATTTGACCCTCCGCTTACGACTTTGTGGGTACAACCTTCATAAAATAAAAAAGACTAAGGACTTCGTCGCAAGCCTAATAATACCACGACATCCTCAGTCTTCACATGTTGCAACTTTCTGTTTTACAGGTTTCGGATGGTTGTCCCTACCGCTTCTCCCAATACCAAACGCTTCACGTTATCATCCAGCCACAGATTCAAGACCACAATGGGCATATTATTATCCATACATAAGGAAACGGCCGTGCTGTCCATCACCCGCAAACGCAAATTCAAGGCGTCGATATAAGATATTTCCTTAAACCGTTTTGCATTCGGATTCTTTTCCGGGTCATCATCATAAATGGCATCGACCTTCGTCGCTTTAATCATCAAATCAGCGCTTATCTCCATTGCTCGCAGCGCTCCGGCAGAATCCGTGGTGAAATACGGGTTGCCGGTACCCCCACCAAAGATAACGACTCGCCCCTTATCCAGATGACGAATGGCGCGTAAACGGATATACGGCTCGGCGACGGTGCGCATCTCAATCGCCGTTTGTACGCGGGTAGGGACGCCAATGCGCTCCAGAGCGTCTTGCAACGCCAGGGCATTCATGACGGTAGCAATCATGCCCATGTGGTCGGCCGTAGAGCGCTCCATGCCCATATCATTACCAATAGTGCCTCGCCATAAATTACCAGCGCCAATCACAATAGCAATTTGTACGCCCATATCATGCACATCTTTTATAACATGAGCTATTTCTGCCGCCCGCTCCGGGTTAATACCAAAGCCGCCCTGCCCGGCCAATGCTTCTCCGCCCATTTTAAGCAAAATACGTTTATACACAGGTTGACTCATTTGATTCTCTCCCTTCCATAATCTACCGCGCTTATCACCCAGGCACGAAAAAAAGGGCGTTCAAATGAACGCCCTTTCTCTTGTTTCCTAATCAAGCGCTTCGCCCAATTCGTATCTGGCAAAGCGGCGAATCTTTATATTTTCCCCGGTGGTGCTGATGGCCATGGTCACCATCTCTTGAATGGTAATGCTGTCATCTTTGACAAACGGTTGATCTAATAGCACCGTTTCTTCGTAGAATTTATTCATCCGGCCGGCGACGATCTTTTCCACAATTTGCTCTGGCTTCCCTTCGGCCAAAGCCTGGTTGCGTAAAACTTCAAGTTCACGATCCAGTTCTTCTTGCGGCACTTCTTCTCGCGTCAGATATTTGGGACTCATAGCGGCGATATGTAAAGCGAGATCGTGGGCTAGATTTTGGAATTGTTCGTTCCGCGCCACAAAATCCGTTTCACAGTTGATCTCGACCATGACGCCGACGCGATTGCCGGGATGAGCATACAATTCAACAATGCCTTCATTAGCCGTTCGTTCCGAGCGCTTGGCAGCACGCGCCGCCCCTTTTTCTCGTAAAATATCAACAGCTTTTTCATAGTCGCCGTTGGTGGCTTCTAATGCTTTTTTTGCTTCCAGGACGCCGGAACCGGTGGCTTCCCGCAATTCTTTCACCATTTGAGCGGTAATTTGCATGGTGGTTGTTTCTCCTAATTTACGTATTTAGTAGTAACGCCCTGGCCCGGTCTGAAGAGCGGTCAGAGCAGTAGATATTACATTTATTCGTTTTCTTCGTCAGCGCCGACAGCTTCTTCATCTTCGACTTCATCTATTTCGATTTCGACGTCATCTTCGACGTCGACGTCCGCATCGTCAGAGCCATCGTCTTCTGGTTCTTCTGCTTCCCGGATTTTGGCGAGGGTGGAAGCGCCCAACAACTGTTCATCGTCCACATCGACATCTTCGACGCCATCGTAAGCCACTTCCGGGGCGTAGCCGTCAAAGTCGGTGATTTCGGCCATGAGGTCGTCTTTACGCATGTTGGTCCCTTCCAGAGCAGCATCAGCGATCTTACCCGCAATGAGCTTGATCGCGCGGATGGCGTCATCATTGGAAGGGATGATGTAGTCGATGGGATCTGGATCGCAGTTGGTATCGACCACGCCTATGACGGGGATTTTGAGGATATTGGCTTCACGAACGGCCGTTTCCTCATGCGTCACATCCACCACAAAAACCAAAGCCGGTAAGCCCTTCATCTTGCGGATACCGCCGAGACGCAAATTCAGCTTCTCAATTTCACGCTCAAAACGGAGACGTTCCCGTTTTTTCAGCAAGTCAAAATCGCCAGCGTCACGCCGCTGCTCCAACTTTTTCAAATACTCAATACGTTCACTAATTGTCTTCCAATTGGTCAACGTACCACCCAACCAACGCTCATTCACATACGGTTGGTGCGACCGCGCCGCTTCTGATGCAACCGTATCCTGCGCTTGTCGCTTGGTGCCGACAAAAAGAATCTCGCCGCCATTCGCCACGGTATCACGCACCAAATTGTAAGCATCAGTTATCAGGGCGAGCGTTTGTTGTAAATCGATAATGTGGATACCGTTCCGTTCAGTGAAGATATAAGGCTTCATCTTCGGATTCCAACGACGGGTACGGTGCCCAAAATGGACACCTGTTTCTAACAGGGCTTTCATTGACACGACGGCCATAGGGTATTCTCCTTTTTCACTGTGTTTTGTTCTTCCATACTCATCAACCTGCTGCGGAGCTTGCATGGCCTTTATGCTTTGCCTGCTGTCCGAGGGGCCGCTTTCGGCAAAAGACAGGCAGACTACAGCATAATGCAAGCACACCCGCGCCAGTCCGAGTATGTGTAAGATGTTGTTAAAACTAAATTGCCCATAAACATAAGGGAACCTGCCAAATGGCAAGCCGGATGATTATAGCCAATGCCTCTTTTTGTGCAAATCCTGTGAGGGGGTTACGGCCAGTCGGCCAATATGGTGGCGTTTTGCACATCAATCGCCTGCATTTCATTCAGATTCACCTGCATCCAGGCGATTCCGCCATCCCAACCAAATAAATGAAACCAATAAGAGGTATTGGCAGAGATGTTGAGCGGCAGATCTTTCTGGCCGCTGCTGGCCCCTTCTTGCCACGATAAAGTTTCCAATACCAGGCGAGGCGGATTATGTCGTGCCTGCAAAAGCTGCACGCCGGTATTGGTGGCATTGGCCTGCCAGTACCCTTCATCGTTTTCATGAACCACAATCATACCATCTTCAAGCATGGTATCAGCCTGAGGCACATGCTGCCAGCGGAAATCGCCGCTGTCTGTAGCAATGGCCCATAGTTCATCCCGGCGGCTGCCCTGTATTTTAGTAGCCTTCACCAACAACGTGTCATTGGCTGCCATAAGGGGTAACAAATTGTAATTTTCTTTTTCCACCAGCAAACGCACGGCGCCATCTTCTTTGTTGGCGGCAAACAGTTGGCTGGCGCTGCCATTAAAATAGAGATGCTTTTTATCTTGAATGGCGCCATTTCCCAAGGCGTTCAAGTGAGTATCCACAAAACTGCTCCACATCAGCGTGTTCGTTTCATAATTCCAACGTTGCACACATACCGGATCGAAAAAGCCGAAGACAATGTAGAAGCTTTGCGTGGCTTCGTCGAAGATCACGGGGGCGTTATGTTGGGGTTCCTGAGGCTCAAAAACAGGATGTTCACAGCGTGGTTCAAGGCGCTGCGCCAGGTCGCCAGTTTGGGCATCAAAGAGGGAGAGGCCCATGCCGCTGTTTTCATCTTCTACGATAAGACCAGGTTGATCAGAAAAGCGCATGAAGCCGCTGGCGGTAACCAAATCCATCTCTTGCTGCCAGCTTTGGGCGCCGGTGGCTGCGTCCAAGCCGCGCAAGGTCTCATCTATGGATAGCACGACCAGTTGATCGCTGAATGTTTGCACACAGCCCTGGCAGGTATAGGGTAATTGATCCGTGAGTCTGGTTTGCCAAACGGCCGTTCCCGTTTCCCGGTTTAGTGCAGTTATCTCATCTTCATGCACATAATAAATATGCTGATCATCCGCAAAAAGAGAGAGGTTGCTCACCTCATCGGCAAAGGGGCCACTTTGCCATAAACGATTCGTCTCGCCACCCCGCCAAAAATTGACATACATCTCCTCATTTTCCACGCTGCGGCTGGTAAAAGCCACATCCGCCAAGGCGCCATCCCCCACTGGCAGCAGCAGCGCCGGACCAATAAGATTTTCAGCCGTCACAACTTCCGCCAGTTCACCCAATACCGCCTGTGGATTCGCCAGATCCCCTCCCTGGAAAAACAGGTAAGCAGCGCCAGCCCCCACCAGCAAAACCAGCAAGGAAATCAAGACCGGGCAGCCGCAGCCTGACGATTGTCCGCCGATCTGTACCGGTTCTTGATAAGCCGGTTTATTCGGCTCCCGCAATTCCTCCGGCACAATAACGGTGGTGGCACAAAAAGGACATTTGACGGTGGTTTGAGCCGGATCGGCGGGCAAATCCAGGCTGGCATGGCAAGAAGGGCAGTTAAAGGTTTCTAACATAGGGTCATCCTTCGTCAAGTGAGGTGGGAGGCAACCATGTAGGCAAGAATGGTGATCAGTGAAAGGCTAACAATAAACAGCTACCGGTAATCTTGTCAAGAGGCATGTTTCATCATTTCAAAAATCTGTGTGTTCTAATCAGCCCATGTGCGCTCAACAGCTTTCAACCAAACCGGTCGATACCCCATTAACCAGCCGCCAACGACGACGCCCGCTCATCGACATGGCAAGCGGTATTTAGCCAGCGAGATTGGTTTAATCTCATAGATTGAAGCAATCTTTATTGTTCATCTTCCACAAGCAAACGGCCGTTCGTTTGTATAAATCTATCGCTTGACGAATTTCACCCCACTCGTTATAGTCGTTTATGCTTGGCGCAGATAACAAATGGCAGGTACCCCAAAGTAGTCTGCAATAAGCCACAACCACATAGTGTCACTTTTATCCAGAGAGGCGGAGGGACCGGCCCGACGAAGCCTCGGCAACCCGGCAGCAATGCGTTAGGGTGCCAATTCCGGCAGAGCATTCTGGAAGATGATTGGAGACGCAACAACTGCCTCTTTCCGCCCTTGTGAGTTAACCACAACCCGGGCACACTCCCAGAAAAACGCTCAAATTGTTTATTTCATTGTCAACTAACCAATAGGAGATCGTTTTTCATGTCTGAACAAACCCGCAAACTCGGTTTTACCACCCGTCAATTACACGCCGGCCAGCAGCCCGACCCCACCACCGGCAGCCGGGCTGTACCCCTTTACCAGACCACCAGTTTCCAGTTCAATAACACCGAACACGCCGCCAACCTCTTTGCCCTCAAAGAGTTCGGCAATATCTATACGCGCATCATGAACCCCACCACCGATGTCTTGGAACAGCGCATCGCCGACCTGGAAGGGGGCGTGGGAGCAGTGGCCGCCAGCAGTGGCCATGGGGCGCAAATCATGGCCATTCTGGCCCTTTGCCAGGCGGGCGACCATATCGTCAGCAGCAGTCGTTTGTATGGGGGCACCTACAACCAGTTCAACTATACTCTGCCCCGGCTGGGCATTACCGTCACCTTTGTAGATCCCACAAATCCGGCGGCGTTTGCGACGGCCGTCCAGGAGAATACCAAGCTGATCTACGGCGAAACGCTGGGCAACCCGGACATCACCATCTTTCCCTTTGAGGAAGTATCGGCCATTGCCCAAAAACATCACATCCCGCTGCTGATCGACAATACCTTTGCCACGCCCTATCTGTTCCGGCCGTTTGAATGGGGCGCCAACATCATCATCCACTCCACCACCAAGTTCATCAGCGGGCACGGCACCACCATTGGCGGCGTGATTGTGGATGGGGGCAACTTTAATTGGCGCAACGGCCGTTTCCCCAATTTCACACAGCCAGACCCCAGCTATCATGGGTTGGTCTACGCCGACCTGGGTGCGCCGGCCTTCATCCTCAAGGCGCGGGTGCAAACGCTGCGCGACATCGGCGCTTGCCAGGCCCCGTTCAACAGTTGGCAGACGATCCAGGGCATCGAAACCCTCAGCCTGCGCATGGACCGGCATGTGGCCAATACGCAAAAGGTGGCGGAATTCCTGGAAAACCATCATCGCGTGGCCTGGGTTTCCTATCCCGGTTTAGCCAGCCATCCCGATCATCAACGGGCGCAAAAGCTGCTGCCCAAAGGTCCCGGCGCGATTTTAGGCTGTGGTCTGAAAGGCGGCCGACCGGCCGGCGAGGCGTTCATCAATAACCTGAGCTTATTCAGCCACCTGGCAAACGTGGGCGACGCCAAATCGTTAGCCATCCACCCCGCTTCCACTACCCACAGCCAGTTGACAGAAGAGGAATTGAAAACGGCCGGCATCACCCCCGATTTCATCCGCCTCAGCATCGGTATTGAGGATATTGAGGATATTTTGTGGGATTTGGAGCAGGCGTTACGGTAATCAGTGGACAGTTTACAGTGAACAGTGGACAGTGTGGTTACTGTTCACTGTCCACTGTAAACTGTATACTTTTAAAAAAGATGATTCCCCAAGATTCAATAGGCAGCGTAGAAACACAAACTTACACCTTCGCCCAGGCGGACCCGTTCCTGCTGGAAAGCGGCGCGGTGTTGAGTCCGGTGACGCTGGCGTATGAGACGTATGGCGAATTAAATGCGGCGCGGTCTAACGCCATTTTGATCTGCCATGCGCTCAGCGGCAGCGGTCACGCCGCCGGCTATCATAGCGGCGTGGAAAAGCCGGGCTGGTGGGATGATTGCATTGGCCCTGGCAAGGCGTTTGACACGGATCGCTTTTTTGTCATTTGCAGCAATGTGCTGGGCAGCTGCTACGGTTCCACCGGCCCGGCCGAGCGCAATCCGGCCAGCGGCCAGCCTTATGGCTTGCAATTTCCGGTTGTCACCATTGGCGATATGGTGCGAGCGCAGGTGAAACTGATCGATTATCTGGATATTGAGCAGCTGTTTTGCGTGGCTGGTGGGTCGATGGGCGGGATGCAGGTGTTGGAATGGGCGGCTCACCATCCGCAGCGGCTCAAGGCAGCCATCCCCCTGGCCACGACCGGCCGGCACAGCCCCATGCTCATCGCCTTGAGCGAGGTGGGGCGGCAGGCGATTTACGCCGACCCGCACTGGCAAAATGGAGCGTATTATGATAAGCGGCAAAAGCCGGATGCCGGGCTGGCAGTGGCCCGCATGGTGGGCCACATCACCTATCTCAGTGATGAAAGTATGCAGGCTAAGTTTGGCCGTCGGCTGCAAAACCGGGAACGTTTTGGCTACGAGTTCCAGACGGAGTTCCAGGTGGAGAGTTATCTCAAGTATAACGGCAATAATTTCACGCGCCGCTTTGACGCCAACAGCTATCTCTATGTGACGAAGGCCATGGATTATTTTGACCTGACGCAGCCCACCGGTACGTTGGCCGGTTCGTTTGTCCACGCAGCGGAGATTAAGTATCTGGTAGTCAGTTTTACCAGCGATTGGCTTTATCCCACTTATCACAGCAAGGAGTTAGTGACGGCGTTAACGGCCGTTGGCGCTGACGTCACTTTTCTCGATATTGAATCCTCTTGGGGCCATGATGCTTTCTTATTAGAAGTAGAGACCATGACCGAACTGCTGCAAAGTTTCCTGGATCGCTTATGGCAGGAAGAGAATGAGTAAGCTGCAATCTCCCATCTCCAATCCTTCGACAAGCCCCGGAACAGGTCTCCACGCGCTTCGCCCCGATCTTCAGGTCATCGCGGCGCTCATCCCGGCCAAAATGCGGGTGCTGGATTTAGGCTGCGGCGATGGGGCGCTGCTGGATTACCTGGTGCATCAGCGGCAGGTGCGCGGCCGCGGCATTGAGTTGGGCGAGCAAGGCGTTTTGGCCTGCGTGCGCCGGGGATTGAGTGTGCGCCAGGGCAATTTGGAAGAGGGATTGGCCGATTACCCGGATAACAGCTTCGAGTACGTGGTGTTGAGCCAAACCCTGCCCTACCTGGATGATCCACGCATGATTTTGCCAGAGATGCTGCGCGTGGGGCAGAAGGCGATTGTCAGTTTTCCTAATTGGGGTTACTGGCGCTGTCGCGGGAAGCTGCTGCTCACCGGCAACATGCCGCCCGCCCCGGAACTGCCCCAAAGCTGGTATGAAGCGCCGCGCTGGCAGGCGTTGACGGTGGCGGATTTTATGCAGCTCTGCCGCTCATTGGATATTGCGATTTTAGATGAGGTGTATATGGCAGGCGGCCGCAAAGCGCCGGTGGGCTGGTTTAAGAATTTGTTGGCGACAACGGCCGTTTACGTGCTGTCCTCTTGATCTTGCCATCTCTTTCCCCCAAAGTTAAACTCCCTTCGTCTATACCTTTTAAGAAGGGGTTAACATGGGCGACGGCGCACCACAATGAATGAAAATGGAGCGCAGGCGTCTCGCCTGCAAGTAGCGAACGAGACGTTCGCGCTCCCATTTACGAAGGAGAATGCCATGTTACAGCGTCCCGAATTTAGTAATCAAGAAGCTGTCCAAATCGCCCAAGATGAGTTTGGCATTGCCGGCCGTGTGAAGACATTACCCAGTGAACGCGACCAAAACTTTAGACTGATAACGGATAACGGCCGTTCCTACGTTCTGAAAATCGCCAGCCAAACAGACAGCCACGACATCCTCGATTACCAAAACCAGGCGCTCACCCACCTGCGCCAGCAGCCAGACCTGGCTGATCACATTCCCGAGGTGATTTTATCCAAGAAAGGGGAAGCAATTGTCTCCGTACCTCATTCCTCTGGAGGCAGTTTCAATGTACGCCTACTCACTTACCTGCCCGGCATTCCCCTGGCGCTCGTTACCCCCCACAGCCCCGACCTGCTTTATGATTTGGGTCACTTTTTGGGACGCACCACCGTCGCTTTTGCCGATTTCAGCCATCCCGCCATGCACCGCCATTTGCATTGGAACATGGCCCTTACCAGTGAAACCATCCGCAAGCGCATCGACGCTATTCAAGAGCCTGATCAGCTTGCGCTCGTCGAGGACGTATTGAAACATTTTGAGCACAAGGTGGTTCCCCGTTTGCCTGAATTGCGCCAAAGCGTCATCCACAGCGACGCCAACGACTACAACGTGCTGGTCACGGCCGGGCGCAAGCAGCCGCGCCGCATCGCCGGGCTGATTGATTTTGGCGACATGGTGTACTCCGCCACCATTTTTGAGCTGGCAATCGCCGCCGCTTACGCCATGCTCGACAAGCCCGATCCACTGGCCGCCGCCGCTCACATGGTGGCTGGCTACCACGCCGCCCTGCCCCTCACAGACCTGGAACTCGACTTGCTCACCACCCTCATCAGCGCCCGCCTGGCAGCCAGCGTCACCCTGTCCACCTACCAGCAAACGCTCCACCCCGACGACGCCTACCTCGTCGTCAGCCAGCAGCCAGCCTGGGCGCTGCTGGGCAAATTGGCGGCCATTCCGCCCACTTTGGCGCGAGCCGTCTTCCGTCATGCGTGTGGACTGGAGCCGATGGTGGGAGAAACGGCCGTTTCCCGCTATCTCCTCTCTAACCAACGTACCTTCAGCCCCATCCTCGGTTCCGACTGGCGCCGCCTCAAGCCGCGCGTCTTCGATGCCAGCGTGGGCAGTTTGGAACTGGGCAGCCCGGCCGAGTATGGCGACTTATCCGCCGCCGCCAAACGCATCGAAATGAGGTTGAAAAGCGTCAACGCCCAGGTTGGCATCGGCCGTTACAACGAGCCGCGCCTCATCTACACCGCCGATTCCTTCCGCACCGACAGCGCCGAGTGGCGCACCATCCACATTGGCCTCGATTTGTTTGCCTCGGCAGAAACGTTCACTTCGACAGGCTCAGTGAACGTTTCTGTCGAGGCCACTACTCCGGCCACTTCTCCGGCCACTACTCCGGCCACTTCTCCGGCCACTTCTCCGGCCACT
>CAZXVH010000017.1:43083-62287 GCA_964643965.1 uncultured Ardenticatenaceae bacterium
CCACTTCTCCGGCCACTACTCCGGCCACTTCTCCGGCCACTTCTCCGGCCACTTCTCCGGCCACTTCTCCGGCCACTACTCCGGCCACTTCTCCGGCCACTTCTCCGGCCACTTCGACAGGCTCAGTGACCGGAGAAGTCCCGGTGGCTGAGCTTGTCGAAGTCCCGGTTTACGCTCCGCTCCCTGGCAAAATCCACAGCTTCAATGACAACAATCTGCCCCTCGACTACGGCCCCACCCTCATCCTGGAACACAAAACCGACGAAGGCATCCCGTTCTACACCTTGTACGGCCATCTGAGCCGGTCATCGATGGCGAACTGGACGGTGGGCAAACCGGTCGCCGCCGGGGAGCAGATTGCCACGATTGGCAGCATGGACGAGAACGGCGGCTGGCCGCCCCATCTCCATTTCCAGATCATCCTGGACATGCTGGGCAAAGAGGGCGACTTTATCGGCGTGGCCCCCGCCAGCCAACGCGCCATCTGGACGAGCATTTGCCCCGACCCGAACCTGATTTTAGGCATACCCGATGGGATTTTCCCGGAGCCACTCCTCTCCAAACAAGAAATCCTGAACCGCCGCCACCGCCACTTTGGCCCCAACCTCTCCATTTCTTACCAGGAACCGCTCAAGATGGTGCGCGGCTGGCGGCAATATTTGTATGATGAGACGGGAAAGCCTTACCTGGATGTGGTTAACAATGTCTGCCATGTGGGACACAGCCACCCGCATGTGGTCAAGGCGCTGTCACAGCAAGCGGCCGTCCTCAACACCAATACCCGCTACCTGCACGACAACATCGTCAACTATGCTGAACGGCTGCTGGCGCGGTTCCCCAAAGAACTGGAGGTGTGCTTTTTCGTGTGCAGTGGCAGCGAGGCCAATGAACTGGCGCTGCGCCTGGCCCGCGCCCACACTGGCGCCGAGGACCTCATCGTCATCGACGGCGCCTATCACGGGAACACGGCCGCCCTCATCGACATCAGCCCGTACAAACATGACGGCCCCGGCGGCAAAGGCGCCCCGCCCCACATCCACAAAGCGCTGATGCCCGACCCGTATCGCGGCATCTACAAAGGCTACGATTCGGGTGCGGCGTATGCCCAACACGTCGCACAAATCATTGAAAATATAAACCGCGGAGAGCGCGGAGAAAAAACAAGAGATCTCTCTGCGGCCTCCGCGATCTCTGCGGTTAAAGAAGGGTTGTTAGCTGGCATCATTGTGGAGTCGGTGCTGGGCTGTGGTGGACAGATTGTGCTGCCGGATGGCTATTTGCAAGCGGTGTTTGCTCAGGTGCGAGCGGCCGGCGGCGTGTGCATCGCCGACGAGGTGCAGGTCGGTTTTGGCCGCGTCGGTTCCCATTTCTGGGGCTTTGAGACGCAGGGCGTGACGCCCGACATCGTGACGATGGGCAAGCCGATGGGCAACGGCCATCCCCTGGCGGCGGTGGTCACCACCCGCGCCATTGCCGATTCGTTTGCCAATGGCATGGAGTATTTCAATACCTTTGGCGGCAATCCGGTTTCTTGTGCGGTGGGAACGGCCGTTCTCGATGTCATAGAGCGGGAAGGGTTGCAGGCCAACGCCTGGCGGGTTGGCAACCGGCTGCTGGCTGGCCTGACCGCCCTCAAGGAGCGCCACCCCCTCATCGGCGACGTACGCGGCTTGGGGCTGTTTATGGGGGTTGAATTAGTGCGGGATCAGGAAACATTGGCGCCGGCCGCCTGGGAAGCCAGCTACATCGTGGAGCGCATGAAGGAACACGGCATTCTCATCTCGATTGATGGCCCGCTACACAACGTCCTCAAGCTCAAGCCGCCCCTCGTCTTTAACGCTGCCAACGCCGATTTTCTGGTGGAGACGTTGGATAAAGTGCTGGCTGAGGATGCGGCGCGGGTATAAACAGAGGGTAATAATTTTAATAGATTTGTGCTTCTCATGCATCAGTACTCATCTGCTATATTCTTTCTATGGCAACTCAATGTAAGATCATATTTGTTGCGCATCAACTTATCGTGAAAGAATATTTAACCAGTTTTCGGAGGAACTTTACATGACAATGAAACAAGTAGTTCGTAGTATGTTTATTTTTGTATTGGTTGCCGTATTTAGTATCGTCCTTTCTGTCTCAGCCCAACAAAACGATAGTTCTGACAGGACATCAGAGTCTATTCCCACCCCAGTCCCATCAATATCCGAGGAAGCGACCGCAGATGATTTACAAGTTGTGGAAAAACGAGCAACACCTACAGAACGACGAGATAGCATAAGTTTATGGACGAGTGAGACCATAGACAATGCTCCAGCCATAGCCTTTCCAGAATATCCAGACACAGGCAGTGAGGCTTTGATCGAAACAATCATTGGCGAATTTGGCAGTACGGAAAGTGTGCAACCTGCTCTGACTGCCGACAGTGATGCCGCCATACAATTTCCTGAAGGTTGGGCAGAATCGAACTTGGACGAGTCAGCTTTAGCTGTTACCGAACTGCAAGCGCCTACAGGAACATCAGCTACATATACAGGGTATGCGGTTAATTCTTTTACAGCGATGCACAAAGCTTTCCCCTTCAGGGCAATGGGGCGGTTAACATTCCGTACTTCGTCCACAAGCACGAGTTCTTGTACCGCCACAGTTATCTCCCCCCATGTTATTGTTACGGCGGCACATTGTGTTTATGATACCGGTAGCAACAGATTTTATAGTAATTTTGCCTTTACACCGGCTTGGCGCAATGGTAGCGGTCCATATGGCACATTTTATTATACCAATGCGCGTGTCCTATCAGGGTGGATAAATGCCAGCAGTGCAGTTCGGCGCTATGACGTAGCTGTCATTAAATTAGCCAACAACAGCTATGGCCGCTCAGTCAGCTATTATACTGGCTCTCTGGGTCGTTCATGGAATTATGGCTATACCCAAAACATCCATGCGTTTGGCTACCCCAGCAATCTTGGTTCAGGTAAATACACATATGCCTGTACAGCCGAAACATTCTCTGGCGGCACGGACGTATTGGGCATGGGTTGTAACATGACGTATGGCAGCAGCGGTGGCCCCTGGCTGCGTGTTTATGCCCCATTTTCAGGATCGAGTTCAAGCAACAGCATCACTGGTGTTGTCAGTGGCGGCACTCCGGGTACAAATACATTCTATGGACCTCGATTCAGCAGCAACAATATTGTGCCTTTGTGCAATCTTTCGGCTGGATGGAGTTGTAGTAGTTAAAAATAATATCTGCTAATATAAAGCTTATTCTTCAAGAGATACTCCAATCGAGTATCTCTTTTTATTTATAATTTTCGTGCAGGAGTGAAAACATAGCTTGCCAAAGTAATCCAAGAATTCAAGGCTTTCGGTCAAGGTAGCAACTTAGGTTATTCACATGTATCAACGAATCGTCATAAAACTGGGAACCAGCGTTCTCACCGGCGGCGCCTCCCGGCTCGACTGGCCCCATATGGTAGACATCGTGCGCCAATGCGCCCACCTTCATAAACAAGGCAAGGAAATCATCATTTGCTCCTCCGGGGCCATTGCCGCCGGTAAACAGCGTATGAACTTCCCAAACCTGCCGCCCACGCTGGCCAGCAAACAACTGCTGGCGGCCGTGGGCCAAAGCTGGCTCATGTGGAATTGGGAGCGCTTTTTTGAGATTTACGGCATCCATGTGGGCCAAATGCTGCTCACCCGCGCCGATACGGAACATCGTCGCCGCTTCCTCAACGCCCGGGATGTGCTGCAAGCGTTGGTGGAACACCGCATCATCCCCATCATCAACGAAAACGACGCCGTGGCTACCGAGGAGATTCGCCTGGGCGACAATGACAATCTCTCCGCCCTGGCCGCTATTCTGGCGGAAGCCGATCTGCTGATTTTGCTCACCGACCAGCCAGGCTTGTTTACCGCCGATCCGCGTACCAACCCCCAGGCGGCGCTCATCCCGGAAGTAGGTGACATCGACGAGACGCTGCGAGCCATAGCCGGCGGCACGGCCACCGGTCTGGGCACGGGCGGCATGAACACCAAGCTGCAAGCCGCCGACGCCGCCCGCCGCGCTGGCGCCGATGTGGTGATTGCTGCTGGCGCTGTCCCAGACGTGATCCTGCGGGTGGTGGCTGGTGAATCTGTGGGCACACGCTTTCCGGCTCTGGCGACGCCGCTGGAAAACCGTAAACGGTGGATTTTTGCGGGACCTAAACCACCGGGCAGTGTGGTGATTGATGCCGGCGCGGTGGCGGCCTTGGTGAAAAACGGCCGTTCTCTCCTCCCCGCCGGCATTATCCAGGTCAACGGCCCCTTCGGTCGCGGCGACGCCATCAGCATCCATGACAGCCAGCAAAAAGAACTGGCCCGGGGTATTGTGCGTTATGCCAGCCAGGATTTAAACAAACTACAAGGCTGCCACTCCAAAGAGATCGAAACCCGCCTGGGCTATGCGTATGGGCCGGTGGCGGTGCATCGCAATGATTTGATACTGGTGTAGAGAGTAGAGAGTAGAGATAGAGATAGAGGTAGAGATTTAATCGATGACCCAATCTCCCGAAAAGGAAACCAACATGATCAACCTCCCCCACCTGGGCCAGGACGCCAAAAGCGCCAGCCGCATTCTGGCAACCCTCACCACTGACAGGAAAAATGAAGCACTGCTCGCCATTGCCGCTGAAATCGAGGCGCAGGCTGATACCATTCTAACCGCCAACGCCCTCGACATCGCCGCCGCCCAAGCCAAAGGTCTCTCCGATTACCTGGTGGATCGCTTGCTGCTAAATGAAAGTCGAGTCGCTAATCTGGCCGCCGATACGCGCCAGGTGGCGGCGCTGCCTGACCCGGTGGGCAGCGAAATCGAAAGCCGGCTGCTGCCCAATGGCATGAGGCTCAGCCGCCGCCGCATCCCCATTGGCGTCATCGGCGTCATCTACGAAGCTCGACCCAATGTGACGATTGACATCGCTACCCTGGCGCTCAAAACAGGCAACGCCACCATTTTGCGCGGCGGCAAAGAGACGCTGCGCTCCAATTTAGCGCTGGTGGCTGTCATTCAAAATGCCCTGGAGAAAGTGGGGTTACCGAAAACGGCCGTTCAAACCATCGCCAATCCCGACCGCGCCCTCATCAGGGCGCTGCTCAAGCTCGACAAATACGTCGATATGATTATTCCGCGAGGGGGCGCCGCCCTCCATCGCCTGGCAGTGGAAGAAAGCACCATCCCTGTCATCACCGGCGGCATGGGGATCTGCCACATTTTTGTCGATGAGAGCGCGGCTTTAGAAACGGCCGTGGCCATCATCGAAAACAGCAAAGTACAGCGCCCCAGCGTGTGCAACGCCCTGGACACCCTGCTCGTGCATCCGGCCGTTGCCCCCACCTTGCTGCCCCGGCTGGCCGTCCGGCTGGCTCAAAGCGGCGTAGAACTCCGCGCCACCAGTGAAGCCTATGACATCCTGGTAAACAGCCACCATAACTGCCCCCTCAAACCCGCCGCCGAAACAGACTTTGACCAGGAATGGTTGAGCCTCATTTTAGGCGTCCATCTCGTCGCCGATGTCGAAGAAGCCATCGCCTTCATCCAGGCCCACACCACCGAACACACCGAAAGCATCCTCACCAACAATTGGGCCAACGCCCATCGTTTTGTGGACGCCCTCAGCTCCTCGGCCGTCTTTGTCAACGCCTCCACCCGCTTCAACGATGGCGGCCAATTTGGTTTGGGCGCAGAAGTGGCCGTCAGCACCCAGAAGCTCCACGCCCGCGGCCCCATGGGTCTGGCGGAACTGACCACCTACAAATGGATTGGCTATGGCGACGGGCATATCCGGCCGTAGTCTAAACAACCTGTAGGGCGATTTAGAAGTTCAACTTCTCTGAAGAAGTTGAACTTCCTGGTGAACTTTGCCATTCCCCCGAATGCAGTTAAAATGTGCCCGCCCAACAGCAAAAATCACAACAATGGCGCAAGCCGCCACCGATAAACCCATTATTTCACCTGGAGAGAATACCTATGAAAATACCGAGCCTCATCCTCAAGCAGCTTTACACCTTTGGCAGCCTGGAAAACGTAAACGGCGGCGTCCAGTTCTCTGTGAAAAACCGGTTGAGCGACGCCATGCTCACCGGCTTAACCGGCGTCAAATTTGACGGCGATGTTGTTTCTCTGGAAACGGTGTCCATTTTGACGGGAGACGGCCGTAGTCTGAGCGTTGGTGAGATCACAGAAGCTACGCCGCTCCATTTTCCCCTGCGTGAGACCCTCGTCATCCGCACCCAGGCCGACCGTTTAGCCGAAGGCATGCACAAGCTGGAAATTGCCTTCTCCACCACCCCTTTTGGCGATCTGAAACTAAAAGTAGAAGACAGTATCGTCGAAAACACATCGGAAATGGTGCGCATCCCCCGTGATAAAAACGACGATTACGGGGAAGAAATCATTGGCGTCCGGCAGCAGTTTGTGGAAGGGTTTAGCGGACAGAAAGTTAACCACATTCGCCAGTATTCCTTTGATCCGCATAATACCCAGGGCAATGTGGAGCATTTTACGGGGGTGGTGCAAATCCCATTGGGCTTTGCCGGGCCGCTCACTGTCAACGGCGAACATGCTCAGGGCGATTTCCTCATCCCGCTGGCCACTACGGAAGGGACGCTGGTTGCTTCTTACAATCGGGGCATCAAGGCGCTGAACTTGAGCGGCGGCGTGACATGCAGCATCGTGGGCGATTCTATGCAGCGGGCGCCGGTGTTTTCTTTCAACGACGCTCGAGAAGCCCGCGAGTTCTCCAAATGGGTACAGGAGAATCTGGATAAGGTGCGGGATGAAGCCGAAGCCACTTCCAGCGTGGCCAAGTTACAATATGTGGACACGTACCTGGCCAGCCGCTTTGCTTATTTACGCTTCAATTACAGCACTGGCGACGCCGCCGGGCAAAATATGGTGGGGCGGGCTACCTTTGCCGCTTGCAGCTGGATTTTAGATCATTATCCCAAACCGGGCGCTATCACCCATTTCTTCCTGGAATCGAACTTCGCCACCGACAAAAAAGCATCGCAGATCAATATTATGCGCACGCGGGGTAAACGAGTCACGGCCGAATGTACGGTGAAGCGGGATGTGTTGATCAACCATATGCGCGTTGAGCCGGAAAATTTGTCTTACCATTATGGCGTGGCCAATATCGGCGCCATTCTCTCCGGGGCCAATAACAACGGGCTGCATTCGGCCAATGCCATCACCGCCATCTTTATCGCCACCGGGCAGGATGTGGCAAATGTGGCTGAGTCTTCGGCCGGCATCCTGTATACGGAACTGACGGATGAAGGCGATCTGTACATGTCGATAACCATCCCCTCTTTGATCGTGGCCACGTATGGCGGTGGTGTGGGCCTGGCAACACAGAAGGAATGCCTGGATGTGTTAGGCTGTTATGGCAAGGGGAAGGTGTATAAATTTGCGGAGATTGTGGCCGGGGCGGTGTTGGCCGGCGAAATTTCTCTGGCGTCGGCCATTGCCTCATCGGACTGGGTATCAAGCCATGAGAAATACGGCCGTAACCGGTAATTTTTAATAAGATGCGTGATGCGTGATGCGCAAAACCCTTCACGCATCACGTTTCAGGCATTAAAAATTTGTGTTACGCCTCTTTTTCGATTTTGACATGGCCGTTGGCCTGGGCGCGTTGGCGAATTTCCTGGCGGCGGACTGCCAGGGTTTTGTTGAGTTCCTGGCTGGTCTGCTCTCCCTGTTCCACCCACTGCTCAGAATGGGCGCTGACGTTTTCCACCACATCGCTGATATTTTCAACGACAACGGCCGTTATGCCCAGCCCCACCAGAAATGTTTTGCGTACAGCGCCGCCAATGGTACGGCAAAGTAAACCAGTTTGCTTTTTTAGGGTCATTGCTTCCTCCACAGAATATAATGTCAATATAACGCGCTGCGTCACAAGTGTCAAGCATCTCGTTGCTGCCGGCTGCGCGTCACTTTGAATGAGGCGCCGAGTTTGTACGCCCACGTGCAAACGGGCATGTGGGCGTAGGGGCACAAAAAGCCGTGCCTTGCTCTGCGTCAATAAATATGAGGCAAACCCATTGCTGCCCATACCGGCAGGTGTTACACTCCAGCTATGATAGAAAGCATTGTGGGCAAACTCACGCTTAAACCAGGCCGGGAGAAACCGGTTCTCAACCGGCATCCCTGGGTGTTTTCAGGAGCGGTACGCCAGCTTGAAGGGGCGCCAGCTCCGGGTGATCTGATTCAGGTGAGTGATAGCAACGGCCGTTTCCTGGCCATCGCTTATTACAACCCCCACTCCCAAATCCGGGCGCGACTTCTTTCCTGGACGGATGAAGCCATTGACGAAGCTTTCTGGCGCAGGAAAATAGAGCAGGCGCTTGCAGGTCGGGCGCTGCTGGCGCTGGAACCGGCTACCAATGCTTACCGCCTCATCAATGCGGAAGCAGATGGATTGCCCGGCCTGATTGTAGACAAATACGGTGATTTCCTGGTGATGCAATGCCTGACCCTGGGTATGGATCGGCGCAAAGAAATAATAACGGCCGTTTTGCTTGACCGGCTCCACCCCCTGGGCATCCTGGAACGTTCTGACGCCAGCGTCCGCGCCAAAGAGGGCTTGCCGCCCAGCGTCGGCGTTTTGGGGGGCGAACCGCCACCTGAGACCGTAACTATCCAGGAAAACGGGTACAGGTTTGGCGTTAATTTGCTCACCGGGCATAAAACTGGCTTTTACCTGGATCAACGGCAGAACCGGGCGCTGGTTTGCCGGCCGGCGTTTGTGCAAAACAAAGAGATTCTCAATATGTTTGCCTATACCGGTGGCTTTGCCGTCTATGCGGCGGGGCAGCGGGCGGGTCGCATCATCAATGTAGATAGTTCGCGGGAAGCGCTGACACAGGCGGAACTGAATATGGCGCTCAATGGCTGGGAACGGCCGTTAGATGAATACCTGCTGGGCGACGCCTTTGCCGTGTTAAGAGATTATCGAGAGAACGGCCGTTTATTCGACCTCATCATCCTTGACCCACCCAAATTCGTCCACAGCAAACAAGATATTGACAAAGCGGCGCGGGGCTACAAAGACCTCAACTGGCTGGCGCTGCGCCTGCTTAAACCAGGCGGGCTGCTGGCAACTTTTTCCTGTTCCGGCCTGCTCAGCGCCGATCTTTTCCAAAAAATAATTTTTGGCGCAGCAGTCGACGCCGGCCGCACCGTGCAAATTCTCCACCACCTGCATCAGAGCGCCGACCACCCCACGCTGCTCACCTTCCCCGAATCCGCCTATTTGAAGGGATTACTGTGCCGGGTGGTGGCTTGAAATTAGAAGTAAGCTTGACCAATAACAAACCAGAAAGGAGAGAAAATGACGCAAAGAAAATTAAGGATATCCAGACGACAAGAAATGGCAGAAAAATGGCGTCCCTTGTATGAGGCAGCCGACCGCATCAAAAAACTGGCTCCCTGGGATTGGATGGAAGAGATCGATATTTTCGGCGTGAAAGACCCCGAGTCCGGCGAAATTGGTTTTGTGAGCATCATGGGCTTGTTGGGTGAACATTTATGCGTTGGCGTCTATCTGGGGGCCAATGCCTTGCATAAATTTTGGGCGCTGTCGGAAATGGCTGAGGATGATGACGAAGAGTTTCTCACCGGGCTGGAAATAGCCAGTTACCTGCTTTCTATTCCGCAAATGCAGGCATCCTTTGAAAACCAGGAGATGGTTACGAAAGAAGACGCCGGTATCATGCGTAAACTCAAGTTAAATTACAGCGGCCTGACAGATTATCCCATTTTTCGCAATATCTACCCCGGTTGTCCACCCAACCTTTTAGATGTGGAGAGAATCCCCTTTTTAACCCATATACTGGAACAAACGCTGGATGTGGCCTCTCGTTTCGAAGAAGATGAGAGCTTACTCTACCCTGACGATGTGGGGGATGACGAAATGTATTTGCTGCGAGTATCCAGTGAGCAGGACGGCAAACTGGTCTGGAGAGATGAGATCACACCTATCCCGGAACCGACGCCACAATTCATTTCTATCGAGATTGATAAAGACGCCTTTGAAGCGTTACAAAACGCGCCACGCATCGGTAATTCCGTGGAAATTGATGCATTTATGCTGCCTACGCCTATAGAAGAAAGGGGGATGGAACGGCCGTTTTTCCCCTATCCGCTGCTGGTTGTAGACAGTGACAGTGGCATGGTGTTGTCCCATGACATGCTGACGCCGTTGCCCAGCCTGGAGGCAATGTACGGCGAGGTCCCGCAGAAAGTTATTGACTTGCTCTTGCAACACAACATCGTGCCCTATGAAATCCATACCCAAAGGACGGAGTTAACGATCCCCCTCACACAACTATTTGATCAGCTAAATGTGCCGGTGGTGGAACGGCCGTTTTTGCCAATGCTAGATGAAGCCAAAGAGACCATGTTGGAGTTTTTAAATGAGGGTTTTTAAGGGGTGAAATGAGGTGAGTGGGTGAAATGTGACCCACTCACTACAAAGCCAGCCAACAACGGCCGTTCTCGCCAACCATCCACACCCTATGTTACAATTTAGTCAGCGAGGTACAAAAAATGACACTTCAAACAAATGATTCATCCTCACAACTGATTTTGCAGCGCATAGACGCCATCATTTCTGAATTACAGGCATTAAAACGACAGGTTTCAACTATTCAGCCTGATGAGTCTGAGTCCCTTGTTGTGCCACCCGCAGAAGAAGATTCTCAGGTTGAGCGGGAAAAGAAAGCTTATTTGCAACTTTATCCTCAACTGAAAAAGCAATATGCCGGTCAATATGTGGCGATTCATAACAGCCAACTTGTGGATCATGACATAGATTATGGCGCCCTATTTGAGCGTATTGACGACCGATTTCCTGACACATTTGTTTGGCTAACGTGCGTTGAAGCTGAACCAATGGGAACAATTGTGGTGCGTTCTCCTCGATTTGTTAGAGAAGAAGCATGATTATCCATAGCCATGACTATAATTCCCGTTATTTTCCCGCCATGCCCATCATTGAAATACGGTTGCGGCGTCGCGCCGGTCAAGAACCGCTAACCTTAAAAGCTGTGGTTGATTCTGGCGCTGACGCTACCATGATTCCCTTACGTTATTTGCGTCAGTTACAGGCCAGAAAAGGTCAAACGAAGTGGTTGTCTGGCATTACGGGTGACCGTTACGAAGTGGACCGTTACGAAGTGGACATGTATACAGTTGCCCTCCAAATTGGTGAACAACCTGTCTGCTATCTTGATGTCGTGGGTACAGAAAATCGAGATGAACTGATTGTAGGGCGTGATCTCTTGAATCAATATATCGTGACTTTAAATGCCCCTGCCCATACCGTAGAAATTTCATTGTAAATAGAAACACAACGGCCATTCTCCCCAAGCACCTCGCATCATAAAAACCACCCGACATTTCGGCCAGCTAATACCTGTTTCACAGCGAACATTGCATATGTTACAATTCCGATAGTGAGGTATTGACCTATGATGCTACAAACAAATGACTCATCTCCAAAAGAGATTTTACAGCGCATCGACGCCATTATTTCTGAATTACAGGTGTTGAGGCAGCAGGTTTTGACCATTCAACCACCTGATGTCCCATCAGCAAACCTTGTGGAGGAACTGGCTGGGTCGTTAGGTCAAGGAACTTGGGATGAATACGATCCTGATCTTGATTGGAAACGGTTTGACACATGACACAATCTGTTACCGCTTTTAATGGACAGACGATTTACCTGGATACCATGATCCCTTATGCGCTATTGCGCAACATTGACCCCCAAGCTGCTAAAAATTTATTTCAACGATTGCAAGAGGGCGAATTCCGTGCGTTTACATCAGTGCTAACATTTGATGAATTAGCTTACCGGCTTTTACTGGCGGCTATTCGTGATAATTATCCTGGGAATCCGCTTGATCAATTGCGTCAGAATGAAGTGCAGCTAATTGAGACCTATTCCCCAAAAATCGCGGCGCAACTTCAAGGATTACAAACCTTTCCCAATTTAACCCTGCTCGATGTGACAACGACTGACATCACACAAATGAATCAACTGATGCAACAGCATCATCTACGACCGCGAGATGCCCTGCATCTGGCTGCTATGCATAAATGCAACTGTTTTAATCTTGTAAGCCAAGACGCAGATTTCGACGATGTGCCATACCTTCATCGGTTTACGCTGAACGAATAACGGCCGTTCTCCCCAACCACCTCGCACACCACAGCACCCAGCCGACAACGGCCGTTCTCCCCAAGCACCCCCCGCCACAACACCAACCTACAATGGCCGCTCCCCCCCCAACTCCGATGGAAGAAAACCAAACTGTATGGTTTAATTTAATGGAATATTAGTTTCACCTTGTGCAATATACCTTTAAAGTTATAATGAGTGGTGAGCAGCGTATGAAAGAGCCTTCATCAAATTGGCAGATTGAGTTCTACACCGATAGCCACAATAACAGTCCTGTCATTAATTTCCTTAACACACTCACCGCAGAAGAAAAGGTGAAAATACGAAATCAGCTTCGGCTTTTACGCGAATTTGGTGTTCGACTGGGAATGCCGCAAGCCAGACCGCTCAAAGGCCACAAACCTTTGTGGGAACTACGGCCAATGCCCAATCGCCTAATCTATGTGGCGATGCGTGGCAAACGATTTGTTATCTTGCACGCATTCACGAAGAAAAGCCAGAAAACGCCGCCAAAGGAAATCAAAATTGCGGAAAGACGTTATCAGCAGTTGCAAGATAGGGAGAAATAACGATGACAAACATCTCTTTTGAAGCGTGGGAAACCGAACAATTACAAGACCCTGAATTCCGTGAAATTGCGGAATCAATGGAGCCTGGACATCAGGTGGCTCGTTTACGCATCCAAAGAGGGCTGACGCAAACCGAATTAGCAGACATGGTAGGAACGCATCAATCGAGCATTGCCCGGCTGGAAAGCGGCCGGGTGGCTCCCCGTGTTTCCTTCTTGCAAAAAGTGGTCGAAGCGCTGGGTGGCGAATTAGAAATCAAAATATCTTACGGCACGATGTAGTAACGGCCGTTCTCCCCAACCACCTCGCACCACAACAACCATCAAACAACGGCCGTTATCCCCATCTTCCCTCATTATTAATCAACACCGAACGAATAACGAGACACCCCCATCCCTTCATTTCTAAATCCACTGTTGTCATCATAACGGCCGTTTCCCTTCCCCTTTTCTTCCGCTATAATTCCCCCATCATGTTGCCTAAAGATTGGTTCAATCTAGCGCTGAGAAACGGCCACAGCCACCCTCAATGCCGCTCAAGAAAAAGAAAAGTCAGAAGCGCAGCGAGCCACCAAAGAACGGGACGCCGCGCTGGACGCGCTGGAAGATTGGTACACAGAGTTCCGCGAACTGTCGCTCATAGCCTTGGAAGATGATTCTCAACGGCTGGAAGCGTTGGGGCTGGGCAGTATTCCGTAGGTAAGTCAACCAACTTCCTTTCTAAATCCGTTATCGCCACCAACAGTTGTTTGTCTGTTCCTTGAAAGTTCGTGCTATACTGTGTTTCGTCCAACAGATTAACCAGTCAATTAGTAAAAGGATTATAATGGCAAAAACAACGCACAGAGATATATTGTTTGATAATCACGCGCAAGATTTAAAGAGCATATTGCCAGGAATTCAAGATATCTTTGTCTGCCCGATTTGCTTCCAACATTTTTTTCGTGAAAGTATTGAAAATAATTTAGTTGATATTGGTCATGTATGGCCAAATTATTTTAGAGAAAAAAGTGAAAAGGCAAAGCATCAACAAGTTTTATTGTGCAAAAAATGTAATTCAAGTGCCGGTAGCTCTGGCGATGAGATTATGCAAGCATTTGCAAAGATTCATGAAGGACAAAAAAGAGGGGAGCTTGGATTGCGCAAAATAAGAGTTACAAAATCTAAAAATCCGTGGGAAGGTATTGAACTTGAAGCTTATATTCTTGAAAAAGGGGGGAATAATTTCCGTTTAGCTTTCCCTGGATATAGTAAGCCAAGCCAGAGGAAACATTATGAAGAACAGAGAAAAAAGTTTCAACAGTTTTCCGATACAGACCCTGTTACTATTACTATTTACCCACCAAGAGGGAAACCTGGTAACCCTTTTGGGAATCCTACCAATACCCTACTAACACAAGCAGGATTTCTTACATCAGCCTATTTGCTAGCATTTTTTGAATATGGTTACCGATATATTATGCAAACCAGTCTTGATCCTGTGCGTGAATATATCCTACAATCGTTTGAGAAAAAGGTGGATGAAAGATTGAATTTCGATAATTCAAAGAATCTTTGCTTCCAGATATGTTCTGATCCTTCTCATTATTGTGTGGATCCAGAAATTTACCTTGTAATTCCGGCTGACGAAAATGTCCCATTCTATCAAGAGACTAGATTTCTGGACTTTCATGTTAGGCTCCCTGTGCCTTCATTTTTCCCTGGTGTAAGTCGCCATGATTTGATAACCGAATTTGTAGCCTTGGGTGAACAGTCTTTAGGTGAATATGAAAAAGGATTTTCTATAAATATTGGGCGAACGTTTGTTTCTAACCTGGATCACCCACGTCTAATCGAATTACAAAACTTGTTCATATAAATATTGCGAGTTACGATTTTCCCCCATCCCCAAAATAAAAAGAGGACACTCTGAAAAGCATCCTCTTTCTAAATCACACGTTCGTTATCCTGCTTGTGGCCTAAATCCGCTCAAACAACTCGGCGGCGCCCATGCCACCACCAATACACATCGTCACCGGGCCATACCTCGCCTCGCGCCGCCGTTCACATTCGTCTTCGCTTCATCAAAGCCCAACTCCCCAAAAGCTGTACATTCGCCTAAAAATAGCCTATAATTAGGCGATGAATCAATTTGATCCGCTCTATTCAATCTCCCCTCCTTTGCTATCAATGATCAAACGCATCACATTGCTGGTACACGAACTCAACCAACACGCTGTGCCAACTCTTGTGTTCATGCGCATGCACTCAGAAGCACGAGCCAGATCCACCTATGCCTCCACCAGCATTGAGGGCAATCCACTGCCTCTGACCGAGGTGAAACGATTGATTAAAGAACACCCAGTTCACATCCGTCAAAGTGAACAAGAAGTATTGAATTACAATCAAGTATTAAATGATCTAAATCAACAACTCGATCAACCATTAACCGCCGCGTTATTGCAACAAATTCATGCAGGTGTGATGTCGGCGTTGCTGCCTGACCACCAACTTGGAACATGGCGGCAAGAAGCTGTTATCGTCTATGATCCTAGAGACCAGGAGATTGTTTACCTGCCCCCAGATTATGAAGATGTCCCCATCTTAATGGACGCACTGCTGGCATTTGTACAAAAGAACCGTGATAGGTTAGATCCGTTATTACTGGCCGGGCTTTTCCATAAGCAAATGGCAATCATTCACCCGTTTATAGATGGAAACGGCCGCACCACTCGTTTAGCGACCAAAATATTGCTGGCAGGACTGGGAATCAACACCTTTAATTTATTTAGCTTTGAAAACTATTACAATCAAAATGTGACACGCTATTTTCAGCATGTCGGGTTATTTGGCAATTATTACGATCTCATACCGCAGCTTGATTTTACGCCCTGGCTTGTTTACTTTGCTGAGGGCATTTTAGATGAATTATTACGCATACAAAAGCAGTTGATACAGTGGCAACTGTCGCCCGCTACCCAACTAAAGCCCCATCACCAGCAAATCCTAGACTATATCAATGAATATGGCTTCATCACCGACCGCGATTATGCCCAACTGACAACAAGAGCCAAAGCCACGCGTACCATCGACTTTAATAAATTGATAGAACTGGGTTTGATTGAACGGCATGGCAAAGGACCAGGGACGCATTACCGTCTTGTTATCAAATAAAAAGAGGGCGCTCTGAGCAGCATCCTCTCAGCTGGACGCTGTGATCGGCGTCCTCGCCGAGCCACGCCCCGCTTGCCAAACGGCCGTTCTCCCCATCACCCCACGCTACAAAAACCAACCCACAACGGCCGTTCTCCCAACCATCCCTCACCACAAAAACCACCCGACAACGGCCGTTCTCCCCCATCACCCCACGCTACAAAAACCAGCCAACCGACAACGGCCGTTCCCCCCAATCATCTCGCGCCCCAAAACCCAGCAAACAACGGCCGTTCTCCTATCAAACTCATATATGGAAAACGGACGGTAAACGGCCGTTGTAGAAAAAATCAGGCGTATGCTATACTTTCAACATGAAAATATATCTGGATACATGCAGCCTTCAGCGGCCATTGGACAATAAAACGCAGATACGAATTGTCCTCGAAGCTGATGCTATATTGGGGATCATCGGCTTGTGTAACACGGGCAAAATCGAGTTGATATCATCAGATATTTTGCTTTATGAGGTGAAACGAAACCCCAAAATCATACGCCGCAAATTTGGTTTGGATGTGCTATCGAATGCAAACAAATTTATAAATCTGGATAAAACAATTGAACAGCAGGCAAAATTATTTGAAAAAGCAGGCATAAAACCATTGGATGCGTTACATTTGGCTTCGGCAGAAAAAGCTGAAGCAGATTATTTTTGCACTTGCGATGACAGATTTTTGAAGAAAGCAAAGCATATCGCCAGCTTGAAGTCGAAAGCGGTCAGTCCGCTTGAATTAATTCAGGAGTTAGAAAATGATAATTGAGGTTGAAACAAAACCATTGGTAGACATAACCAAAGAAGCGTTAGATATACTTTTTCAGGGATTAGGGACGGTGAATGCGACCCGTTTCTTAAATCAATTTACGGTTGGTTATGGAGATTATATGGAAGAAAGAGAAGAATTATTTGGTCATCTTACGATGGATGAACTCATCAATGATATAAAGCGAGAACAAGAACGGCCGGAAACTGATTCTTGAGAAGTTCTATCTGGGTGTAAACGTGTGAACGAAAACGGCCGTCTTCGAGAGGGTCGTTTTTGTTTTTGAGCGAAAAGGCCAACGGCCGTTCCCCCCAACCACCCCGCACCACAAAACCCAGCCGACAACGGCCGTTCTCCCCAAGCACCCCACGCCACAAAAACCAGCCAACCGACAACGGCCGTTCTCCAGATGATATGGGCGCGTAAATTGGGGTGATTGCTAAAAATCGAAGAACAACTGATGGAATCCTGCTAAAATATCCTTTATACTAGCGTTTGCATCAATTTATAAGGAGACGGCATATGACCTTGGAACTCAAAAATACCGAAGCTGACAATTTAGCACGAGAATTAGCACGTACAACTGGAGAGACAATCTCCCAAGCTGTTGTCAACGCACTCCGAGAACGATTAGAACGTGAAAGAAGTCGCCAAAATCGGCCAGATGTGGTGCGAGCCGAAACATTACTGCGAATTGGTCAGGAATGCGCCGCGCTAACCGTCGTCGATAATCGTCACGCTGACGAAATAATCGGGTATGATGCGTATGGAGTACCTTCCTGATGGTGATCGACACCTCTGCCCTCATCGCCATCTTGAGTGCCGAACCAGAAGCCGAAACATTTGCAACTGCGATTGCTACTGCTACGATTCGCCTGTTATCCGCTGCCTCTTTTTTAGAAACGGCCGTTGTCGTCGAATCACGCTATGGATCAGCAGGCGGCGAAAAGTTGGATGAACTCATCCAAGCCGCCCACATTCAAATCGAACCCGTCACAGCCGAGCAAGTCGCCGCCGCCCGTTTAGCCTATCGTTCATTTGGCAAAGGACGGCATCCAGCCGCCCTAAACTTTGGCGACTGCTTTGCCTATGCCTTAGCCAAAACCACCGACAAGCCCTTGTTGTTCAAGGGAACTGATTTCAACCAGACAGATATTCCGTCTGTGCTGGATTGACGATAAATGATTTTGGAATGACGATTTTCTGACCGTTCCCCCCAACCACCCCACGCCACAAAAGCCTGCCGACAACGGCCGTTCTCCCCAACCACCTCACGCCACAAAACCCACCCAACAACGGCCGTTCTCCCCAACCCTCTCGCGCCACAACAACCAACTGATAACGGCCGTTCTCCCCCAAAAATTTATAAGGCAACAAGTTCTCGAACGTGTAAAATTTCATACTCGTTCATAGGGCGAATATCTTGTGCGACCAATGTCAATACAGCCACGGTCTCTCCTTCACCCGTCACAAATTCCACTTCATAGGCAGCCCCATCTTTATAAACATGAACAACGGCGCCTATATCACCTTGTTTTAAGCCATAAGCTTCTACATCATGAGACAAAACAATCGTGTCTAGTTCTTTTATCATGGAATCACCTCAACTTATTATTTGGGAAGTGGATGCGCTGTGACAAATCTTGGTTCATCTTCATCCATCTCTATAATCCAAACAGTACGTACATTCACTGTCATATCCATTGGTGTCATCAAAACGCCATCAATTGTATATTTTGTGCCAAAGGGAGATGTCACCAACTTAACCACGTCTTCCATATGGGCAATAGACAGCAGTCTTGTTTCAAGCAATGTGGCGTTGTCTTCATTAAAACCAAATCCGCGAAAAAATTTTGCTTTACTTTTACCAACAGAATGAGAAGACGACAAGAGATAGTCATACAATTTTGCAGAAGGTATATGTGCCTTTTCACGGTTGGGTAAATTCATGCCAATGACCGATAGTATCAATTTTGTTGCGTACATTATACCAGAAGAATCACAGAATCTAATGTTTATGAACCATGATGATATATGAGCCAACAACGGCCGTTCCACCCCAACCACCTCGCACCAAAAAAACCAGCCAACAACGGCCGTTCTCAATTCGTTAATTTCTCAAATTCGTTGTCATCACAACGGCCGTTCTCCCCCATCACCTTGCGTTACAACAACCCGCCGACAAACGGCCGTTCCCCCCAACCACCTCACGCCACAAAACCAGCCCACAACGGCCGTTCTCCCCAATCACCCCGCGCCACAGCAACCAACCCACAACGGCCGTTCCCCCCAACCACCCCGCACCACAAAATCCAGCCGACAACGGCCGTTCTCCCCAACCACCCCACGCCACAACATCCAGCCAATATCGGCCGTTCCCCCCAAACCCCCTCGCACCATGTCAACATCGGGTGTATAAGTCCCCAAAACATCGGGTTAAAAAGTCCCCTAAA
>CAZXVH010000018.1:0-14437 GCA_964643965.1 uncultured Ardenticatenaceae bacterium
GGTTGACAGAGGAACGGCCGTTTGCTAGAATCCCTCTTGCTCTTAGCCCTGTTCGTCTAGCGGCCCAGGACGCGGCCCTCTCAAGGCCGAAACACGAGTTCGAGTCTCGTACGGGGCATCATCACAAAAAGCTCGTTCTGTCATAGAACGGGCTTTTTTGCTATCATGGGAGTCATGGACTTAAATCCCCGACAAATACACCTGGATGATTCACAGATTGTAGAAGATGAAATCTCTTCTCCCCCGATTTACCTGGTGTCTGGTAATATCGGCGCGTTGGCGGAGCAGGTGGTGCGCACCGTACTGCCCCAATTTCAGGGCGCTCGCATACCGGTGTTGAAGAAGACCCATGTGCTTAAACCGCAGCAAATCATCGATATTGTGAAAGAAGCGGGGGAGACAAATGGCGTTATCTTGCATACATTGGTCGATAATGACTTGCGCCTGTTTATGAACCAGCGCGCCAGGGAAAACGAGGTGTTAGCTATTGATCTGTTCGGCCAACTCATGGAGTTCTTAATGCGAGAGTTGGGGCAGAAACCGGCCGGAAAACCGGGTCTCTACCGCTACAACAACCAGGAATATTTTGACCGCATAGACGCTATTGAATACACGCTAGACCATGATGATGGCAAGAATTATCAGGGGTGGCCCCAGGCGGAAATTGTGCTGACCGGCCCTTCTCGTTTGGGAAAAACGCCGTTAGCAATTTACCTGTCCGTTTTGGGGTGGCGGGTGGCAAATGTGCCTTTGGTGCCGGGTGTGCCGCCGCGCCCGGAACTGTTTGCCCTGGATCGGAGGCGGGTGATCGGCCTGACGATTGAGGAAGGGGAACTCCTCATGTTTCGCCAGCACCGGCAGGGTAGTTTGGGGGTGGGGAAGCAGTCTGATTACAATGACATCACCAAATTAGTTGAAGAACTGGAAGAAGCCCGCCAGATTTATCGCCAGGGACGGTTTAAGGTGATTGATGTCTCTAATAAACCGATTGAATCGACGGCCGCTCAGGTGATAACGGCCGTTACTCGCCAACTAAAAACATAACAACAATCAAAAAGGCAGCGGCATCATCAAAATGCCACTGCCCTCTTTCTAACAGGTGTATCTCCCTAAAAATGTGGAAATCGCCGATAGCGCTTACTTGCGGAACAGTTCACGCACCACAATATTCCGCTGAATCTGGCTGGTTCCTTCATAAATCTGGAAAATCTTGGCGTCACGCATCAGCTTCTCCACCGGATACTCGCCCATATAACCATACCCACCAAATACCTGCACGGCGTCCGTGGCGATCTTCATGGCGGCGTCGGCGGCATACGCCTTGCCGAACGACGAAACCATCGTGTCCGGCTCGCCATAGTCCACTGCCCAGGCCGATTTATGCACCAGCAGGCGGGCTGCTTCCAGTTCCATAGCCATGTCGGCGATTTTGTGACCGATGGCCTGGTACTGCCAGATCGGTTTGCCCATCGACATACGTTCTTTGGCGTAAGAGATGGATTCTTCCAATGCCCGCCGCGCCACACCCAAAGCGCCCGCCGCCGTCGCCGGCCGACTGCGGTCGAATACCTTCATGGCGGTGATAAAACCAGTTCCCTCAGGCCCTAAAAGATGGGTTTCTGGTACCTTGACGCCATCAAAGACGACTTCGGCCGTATCGGAAGCATGTTGGCCCAGCTTATCAAAGGGTTTACCCACGCTGACGCCTTCCCAATCCCGCTCCACAATAAAGCAGCTCATGCCCTTGTAACGCACTTCGGGGTCGGTATAAGCAAATACGGTAAAGAAATTGGCGACGGTGGCCCCAGTGATAAAAGTTTTGCTGCCATCCAGAATATAATGGTCGCCCTCTTTACGGGCTTTGGTTTTAATACCGGCCACGTCAGAGCCAGCTTCCGGTTCGGTGAGGCAGTAGGCTGCCATTTGTCCATCAGCCAACCGGCCGCCATATTCCTGCTTTTGCGCTTCTGTGCCAGCAATGAGAATGGGCAGAATGGCCAGCCCATTGACGCCCATGGCCGTGCTAATGCCTGAGCAACCATAGGCCAGTTCTTCGGTGACCAGGCATTCTTCGAGCAAGCTTAAACCGAGGCCGCCGTATTCTTCCGGGATGCTCATGGTTGTCAGGCCCATTTCCTGTGCTTTTTTGATGACGGGCCAGGGATACTCGTGGGTTTTATCGTAATGTTCTGCCACGGGGATGATTTCGTTTTTAGCAAAATCACGCGCCAATAACTGAATTTCTCGCTGTTCTGCGGTCAAGGCAAAGCTAATACCACCATTTACGCTCATGATTACGAATCTCCTTTTTGACTGTGTGCTGTTGTGCAGGCTGCTGGGGAGCGGCTCCCTGCCTCCTGGACGAAATTTGGATTGTAACTGTACAGTTACAAAACTTTAAAAGTTTGAACGGTTACTATTCATCTTCGTTTTCTGCCGTCTTGTCATCGGCCGCTTCGTTTTTTAAGTGAAAATTTTCTACTTTTTGTAGGTCGATGGTCATGCCGCCATCAACCTGGCCGGTATCGACGACGGCGTCCCGGGGAATGGTGCCGTTATTGGCGACTGGCCCTTCAATATAGACGCGGGAAAGGGAAAAGCCGGTGACTTCGCCTTCTTCACCGATAATGATGTCGCCCAGGACGCCTACTTTGGTGCCGCCGGGGGTATCGACGCCGCGACCGCGCAGCTTTTCCAGGCGCTGCCAGTTATCGGCTTCGCCAAGTTCTTTGTTGTCGGTTTCCACATCCGCGTTTTTCACCAGGATGGCGTCAATGCCGAAGACGACCACGTTTTCACGCTGGATGAGTTTGTCTTTGCGGCCGATCAAGCCTTCAGAGCCAGTATAGATGCCGGTGACCCAATAAAGGTCTTTATTGATGTATAAATCTTTAGCATACCCAACTAAACGGCCGTCGGTGACGCTGATAATCGGTTTGCCGGTGAGATCTTTTCCTAAACGCATGGGTTCCCTTCCTTCCTGTTTTGTCATTATTCAGTCAGACCTGTCAGGTTTGCTCAAAAGATAGTTCTGTATCTCCGCTAAACTTGACAGGCCTGGTTCCACACAATGCTCACTGTCACAACATTATAATGCCAGATCGCGCCGATGCAATCGGAAATTAGGCTACTCTCTAATCTCCAATTATCCTTACCTCTTAAAGCATATCCTGCACAATCTCTTTTTCTGAGCGTAGTTCGGCCAGCGTCTCGGCAATCTTTTCTTTGGCAAAGCTGCTCAAGGATAACCCTGGTACGATTGACCAACCGCCAGCGCCATCGCTTTGAACCGGGAAGGAGAAGATCAGCCCTTCATCAATGCCGTAGCTGCCATCAGAGGCAACGGCCGCCGAGAACCAATGCCCGGCCGGCGTCTTCCGCTCAAAGCTCATCACATGATCCAGGGCGGCATTGGCGGCCGATAGCGCTGAGGATTTGCCCCGCGCCTCAATCACGGCTGCGCCTCGTTTTTGCACGGTGGTAATAAACTCGCCGCGTATCCATGCGTGATGCGTAATCACTTCCAGGGCTGGTTTGCCGTTAATTTTGGCGTTTTCTGCGTCTGGGTATTGGGTGGCGCTGTGGTTGCCCCAAATGGTGACATTGCTGACATCATTTACGGTGACGCCTGCTTTTTGGGCCAGTTGAGCATAGGCTCGATTTTGATCCAGGCGAGTCAGAGCGCTAAAACGGGCTGCCGGAATATCTTTGGCGTTATTCATGGCGATGAGGCAGTTGGTATTGGCGGGGTTGCCTACCACTAAGACGCGAATATCAGACGCGCCTTTTTGCAAGGCATTGCCCTGACCGACAAAGATAGGCCCGTTTTCCCGGATCAGGTCGCCGCGTTCCATGCCTTTGCCGCGTGGTTTAGAGCCAACTAACAAGGCCCAATTTACGCCCGCAAACGCTGTTTCGGCGTTGTCGGTGACAACGATGTTCTCTAATAAGGGGAAGGCGCAGTCGTCTAATTCCATCACGACGCCCTCCAGAGCGCCTAAAGCAGGGGTGATTTCTAAAAGATGAAGGGAGACTTTGGTATCTGGCCCAAACACTTCGCCTGAAACCAGTCGTGGTAATAAAGAATAACCAATTTGACCGGCAGCCCCGGTGACTGCCACTTTTATGCTTTGTTTAGACATGTTATTTCTCCTGATGTTAAGTTTTGGTGGGAGGATGGCCCCCCTGTGGGAAAGTGGAAATGTTAATAACTGCGAGGCAGTAGTTACTCAATTATCGCCAAACTGGATAATCTCGCAACTGATACTTAAAGTAAATCATCGGGCAGTATCCAGTTTTTCATCCACTCATGGGCGTCTGGAAAGCCGCTGTTTTCGGCGGCGGTGATCAGTTTATGAACTGGCACGGGTACACGGCGCAGGTCTACGCTGGCCACGTGGTTTTCGCAGGAGACGATGGCATATTCAGCCCAGGGCAAGTAGCGAGGGGAGTGGACGAAGAGGGCTTGCTCGAAAGGCATACCCACGCTGCCGGCATTGATGAGCATGATGCCTTTGTGCTGGCGCATCATTTGCATATGGGTGTGCCCGCCGGCCATGACGGTGGCTTTGTTGCCCCCCAAGAGTTCATCGACGGTGGTAGGTGGGGTCATGGCGAGGATGATGTCGGTGTTTGAGCGGGGCGAGCCATGAAAGCAGATGAGATTATGGTGGGCGGAGAGGGGCACGGTTAACATAGGTTTAAAGGAACGGATGAAGTCGAAATCCTGGGGGCGAAGCTGCTGGGCGCACCAGGAGATGGAGTCGGCAAACCAGGAAGCATCCATGTATTCATGCAGCACGGAAGGGTCTAGCAGGAATAGGTCGTGATTGCCCATAATGCATTCGCAGCCTAAACCCTGGATGCGATCCATAACGGCCGTTGGCTCAGGCCCCAAGGTAGCAATATCTCCCAAACAGACAATCTGGTCTACGTTTTGCCGTTTGATGTCGGCGAGGGCAGCTTCTAATGAAACGTTGTTGCCATGTATGTCTGAGATTAGGGCGATGCGCATTGATATCCTGAAAAGATACTCCCTCAAAACCTGACAGGTTTTTGGGAGTATGCGTAGACTCTGGTGGAATCTGTCAGGTCTGAATGGTTAAGGAATAGCTGTTGTCATGCTTCTCTGCCGCACCACTTCATATAAAAGCAAGGCGGTGGCCACTGATAAATTTAAACTATCTACGACGCCGGTCATGGGGATGGTGACTTGTTTGTGGGCGGCGTTTACCCAAAAGGGGCTTAACCCGGTGGCTTCACTGCCCAAGACAACGGCCGTTCCCCCTCTCATATCGACGCCTGTGTAAACGACGTCACTGGCTGGGGTGGCGGCGATGATCTGGATATTTTTTTGTTCAAGCCAGTCTCGTAAACGGCCGTTTTCCACCGAAAATGTAGGCGTTGAAAATAAAGCGCCTAAACTGGCGCGGACCACGTTCGGGTTGAAAATATCCGTGCTGCCTTCAGCCGCTGCCCTGTGGCAAACCACCACCCCATCCACGCCGGCCGCATTGGCCGTGCGCAAAATACCACCCAAATTACCTGGTTTTTCCACCTCTTCAATAATAGCCAGGAATGGCGCATCACCCAAGACCAGATCCTCTAATTCCTGTGAAGGGTAGGCGATCACGAGCAGCAAGCCGCCGCTACCACCCCGATAAGCTATTTTTTCAAAAACAGAGGGAGTGACTTCAAAAATTTGGCAACGCTTATTTGCTTCATCATCCAGAAGCATTCTGGCAGTTTCTTGCGCGAAAGGGTCTGTGAGTAAAGGGGGGCAGATGTAAGCCTCCAACGGTTGAATGCCAGCGTGAAGGGCGCGATATACTTCACGCACCCCTTCCACGATAGTTTTTTTCCGGCCGTCCCGATAACGGCGGTTATTGAGTTTGACAACTTGCTTGATGTGAGGGTTGCCCAAACTGCTTATTTTTACGGGCATGAATATGTACCAATGAGTCTAAAATTTTTAACGCCTCCGCCAAATTGGTTCGATCTTAGCGAGTGAACCAATTGATCAAAGGGTGGTTTTAGGCGACAGCATGATGAAATCCGGCTCAGACAAACCTTTAGTCACAGCATCTTGATATTTGTGGGTGAAAAAACTCATAATTTGCACAAACACGGCATCATAAAATGGATCTAATTCCCGCCGACGATCTTCGTGGATTTTTATCTCTTTACCCTGGGGACCTAATTTTACGATGAAAAGCGCGCCTACTTTCTTGATGAAAAAACTCATGACAAAGGGCAGCGGGTAAGCGCCGCCCGGTTCTTCCACAGCCAACTCCAGACCAAAGTGCCAGAATGAATCATCATCCATTTGCATAGCGGCGGATATGGCATAAAAGCGGTTGGTCGGGTCGATCTCTTCGCCTAAGGGGATGTAGGTAATTTCCTGGCTGTGGGGCCACTCGAAGTATTCAACCATACCGTCAACCAGATCACGGGCAAAGTTTTGGCAATCTTCCTGATATTCACGGAAGGCTTTGCGTGATTGACGATAGGTTTTGCAAATTTCATCGTATTTTGTTTTCTTGTGGGTCGCTGCCATCGTCCCTCTCAATTGTCTATGTGATGACTTATTTTATTTGCCATGGCCCTCTCTTGACGGGTCTCATTGGAGGGACCTTAATGAAAACACTTTAATTTATTTCTAAAAAATTTGCAAACCCAGCTGATTATTCGTTTGTCAGCCGTTTCATCAAGATGTTGAATTCGTTTTCAGAGACGCCAGCCACGCCTAACGGCCGTTCTACCCTATCATGGCAGTCCGACCCACCCGTTTGTATTAACCCATATTTGTCTGCCCAGGCGGCCAGCAGTTGTTGGTGTTCTGGCGCATGGCCCGGATAGTGAACTTCCAGCCCGTCCAGCCCCAGCCTCGTCTCGTCCAGGAATTCCGGCATCAGCTTTGCCACAATGTCAAGGGGGGGCAGCACTTCGTTATAGAGGCTTTTGCCGGGATAAGAGCCGGCCGCTGGATGGGCAAATACGCGCACCAACTGCGGATACCTGTGCAGCAGCGGCGTCAGTTGGGCAGGGTCTATGCCAGAGGGCACGTAAGCCGCACTGTCGTTGCCGATGAGCAAATTCACCTGCTTCTTGTCAAGGCCATGATTCTCTTTGAGGGCCAGGGCAAAATGGCGACGGGTGACGTTGGGGGCCAGCGCTTCTATTTCGGCGGCGGACAAAGTTCGTTTTAGCAGCGGCGTTTTTCCGGCCGGACCAAATTCGGCGTTAATAGCGTCCACCCGCGCTTGCACCAGACCGCTGCCCCGTCCCTGGCTGAAAATTTCAGTGGCCTGTCGGCGGAAAAGGGGATCAGCCAGCAGCGTATACGGGATGTAAAGCAGGTAATGCAATGTGCCTACAAAATAAGGGCGTCTAAAACGGAGCGACACTTCTACCCCGGGTACGACTTGAATGCCCGCTTCTTCGCCGGCGGCTAATGCTTCATCCAGGCCGTTGAGCGTATCATGATCGGTGACGCCGAGAGCGTGCAGCCTCAGAGAGAGCGCCGCGCCAACCAGTTCGGTTGGCGTGTATTCCCCATCGGAAGCGGTGGTATGGTTATGTAGATCGGCAAAATAAGCGTCTGTGTGTGTCATAGGTTATGAAATTAAAGGCCGAGAACCTGACAAATGAAATAACAGTTTACGCCTGGTTTATGAATTGGACCTGTCCCATTGGCGTGGTATCGTAACCAGGCAGGGCGGCAACGGCCGTTTTAAACCGGTCATCGTGCAGCAAGGCCAGCAAGGGCTGCATGGGGGCGCTCTCATACGTGCTTTTGCGCATCACCAGCTCATAGCGCTCGTGGGCCAGGGGCACAAAACCGAGATACAGCGCCCTGGCGGCAGCCCGGATGCCCAAGCCGGCGTCGGCCGTGCCGGAAGTAACGGCGGCGGCGATGGCTAAATGGGTGTACTCTTCCCGTTCATACCCACGCACCTGCTCTGGCGTCAGGCCATGTTGCGCCAATTCATAATCTAAAAGGACGCGGGTTCCCGCGCCACGCTGCCGGTTAACAAATTGCAGCTCTGGCCGGGCTGCATCGCGCCAATCGGTTAAGCCTTGCGGATTGCCTGGCGGCACGATCCAACCCTGTTCGCGCCCCACCAATGTCACCAAAGCCACCTCTTCACCGGGCAGGTAGCGCGACACGTAACTGACGTTGTAAGCGCCAGTTTCGGGGTCTAGCAGGTGTGAGCCGCCAAAATGCGCTTCGCCGCGCCGCAAGGCGACCAGTCCGCCCAGGCTGCCCACATTGGCCGAAGCCAACCGCCAGCCAAGCCCCGTCTCGGCCAGAAATTGGGCCAGCAGGTCAAGCGTCAGGTCATGGCTGCCGATGGCTACGAGGGTTTTCTCAATTTCTTGCGGGGTGCGGTAAAGATGGACGGCGACGGCCGCGCCGGCCTCGATGCCTTCGCTAAAACGGGGGATGCGCACAATGCCATCGGCCCGCACCAGCGAGGTGATGACGCCCGCGCCACGGCTGATGGGGGTGGCCATCATCTTGTCGTTTACCTGGCCTACGCTGACGCGCACATAATCATCGTCGCCGGTGTGGGAATTGAGTTTACGGGTGAGAACGGCCGTTATCTGCGGCGCTTCATAGGCGGGTTGTCCCTGCCAGCGAGCCAGAATCGGCTCCACAAAGATTTCGCCGGTGAGGGCGGCGCTCACCGGATAACCGGGGACGCCGATGATGGGCGTAGACCGTGTGCCCTTCACCATGCCCAAAACGACGGGGTGGCCGGGGCGCACAGCCACGCCATGTACCAGCAGATCGCCTACGGCCGCCACCACATGAGCGCTGTAATCTTCGCTGCCCGCCGAAGAACCGGCGTTGAGTAAGATGAGATCATGATCCGGGGCGGCGGCGAGGACGGCCGTTTTGATGGCTTCAAATTCATCCGGCACAATGGGCCAACGGGTAGCCTGTGCGCCCCAGCTCTCTGCCTGCGCCGCCAGCACCAGGCTGTTGTACTCGATAATTTGGCCGGGGGCGATGACTTGGGTAGCGGCCGTTTCCGCTGTCATTAACTCAGAGCCGGTAGGGATAATGGCTACTCGGGGCCGCCGATAAACGGCGACTGTGGCATGGCCGGAGCCGGCTAAAGCGCCCAAATCGACCGGCCTGATTTTGTGATTGGCGGGCAGCACCAACTCCGTAGCCACCATATCTTCGCCCATAGCCCGCACATGATGCCAGGGGGGCAGGGCGGCGCGAATTTCGATGGTGTCGCCCGCTTCATCAGCTATCAATTGGGTATGTTCGATCATCACCACCGTATTGGCCCAGGCGGGCAGGGGGTGGCCGGTATTGACGGCCTGCGCTGGTCGCCTGACGCGCTCGGCCTCTTCGGGCGACGTTACCAGGGAGAATTGGATGGGATGCGTTTCGGTCGCGCCTTCGCTGTCTTTGGCGCGTAGGGCAAACCCATCCATGGCGCTGGCGTGGTAATGGGGGGCGGAAAGTTTGGCCCAGACTGCTTGGGCGGTGACACGGCCGTTTGCTTGCGACAGCGGTATAGTTTCTGTCGTCAATGGCTGCGCCAAACCAGCTTCCACGAACGCTTTATGAAAGACAGCCTGGGCTTCTTCCAGAGGAATATCTTCTAAATAAATTTTTCTTTTCATGATCTTGGCGCATATAACAGAAAAGCAGAAAAATGGAGGTGGTATGCCTTCATCCTTCTGCCTTCATCCTTGCTGGTGGGTCATGCAGGATTCGAACCTGCGACCAATGGATTAAAAGTCCACTGCTCTGCCAGCTGAGCTAATGACCCAACGCGGCGGGATTATAGCCTTGCTTAAGACGAGATGCAAACATCCCATGTTAGAAAACTCAGCGTAGTTTGCGTTGGCTATTTGGCTCTATTATAATCCTTAAACTCTGGAGTATCTTTTGACTCCGCATCAGGTTGAAAAAAATGGCAGCAGCTGAATCCAGTACCCAATCCACATCCACCCTTTATCCCACTTCTGAACAAGATCACCGGCAACCAGGTGAAGTAGTGATGCGGGAGATCGTAGAAACCTTACTCCTCACCTTTTTTATTTTTTGGTTGGTAAATGGTCTCATCGGCCGTTATAAAATTGATGGCAGCAGTATGAACCCTACTCTGCAAGACGGTCAATATCTTATCATCAACAATATTAGTTATTATTTAGATGAACCATCTGCCGGAGAAGTGATTGTCTTTCATCATCCCACCAGTGAGCTGAATTTGATCAAACGGGTTATCGGCTTGCCCGGTGACGAGATCGTGATTCAGGATGATACGGTATCGGTGAATGGTCACATTTTAGATGAGCCGTATATTCGTGACGCCCCTCGTTATCAATATAGTGGGGTCGTGCCGGAGGGCGAATACTTTGTTTTGGGGGATAATCGGAACAATTCCAGTGATTCGCATAGCTGGTCGTTTTTACCGAAAGATCATATTGTAGGCAAGGCGATGTTCATTTATTGGCCCCCTACCGACTGGGGAGCTGTGCCCCATTACGACTTGAACAAGCCGGTGTCCTGATGGGCGTTCTAAAACCAGGTTGTTTAATTTCCCGAGATTTGAGATTGGTTCGCTCCTCAAGATTGAACCAATCTTTACTAATGAAGGCTCTATACTCATGACCCGTGTTCATAAAAATGCGTTGAAATCGACTGATCTGGCCCGAGCCATTGACCATACGCTGCTTAAACCAGAGGCCACTCAAGCCCAAATTGTGCAGTTGTGCGCGGAGGCGCGAGCCTATCATTTCGCCTCTGTCTGTGTCAATCCAGTACATGTCAAGCTGTGCGCCCAACTATTGCGCGGCTCTGACGTGGCCACGTGTACGGTGGTGGGCTTTCCACTGGGGGCAAATGGAACGGCCGTTAAAGTGTATGAAACTCAGGTGGCGGTAGCCGATGGCGCCGCTGAGATAGACATGGTGATCAATATTGGCGCTTTAAAAGGGGCCAATTATGAAGCCGTCTTAAACGATATTGTGGCTGTGACCGGGGCTGCCCATGAAGGCGGCGCTCTGGTTAAAGTGATCATTGAAGCTGCCTTACTCAGCGATGAAGAAAAAGTGACAGCCTGCCAGTTGTGCCAGGCGGCCGGCGTGGAGTTTGTGAAAACATCGACGGGCTTTGGTCCTGGCGGCGCGACTGTGGCTGATGTGGCCCTTATGCGTCAAACGGTGGGGCCAGACATGGGTGTGAAGGCGGCCGGCGGCATTCGCAGTTATCAAGATGCCCAGGCTATGTTGGCGGCCGGCGCTACCCGCTTAGGGGCCAGCGCCGGCATCGCTATTGTAGAAGAAGCAAACGCATGACAGAACAGAGAGTGGTTTGTGAAATGTGTCGTATTGGCCGCTGCCAGCCGACGAAGGCCCCTTTTATCTATTGGGTGGCAGATCAGGTGTTGGTTTCGCCAGACGCCCCCGCCTCAGCCTGCGACATATGCGGCCAGTTATATTTTGAGCCAGTATTTTTATCTCGTATGGAGCATCTTTTACAAGAGCTGGAAAACAGTATTAACGCCAATAAAACTGTGATTCGTGAGCGGCCGGCGGAGCATCTGGTTAATTTTCAGCCAACACGCGGTAGCTAATGGCCGAGAAGTTCAACTTCTAAACGTACTCGAGGGCTGAGCTTGTCGAAGCCCGGTTCACCTTCGATGAGATGTCGGCGTGAGATCGGTCGAACGCTCAGGTATTAAAGCGTATGACACCCGAAACAACAGAAAAACGGCAGCAGTTGCAGCTATTTATTGACCGGGTTCTCTCCCCAATGGATGCAGTGAAAGGGGTAGTGGCCATAGGCAGTATGGCCACCGGCCATATGACGGCCGGGTCTGACATTGACGCTGTTGTTTTCCTGGAGCCATACGATCTCTACATTGCCCCCGCCGAAGCCATCTGGAACCCGGAGGATGATTCCTTTCACAGCATTTTTGCAGAACCCCCCCCTCCCGGCATTCAGCTGGATCTAGATCGGTGCGACCTGGCAAAATGGCGGGACCCTGATTTTCCCTGGCCGGAAGGCAAAAAAGCGGAGTTGAGCAGCGGCTTGATCCTGTATGATCCCACCGGGCGCATTGCGGAACTAATTGCCCAGCGCACAGCCTATGATGAAGACACGCGCCAACAGCGATTGGATGACTCTCTGATCTGGCTGGATCAACAACTCAATTGGATCGAGCCGCAGCAGGTATGGGATAGATTAGGAACGGCCGTTGCCCATGATCGCCTGAATGCCGCCTACAGCTATCTGGTGAAAGCCTTGTTTGCCTACAATCGTCGCTGGCAAATTTGGCGCAACCGCGAAATGCAGGTCTTATTGCAACTACCCTGGCTGCCTGAAGGATTCCAGGAGAAGGCGGCCAATGCGGCCACGGCATCCGGGCTGGATTTTGCCGCCTATCAGCAAAGAGTTGATATTTTGCAGACCTTTTTCCAGTTACTCTTAACTAAATTGATAGATGAAGGTGACTATTCGGCAATGCCGGTTGATCAGGCATTTGTCCGCCAACATCAGGAACCAGGCCGCGCCTGGAATATGGAAGAATGGCAAATCATTCATAGAGTGAGACGTTTGGGTCAGGAAATGGAGTAACCATTTTAGCCTGGCATGATTGGTTTAATCTTAGAGAGTGAACCACTCTAAAAGGACGTGGATCACTAAAGGAAATTGACATGGGCGCCACACATTTTGGCCGAAATCAAATCATCAATACGGATATGTTTACCGATGCTTATCGCGTGACGGGCCGTGTTCTGGTGGGGACGGGTGGCATTCATGCTGAATTGGCGAATCCTAATTCCAGTTTTTTAGAGTTGCAGGATGCGTATGTCTCTCGGATTCACCAGCCAGGCGAAATTGTCGCTCATTACAAGGTGGCGGCGTTTCGTAAGGACAATATCAACTTTATTGTGCTACAAGATAGACGGGAAGGTATTCCGGTCGGTACGCAGCACGGCCGTTCCATTTATACAAAAGGTCGTTCTGTGCCCGCTTTTTTGACGGTGCCATCCTTTGAAATCTCTGGGGAAATCATGCATGACGGCAAGGTTGCCCCGCTGGAGATACTGGTACAGTCTGTGGGCCGTTTTCTTTTAATTTTTTCGGCCAAGTCGCTTGCTTCACTTTATCCCAATATCTCTTATAGCGGTGATTTAATCCTGGTACAAAAAGAGCGCATTGGCATTTTTTGTTTGGGCGGTTGAACCGTAAGTTTTAATTCGTAACAAGGTGGATAAGCTGTCCGCGTTCCCCCTTTAGAAGGAGATTCAAGCGTGGCAAGAATCTACGTAATCGACGACGATGAACAGCTGCTCAAGATGGTGGGTTTAATGCTGGAGCGGGGTGGGCACATGACGCAGTTGATCAGCAACCCCGTCGAAGGGTTGGAGCAAGTTAAAAATGACAAACCAGATTTGTTGGTGCTGGATGTGATGATGCCCGGCTTGAGTGGGCATGACATAACCCGAGATATTCGCAGCCACAAGGGATTAGAGGATTTGCCCATCCTCATCTTAACAGCCCGCTCCCAAGAAGTGGATAGGGATACGGCATTGAAGAGCGGCGCCGATGATTATTTAAGCAAACCGGTTACATCGCAGGAGTTGATTGAGCGTGTCGATAATTTATTGACGCGCCGGGATCGAAAAATAACGCCGGATCAAGGGGTGGTTATTGCTTTATTTGGTTTACGGGGTGGTGTGGGGCAAACGACGTTGTCGGTTAATTTAGCCAGCGCTTTGCGGCGGGTTTCTCAGCAGGAGGTGTGTTTGTTTGATGGCTCGCCTTCAGGCAGCCAGGTAAGTTTGCATTTGCGCTTGCAGCCGCGGCATTCCTGGGCTGATTTTCAACCGGAGTTAGATTTAGCGTGGCCGACATTAAAGGAAACGCTGATGTTGCATCCTTCTGGATTGCGTGTGTTGGCGGCTCCTTCTATCCCTCAGATGGCTACGGAACCTTCTCCAGATATTGTGGGTCATCTGCTTGACCTGCTGCGTGAACATTCAACTTTTGTGTTGATAGACGTACCCCGGATGTTTGGACCAACGTTTCGGGTGATGCTGGAAATGGCGGATATTGCCTTGCATGTATTGACGCCGGATGTGGTATCGGTACAAACGGCCGTTCAACTCAACCGTCTCCTGGAAAAATCCAATTTTACGTTTAAACAAAAAAGCTATATCCTCAACCAGGTGCAGCCAGAAGCGCAGATTCCGCAAGAAACGGTGGAGCGGGGCTTGAGCGCCCGCGTCGCGTCAAAGGTGAATTTTGATCCCAACCAGGCCAGAGCTTTGTCTCAAGGTGTACCGTTGGCGCTGACTTCGGCGAAGTCACCGATGCCTACGATGATGAATCGCATGGCGAATGTTATTTGGCAGCGGACGGCAAAGCGGTAGTCAGTTCACTGTAAACTGTTCACTG
>CAZXVH010000018.1:14537-62055 GCA_964643965.1 uncultured Ardenticatenaceae bacterium
GTTATTTGGCAGCGGACGGCAAAGCGGTAGTCAGTTCACTGTAAACTGTTCACTGCAATTAAGGCGAGAGCGGTGGTGGGGGCGTTTATGAGGGTGGTTGTGGCTTCGTTAGTCAACAGGCAGAAGGTTTCGCCGGTGGGGGTGGCCCAGCAGGTGGTATTTAGCGGGCTGTCTTCCAGGATGACGGCGTTGGAGAAACGGCCGTTTAGCCATACCTCATAAGCCGCTGCAAATTCTAAAGTATCCTGGTCTGTGAGCCAGTTGATCGTAAAAACGAGCAGGGGTGGGCCGCCTTCTGTTTGTTGGTAAATGGCATAGCGATCTCCGCGCCAACCGGTAACGGCCGTTTCTACCCCTTCACCCGCGCCCCCATTTTGTAAATATTGCCTCAGCATAAATTCACCCAACACATTTTCTTCTACCAACGTCCAGTCGTCGCCCAGAGCCTCTGTGAGATCTGGCAGCGTTATCACTGGCATTACTACGCCAGCCTGGTACTGTTCCGGGTGGAGGATGTGGGCGGTGGTTTGGGGAGGGTTTTCCCAGGCGTTTAAAACGGCCGTTGGCCCATCTGTTTCCGCCAAAAACGTCACAAAAGCCGGGCCAAAAGCAGCGCCCAAATTGAGTTGACTGTTCAAAGCGTCATCCCTAACCAGACTGTCTGCCGGCGTCAAGGTTTCGCTGAGGAGCGGCTGTCGCTCGGCCGGCGCCCGGCGGATGTATTCCGTCAGCGCCCAACTTTCGTGGCCGGCGGCCAGGGCGCATAAGGCGGCGCGGGCGTCGTCGTGGGGGGCGTTGGCCAGACGCTGGCTGAGTTGAAAGCGGGATTCTTGCCATTGGCGGGTGAGCGTTTGCACGGCGGCCAATTCTTGGGCGGGTGATTCAATCATTTCTGTCGCCGTCAGGAAAGAAGATGGCTGTATGACCCCCGGATCGCAATACATTCCCCAGGCTGTGTCTGGCGGGCTGTCCGTTTGAAAGTTGAAGGCTTGTAAAATAAGCGGGGTGATGGCCTCTGTTTCATTGAGGGGGGCGGCCTGGGCTGCATTGGCAGTAACGGCCGTTTCCGGCTGCGGCGGCCCGATGATCCTGGCCACTTCGTCGGCGATCTGTTGTTGGCTGCGAACATCTGTCACCGTAATGGTGACGCTGATTGCCTGGCTGGAGATGTTGTGGCTGTTGATGGCTGTGACCACAGCGGTATAGCTGCCCGCTTCAGATAGCGGCCACGATTCCTCAATGAGGATGCTGGTCTCGCCATTTGCCGGGATTTCCAGGGGGGGATTGCCGCTAAATACCAGGCTGACGCTGGTTAAGCCAGTGACATCAATGGCGGAAACAACCAGGTCTGTGCCGTCAGCCAGGAACACCACTTCGGCTTCTGCCGGTTTTAATATTTGCACAAGGGGCACACTTTCGGCCAGCGTGATGAGATTTTGGTCGATAACGGCCGTTTGCGTAGCCACCCTGGTTTCTAAAAGCTGAATCGTTTGTTGGTCCGCGACGGCCTCTTGCGCCAGTAAATCCTGGTTAAAAACGGCCGTTGCCATTTCGCTTAACAGTGTCGCCCGGGTGGCGCTAATCTGATTGGCTTCATCCTGGATTCGCCCCGCCTCCTTCTCCAGCGCCGTCACTCGGGTAGCGCGAGATGCAGCCAGCGCCGCTTGCTGCCTGGCGGTGTCATAGTCACGAAACAGGAACCAGAACAGGGCGCCCAGCACCAGCAGCAGCATAATCAGTACAAGAATAAGGGCAGCGTGTGAAGAACTTTTCATAGTTAGAATGCTACCCGAGGATAGATAGTGGGTCAAGAACGTGGGGCAGTTGTTTGCTTCATCTCATTCTCTCTCTCAAATTTGGTTGTGATAGCTTTTGGCAGCAAACCATCGTTATAAAAGCATATCCAACTAAGGTTGAACTTGTTTCTAATAGCTGTTGATACAAATTGGCTCCCGCAGATTGTTTGCTGCGGGAGTTGTATGAAAGGAGAAAGATGTGACAAACAAATCATCCAGACTACCAGAATTTTACAAAAAATCAGTACCGGAACGGGTCAATATTGTGGCTGACTGGGCCAACCTCTCCTCAAAGGAAGCCGCTATTTTAGCCGGGCAAGGCTTGCAGACACAGCAGGCTGATCTCATGATCGAAAATGTGGTGGGAACCTATGCCCTGCCCCTGGGTATTGCCGCCAATTTTCAAATAAACGGCCGTGACTACCTCATCCCCATGGCCGTCGAAGAACCCAGTGTGGTGGCCGCTATCAGCCACGCCGCCAAATTGATCCGGGCCGGCGGTGGTTTTACCGCCAGCGCCAGCGATCCCGTCATGATCGGCCAGATTCAAGTGCTGGATATAGAAGATATGGATGGGGCGATAGCCGCCCTGGAAGCGCATAAAGATGAATTAATGGCCCTGGCGAACAGCAGCGACGCCTTGATGATTCGTTTGGGTGGCGGCGCACGAGATATTCACCTGCGCCCCTTTGCCGACTCGCCGGTTGGCCCCATGCTCATCGTCCACCTGCTCTATGACACCCGTGACGCTATGGGCGCCAATTCGGTTAACACGGCCGTGGAACTTATGGCTCCCCGCGTGGCCGAACTGACCGGCGGGCGCACCTTGCTGCGCATCCTCTCCAATCTGGCTGATCAGCGCACGGCAACGGCCAGCGGCGTCATCCCGGCGGTGGCCTTGGCCAAGCATGGCATTGATGGCGATGAAGCGGCGCAGCGCATTGCTGAGGCGAACGCCTTTGCCGTAGTGGATCCCTACCGGGCGGCCACGCATAATAAGGGCATTATGAACGGCATTGACGCGGTGGTAGTGGCGACAGGCAATGATTGGCGAGCTATTGAGGCGGGGGCACATGCTTATGCGGCAAGAAACGGCCGTTATACCGCCCTCACCGATTGGCATGTCAACGAAAACGGGGATTTGTACGGTGAAATTACCTTGCCCATGGCCATTGGTACAGTTGGCGGGGCCACCAAAGTGCATCCCACCGCCCAAGTTGCCATGAAAATATTAAACGTTGGCTCCGCCCAGGAATTAGCGCAACTGTTAGCCTGTGTCGGTCTGGCTCAAAATTTGGCAGCCCTTAAAGCGTTGGCAACGGTCGGCATTCAGCATGGCCACATGCGCTTACACGCCCGCCAGGTGGCTACGGCCGCCGGCGCTACCCCGGAACAAGTCCCGGCCATCACCCAACAAATGATCGCAGAAAAGAAAATCAACGTCGTTTACGCCCAGGAAATTGTGGCGAAGATGAACGGTAAATAGTAGGCAGTGGACAGTGGACAGTGAACAGTGGACAGTGACCTGACCACTGTCCATTAAAACACCTGACCACTGAAACGCCGAAAAGAGGAAAGATGAACGAATATAAACCAGCAGATGGCTTAATGAAACCAGACCGGCCGGTGGGCATTGTGGGTTATGGGGCGTATGTGCCTCGTTACCGCATAAAAGGCGAGGAAATTTCGCGCATGTGGACGGGGGGCACGGGCGGTTCGCCTGTCAAAGAAAAAGCTGTAAACGGTCTGGACGAAGATGTGGCTACCATGTCGATTGAAGCGGCGCGAAACACCATGCTCCGTGCCCAAATAAATCCTCAAGAAATTCGCGCCGTGTGGGTGGGCAGCGAAAGTCACCCCTACGCCGTCAAGCCCACCAGTACCATCGTGGCCGAGGCCATTGGCGCCGTGCCCAATACGCAGGCCGCCGACTGGGAATTTGCCTGTAAAGCGGGCACGGAGGCCATGCAGGCCGCCATTGCCTTTGTGGGGTCTGGCATGGCCCGTTACGCCTTGAGCATTGGCATGGACACGGCGCAGGGTCGGCCGGGGGATGCTCTGGAGTATACGGCGGCGGCTGGCGGCGCGGCCGTTCTCATTGGACCGGCGGCTGAAGCGCTGGCGCTGATTGAAGGCTCCTACTCCTTCGTCACCGATACGCCCGATTTTTGGCGGCGTGCCCATGCCGACTATCCGTCGCATGGCGACCGCTTTACCGGAGAGCCAGCCTATTTCAAACATGTGATGGGCGCTGCTGAAGCGCTCATGGAAGCCATTGGCCGCTCAGCTTCTGATTATCAATGGGCAGTTTTCCACCAACCTAATGCCAAGTTTCCGGAACGAGCGGCCAAAGCGCTTGGATTTTCTATGGACCAAATTGCGCCCGGTTTACTCAGTCCCCGTATTGGTAACACCTATTCAGGTTCTACCATGATTGGCTTGACGGCGATTCTCGATATAGCCGAACCAGGCGACCGCATTCTCATGGTCAGCTATGGTTCCGGGGCCGGTTCTGACGCCTTTAACTTGCAGGTCACGGAAAAATTGCCAGAAGTGCGTGAACGCGCTATTTCTACGGAAGGATATATCGCCCGGCGCACGGAAATTGATTACGCCACCTATTCCCGCTACCGGGATAAGCTGAAATTATAGAAAGGAACTTGAGCGATGGATGTTTCAATTATCGGGATAGGTCAAACGGAAGTGAAGGAGATGTGGGAAACATCTATCCGTCATCTGGCATGGTATGCCATTGAAGCGGCTTTGGATGACGCCCATATCAGTAAAGTAAATGCCTTGTTTGTGGGCAATATGTTGGCGGGCGAATTGAGCCAGCAAAATCATCTGGCGGCGCTGGTGGCCGACTTTGCCGGCATGCGCGGCATTGAAGCGGTGACGGTGGAAGCGGCCGGCGCTTCCGGCGGCGCGGCGCTGCGCCAGGCGGTGCTGGCCGTAAAAAGCGGCCTGGTAGAAACGGCGTTGGCCGTTGGCGTAGAAAAAATGACCGATGAGACTGGCCCCTTTGTCACTCGGGCGCTGGCCACGGCATTGGACACGGATTATGAGGCGATGCAGGGCTTGACCATGGCTGGCATGGGGGCGCTGTTGATGCGTCGTTATATGTATGTTTATGGCGTGGAACTGGCGGACTTTGCTGGCTTTAGCGTCAATGCTCACGCCAATGGCGCGGATAACCCGTTGGCGATGTTCCGTAACCGCTTAAAGCCGGAGCGCTTTACGGCCGCGCCGCTGGTAGCTGATCCGGTGAGCCTGTTTGATATTGCGCCTGGTGGTGATGGCGCGGCGGCCGTGATTGTGACGAGCCGGGAGCGAGCTATGGATATGGTTCCGCAACCGGTGGAGATCAGCGGTTCAGCTGTGGCTACGGATTTCTTCTCGTTTTCTAACCGGCAGGATATTTTGTGGCTGCGGGCAGCAGAATTGAGCGCCCAAAGAGCAATGGCGCAGGCCGGCGTGTCGCACGCCGATATTGATCTCTTTGAACTGCATGATTCGTTTACAGTGATGGCGGCTCTTTCTTTAGAAGCGTCCGGTTTTGCGGCCAAAGGCATGGGTTGGCAGCTGGCGCGAGAAGAGGAAATTGGACGAAACGGCCGTTTACCCATCAGTACCTTTGGCGGTTTAAAGGCACGCGGCAATCCAGTGGGGGCCACCGGCCTGTACCAGATCGTGGAAGTGGCGCGTCAACTGCGCGGTCAGGCCGGCGACTGCCAGGTGGCAAACGCCAAAATTGGCATGGCTCAAAATCTAGGCGGCAGTGGGGCAACGGCCGTTACCCATGTTTTGCGCGTCATCGACTAGTGCGCAATATATGAACAATATATTGATAAAACGCTCTTTTGCCCTCGCTGATAGCTTTTGACAGGCTGTTTTCGGCACATTGGCAGAGAATGAAAGAAAAGCTGTGCATAATACATTTGTGATTCCCCCAATTTTGTGGGGATGGTTTTGTCAGGCTTACCTGGCAAATAGCTGGAGGACTTAATATGGAAGTATCACGCCATTGGCGATTACAAGCACAACGATATCAATTAGTAGGGGAAACCTGCGACTCTTGTGGCGTCAAATTATTTCCGCCGCGAGATATTTGTTTAGAATGTGAAGCGCCCGCTCAGGAACTTTATACCTTTACCGGGCTGGGTGAAGTTTTCTCTTACACCACCATTTATGACGCCCCGGCCGGCTTTGAACATAATGCCCCCTACCAGGTGGCTTTAATTAAACTGGAAGAAGGTCCGCTTATCACCGCCCAGTTGACCGACCTGGACTTTAATGAGACCTATATCGGTATGCCGGTGGAAATGGTAACGCGCAAACTGCGCACCGATGGCGAAGAAGGTATGATCGTCTACGGTTACAAGTTCCGGCCCATTTGTGCGGAGCCAGTTTTGAACTAATTGGTTATTTATCTTCTGTATCGCGGGGATTACCGCCACTCTATTTCAAGCGACGGTAATCCCCGCGATTTATTATTTCTCTATTGCATCCCTCTTTGTTATAAACCCCTTTTTTTGCTAACTCAATATCTGCTCTCAGCCATAAGGAGTTTGCTTTGCCATGGAGCGAAAAGTAATCGGATTTCACAAAGACGAAAATGGGGATTGGGCGGCGGATTTGGAATGCGGCCACCGGCAGCATGTGCGCCATAACCCGCCGTTTGAAACCAGATGGTGGGTGACGCATGAAGCCGGCCGCCAGAGCCGGTTGGGGCAGATTTTGAACTGTTTACACTGTGATGAGCTTGAAGCCTCAGATGGTGGAGACGGTTCGTAACTTTATTGCTTCTGCAAAAATTCCTCTACTGCTTCTGGCGAAGAGAGCGTCAAGGCAGTGTTGGCGATCTCTTTGGCTTTGGTGAAGGTAAGTTCCCGGATGCGTTCTTTCACGGCCGGAATAGCCGGAGCGCTCATACTCAGTTCGTCCAGTCCCAAACCCACCAGCAGCGGCGTGGCTAGAGGATTGCCAGCCAACTCCCCACACATGCCCACCCAGATATCAGCTTGATGGGCGGTTTCTACCACCTGATGCACCAGGCGCAGCACGGCCGGCTGTAAGGCGTTGACCAGTGCGGCCACTTTGGCATTGCCTCGGTCGGCGGCCATGACGTACTGGGTCAGATCGTTGGTGCCAATGGAAAAGAAATCTGCTTCGGCTGCCAGTTGATCGGCGATAACGACGGCCGAGGGCACTTCTATCATGATGCCTATTTCCATTTTTTTGTCGTAAGGCAGTTTTTCTTTCTTTAATTCCTGCATGGCCTTTTTTACCAACGCTTTTGCTGCCGTCAATTCTGAAAGAACGCCAATCATGGGGAACATCATTTTTACATTGTGTTCGTGCCCGGCTCGTAAGATGGCTCTGATTTGGGGCATGAAAATTTCAGGATGATCCAGGCAAAAACGAATGCCGCGCCAGCCCAGGAACGGGTTTTCTTCATAGCTCTGCTCCAGGTAGGGCAGGGGTTTGTCTCCGCCCACATCCAGGGTGCGAATGATGATGGGTTTGCTGCCTGAGCGTTCGGCGGCTAGGCGGTAGGCGTCAAATTGCTCTGCTTCTGTAGGGGCGGTTTCCCGGCCTAAAAATAGGAATTCAGTGCGGAACAGGCCCACGCCTTCTGCCCCGTAGGCCAGGGCCAGGGCCATATCCTGCGGGCCGCCAATGTTGGCCGCCACCTCGATGCGTTTTTTGTCTTTGGTAACGGCCGTTTTCTGAGCCTTCGCCTTGGCGCTTTGTTGTTTTGTCAGCCAATCAATGCGCTTTTGCGCTAACTCTTCTAAATCGGCGTGGCTGGGGTCTACCCAAATACGGCCGGCGGCGCCGTCTACGCCAATATTTTGTCCATTGGTGAGCGTCTCTAACTGCGTACCCATGCCCACCACGGCCGGGATGCCCATCGCCCGCGCCAAAATAGCAGAATGGGCGGTGGCGCCGCCTAATTCGGTGCAAATCGCCAACACTTTGGCCGGATCCAGGCGGACCGTGTCAGAAGGCGTTAAGTCTCTGGCGATGAGGATAGAGGGCTGCTTTAAATCCAATACCGGCGCTTCTACCTGCATCAAATGGCCCAATACTCGTTGGCCTACATCTAAAATGTCGGCGGCGCGGGCTTGCATGTAGGTATCTTTTAAACTGCGGAATTGGGTGGCGGCCTCCTGGATGACGCTGTCCCAGGCCGCTTCTGCATTGATGCTTTTCTGGTAGATACTCTCTTTGGCGGCGTCTAACCAGGAAGGGTCTTTCAGGAACAGTTGGTGCGCTTCAAAAATGGCTGCTTCTTGTGCGCCGATCTGACGCACGGCTTGGGTGTGGAGTGTTTGTAATTCACTGATGGCTTGCTGAACGGCCGCTTCCAACCGCTGCCATTCCCCTGCTTTATTTTTAATGTGCCGGGTCTCTACTACCGGCAAACGGGGGCGATATTGGCAAACGGGGCCAATGGCGACGCCAGGGGAAGCAGGGATGCCTGTCCAATCACCGGCGGCTGGAGAAACGGCCGTTTCTCCCCCCATTACCTCGTCCTCTTCACCGTCTATGTCACCAAAATTTTCATTTGCCAACGCTTGAATAGCGGCCAATGCCTGTTTGGCGTCGCTGCCCAAGGCCGTAATGGTAATATTGTCCCCCTGGTGGGCGCCCAGGGTGGCGACCTGATTGATGCTTTTGGCGTTGGCTGTTTTTTCACCTAATTTGATTTGCATCTGCGCCTCAAACTGGTTGGCCGTACCCACAAACCGCGCCGCGGGTCTGGCGTGTAGGCCCAACTTATTGGGTATAATGAGGGTCAACGTTTCGCCGCTGCTCAGGTCTGTTTCCTGTTCAAAGTGGGCGCCGCCCAGCTGCGGGGCAAGTTGCTGCATCTTGCTGCGCAAAGAGCCCTGCGCCTCGGCCATCACCTGTGCTGGTGTGCCGCCCACAGAAGCCTGTACGGCGGCGGCCATTGTGCCTTCTACTAGAGGAGCCGAGCACAGATAAACGTTCTTTTGCTGGGCCGGTTTCAGAAACTCAACGGCCGTTTCTGTGCTTAACAAGGCGCTGCCCAAATCCATCAACACCACCACGCCAGCCTCTGAATAAACGGACTGAATGGCCTGGAACACTTTCATGGGGTCAGTGCCAATGGGCTGCTCGGCGTCATCAACGCCGCCGGCAATGGCTATTTGAATGTCCCCTTGTACCATTTGTTGGGCAAGTTCCCGCACCCCGGCGGCCAGGGTAGCGCTGTGTGAAACGATTACTAAGCTAACCATCAATGTTTAGTCCATTGTGTATTATGGCAGTTCGGGCAGTCGATGACTTCGTGAACGGCCGTTTCCAGTTCCATTGTCAAATAGTTTGTGGCGCCGGGCTTAAACCCCGTCTGCCCACACCAGCAGGCGAACCAACCCATGGGCGCGACTCGATACAACATACGGGGCAGTTGTAATGGTATCACTTCGACGCCCATGCCCCAACGCGCATTTGTGATCAAGCGCTGGCAGCCAGCAGCCCGTAAAGTTTTAGCATAGAGTGCAAAATGTCGGCAATGGCGCATAAGTAATACGGCCGTTGTCACCCCGGCCGGCGCAACGGTAAACCGTGCATCAACCACCTGCATCGTCAGATTTTTAGGCAACGGCTGAGCCAGGTCACTCCACACCCCTTCTTGATTTTCCCAGGCGTAAACATGCTGTGCGATCATTGCTATGCGTCGTGTTAAACGTAGATCACCGGCGCCAATATCTAATACCACGTCATCCGGCTGAATGTGCTGTAAAACGGCCGTATATGTCATCTCATCATACGGCGACCACATACGTTCCCATTCACTTGCCGAAATCATCACACTACCCTCTTCTTAGCGTCTGACCAGCTTATTAAAACCAAAAGCTAACAAAAATACAGCCCAAATCGCCGCCGCAGAGCCTAAACCCCATAAAATAGCATTTCCCCATCCCTCTGAGGGGATTAACTGCCAAATCATAAAAATCCCAAAGGCGAGACTAAGCAGCGCAATTATGATGAGGCCAGTTTTCTGCTCAAGCCACGGCCCATTCAACGCTTTTTTAATTTCAGCATCTTGGGCAGCATTTGCTTGTTGTTTTTGCTTACTTTGTTTCGATTTTTTTGCCATAAATAATCACACCTTATTCGTTTGTGAGCTGCCGATTCTCTAGATCATAGAGACCATAGGCTGCCGCCAAAATCTCAATAGGATGGCGGGAGGGCAGGTCTGTGCCATATTCCATCTGCCAGCGGCACGTTTCTGAATCACACGCCGTCATCGTCACTTCATCCCCCTGGTCATGCACAAAATCGAACAATTCCTGTCCCACATCCATGGAGATTTGATATTTCTCTTTTTTATAGCCATAGGTTCCGGCAATGCCGCAGCAGCGAGCCTGGCTTTCCCGGGCATCAATGCCGGGGATGATAGACAAAAGTTCAAAAGCAGGTCTACCCACCCGATGGGCGCGGTACTGGCAGGGCGCATGATAGGGCAGCACCATTTCCATGTTGACGAAATCCGTTTTTAGCTGCCCATCTTCATGCAATTTCCGCAACCATTCAAACATATCCCAGGTCGCCATCTTGAGCGCTTCCGCGCCTTCATCAAACATATCGAGCAGTTCTGGCGCTTCTTCCTTGAGAGTAAGGGTGCAGCTGGTGCTGGTTCCTACAATGGCTAAACCCGCCTGGGCATAAACCAGCAGCTTGTCGATATTGTGTTGGTGGTACTGCTCAGCGGCTTTAAATTCCCCATTGCTCAACAAGGGCAGTCCACAGCAGTTTTGCGGTGGCGCCAACACCTCAAAGCCATTATGTTCAAAGACGGCTACGGCCGCTTTGCCAATAAACGGCTCGTAATACATGGTGGAGCAGCCATGATAATAAACCACTTTTTTATCTGATTTAAGCCGTTGGGGTTGAGATTTTTTAAACCAACTGCCAAACGTACCCTCGGTACTCCAATGGGGCAGGGGCGCATCCTTGGCGATGCCCATCACCTTTTCCGCGATGATGCGGCTGAATGAATTATGCATACCGAAATTAGCCAGGGCGGGCATGAAACTGCCTAGTTTCCCTAACGTCTCATTGCGCCCTAATATTCGATTGCGCAGGGGGATGCCTTCTTTGGCCGCAATTTGGGCGCGAGCGCGAGCGTTTAGCTCCGCAATTTTGACGCCGCTGGGGCAAACATCATTGCAAACCCGGCAGCCTGAGCAGTAATCTACGGAATGATCGGGGGAATGCGCCTGCTCGTTTTGGCGGAAACGCTGCGCTTGCGGCCCCGCGTATTTGGGGCCAGGGAACAGGTCTGTAACGGCCGCCACCGGGCAGTAAGTGGTGCAGATATTACATTTGATGCACTCGTCTAACGAGGGGCCAGCGGAGAGCCATGATTTTGTATGCATAACTATTTTCCTATCTATTCAAGATCAGAGATTCGATGACATATAAAGAGTGGAGATTGACTTAGTTTCCACTCTCCACTCTTCAATCTCTAATCTCAATAATGTCTCTAACTTAAAGCATGACCGGCAGCAATCCCAGTGGCAACGGCCGTTCCTTCCAGACTGCGCTCTTGAATGGGATCAGATTGCGCCAGCAAATTGCCGGCCGCCCATAAATTGGCAAACAAGGGCTGGCCGGCGGCGTCAATGGGCTGGAAATTTTTATCCACTCTGACACCGCCATTAAACACTGGATGCCCCGTGCTGCTTAGGAAACTTGCCTCAAACCACGCTGACCGCTTTTGCGGTATCGTTACGGGCAAATTGAAAATCGTTTCCCAGACGCGGCCGTCGATATTGCTGTCGAAGCCGCCACCTAAAATGCCGCCCGTTGCCAACAGAAATTTGGACGCGGGCTGCTGCCAGGGGTTGGCGCTGGCAGCGCTGGTGATGCTGTGTATCTGAGCCGGTGAACCAGTAGCCGTTGTGGTTTCGGCCGTCAGCACTTCTATGCCTGATTCCACCTGCACCCCCATACCCCGCAGATGTTCACGCAAAGCGGTAAACAAGCGCACCCCAGGCACACTTGGAGGCAGGGTGGGAATCTCAAACACGGCGCAGCCCGTTCGCTCTTCTAATTCGGCCAGCAGGGTCAGATGATGGTTCATGCCTAAAATAGCGGGCAGGCCAATGCGTTCGCCCGGCTGCACAAGCTTTTTCAGCGCCGCTGCCAGTAGATAGCGGCGCTCTTTTTGGTCTAAGCCGTGCGCCAGTTGTATGGTGTTGCTGTCCCGCCTGTCGCTGATTAACGAGCGGTCTAAAAAGACAGCGCGTGCTTTATGACCTTGTTTATTCAAATTTTCGGCGAGTAGTTCCGGGTAAAAGTCACGCAGGCCATGAAAACCGACAATGAGCATCGGTCCCGTGTGGCTCAAATCGCCGGCTAACTGGGCTTGCGGCGCCAAGTAGGTGGGGCGAGCCGCGCCGGTCGGTGAAGGCAGCAGCAGGTTATCGCCTGGATTGGCGGCGCCGCTGTATGGCAGGCCGATCTCTTTGCTGAGGGCGACAAGAGCGGCCAGCGCCTGCGCAATTTTTTCCTCGCCGATGAGAACATAGGGATGGTTGGGGCGAGTTTGAGGGAAGGATTGTATGGCTTCTAACGGCCGTTTCACCGCCTCTTCATAATTTTCTGGCAAATATCCCAACACATCAATCGTGCCTGCGCCCCAGTGCAAGGCGCCTAATCCTTTGCCCACGATGCGTACTTTCAAACCGGCTTTGGCGGCTGTGTAGGCGGCCATCAGCCCGCTTAAACCGGCGCCAATGACAATGAGATCAATCATTGCCGACCTCCTTCTCTTCTTCGCCAGGAGTCATATCATAACTGTAAAATTCTGTGACCGCGCTGAACAATTCTTTGTCCGGCAAATGATCTTGATTCATCAGACTCATGTAAATTAGTTCGTCTAAACGCTCTTGTTTGAGCTGGGGACCCCAGAGAATAGGAACCACACCCTTCCAGCGTTCTTGCAGAAAGTCGCGCAAGAGCAAATTGGGGTTGAAGGCGTCGCTGCGCGGCGTGTTGGCGTCTCGAAGCGCCCCGGTTTGGGCATCGCTGCTTAAATTATGGGCCGGTGATTGCAAGTAGGCGACCTCCCATTTGGCGGTACTGCCTGCTTTATCACGCATGTCTACGTGCCATGCCCCGGATTTATCCATTTCGTGCAAAATAGCGGTGGCGCGGTAAGTGCAAAAACCACCCTGACACGGCCCTTTGCCCAAACGCACATCGCGTCGTAAATCGTCCAGGGTCAGCAGCGGATTGCGTTTGGCGGCGTTTTCAATCATGGTGCGCGTGACCAATTCACATTCGCAAATCAGTTCGCCTTGCAGCTTCTTCTCTTCAATATCATGCAGACGGTGGCCCAGCCAGTAGTAACCTTGCTCTACGCCGGGAACCTGAGTAGTGGCGGTGGTACACGGCCGTTCTGTGCCTAAATGTGCGCAAACCGTATCGACGGTGGCTTCGGCCATCAGCCGGAATGTGGTCCATTTGCCGCCGGTAATCGTCAGGAAACCGGCGACGCCTTCCCGTTCTTTGTGATCCAGCAGCGCCAGCTGGCGCGTCACATCCCGCCCTTTGCCGCTGACATAGGTATCCTGGAATAACGGCCGTACACCGGCCCAGGCTCGCAGCACCCGCGCCTGAGAAAAACCGGGGACCATTTTGTCCCCTTCTTCCATCATCTTGCGTACTTCCCACGGTTCAATGCGCAGCGGTTCCGGCTCCGGCACATTCACAGAAGTAGTGCCTATAACGCAAACCGTGTGACTGGGCACAATGATGTCGCCATCTGACGGCATCTTGCAGCGATTGATAACGGTGTTGACCAGGCGATGGTTCATAGCAACCATGGTACCCTTGCTGGGCATAATGGTTACTTCAATGCCGGCCATCGCCGCTACTTTGCCCGTCCAGGCCCCGGCCGCATTTACCACCATATCCGCCTGAATTTCGCTCGTTTCACCGGTGACCACATTGCGCACATGAGCGCCGCAAACCCGCCGCTCATTTTCTGCGCCTGTGACGATTAAATCTACCACTTCATGGTAGGTGAGAATCTGAGCGCCGACGCTGCAGGCTGCCTGCACGGTGGCGTGAGCAGCTAGAAAACTATCGGCGCCGCCATCAGGCACTTCAAAAACGCGACGGATGCGCGGGTTGAGCAAAGGCTCACGACGCAGGGCTTCAGCCACCGGAATTTCATTGCAAGGAATACCCACAGCATCGCAGCCAGCCTTGAACTTGTCGGGGAATTCCCCGTCATCTTCGGGTAGCACCACAAAAAAGCCACTGGTATCTTCGATACAGTGGGTGTGGGTATAGCGTAATATTTTATTTTCAGCGATACATTCGGCGGCGCCATGTGGATCTTTGACAGCGTAACGGCCGCCACTGTGCAGCAGGCCGTGAAAGCGTCCAGAGGTGCCATGTGCCAGGTCCCGCCGTTCCACCAAAATGACCTTAAAGCCACGTAAAGCGGCATCCCAGGCCACGCCTGTGCCGGTTGCGCCACCGCCAATCACCAGGACTTCAGTTTCAAGTTTGTACATAACAAACTCCGTAGATCGAATCATCAATCCAATCTTGATTGCACATTCGTAGACCTATCTCGCCCAATATCTTCATCAGGCGAGATAGGTTGGTTTATGCATAGAAGTTCAACTTTTTGAGGAAAGTTGAACTTCTCAGGTAACATTTTCTTAAACTATTTAATCTTCTACCCAGTCAAAGGTGCGGGTGACTGCTTTCTTCCACATGCGGTAGAGTTCGGTGCTGGCATTGCTGCCTTCAGTTGGTTCCCAGGTTTTGTCAATGCCCCAGTTGTCGCGCATTTCGTCGGTACTCTTCCAGAAGCCAACGGCGTAACCGGCGGCGTAGGCAGCGCCAAGCGCCGTGGTTTCCGACACCTTCGGCCGAATAACTGGTACACCTAGAACGTCAGCCTGGAACTGCATGAGGGTGTCATTGTATACCATGCCACCGTCTACCTTGAGTGCGGTCAACGGTACGCCAGAGTCCTGGTTCATGGCATCTAGCACTTCGCGGGTCTGGTAAGCGGTGGCTTCCAAAGCGGCGCGAGCGATGTGGCCTTTCTTGACATAACGAGTAAGGCCGACGATGACGCCACGCGCATCTGAGCGCCAGTAAGGGGCAAAGAGACCGGAGAAGGCAGGCACGAAGTAAACGCCGCCATTGTCTTCCACGCTGGTGGCGTAATCTTCGATGTGGGGGGAGAAGTCGAAGAAGTCGAGATTGTCACGCAGCCATTGTACGAGTGAACCGGTAACAGCGATGGAGCCTTCCAAAGCATAGACGGCCGGTTCGTCACCAAATTTGTAGCACAGGGTGGTAAGCAGACCACTGTTGGACGGCACAATTTTGGAGCCGGTGTTGAGGATCATGAAGCAGCCAGTGCCGTAGGTGTTCTTGGCTTCGCCGGGGCTGAAGCAAGCCTGGCCGACGGTGGCCGCTTGTTGGTCACCCAAGTCGCCGGAGACCGGAATCCTGCCGCCAAACGCCCCATCTTCTTGCGTGTAACCATAAACTTGCGAGGACGGCCGAATTTCGGGCAGCATGGATAAGGGGATGCCCATTTCAGCGGCGATGGTTTTGGACCAGTCGAGGGTTTCCAGGTTCATGAGCATTGTGCGGCTGGCGTTAGTGACATCGGTCACATGAGCGCCGCCTTTGGTCCCACCGGTGAGATTCCAAATGATCCAGGTGTCCATGTTGCCAAAGATAGCGTCGCCTTTTTCAGCGGCTTCCCGTAGACCCGGCACGTTGTCTAACATCCATCTGATTTTGGGGCCAGAGAAGTAGGTGGCAAGAGGTAAACCTACTTTTTCACGGAACCGATTTTGACCGACATTGCCTTCCAGTTCTCTGATGAGCTTATCGGTACGGGTATCTTGCCAGACGATGGCGTTGTGGTAAGGTTTGCCGGTGTTTTTATCCCAGACGAGGCTGGTTTCACGTTGATTGGTGATGCCGACGGCGGCGATGTCGGCGGCGGTGAGGCCGGCGTTTTTCATGGCGCCTTTGACCACATCTTGGGTACGCGCCCAAATTTCCATGCCATCGTGTTCAACCCAACCTGGTTGAGGGAAGATTTGTTCATGTTCTAGCTGGTGGATGCCAACCGGTTCCCCAGCGTGGTTAAAGATCATACAACGGGTACTGGTGGTACCTTGATCGATTGCAGCTACAAATTGTTTTGCCATTTTGATTCTCCTTCAGTTTGAAATAGGGGTTTTCAGTGATCAGTGAAAACTGATCATTGAGCACTGTTAACTGTTAACTGTGTCTGATAATGCTTTTAACATAAGATAGGATGAGGTGGCGCCGGGGTCTTGGTGGCCGATGCTGCGTTCACCGAGGTAGCTGGCTCGCCCTTTGCGAGCCTGGAGGGGGATGGTGTTTTCCATGCCTTGTTTCGCGCCAGCAACGGCCGCTTCCAGAGCCTCATCTATATTTTTGCCAGCGTCAAGGGCGGCTCGCATGTTGTCCAGGGCTGGCGCCCAGGCATCATACATGGTTTTGTCTTCCAGCACCGGCCGTCCCCGCTGGACAATGCCTTCTACGCCGCTTTTGAGCATGGTGAAAACATCTTCACCATCCAGCTCCTCTTTAGCGGACAAAGCCATACCGCTGCGCATGAAAAATGTGCCGTACAAAGGGCCGCTGGCGCCACCCACGCTGGAAATAAGCGTCATGCCTATCGTTTTCAAGATATTTCCAATATCATTGTCCACAACAGTGGGTAGTTTTTCCAGGACCTTTTTAAAGCCACGAGCCATATTGATACCGTGATCGGCGTCGCCAATGGCAGCGTCTAACTGGGTGAGATACTCTTTGTTTTCCAGCATGACGCTGCCAGTGGTTTCAAGCCATTGTACGATCTGGTCTCTGGTTACCATGGTGTTATCCTTTACAAATACGTTAGAAGTTCAACTTCTCAAAGAAGTTGAACTTCTCGTATGACATCTAAACGCCCCAACGCAGTCCGGGTGTTTTAACGGGTGCATCCCAGAACTTGAGTATTTCTTCATCCGCTTTTACTAAAGTCAGAGAGCAGCCTTGCATCTCCAGCGAGGTGATGTAAGGGCCGATCAGATTACGCACGATTTTGATGTTTTTGCTTTCACAGACCTCGACTAATTTGCGGTAGACAGCGTATAGTTCAGAGAGGGGTGTGCCACCCATGCTGTTGACGAAGGCGATGATCTCATCACCGGCTTCAAAGGGGGCATCGGTCAGTTCCAGTTCAAACCAGGCGCCATCTTCGTTGCTCCATTCGCGCACGGTGCGGGTATAAGCTTCGTCATCAAGAATGGCCAGCGCCATTTTTTCTGTGATTTCGTCGGCGGTTTGCATGGGCAAACGTTTGCGCCCGGGTTCGCCATGGATACCGATGCCGAATTCGTAATTTTCGTCTTCGAGATCGAAGGTGGGTTTGCCGGAAGCGGGGACAATGCAAGAGGTGAGCGCGATGCCAATGGAACGGCCGTTTTGGTTCACCTTGCGCGCCAGATCGGCGCATTGATCGAGGGTGTAGCCGGCTTCAGCGGCCGCCCCCACGATTTTTTCGGCAATGACTGTGGTGCCAACCCCACGACGGCCGGCCGTATAGAGGCTGTCTTTGACGGCGGCGTCATCATCAATGAGGATGCTTTGCACTTTAATACCATCGGCAAAGGCCATTTCGGCGGCCGTTTCAAAATTGAGAACGTCGCCCGTGTAGTTTTTTACCAGGAAAAGCACACCAGCGCCGCCATCGACTGCTTTGGCGCATTCGTACATCTGATCAGGGGTGGGGGAGGTAAATACTTCGCCGGGGCAGGCGCCATCCAGCATACCCATACCCACAAAGCCACCGTGCATCGGTTCGTGCCCGCTGCCACCGCCGGAAACCAGGGCTACTTTTCCTTTAATTGGCGCATCAGCCCGGTAGACATACTTGGGGTCCAAAACTACCTTGAGCATGTCGCTATGTGCCAGGGCCATACCTTCCAGTTGTTCATTAACGACATCATCGATGCCATTGATTAACTTTTTCATTTGCTGCTCCTTAAATTAAACCCCAAGACTGATTTTATGCTGGCCGAGAACCTTGTGACAGGATTCTCGACCAGTATCAGTCACAACCAATGATTATTTGGCTTCTGGCAAGAAGGGGGTAATAAACCAATCGTAGACGAAAACACCGACAGCGCCAGCAATGGCAGGGATGAGGACGGGAACGATAAGGGCATAAGCCGGATTGTCCCACAATCCTTGTGTGCCAACGATGGTGCCAAAAATGCGAGGACCGAGGTCACGGGCGGGGTTGATGGAGTAGCCACTGGGACCACCCAAAGAAAGGCCAACGGCTAATACAGTGAACCCAACGAGGAAGGGGCCTAAGTTGTTTTTGAGACCCAGATTGCGTTCATCACCACTGGCGAGTACACCCCAGAGCAAGACCATCGTGCCGAAAAATTCTGCAATACCAGCTGTAAGCATGGAATAGCTGCCAACCGGAGTACCGGCGGGACCGCCCCAGGAAGCTTCAGCAAAAATCGAGCCAGGTCCGGTGGCCCAAACATTGGGCATACCAGCGGCAACCAGGCCATCACGGTAAATAAGGTATACACAGGCTGCGCCAACGAAAGCGCCTAGCATTTGCACGATGATGTAAGGACCAACTTTGGCCCAAGGGAAGCCGCGTTTTGCGGCCAAGGCAATGGTAACGGCGGGGTTAATATGCGCCCCAGTCACACCGCCGGCAATATAAACGGCAATGATCACGGCAAACGCCCACCCAAAAGCAATGGTATTCCAATCATAGGCTGTGCCTGCCACGCGAGGCGCTAAACCTACGTTTGCCACAACGCCATCACCCAATAAAATTAGAACGAGTGTGCCGAAGAATTCAGCCACTAATTCGCCTGTTAACCCTTTTTGTTTCATTATTCGTCTCCTTAATTTGAAAATATGCTTGCATTGGTTGTGTAAATTGTGAACAATCTTTTGAAGTCAGAAAGATAACTGTTTACGATTTACAATATGAGAATCTTATCTGCGTTCCTCTTCCTATCTTAATGCAATAGACTTTACCTCCTTACCAGAAATATTGGGGTGCTGCCTGGAGCGTCAAAGATGCCACTGTGTAGCAGATAATGACGGACCAGGTGTGTGGGGGGAGGGGATGATGTTCGCTAAAGCTGCCCACTTTCTTTACGAGATCACCTTAATTTAGAAGTTGATTTGAGCGCAAACGGCCGTTTTCCTTCAATCAAGGTAATTGTTCAGTGCCTAAACCACCAATCTGTACCTGGTGAATATTCACAAAATTAAAGCCACTTGTTTTGTACAAAGCACATGCTCTCTAATATAAGAAGTTTATAAGAGAGGAACAACCAGATGGTCTAAATTGTTTCATAATGAAACATTCAACGCGGGAATGTGTTTCATCATGAAACATTCTTATTTAAATTGATCGGGAGCGAGATTGTAATGGCGCATTTTGCGCCACAAAGTAGTGCGACCAATGCCCAACGATTTTGCCATTTCCGTAAGCTGCCCCTGGTAAGCGTAACCGGCCCGAATGATCGCTTCCCGTTCCGCTTCAACGGCCGTTAACACCGGCTGGGCATGAGGCGTAGAGGAGACAACCAGCCGCCCCTGCCGAATAGTCTCAGACAACCCTGACACATGAATGATATTATCACTGCTCTGATGCAAGGCGCGTTCCAACACGCTTTCCAGTTCCCGTACATTGCCAGGCCAGGGATACCGGCGCAGTATCTTCATCGCCTCATCATCAATCCAAGCCGCCTGATTATCTCTTTGTGAGATACGGGCCAAAAAGCGCTCGGCCAATAGCGGAATATCGTCAGGCCGCTCCCGCAGCGGCGGAATATGGATATCAAAAACGCCAAACCGGTAAAATAGATGAGAGATAAAATGACCTTCAACCACCTGTTTTTCCAGATCTACGGCCGTGGTGGCAATGATGCGCACATCGACAGGCAGTGGTCGCAAACTGCCCAGACGCATCACATGCCCGGTTTCAATAACATGTAGTAAAGCGGCTTGCATTTCTAGGGAGAGGCTTTCAATTTGATCAAACAGGAGCGTACCACCATGCACCAGTTCAAATTTACTAGGCCGGCCTTTACGCTCATCACTTTGTTCATGCCCCAAAAACTCTTCGATCATCAACTCATGCGGAATAGCGCGGCAGTTGAGCGTCAGAAAGGGTTGGTCGCCTTGTTTGCTGTCGTTGTGTATCGCCCGGGCCAGGTGATTCTTGCCCACGCCGCCTTCGCCTTGCAGCAGCACCGGCGCTGTACCCCGAGCGGCTGTGCGTGACTGGCGCAGCACCAACCGCATGGCTGCCGACTCCATAGGCATATCGTCTAACGTCAGCCAGGCTCTAGCGCCCACCTGTTGGTGTACCAATTTCCGCACCTGTTCGATGGGACGAAACATGACAATGAAACTGGATGAACTGGCGTCTCCGTATGTCACCGGACGCACACTTATTATGCAAGTTACCTGGACGTCGTTTGCTTTCAAAGTAGTTTCCACGCCCGAAATTTCTTTCTGGTCAAGGATCGCTTGGGCCACATCAGGGGTAAACTGAATGCAATCCTCATATGGCCTGCCTGAAACAGAGGCAGCGTTAATCTGCAAAATGTTTGCCGCCAGGGCATTAACATGGTTGATGCGGTCATTGGCGTCCCAGGCAATGACGCCCTCATGAATCACTTCCAAAATGGTCCTGACTTCTGAGAGTCGGTGGTTTGCTTCTTTGAGATACATTTCTGCCTGCATTTGATTGGTGATGGCGCGGGCAGCGGCCATCACCAGGGAAAGGCTGTGGCGTGTCACGGATAAAACTGGTTCAATAATACTAATGGCGCCGGCAATCCGGCCTTTAGCGTCATGGATGGGGGCGGCGGAACTGGCCAGGGAATGGTATGCTTCATAATAATGTTCTGCGCCTACCACCTGCACCGGCATGGCGGAGAAGATGGCCAGGCCAATGGCGTTGGTGCCCATATACCCTTCCGCCCACATCACGCCTGGTTGTAAACCGGCCGCCAAACTTCCTTTTAATTTTGCCAATGTTTGCGGCCGGCCGCCGCGTGTGGTGTGCGGGTTAGAGGCCATCAACAGATTGTCGGTATTGCCTTCCACATCCATCAAACAGCCTGAACTATCGGTAATAATTATCGCGCAGTGAGCGCCTTCCAGGAATTGGTAGATGTCTTCCAGAAATGGACGCGCCAGCATAACCAGGTCTTCATGGGTTTTGCGCATGGTTTGCATGGCCGGCAGGCTCAGGCTAATGAGCCGAGGCGATTGACGGGGGTCTAAACGGGGGCCACAGCGCTGCCAGGAGCGTATAACCTCAGGGTCAGGTTCCAGGCCGTTAATGGATGCGACCTGGCCTGTTTTCATAAATAAAAACCAGAACTGCTTTAAAACATCACGTTGAATGGGATAATCAGTGGGTTTCATATAATCCATATCTGTGGCAATATAGACCATCCCCCCAAAAAGGGCAGCGCTGTCTGTACGCACCGTTTGCGCCAACGCCCACACGGTTGTTGATGATATGGTGAATGCCGCCCACCATCAGGCCAATTAACATCAGACCTATGATGAGAAGCGTGAGGGTGCGCGGTTTTAATTGAGGAAGAAGTGAGTGGGGGTCAGGGGTTGCCATGAAATTGTGTCTTTACGGAAATAGCGCCGTGTGATGATTTTGCCTTTTTATAAGCAATGGTAATAATGGATAGAGATGAATACAGAAAGTTTACTCACTATCGGCCAACTAGCAAAACAACTCCAGGTGCGTACCTCTACGCTGCGCTATTATGAGAAGGAAGGGCTGTTGCAGCCAAACGGCCGTTCTGATTCCGGCTATCGTCTTTACCACCCCCAGGCCGCCCAGACAGTGCGCCTCATTCAGCGGGCGCAGCGGCTGGGCTTTTCACTGGCGGATATCCGCCCCTTGCTTCAGGCCCGGGAAAGCGGCGATCTCAACGATGAGGCGGTTATCCAGACGGCCGAGAAGCGTTACCTGGCCTTAGAAGAACAGATTACGCGCCAACTGGTGCAACAACATGAATTGGCCTTGTTTTTGCAAGATTTGCACACGAGAGAGGAAACGGCCGTCTCCCCTCATTCTGCCTTTGACCAACTCCTGGTCCGCGTTTGTTCCCGGCCTGAGGTTCAATCCCAAGCACAATACATGTTTGACTGGCTGCTTCGCCAATCCGGCTGCATCCTCACCTCCACCACCGGGCAGCAGCTTCTGGAACGTTTGCGTGGGCAGCATCTCCATGTCTGGCAAGAAGATGATGCTTACCATATCCTCATCGTCAGCCGCGACCCGGCCGTGGGCGCCGCTTTACAAGAGTTGGCCCAACTGGAAGCCGCCTGTGAAGCGCATAATCATCTCATCCCAGAATTTACCTACGACGACGAAGGCTATTTATTTGTAGCAAGGGGGGAGAATGCATTTATTTATGCACGGCTGTTTATGGCGTTGGAAGCGGAATAGAAGAACCCTTAATAATCATCCATCTTGTCGCGCCATTTCTCGACCAGCGTGAGCAGCCACCAGGGGACCAAAATCAGCAGCGCACCGCCACACAAAAAAGGTAGTGCGGTTAACAATGCCTGCCAACCAAATATCAAACCAATCAGCCCGCCGCCCACCACCACCAACATAAAAATCACTACATATAGCAGCTTTTTATCATCTTCCTTGCGGTGTTGGCGCAAATTTGTACCGGGTGATTTTTCTTCTTTAGCCATCACTCACAACTGTACCCCTGTAGCCTGAGCTTGTCGAAGGAGCTTGTCGAAACCGGTTTCCACAAGACTGGTTCGCACGTGGGCGTACACACGGTACCCTTCCACTGTCCACCACCAACTGTCTACTGTCCACTGTTTACTGTCCACTGTCCATTGTTTACTGTTTATCGCCCACTACCGACTTCCGCTTATTACTAAACTGCTTGCGGAATTTGGCAACTTTGGGCGCGACTACAAATTGGCAATAGGGTTGGTAAGGATTGTTTTGGTAATAATTCTGGTGGTAATCTTCTGCCGGGTAGAAGGTATCCAGCGGCGTTACTTCTGTCACGATGGGGTCTTGCCACAGATTTGCCGCATTAAACTCGGCGATGACCGCTTCGGCCGTCTCTTTTTGCGCCGCATCATGATAAAAAATGACGGAACGATATTGTGGCCCCACGTCATTGCCTTGCCGGTTTAAGGTGGTGGGATCGTGGAAGGTGAAGAAGATTTCTAAAATCTCGCGGAAAGAGATAGTCTGGGCGTTAAAGGTAACTTGCACTACTTCGGCGTGACCGGTGCGTTTGCCACAAACTTGCTCGTAGGTGGGATTAGGCACATGACCGCCAGCGTAACCGGATACCACAGATTCCACGCCGATCAGGTCGTCATACAGAGGTTCCAGACACCAAAAACAGCCGCCGCCCAGGGTCGCTACTTCTTTTTGTATGGGTTGATTTTCACTCATCGTTTTTTCCTTTGAATTGGAGCGCGGACAGCCGGTTTGCTTGCTGCGGTCTGGCAGACCGCTCTCCCTACTGTTTAAACATGACCAGGTGAATTGTAACGGAGGGGCTGTTCAGTGGCGAAATATTTTAGCGAATGTTAACGTGGGGAAACGGCCGTTTCCCCACCCTTATTGCCTGATTGATCAAACTGCATTATCGTTTTCACGTTTCACAAAGGCTCCTTATGACTAAACTCTCCCCTCATTTCCGCGCTGTATTGCAGGCTCTTTTTGTCACCTTTCTCTGGTCTACTTCCTGGGTTCTGATTAAATTTGGCCTGGAGGAGATGCCGCCGCTGCTCTTTGCCGGGCTGCGCTATATGTTGGCATTTTTGCTGCTGCTGCCGTTTCTGTGGCGGCAGCCGGGGGCCGGCCGATCTGCCAACCTGGCGCCCTCATCCGTGAAGGCGCTGACGCGGGCGGATTGGGGACGATTACTGGCGCTGGGGGTAATGTATTATGCGCTGACGCAGGGATTGCAGTTTGTGGCGCTGGCGTATGCGCCGGCCGTCAGTGTGACCCTGATTTTGAGCTTCACGGCCGTTTTTGTGGCTTTGTTTGGTATTTTTACATTGGGAGAACGGCCGTTGGGCGGCCAATGGGCGGGCATGTTGTTGGCGTTGGCAGGGGCAGTGGTTTACTTCTATCCGTTTGGTCTGGCAGAAGCGCAGCTCATCGGCATTGTGGCGGCGGTGGTGTGCATGCTGGCGAATTCGGCCTCGGCGTTGCTGGGACGCTATGTAAACCGCAGCAGCGCCATTAAACCGCTGACGGTGACGGTGATCAGCATGGGTATTGGCGCTTCGTTGATGCTGGCGGCGGCTGTTTATCTGGAAGGGCTGCCAGCGCTGCGCCTCCAAAGCTGGCTGCTCATTGCCTGGTTGGCGGTGGTCAATACGGCCGTGGCCTTCACCCTCTGGAATCACACTCTGCGCACCCTTTCGGCCATGGAATCGACGGTGATCAACAATACCATGACGGTGCAGATTGCTATTTTGGCGGTGTTATTTTTAGGGGAGACGTTAAACGGCCGTGAACTGCTGGGTCTGGCGGCGGTGGTGTCGGGCACGTTGTTGGTGCAGGTGTGGGGAAGGGGGAGAAGAAAGTAGGGGTGGAAACGGCCGTTACTCACAAAGGTAAAAAGTGGATTTGCCCTTCCCATTCATCATCCAGACTACAAATTGCTAATAACATCATGTCTTCAATTATTTGATTAACTGATGCAGTTTGATGAGCCTGAAACAAACCAGGCATTGGTAAACCTTGTTCTACACGATTGAAGGCATAGTTCGCCATGGTGCGAATATCATGGGTAAATAAGACACGATTTTCTTGTGCCGCCCACGCTAAAACTGTGGGATCATCAGCTTTATAAACATGGGTACCTTGAACGCGCACAATATCAATATGGGGCAGGCGACGCAATAATCCACGCAGGATTTTGCCGTTGAAATTTTCGTCAGTCGCCAGTTTGATCATGGTGTCTTTGCCGGGCTAACAAGCGTTCTCGAAGGCCATGAGCGGGGAATTGTTTTTCGATTTTGTGTTGAAGTTGGGTGGCTTCCTGTTGTCTGGACTGGAGATAAGCGTCGATTTCTGGTTGGTGATCGAGATAGTAACCGATGATGGCATAGACATCAGATAGATTTAAGGTATCAAAACTTTCGACGATTTCTTCGGCGTTTTCCCCGTTTCGGTATGCAAACACAATCGTATCTAATGGAATTCGGGTGTTTGCCACTTTGATAGTTCCATCTGGAGTAGTTTGCAAAGGAATTGGTTTTGATTTAATCGTTAACATCATGCTTATTACCTCTCGGAGGCATTATAGCACAAGCGAGGAGGAGAAACGGCCGTTTTCCACATTATGATGAGTTAGTTTCATCCATTTCCTGCCATGTTGTCTAACGGTGGCGTAAGCTGCCCGCCGACTTGGTGAAACCAACCCAACTTTACTCTGAACCAATTGAGCAAAAATCGCGCCGCATACCAGAGCCGATGGCGCGTCCTTACTCAGCCTTCCGCGCTGCCAGCGCCCCCGACAACAGCCGATTCACTACGGCCGGATCCGCCTTGCCCTGGCTTTTCTGCATCACCTGCCCCATAAAAAAGCCGCGCAGTGTCTCTTTGCCGCCCAGGTAAGCCGCCAATTGGCCCGGATTATCGGCCAGCGCCTGCTCAATCATGGCGGCAATGGCCTCTTCGTCTGAGATTTGAGCCAAGCCTTTGGCTGCCACAATCGCTGGCGCCGATTGACCGCTGACAAACATCTCGGCCAGCACCTCTTTGGCAGTGTTGTTGTTGATGGCGCCTTTCTCGACCAAGCCGACCAGTTCTACCAAGCCAGCCGGCGTCACTTGAATCTCTTCAATACTCTGCTTGTGCTCGTTCATCAAGGAGAAAAGATTGTTGATCATCCAGTTGGCAATGGGTTTGGGTTCACCACCAGCGGTAATAGCGGCGTCAAACCACTCAGCCACCGCCCGTTCTTCTGTTAAGACCTGTGAATCGTAAGTCGAAAGGCCGTAATCTGCCTGGTAACGGGCCACTTTGGCGTCGGGCAATTCGGGTAGTGACGCTTTCACTTCAGCAATCCACTCGTCGCTGATGGCCAGCGGCGGCAAATCTGGCTCGGGGAAGTAGCGGTAATCTTCGGCTTCTTCTTTGCGGCGCTGGCTGAAGGTGACGCGCTTGACATCGTTCCACCCCCGTGTTTCTTGCACTACTTGCACGCCGCTGTTGAGAACGGCCGTTTGTCGTTCAATTTCAAACGCCGTGCCATCTGTCAGCACCCGGAAGCTGTTCAAGTTTTTCAACTCTGTGCGTTTACCCAATTCTGTCGTTCCCACCGGGCGCAGGCTGATGTTCGGTTCTACGCGGAAGACGCCCTTTTCCAGGTCGCCGGCATTGACGCCCAAATAGCGCAAGATCTGCCGAATCTTGACGGCGTAAGCCCGCGCTTCCTCGCCGCTGCGAATATCTGGCTCCGACACGATTTCCAGCAGCGGCACCCCAGAGCGATTGTAATCCACCAGCGTCCCCTCTTCCGCCACATCATCGGTGCGGTCTAAATGGGTGAGCTTGCCCGTATCCTCTTCCATGTGTACGCGCCGGATGCGAATGCGTTTGCTGCCGCCATTTTCCAGGTCGATGTCGAGCCAGCCATGCAGACCAATGGGCAGTTCATACTGGCTCAGTTGGTACGCTTTGGGCAGGTCGGGGTAGAAGTAGTTTTTACGGGCGAAAATGTTGTGGCGCTGCACCTCACAGTTCAAGGCCAGCGCTACCAGCATGGCATACTCCACTGCTTTTTGGTTGATGACGGGCAACATGCCTGGCATACCCAGACAGACGGGACAAACGGCCGTATTGGGCGGCGCTTCTACACTATCCACCACCTTGCAGCGACAAAACATCTTCGAGTTGGTCATCAGTTCGGCATGAATTTCCAGGCCGATGACGGGTTCATATTGAGTCATAATAAATTAAAAAAGATTTAAGATTTAAGATTTAAGATGACTTCAGTTAGTCTACAAATCTTAAATCTTTACTCCTCTTCTTTTTTGAAAATCCGAACATTTTACGTGGTATAGGCTAAAGCCGCCTGAATATCACTCCGCTCCAGATTCGGATATTCTTGTAAAATCTCTGCCTCAGAAATTCCTTGAGCGACCATGCGTACGATTAACGCAACGGGGATACGCGTCCCTTTAATAATAGGCTTTCCCGCCATTATTTTAGGATTCATTTCTATTCGCTCAAGAGAGCCATCTGATTTCATTGATCCAGCCATTCCCTTATCCTATCTCCAAACTGAATGAGATCGTCTAAGCCCGTTTCGATTTGGATACTTTGGACTTTGTTGAGGACTGTGTCGTTCATATCGGATACGCTCTGCCAGTGCGGGCAAATTCAGCCAATATCTCACGCCGTTCCTCGTTTAGCTTTTGGTAATAGGAAAGCGTCAACATTTCAAACTCATCGGCGGCATACTCATCCGCGCAAAAGATACGCCGTTCTGCCATGATGATTTCCTTTTGGAACACCGTAGACACCTGGCGCACATTGATCAGATCTACTTCCTTATTCAACAGCGCCGCTAACGCCAGATGCAGCTTGCTCAAAGTCAAACTGCCGATTTGTTTTGCCAACTTTGGCGGCAGCAGCACCGCAATGTCTACATCACTATCCGGCCATTCCTGTGCTGTGCCATAAGAGCCAAACAGATAGATGGCTTGTGTTTGCGGAAAATGGGACAAGATGGTTTGCACGATTTGCGTTTGCATCACTTAGCCGTGTCGACGCATGAACGATTCCAGGCGGTTGAGCGCTTCTTCGATTTTCTCGTAGGATTGGGCGTAGGCGGCGCGCACGAAACCGCTGCCACTGGCGCCAAACGCTTCGCCGGGAATGACGGCCACTTCTTCTTCGGCCAGGAGCTTGTTGGCAAAGTCTTCACTGCTCAAGCCGCTGCGGGCGACAGACGGGAAGGCATAAAAGGCGCCTTTCGGCTCGAAGCAGTCGAGACCGAGAGTGTTGAAGCCATCGACGATAAGGCGGCGGCGGCGGTCATATTCAGCCACCATGCGCTGCACGTGATCATGGCCTTCTTCCAGGGCGACCACGGCCGCTGCCTGAGCCGTGGTGGGCGCCGACATGATGGTGTATTGATGCACTTTGCGCATGGCGCCGAGCAGGTCGGGATTGGCGCAGGCGTAACCAATGCGCCAGCCGGTCATGGCGTAATTTTTGCTGAAGCCGCCCAGCAAAATGGCGCGGTCGCGCATCCCGGGTAAGCTGGGGACGCAGGTGTGGGCCACGCCGTAGACGAGTTGGTCGTAGATTTCGTCGGAGAGGATGAGCAGATCGTGCTGTTCGGCAACGGCCGTTATTTCCAGCATTCGTTCGCGGCTCATCACGGCGCCGGTGGGATTGTTGGGGTAGCCGAGGAAGATCGCTTTGGTTTTGGCGGTGAGGCGGGCTTCGATATCTTCGGCCGTCACCTGGAACTGCTGCTCGACGTAGCAGGGAACCATCACAGGTACGCCGCCGGCAAAGTTGACTTCGGGGGCATAGGAGACGAAGCAGGGTTCGGGAATGATCACTTCGTCGCCGGGATCGAGAACGGCCGTTAATGCCAAATACACCGCTTCACTGACCCCTACTGTAATGATGATTTCCAGTTCGGGATCGTAAGAGACGCCATATAGTTTGTGGAGGTGGGCGCTGAGAGCGCGGCGCAGTTCAATGGTACCGCTGTTGGAAGTGTAGCCGGTCTCGCCCCGGTTGAGCGAAGCGATACCCGCCTGCAAAATGGGCTGCGGCGTCACAAAATCCGGTTCGCCAATGCCCAGTGAAATGACATCTTTCATGGTAGCTACAATGTCGAAGAATTTACGAATGCCGGATGGCGGGGTCTGGGCCACACGTTGGGAAATGTATTTGTTCATGGGAAGCTCCGTTTTAGAGATACGTAAGGCGTGATAGATAAAAGTTCATTCACATATTACGCATGACGTATCAAGATAGTTGAATGGTTAAGTCATCGCCGATAAATAGTTTCTGTCTTTTGCCGGTAATACGGGTGTTTTTACCTACGATAGAATCGTGGAGGATGCAGTTTTCAATAGTCGCCCCATCTTCAATGATGCTGTGACTAACGATGGCGTTTTTGACGGTAACGCCGGAGCCGATGTGGGTATATGGGCCAATCACGCCTGATTCAATGAAGGCGTCTGGGGCGATGTAGACGGGAGGCAGCACGGTAAAATCTTCGGCGTAGCTGCGGTCAATGGCTTCCGGGGTAGCGCCGCGCCCCAGAGCCAGCAAGCGTTGATTGGCTTTGAGCAAGGCGTCAGGGGTGCGGGCGTCGAGCCATTGGTCGACCGGTTTATAAACGATGGCGGCGCCCTCGTCGCGCAGGTGTTTGAGGGCGTCCTTATAGTTGGTGGTGGCTTTAAGGGCGGCGAGAAAAGTACGGCCGTTTCTAAACCACCAGATATTGGCGTCGGCATCCGGCTCATCGGGCTGTGTCATGATCACCACGTCTGCTTCTGGTTCCGGGATGCTGGCATAATCAGCCTCAGATAAGCTGCGGCCAGACACTACCAGCACATCGCCATCATCCAGGTAATCACGGCAGGCGAGAATGGATTTAGAGCGACCGGCCGTTTCTGCATAAACAAAAGTAGCCTTTAAATCTGGAAAATGTTCTGCCAGCCAGGGCTGAATAATTTCGCCATCTTGACCGGTGACAAAGAAGACTTCTTCAGTGGTCACGCTTTGCAGCAAAATCAAAAGGTGGCCTAGCGTGGTATGGCCAGCCAGGCTCAAGAGCGACTCCGGCCCTTCTGAGGCGAGTTTACTTAAAGGGGAGTCCTTTTTGGTAAGGGGGATGATGATTTTCATGGGTTTTCCTTGTTCGCAATAGATTTATGATGATGCTGCACTATTAAACATGGGCAGAGGTCAAGATGAAATCACTGGATTGCGTTTGTTTGTGCATTTGAGTAATAACATCAAGATACCACCACCAATGTGCCGTTGGCGCGTCTGCATCCTGTCGCCAGCTGGCTAAATCGGCAATTTCTTGAATGGATTGATAAAATAGAGGGGCTTGTTCCCTCAATAATTTATCAGCAGTTAACAACCGTTGTCTTTCTTTATCTGAAAAGTGTGGTTCATATTTGGCAATTTCACTGCGTGTCATGAGCATATCAAGATGTTCCATGCCACTGACATCTGGAAATTGCACATCTACTTCATAGGCTGTCAATAATTCTTTATAATTCATTGTTCACCTCGCTCAATAAGCCAATTTTTTCAAAACCAGGCTTGTTTAAATAATGCGCTGGCCGTTCAACAACAAATGCGCTTTCCATGACACCATCATAAGAGAACACGACTAGCCATTGCTGACTTTGAATAGCCGCTACAGCAACGATGTAGAATGAACGATTGTACCAATAACGAAATAGTTGGGCTGATTGATCTTGTAAGACCGTTAGAATGATTTGTTCATAGTCTGCGAGAACGGCCGTTTCTGGCAAATGTCCGCGCAGTTTTCGTTTTTGTAAATGTCGCGCCGCACTGTTTGTATGCCAACGAATATCACCACGCACCGTTTCAATTACTTTTAGAATCGCTGCCAGCTCAGATGGTGTTAGGTCAGTCATGGCGACTTGCCTTTCAATTGTATCTTAGCAGAAATGGGCAATTGCTTGTGCCAGTCTGTTGCCTGTTCATAGGCGTAGGCAGTGTTTAGAATTATCGCTTCTTGCAACGTATTGCCGATGAGTTGTAAGCCAATCGGCAAGCCCTGGCTGTCGAAGCCGCAAGGGACGCTGAGACCGCAGCTGGCGCTCAGATTAACCGACAAGGTTAAAATGTCGGCCAGGTACATGCTCAGGGGATCATTGGCCCGTTCGCCGATTTTGAAGGCGGTGGTGGGGCTGGTGGGGCAGGCGATGACATCAACCTGCTCGAAGGCGTTGAGGAAATCTTGCTTGATGAGGGTGCGTACTTTGAGGGCACGGCCGTAATATTCATCGTAGTAGCCAGCGGAGAGGGCATAGGTTCCCAGCATGATGCGCCGCTTCACTTCCGGGCCAAAAAGGGCGCGGCTCTTTTTCACGGAATCGATCATGTCGCTGCCGGCCACGCGAGGGCCGTAGCGCACCCCGTCGTAGCGGGCCAGGTTGGCGCTGGCTTCGGCGGGGGCGATGAGGTAGTAGACGGGCAAGGCATACTGGGTGTGGGGCAGGCTGATTTCCACGATTTCGGCGCCTAGTTCTTCTAATTTGGCGATGGCGGTGCGCACGGCCGTTTCCACTTCCGCCTCTATCCCTTCAATAAAATACTCTTTTGGCACGCCTACTTTCAATCCGCGAATATCGCCCGTCAGCGCCGCTTCATAATCGGGTACAGGCACATCCAGCGAGGTGGAATCACGCGGGTCGTAACCGGCGGTGGCCTGGAAGATGGCGGTACAGTCCGCCACCGTGCGCCCAAAGTGACCGACTTGATCCAGTGACGAAGCAAAGGCCACCACCCCCCAGCGGGATAAACGGCCGTAAGTGGGACGCAGACCGACGAGGCTACAAAAAGAAGCGGGTTGGCGCACGGAGCCGCCGGTATCTGTGCCCAGGGCAGCAAAGGCCAGCCCGGCGGAAACGGCGGCGGCGCTGCCACCGCTGCTGCCCCCTGGAACCCGCTCTAAATCCCAGGGATTACTGGTGGTGAAAAAACCAGAGTTCTCGGTGGAAGAGCCCATGGCAAATTCATCGGTATTGGTTTTGCCCAGGATGACAGCCCCCGCTGCTTCCAGTTTATCCACGACGAAGGCATTGTAAGGGGGGATAAAGCCGTCCAAGATTTTACTACCGGCCGTGTTAGGCACGCCTTTTACACAGATGATGTCTTTGAGGGCCACCGGGATACCCAGCAAACGGCCGGCTTCACCCTGGGCGCGGCGTTCGTCGGCAACGGCCGCTTGCGTCAAAGCCAGTTCATCCGTGAGGGTGAGATAACTGTTCACATCATTGTCCACAGCAACGATGCGGTCAATCATCGCCTGTGTTAGATCAACACTGGTGGTTTCACCTTTCCGTAAGGCGTCTCGAGCATCTGTAAGCGTTGTGTAGTTCATAGTCTGGTAGTCGAGTAGTCGAGTAGTCTGGTAGTCGAGTAGTCTTGTGGTCTTGTGGTCTTGTTAGTCGAATAGTGCGGTGATAGGAGTGGCGGACTATCCGACTAACCGACTAACCGACTATCCGACTAAAAGACTATCCGACTACTCGACTACCTGGCTACTCATCTAAAACAGATTGGATGAGGAATTGATTCTGGGCTTGTTGGGGCGCATTGAACAGCACTTCGTCAAGGGTTAAGCCGGGCGTGACTACATCTTCCCCCATAACATTTTGCTGCGCCACGGCATGAACGGTGGGTTCGATGCCCTCAAGATCCAACTCGTTCAACATGTCGGCATACTCAAGGATGGCCGTCAACTGCGCCAAATATTCTACTTTTTCAGTGGGGGTTAGCTCCAGGCGAGCTAAATGGGCTATTTTTTCCACATCTTGAGGCGTTAGTGCCATCATACTCTCCTGGCGGCTTCTTTTTCTGCATCTACTTCGCCGCCCTCTTCCGTTTCTTCAAACCGCGCGTGGAATTCTTCTTCAGTCCACAGGTTTTCCGGTCCGGTTAGCTTGTCGATGTAGAGGACGCCGTTTAAATGGTCGATTTCGTGCTGGAAAATGCGGGCGGTCCAACTGCCGAGTTTCAGTTTGGTTTTATTGCCGTACCGATCCTGGCAGCGTACTCGAATCGCGTCAGCTCGCTCTACTTCGCCTAAATAGCCGGGAATGGAAAGACAGCCTTCAATGCCTGTTTCCGTGCTGCGTGAAGTCCACACAATTTCTGGATTGACGATGACAAATAAATTGCGGGAATCGGGAATTTCTTCGCCGTCTTCATCATAATCTGGCAAGGTTTCAATCACGGCCAACTGCCTATTTTGCCCAATTTGGGGCGCTGCCAGCCCCACGCCGTTGGCGTCGCGCATTGTTTCGATCATATTCTCGATAAGCGATTGCAACGACTCATCAAATTTTGTGACCGGCCGCATTTTTTGCCGCAAGATGGCATTCGGTAAGGTAACTATCTCTAATAAGCTCATACTGACTATTTTATAAAGAAATTATGGTTTCAGCCAGAAGTTTATCTCTCAGGGGGATGCTTGAGAATCGCCGGGATTGGGGTTGTCAACAAATTCGCCGGGGAAAGGGGTGCGCTGCGGGATGCGCTCTTGTTCTCTTGCTTGCCGCCACACATCGAGCAAAATGGCATATTCTTCACGCCGATCGGCGCCTTGTTGTTTTCGCTGCATTTGCTCGTTTAACTCCAGTTTTTGAAAGATGTCGGCCTGGATTTGGCTGGGTTTAGGCACATATTCAAAGGTGATGTCAGTATCGACGCCGGCCGTATCAATGTAGATAAAACCATAGTTGAAAATAGTAGGTAATAAGCCAGGGCGGTCGGCATTGACGTTTTGGATTTTGGCAATAGGCGCTTGTTTGCGGCTCTCGCCGAAGCCAAATGGCTTCCGGTCGATATCGACCACAAACCTGTCTGAGACCTGGAAGGTGTCGTTGCGCCAATCCTCAAAGTTCCAAACGAACCAGGCTAAGATAGCCAGGGTGATCGGGCCAAATACAAGGAGAAGCAGGCCATCATTGATGGCCGTAAAACGACCGAGTAAATACCCTGCCAATGTAAAACTCAGGGCAATGAAGGTGGGCAGCCAGACCTTTGCCACCAAGATGAAGATATGTTTGCGATAGGTAATGGTATTGCCTTCAACGACGCGCCAGGCATACCGCTTTCTCAAACCTTCCCAGATAGTTTGATCTGGCGCCTGGTCTGATGTTACAGGCGACTCTTCTTCCTTTTTGTATTCACGTAAAGGTGGCGGAATATCAAAGTGGTTTTCTAATGATTGGCGCATGATAGCTTGCGCTTCTCCTTCAACCAACACTTTGACGCGCGAGGTGAGCCGGTTGAGCGTCTCTTGCACCGAACGAGGATCGTCGATGTTGTCGAAAAGGATGACGCCTTTTTGGGCGGCGGTGGTCACTCTGGCTGAGCCGATTTTGAAGATGTTTGCCAGCAAGGTGGGTTTTAGAATTTCGACGCTTTGTACTTGCTGGATGGGGATTTTGTTGATGGTGATGCGGAATCCACGCAGGGCGAATTCGTGGTGGATGAGGTGTTTGTTGGTGATAACAAAGTAGTCGTTAGCCCAATCTACCAGGCGAAAGAGAATGATGACAAGAAAAATAAAGACGAACGCTCCAATAACGAACAGAGCGAAGCCGCTGACTGAAAAACCCCATCTGGTAAGCAGGAGGTAGACAAAAGCGGGGGCCAGAATCAGCCCCAAAACAGGCCAGATGAGCTGCAAGAATAAATACCAACGGCTGCGCCGGGCCTGAAATTCAACCAGCTCGTCTGGCAGCAAATTCACAGATGAGCTTTTGCGGTCGGTGCGGTCCTGGACTTTCTGCGCTTCTACCCATGCTTCTGGGGAAAGGCCATAAGGACCATCGTAGCCTTCCCCTGGCTCAAGCCTATCCAGCGCTTCAGGATTGGCTATGAGGAATTTTATAAAGTCTTGGCTGGGAATGAGGAGTAAACGGCCGTCGCTGGCGGCCGTAATGGTGGCCGGGTGAGTATGGGCGGCAAACAGCCATTCTTCGCCAATGACTGCTCCTTCACCATATTGGTGTGATTCATGCACGATCCCTTGCTTGACCCGCTGGGCATATAAACGGCCGTTTTGCACAATATACATGCTGTTGGCCACGTCCCGTTGGTAGGCGATAACCGCGTTTTCGTCGAACTCATACACCTGGATAATATCAAGCAGATCCTCGAGTTGACCGCGCGTCAGGTTGACGAAAATAGGTATATCTTGAAGGAAATCAATGAGTTCGTCCACAGCCCGGTTATTTTAACATAATATAAGAATGGTGTGAAGATGAGGAAACGGTGAACGATAGACTCTTTTCTTGCCTGGAGAATCCAAAATTCCGGCTGTGGATTTGCGCGTCTGTTGCCAGACATGGTAGGGTGTGGATAATACAAAGTTGGCGTTTTTGCCAAATTTAAAACTGGAAAGCAGGTTATGAATAATAAAACAACAAATATTTTACTGGTAGCAGCCATGGTTTTGGTCGTCGTTTTAATTGCGGTAGGTCTCTGGTTGATTTTCCAGGGGACAACCACTTCTGTGGCCGTGCAGCCCACCGCCACCCAACCGACGCCCATTGCCGAAGCGACAACGGCCGTTCCCACTTCTTTGCCCACTGCCACCGCCGCCGCTGTGGTCTTGCTGCCCTCTGCCACCCCTATCCCCACCGATGTACCCACTGAAACCCCGGCAGCCACCGATACGCCCGTGCCCACGGAGACGCCCATCCCCACCAACACGGCCGTACCCATCATCTATCCCACCGCCACCCCCGTGCCCCCCACCGCGACGCCGCCTCCCACCGCCACTGCTGGCCCACCGCCTGGCCCACAACCAGTAACCGTAAACGGCCTTTCCGCCACACATTTCGCCTTGCAAGATCGGTCTAACGTCTCTGTGAACGGTAAAATCTGGACAGAATTTCAAATCGTCAATTCCACAGGAGGGGATGTCCCTTACTCCACGATTGGCGTTGTGCCGCGTAAAGACGGCCAGGACCGTTGGGACTTCTTCAAAAAAAGCTGGGGCGGAAATAATGATAAAATCGGCCCCAATGGCCTGCGCTCCGAAGACAATATGTATATTTCTGAACCGGGCAATTACACCTTACGCCTGGTCATTTGCTTCGACGAATATACTACCTGTCGCGCCGGCGGTGGCACACACCACACCCTCTCCCAAGAGATTCCGATAACCCTTAATTAAGGTTAGCGGGTAGAGCAAGCGTTAGAAAATCAGCCTGGTTTTCTAGCGCTTGTGGTATTCCCCTCGTTCATTATGGAAAGCCTGTTTAACCTCATCTCCATTTTTTATGTCTTCCGCAGCGTCCAATTATCGGTGATGATTTGGCGTGAATGGGCAGATATTGTGCAGGAGCCGCTTACCCGCCGTAAAAAATATTTAGCAGAACAGGCATCCTTCTTTCTCGCCGTCCCCCTTGGTGTTTTCTTTCATGAACTGGGCCACGCCCTTGCCGTTTGGTTTTTCGGGGGCACGGTTGTGGGCTTCAACTTCCGCTTCTTTTGGGGCGAGGTGGAACATTTTGGCGTTTATACTCTGCCTGAAAGATGGCTGATCAGCCTGGCCGGTACGCTTGGCTCCTTGTTGTTTGGTCTGGGCGTGTGGTTGGCGCTGCGCCACAACCGCGTCTCTTCACTGCGTTATTTTGGCCTGCGAGCCTTCCGTTTTCAGATTTACTTCTCACTGCTTTACTACCCGCTCTTTTCCATCATCTTGCCCATTGGCGATTGGCGCGTGATTTATGATTTTGCCGCCACCCCTATTCTGAGCAGTGTGACGCTGGTGGTGCATCTGCTCTTTCTGGCCGCCTATTGGTTGTATGACAGACAAGGTTCATTTGAAGCGCCGGCCATGGACTCCCCAGCCGACCAGGCGCAGTTTGACGCCCTGGCCCTCGAGGTGCAGCACAATCCACATGATACGGCAGCCCAGATGCAGTTTGTAGATATGCTGCGCCAGGGCGGGGCGCATAATCGAGCGAAAACAGATTTGGAAAGATTTCTGAAAGAGAATCCTGAGTCTGCGGTGGCTTATTTGGAATTAGCGGCCGTTGAAGCGGGTAAACAGCAGCAGGTTTCCAAAAAAAGCAGTCAGTATGCCGCCAAAGCGTTGCAGTTGGGGCTGGCTGATCCGGGGCAGGCCGCCGCCGCCTGGCGCCTGGTGGCGCAATATCAATCAGAGGTAGGGCAGGCAGAAGCGGCGCTAGAGTCGTATGATCAGGCGTTGGCGGCCCTTAACCGCGTCGCCTTGTCGACAACCAGAGGCCATTCTCTCCTGGCTGCAACCTATCGGGACAGGGGGCTGGTTTATCGCCGGCTGCAAAAGTATGAGCTGGCGTACACCGATATTTCACAGGCGCAAATGGTGGCCCAGCAAGCGGGTTTAACCGACCTGGCGGCTGCCTGCAAGGAAGATTTGGCGATTTTGGCGCATCATGCGGGCCATCAAATGTATGAATCTTCCTGACAACTGTCATATAAAAATCAGGAACAATGGCAGTAGACGAACGGCCGTTTTCCCATTATCATCCTGGCATGGTTACAATACGCTCCTCCACCATTGTCGTTTTGCAAAAAATGCACAATGCACCCTTTCCATTATCCCATCCCGCGCAAATGATAAAAATGCCGCTTAGTTTTAAGCGAATCTGATGTACCATTTCTATCATTTTGGCGGTACACTACCAGCATTAAAAGGAGGTGGTTCAGCAACAAAAAGATTCCCCAATCAGTTTTTTGTCAACGAGACGCCGTCTCGTGCTATCGCTCTTTAATGATAGGCGGCCCGCAAAACGGCGGGTTACGCCGACATAGGTCGCACGTATCGACACCTACGTGGACCACATTTTGATGAGGAGATCAAGATAATGACACACAAACGCCTTTGGATTTTTTTGATGTTAACGGCCGTTTTGGCCCTATTACTCGCTGCTTGTGGCGGCGATACGACGACTCCTGCGGTTGAAGAATCGGCAGCCGAGCAGCCCGCCGCCGAAGCGCCAGCCGAAGAAGCTGCCCCCGCTGAAGAGACCGCCCCCAGTGATGGCGGACAATACCAAATCCCCGAAGCCATAGAAGGCAAGTACAATGTCGGATTCGTCTACGTTGGCCCCCATGATGATGGTGGTTGGTCACAATCACACGACGTCGGTCGTTTGTACGTAGAAGAAAACGTCGCAGACGTACACACCGCCTATGTGGAAAATGTGGCTGAAGGCGCCGATGCCGAACAGGTCATCCGTTCCCTGGCTCGTAAAGGCTTCGACGTTATCTTCACCACTTCCTTTGGTTTTATGGATGCCTCTGAAATCGTCGCCGAAGAATTCCCAGACGTAGACATCATCCATCTCACTGGTTTCAAGTCTAATGGCGAGAACTTTGGCAACCTGATGGGCGCTATGGAAGATTTTAAATACCTGGCTGGTATACTGGCCGGTTCCCGTGCGATGGTCGATGGCAATCCGAAACTGGGTTACATGGCGACCTTCCCCATCCCTGAAGAATTGCGCTTGGGCAACGCCTTCGCCTTGGGCGCTCAGGAAACATGCCCCGACTGCACCATTGATGTGCGCTGGCTCTATACCTGGCATGATCCCATCCTGGAACAAGAAGCGGCAAGGTCTTTGTTTGATGGTGGCGCCCAGGTTGTGATGACCGGCGCCGACACCCCTGCCCCCGCCGAAGCAGCGCCCGAAGGCAAATGGGGTATCACCTACGATTACAAATACAATTGTACCCACCCGGCCTGCCTCACCTCCATGTATTACAATTGGGGGCCGGAATATGCCCGCATCGTTGAAGGCTCCCGTGATGGCACTTGGAAGGGTGGCTGGGAATACTTTGACGCCGATACTGGCTCAATGGGTCTCTATGGCTTCATGGAAGGTGAAGAACTGATGCCTGGCGTAAAAGATTTGCCCGCCGAAGACCTTGCTTTAATTAGAGAAAGATTAGCCGCCATGTTGGCGGGTGAATTTGACCGCTTTGATGTATTCAGCGGCCCTATCATTGATAATCAGGGTAATGTGGTTTTGGCAGAAGGTGAAAGTTTAGAACAAGCCGACCTTGATGGTTTTGCTCAGTTTGGCAGTGATTGCAAGACCTGCATGTACTGGTGGAACGAGAACGTCACGGCCGAACTACCGGATCTCGACCAAGAGTAAAGTGAGTAGTAATCAGTGAGCAGTAATCAGTGACGGGGTTCGGTGGTCGTTTTAGACTGATCACTGGACACTGTTCACTGATTACTGTTTTTAAAGAGGGAAACCCATGACTGAATCGCCTTTCGCTGTCGATATGCAAGACATTGTGATTCGGTTCCCCGGTGTGCTGGCAAATGACCACGTGAACCTGACGCTGAAGCAGGGGGAAATTCATGCCCTGCTCGGTGAAAATGGCGCAGGGAAAAGCACGTTGATGAATGCCTTGGCGGGTTTGTATAAACCGGTATCTGGCACGATGAAGGTGTACGGGGAAACGGTCGATTTTAACTCGCCCAAAGATGCCATCGCTAAAGGCATTGGTATGGTGCATCAGCATTTTATGTTGGTGCCCAATCAAACAGTCACCGAAAATATATTGTTGGGGCTGAATGAGCCACGTTTCCGGATGCACTTGAAGAAGTATGACCAGAAAGTGCTGGAGTTGCAGATGCAATATGGCTTACGGGTGGATCCGACGGCGCTTATTTGGCAGTTGTCTGTGGGGGAGCAGCAACGTGTGGAGATTTTGAAGACGTTATACCGAGGGGCAAAGATTTTGATTATGGATGAGCCAACGGCCGTTCTCGCCCCGCAAGAAATCGACGAATTGATGGCCACGATGAGAGCCATGGTCGCCACGGGCAAGTCGATTATTTTCATTAGCCATAAATTGCAAGAGGTCACGGCCGTTGCGGATCGTATCACCGTCTTGCGCAAAGGGGTCGTTACCGCTGAAGGTATTCCTGCCAGCGGCATGACCAAGCGGGATTTAGCCAACTTGATGGTGGGGCGGGATGTCATCTTCACCATACAGAAAACGCCTCATAATCCCGGCGATGTGGTGCTAGAGGTCAAAGAAGTACACGCCGAAAACAACAAAGGGGTGCCAGCTTTGCGCGGCGTTTCTCTGGAAGTGCGCGCCGGCGAAATTTTAGGGATCGCTGGCGTATCGGGCAACGGGCAAAGCGAATTGGCCGAAGTGGTGACGGGGATGCGCCCCTGTACCGGCAGCATTCTCATGAACGGCCAGCAGATGGCGAATAAACCGCCGATCACCGCTATCAAAGCAGGGATGGCCCATGTGCCAGAAGACCGTACCCACGTAGGCAGCGCCCCCAGTTTGAGCATCACCAACAATACCATTATGAAATCCTACCGTCAGCCGCCGGTGGGCAAAGGGTGGAGTATCGACGCCAACTATGCCCGTCACAATGCGGAAGGGTTGAAAGAAGCATATGATATTTTGGCGCCCAGCGTGGAGACAATGGCGCGGAAGCTCTCTGGCGGGAACTTGCAGAAGGTGATTCTGGCGCGGGAAATTTCAGGCGAGCCTAAGCTGATGGTCGCCGTCCAGCCCACACGCGGTTTGGATGTGGGCGCCATTGAAGCCATTCAACGGTTAATTTTGGCGCAACGAGAGGAAGGAACGGCCGTTCTCCTGGTATCTGAAGAGTTAGAAGAGCTGCTCGCCCTCAGTGATCGCATCGCCGTTATCTACGAAGGCGAAATCATGGGAACCGTACTCACCGATGAAGCCAACGTAGACGAACTCGGCTTGATGATGACTGGAACCCGCCTCGACCAGTTGCGGAAATTTGAGGAATCCCCCATGAGCGAGACGCACCATTCGACTGCCTCTCGACAGGCTCGAGAACCGTTCACACCGAAGTCATGATAAATGAAAACCCTGGGAGCGCGGACAGCTTGTCCACCCTGTGCGGACAATCGGTCCGCGCCCCCAGGCACAGAGGAGACCATTCATGAAACTCCCCTTCATCATCACCTTTGAAAAACGAGTAGCAGATTATCCCAAATGGCTGCCAGCCGCCACGTCCATCGGCTCCGTGGTAATCGCCTTCATCATTAGCGGCCTTCTTCTAAAAATGGTGGGCGGCGAACCCTTTCGCGTGATGAAGTTTTTCTATGCGGCCACTTTTGGTAGCTGGGCGGTCTTCTCAGATACCTTGGTGAAAGCGACCCCGCTTATTCTGGTAGGGCTGGCCTGTACCGTCGCCTTCAAGATGAAATTGTGGAATATCGGGGCTGAAGGCCAATTTTACATGGGCGCCTTTTTCGCCAGTTTGGTCGTCCTGGTGCCGTTGGTACCGCCGGAAACGTCGTCTTTCATCGTGCTGCCGTTGATGGCGATTATGGGCATGGTGGGCGGCGCTATCTGGGGCTTTATCCCTGGCGTCCTCAAAGCCAAATTACAAGTGAACGAAATTATCACGACCTTGATGCTCAACTACGTGGCTATCCTGTGGAACAATTTCTGGATTTTCGACCGGTGGAGCGAAGGCGGTTTCCAAATGACGGCTATGTTCGAGAAATCAGCCTGGCTGGCGCGTATCACCGATTATGCACGGCCGTATAGCGAATTTATCGAAAATGGCGGCGGACTGGCGACCTTTATGACGGCCATTGGCTTGGAGCGCATTTCGGGTATGACCTTGCATTTGGGATTTGTGATTGCGGTGGTCGCCGCTATTGTCGTCTGGTTGATTTTAGAGCGCAGCAAATGGGGCTACGAAATCAAGCTCATTGGCGATAATAAAGAAGCGGCGCGTTACGCCGGTATCAACATCGTGCGCAATATCATCTTAGTCATGATGCTCTCCGGCGCGTTGGCCGGCCTGGCAGGCATGTCAGAAATTACAGGCGTCGTCCATCGTTTGCAAGAGCGCATTTCTCCTGGATATGGCTTTACGGGCATCATCATCGCCTGGTTAGCCAAGCTCAACCCGTTTGCCGTCATTTTGGTCTCCGTTCTATTTGGAGCGTTGCTGGTGGCTGGGCGTGAAATTCAGCCATCCGGTCTGTCCCAATTGCTGCAAGGCATCATCCTCTTCATGGTGATTAGCAGTGATGTATTGTTACGCTATCAGATTCGTTTTATTCGGCTGCGCAAACCAGCGGCCGGGGAGGTCGAACCTGCATGAATTTAGAGATTATCCTCCACGCTGGTTTAGCAACCGGTACTGTCTTGTTATTTGCCGCTATTGGCGAAATTTTTGCCGAACGCGCCGGGATTCTTAACCTGGGTGTGGAAGGCATGATGCTTTTGGGCGCGATGGCTGGGTTTAGCACCTCGTTAGCCACGAATAATGTGTGGCTGGGGCTGCTCATGGCGATTATCGCCGGTGGCATTTTGAGCCTGGCGCACGGCCTCGTCACCATTCATTTTCAGGCGGATCAGGTGGTTAGCGGCCTTTCGCTCACCTTTTTAGGGACCGGTTTAGCGCTGGTGTTGGGCGAAGGGCTAACGGGGAAAAGTCCGCCGTTAGTGCCAGCCTTTGATATTCCTTTGCTGGGTCAGATTCCGTTTATTGGCCCCGTGTTTTTTGCCAACCATAGTTTGTTGGTGTATTTGGGCTATTTGTTGATCCCGTTTGCCTGGTATTACATTTTTCGGACGCGGCCGGGGCTGCACTTGCGGGCGGTTGGTGAAAAGCCAGATGCGGCCGATACGATGGGTGTGAGCGTATATAGCACTCGTTATTTTTATGTGTTTGTGGGCGGCTGTTTGGCCGGCCTGGCTGGCGCCACGATTAGTTTGTCGGTGTCGCCGGGATGGTACAGCACACAAACAACATCGGGGCAGGGCTGGATTGCTATCGGTCTGGTGATTTTTGCGCAGTGGAATCCCTTGCGTGCGGCGTTGGGCGCCTACTTGTTTGGGGCGCTGCGGCGCGGCATCCTGGACTTGCAAGGGCCGGCAATTTTGCTGGGCTTCGTCAACCCGCTTTATGTTAACTCGAACTTTGGCTTTTTCTTACAAATGACGCCGTATATCCTCACGATTTTGGCGCTGGTTATCGGCTCACGACAGGCGATGAAGAAGCGGCTCGGTGCGCCAGCGGCGTTGGGTGTGCCCTATATTCGGGGTGAACGCGGCTTGTAACGATGGGGGAGTGGGGATTGCAGAGTGGGGATCTGGCGGTGATGAAGGGTTGCACGGCCGTTCCCCCCACCCCCTCCATCTGAAACAACATAATTCACAATGAGCGTCGCCCTGACCCATTTGTACTATTGCCTTCTATGCCCCCCAAATTCTGGTAAAATGCTCGACGATTACGAAAATTGAAGATCAAGCTCCCACTTTCGGGTATTTTGTTCTCATAGCCCCCGTATTCATTCATCCCCCTCACGAACTAAACCCAACCATCCCAGAACCCGAAATTACTGTTCAGCCAGATATGGAGGTTTACTCATGCGTAAAAAACAAACTTTTCTTATGTTAACTGTTGTATTCGTTTTATCGTTTGTCACTCTGCAAGTTTCCTCAGCCAAAAACGCGGAAACCCCGGACAATCCGGCCCAAATCACCGCCGCCATCTCGTTTGATATCAATGATACCGGAACCAGTATCAACCCATACATTCGCGGCTCAAATTTACCCGCCTGGTTAGGATCATGGCGGCCTGGAGACACTACCTTCGTCAATCGCACCAAAGCCACGCAAATACCTATGCTGCGTCTCCCTGGCGGCAGTTGGAGCAACTATTACGAGTGGTACCCTTGTGAAACGACGAATGTCTGTCCCTGGGAGTGGGGCGTACTGAAGCCCACAGACTTTATCGACTTCTTGCAGGCCGCCAACACCGACGCCATGTATGCCGTCAATATGAACGGCACCGCCAAAGAAGCGGCGGCCCTGGTTGCATTTTTCAACGGCTCGGTCAATGACCACCGCACCATTGGCGTCGATGTGCGTGGTCACGATTGGGGTCAGGTCAGCGATTGGGCGGAACTGCGCCGGGATCATGGTAATCCAGACCCTATCAACATTAAATATTATGAGATTGGGAATGAAATCTACGGCGGCAAGCCCGGCATGGGCACAGATTGTACCTTTGCCTGGGGCTGGGAAGATGTCTGGACGTGCGACGGCCGTGAATACGTCAACGGCATTGGCTCCGGTTCCAATCGTAAAGAGGGGTACTTGGAATTCCGCAGCGCCATGAAATTTGTGGACCCCACTATTCTAGTGGGCGCTGTCGGCGTCACCTCTCAGGATAGTTGGAGCAACTGGGGCAATGAGGTGATTGAGGAAGCGGGTAACGACCTGGATTTCTATGTCATCCACCAGTATGCTTTTTTTGAGCCGCCAGCCAACTACCAGGTTGCCTTAGCCACGCCACAGGCTACCTGGGCTGACCTGATGGCTGATTATGAAAATGCGCTTGATCAATATGGCAACGGCCGTTCCGTCCCCCTGGCTATCACCGAATACAACCTCTTCTCTGTGCAAGATCAAGACACCGGCCAATGGATGACCCGCGGCGTTAACATGCTCTTCATGGCCGACACCATCGGCCAAATGATCACCCATGGCGTAGATATGGCTAACCATTGGGTTCTATCCAATGGCATTGTGTGGAATGGCACTGACTACGGTTTATTCGACCCGCATGATTACGCCCGCAGACCCCAATATTACGTTTTTCCGCTGTGGGCGAAGTTTGGGCAGGAAATGCTGCCCGTTAATTCAAACGCCAACGCCGCCACCCAGTTGAGCGTCTACGCCGGCCGCATCGACCCCTGGCATGTTTCCGTTTTAGCCATCAATAAGACGGGGAATCCCATCCAAACAACGATTCAAATGCAGGGCGCTCCCGGCTTGCTGCTAGGCGGCACGGCCGATGTGGCCCGCGTCAGCTCCCTGGACAGCCAGACGGCCACGTTTAACGGCTTGAGCGACCCCAACGATTCTCTGAGCAATGCGCCCCCCGTCTCGTTAGGTGTGGTTGCCAATCCGTTGGCCTACACCTTCCAGCCCTATTCCATCACGCTGCTGCGTCTGCAAATTGATGAATTTGTGCCTACGGATTGGGTGTATTTGCCGCTGACGATGAAATAAGGCCGATTTTGTCGCGGTTGCCGTGAATTTATTCGCCGGGTAAAGGAGTTTTCAACATGTCGGCCAGGAGCGCCTGTTCCCCGGCCTCATCTTCCACTTCTCCATCCAATCGCGCCGCCAACAGCCGGTCCAGGATGACGCCAAATTCTGGCCCTGGTTTGAGGCCCATATCACGCAAGGTATCGCCGGTAACGGCCGTTTTCACCCGGCGCCATTCCCGCACATACCGGTCTAACAGCCGCGTGGTGCGCTCATCCGGGCTGGCGACGCGGGCCACCGCCATAGCCCGCAGCGGAAAGAAGCGCAGGCCGAAAACCACCTCGCTGGGGCTGGGTTCCGGCGGCAGTTCCCGCAGCAGTTCGCGCACCTCGTCAGCATAAATCACGTCATCCCGGGTAGTTTTACGCACCTTCAGCCGGGCCATCGCCGCCTCTTTTTCGCCGGCCGTCAGGGGCAGTAGCCACAGGGCAAAGTAGAGAAACAAGGGGGGATCTTCGCCGATGGCTTCCCGCCAGGCCGTCTCTTGCAGAAGGGGGGGGACATGATGGTAGAGAACGGCCGTTTCCTCGTTCCAGGTTAGCGCCGGGTGAATGTGCTGCATCACGCCCAGATTGTGCAGCCGGGCCATCACCTGCACCGGCGCCGCTTCCCGCAGCGCCAGCTCCAATTCATGGCGGATGCGGTCGCCTGTCACCCGGTCTAGCACCGGCAGAGCGTCGGCGATCAGTTCCGCCGTGCGCGGTTCAATCACAAAATCGAGCCGCTGCTCATAACGCACCGCCCGCAAAATGCGCGTGGGATCATCAATAAAACTCAAACTGTGCAGCACTCGGATGATGCCTTGCCGCAAATCCTGACGGCCGCTATAAAAATCCAACAGTTCGCCCAAATGCGCCCCATCCAGGCGCACCGCCAGGGTGTTGATGGTGAAATCGCGCCGGTGCAGGTCTAGTTTAATAGAACCGCGCTCCACCTCCGGCAGCGCCGACGGTTCCCGATAAAATTCTGTACGCGCCGTCACAAAATCAATCGACTCCGGCTCCGTGCCGGTCAACTCGTCTGCCCCGTTCATCACATCCTCAGATTGCGCCAATACCTGCTGCCAGATGTCGGCGCTGACAAACCATTTGGCTGTGCCAAAGCGTTTGTGCGTATGCACCAGGCCGCCATGCGCCGCTTGCAGCGCCTTTGCCAGGCGAATACCGTCCCCTTCGACAATCATATCCAGGTCGGTGGGAGCATGGCCCAGCAGCAGGTCGCGCACCAGCCCGCCCACAAAATAGAGCGGCATGTTGAGCGCCGCTGCTTCCTGGCTGACGGCCAGCACCATCGCCCACAAACTGGCGGGCAGGGCATCATTTAGAAGCTGGCGCATGTCGGGTTCGTCGCTTTCCGGCTGCGGTTGGAACAGGTAGTTGAGCAAATCGGTGCGGGTGACGACGCCGATGGGGTTGGTGGACGCATGTTCGCTGTCCGCCACCACCGGGATTTGGCCCCAGCCGCTTTGCAGCATCAACTGGCGCACCCGGTCTACCGAGTCAGAAGGGCGCACGGTGACGGCCCCGCTTTTCATGATACGGCTGACGGGCAGGCGGCCCAGATCGTGGCTGATGGCCCGATCTACGGCACGGCGGGTGAGCAGGCCGACCAATGTCCGTTTCTCTTTCTCGACGACGGGATAGCCCTCATACCCAAAGCGCTGCATGAGAACGGCCGCCTGCTGCACGGTTGTCGTCGGCTGAAGCGTTTGCACGCCATAAGACATGATCTGCGCCACGCGGGCCTGAGGCGCGACCGCTTCTGGCAGCAGCTTTTCTAACTCTTCAATGACGGCAGATAACGGCCGTTCTACCACCATGGCCGCCGCCGCCCGACTATGCCCACCGCCACCCAGCGCCTTTGCTACCAGCGCCACATCCACCGCATCCCGGCTGCTGCGGGCTACTAACTGCACATCCTGCCCCACCTGCACCAACACAAATAGCCCGGCCGGCCCCAACGTATCTCGCAGCCGATGCACCACCGAGGAAATCTCGTCATCAAAGCCTTCAGGAGCAGTGGCGCTGGCAATCACAATGTTCTGCCCGTGGACCTCCACCCAGTGCGCCGACGCTTGCAAGGCGTCATACAATTGGCGCTGGGCGGCCGTCAGGGGAATATTGAGGAAACGACGTACTACCGCCAACTGCGCTCCCTGTTCCAGCAGCCAGGCAGCGGCGCGAATATCCCGGCTGGTGGTGGTGTCATACGTCAGGGAGCCGGTATCTTCGTAAATGCCCAGCATGAGTAGGGTGGCTTCTTCGTGGCTGAGTGTCAGGCCCCGTTTGCCCAACTGCTCCACACAAAGCGTCGTCGTCGCCCCCACCGGCTCTACGTGATAGCGCCAACTATCGTGCTGCTTGCGCCCCATGTGGTGATCGATAACACGCACCCTGGTTTTTTGGGTGACGCCGCGTACGCTGCTCATAGCGTGGGTATCTACCAGCAATATTTCATCCACGCGCCGCTTTTGCCAATCGGCCGCTCGCATAAAAGGCAGCACATCCCAATACAGAGTGAGGAACTGCATCACATTGCGGTTCACCCGCCGGGGCAGCAGCGGCGTCCCTTCGGGATTGAGCTTATGCGCCCCTAACTGCGAAGCAATGGCGTCAAAATCAGCGTTTTCATGCGTGAGGATGAGTAACATGCCGTTATTATACCCGAGGCGCCGGTAATCAGTGAACAGGGGATAGGGGACAGTAAACAGTGGACAGTGGACAGTAAACAGTGGACAGTGGACAGTGGACAG
>CAZXVH010000019.1:0-49244 GCA_964643965.1 uncultured Ardenticatenaceae bacterium
TGGTAGTCTGGTAGTCTGGTAGTCGATTAGTCTGGTAGTCTGGTAGTCTGGTAGTCGGTTTAACTGTTTACTGTTTACTGTTCACCGCGCCCATCACCAGACAGGCATTCTGTCCGCCCAGGCCAAAGGAATTCGATAAAATCGTATTCACCAGCGCCGGCCGGGGGCCTTCCGGCACATAGTCGAGATCACATTCCGGATCAGGGGTATTGTAGTTCCAGGTCGGTGGAATCAGGCTCTTGTTCATGGTGTATATAGAGAAAATCGCTTCAATGGCCCCAGTTCCCCCCATGGCGTGGCCCATTGCCGATTTAGTGGAACTCACCGGGATTTCATAGGCGCGTTCGCCAAACAAGGCTTTGATCGCCATCGTTTCCGTTTTGTCATTCATGGGCGTCGAAGTGCCATGTGCATTGATATAGTCGATTTCCGCCAGCTGCTTACCGGCGTCTTCCACCGCCCATCGCATGGCTCGCTGCGCCCCAGCGCCATCGGGGTCTTGCGCCGCCACATGAAACGCATCTGAAGATGAGGCATGACCTAAAAATTCCGCATATATCTTTGCGCCGCGAGCCAGGGCATGATCCAGGCGCTCTAAAACCAGCACCCCGGCGCCTTCGCTCAGAACAAATCCTTCCCGATTTTTATCGAAGGGCATACTGGCGTGTTCCGGATCGTCGTTAAAGTTGGTAGCCAGAGCCAACATACGGGCAAACCCGGCGATGGCGCTCTCATGAATCAGCCCTTCGACGCCGCCAGTGAGGACAATATCGGCAATGCCGCGCCGGATGAACTCGGCGCCTTCGCCAATGGCTTGTGTGCCGGTGGCGCAGGCGGCGTTTACCGTCGCAATCGGCCCCTGGGTTCCCGCCAGCAAGCTGACATGATAACTGGGCATATTGGGTAAAAAACCTGTCATGGCAAAGGGACTGGTACGTGCATATCCTTTGGTGCGCAGAATTTGCGTCTCCCGGTCACCGACCTCAAAGCCACCCACACCGGTGCCGATCAGGGTTCCGGCTCGCTCTGGATCTGGCAGACCATGCGCCAGGCCAGCATCTTCCAGGGCCATCTTGGCGGCGGCCGTTGCCAACTGTGAACAGCGCGACATACGCCGCGCCTCTTTAAAGTCCATATACTGTCGGGGATCGAAGTCTTTGACTTCACCAGCTATTCTGACGGGTAAATGAGCGGGATCAAATTGGGTGATAGGGCCAACACCAGAACGGCCGTTTATCAAATTATCCCAGCTCTCATCCGCCGTCAGGCCCAGGGGGCTTACCATGCCCATCCCCGTCACCACAATTCTCGGCCGTCCCCGGGCATCCACGTCGTTGCTCATAAAAAATCATGTCCTCTTTCTAATTTCAGTTTACAGTTTACAGTTTACAGTTATTACTCCACTGTTCACTGTTCACTGTCCACTGTCCACTGTTCACTGTCCACTCTCTTGCAACCCGGCCACAATGGCCTCAACCACCCGCTTCTCCACCATGCGTCGGGCCTGCCCCACTGCTTGTTTGACGGCATAAGCGCTAGAACGGCCGTGACCAATGATCACCACGCCATTGACGCCCAACAGGGGCGCGCCGCCCACCTCTTCCGGGTCTAACTGTTTGCGCACTCTGGCGAAAGCCGGTTTGGCTAATAGGCCGCCAACGGCCGTTATCGGTCCCGCCATCAGTTCATCCCGAATCTGGTTCGACATGTATTTGGCAATGGCTTCGGCCGTTTTCATGAGGATATTGCCGGTAAACCCATCACATACTGCCACATCCACCCCGCCAAACATAAATTCCTTCGGTTCTACATTACCGATGAAATTCAGGCCGCTGGCCGCCAATAAAGGGGCCGCCTCATGCAGTAACACCGTGCCTTTGCCCTCTTCCTCGCCATTGGAAATAAGGCCCACGCGCGGGTTTTGAATGCCCAGCATCCGCTCCACATAGAGGCTGCCCATCACCCCGAATTGCAGTAAATACTCCGGCTTGCATTCTGCGTTTGTGCCGTTGTCGATGAGAAAGGGCTGCTCTTTGATGGGGAAAATCACGCCGATAGCCGGCCGTTTCACCCCTTGAATCCGCCCCGGCCCCATCTGGCGCAGCATGGCAATGCCTAACGCCGCGCCGGTATTGCCCATGGTGACAAAGGCATCCGCTTCACCCTCTTTCAGCAGTTTCAAGCCCACATGCATGGAAGAATCCAGCTTGTGCTTTAAAATGTCGGACGGCTTGTCGGTCATCTCCACTTTTTGGGAGGCATGACGAATGTGGATGTTTAAGCCGGCGGTATCTTGCCCGGCCAAAACAGCCTCAATCTGCGGCTGATCGCCTACTAAAATAATGGTACCGCCAAATTCCCGCGCCGCCAGCACCCCTCCGGTCACATCGGGGGTCGGGTGGTGGTCGCTGCCCATGGCGTCAATTACAATGCGCATAGTTTATCGGTTACTTTAGGGTTGGAGGGTTGCAAAGTTGAAGGATGGCGAGTAACAAGATACTTTGCCACTCGCCATTTGCTACTTGCCACTCGCCACAAAATATCGCCCCATTGAGTTAATTTACACACCATCGGTGGATTCTATCGGCGGGCAACTTTTAAGTCAAACCTTGACAAACGGCCGTTCTTCGTTAACATATAGACAATCTTCGATATATCGAGGCAACTATGAACTCTGTTTTATTCGCCAAAGCCATCGCCGATGAGACCCGGCAAAAAATCATGACGCTGCTCTGCTGCGAATGGCTGTGCGTGTCTGATGTGGTAGTGCGACTGGACGGCGTCAGCCAGCCTACCGTCTCTCATCATCTGAGCATTTTGCGCGAAGCCGACCTGGTGCATACCCGGCGCGAAGGCAAACAGATATTTTACATACTCAATCAGGAAGCAGTGGCTGTGTGCTGTGACAATATTTTACTGAAGTTCGCCCCGGAAACGTTGCCAGAGAGCGCCATTCCGCTGACATTGGTGGCGAGGACGCCTGAGTAACAGGTAGAGCGGGGCAGTTTATTACCCACCCTTTTTTACCGAAACAGATAGACAACTATCGATATGAGGTGATTTATGAACGAGTTAACCCCTGAAAAAATATATGAAGAAGTAATGGTCAGATACGGCCGTTTAGCTGATGAGTTCAAAGTTGAGCTATCCGCTTCTTGTTGCAGCCCGGAAGCAGAAACCGGCTGCTGTGGCGCAGACGAAGAAGCGCTGTTCCACAATCTCTACCAGGCGGATACGGGCTGGCTGCCGGCGGATGTCACTGGTCTCTCCCTGGGCTGCGGCGACCCCATCACCCTGGCCGGTTTAGAAGCGGGCCAGACGGTGCTGGACCTCGGTTCCGGGGCGGGCATTGACTGCTTTATGGCCGCACGGCAGGTGGGACCCACGGGGCATGTCATTGGCGTGGATATGACGCCTGCCATGCTGGAAAAAGCGAATCGCAACAAAGAAAAGGTGGGATTGACAAACGTGGAATTCCGCCAGGGCCAGATTGAGGCGATGCCGGTGGAGAGTGGTTCGATTGATGTCATTTTATCGAACTGTGTCATCAACCTCAGCCCAAACAAAACGGCCGTTTTCCAAGAAGCATACCGGGTACTCAAACCAGGTGGACGGCTGGCTCTCTCAGACGTGGTGACGCTGGGCCAGTTCTCTCCAGAACAACGAGCCGACATGGCCGCCTGGACCGGCTGCATCACCGGCGCAGAGGATGTGGCCGATTACGTGGGTTTTATGAAAGCGGCCGGTTTCACACACATTTCCGTGCGTGACAAGAACCACCCGGATGTGGAACTGGCAGATTCAGCGGCGCATGAAGGGGCGGCGCTGGTGTTGAGCGCCCGGGTAACGGCCGTTAGACCGAATAATGCGTGATGAATTAAAGCAGAAACAGCCGGTTTTATTGGACGCCAAACAGTTTGCAGGTGGGGGATGCGCATAATCTGGCACATAAGATCATCGTGAGTTGACCCAAAAAAGGAGTGGTTAGATGACAAATCCAACCACTCCTTTATTTGTTACAGTTCACCTGCTTCTACAGGCGTTAAATGAACATGGTTTATTTACGATCTAGAATGGAATATCATCCTCTTCCTGGGCGGCTTCGCCCGCCTCATAATCGCCACCGCCATCAAAAGTGCCGCCATCCTCACGCCCTCCCAGAAAACGAACGGAGTCGGCTTTGATTTCAAAAGAGGCGCGAACTGTGCCGTCTTGAGCCGTCCACAGGCGGGGACCACCGGTATTGCGATCCGGCGTGATCTGGCCTTCTACCAAAACTTTACGGCCTTTGCTCAAGTATTCATTGGTGGTTTCCGCCTGTCGTCCCCACACACTAACCCTGAACCAGGTTGTTTCATCTACCGGTTGTCCACTGGCGCGGTCGGTCCAACGACGATTGGTGGCCACACTGAAACTGGTAACGGCCGTTCCATCTGGCATATACCGCATCTCAGGGTCCCGTCCCAAATTCCCTACTATAATTATCTTTTGGTACATGGCACAATTCTCCTTTTGTGATTCGAGTGCTCTCAAGCGGCACGTCTGGGGATAAAATATGTAAAATAGTAACATGCTTTTGTGTGAATCTCAAGCATTTTTCTATGTATACTCGCAGCGGGCGCACTCTGACATTTTTACCAGAGGTAGCACAGTCAGAAGCCACTAAAGCAAGAAGGACAACGCTACCGTGTGGCCTAATGTGCAAAAGCAAGCAGCGCTAGATCGCGCTAACGGCGTAGAAAATATTTTCAAGCGCGTTGCTTTAGAAATTGATGGCGCCCTGCCGGGCGGCCTCGCACAGCGCACTTCGTTTGCTGCGCAAGATTTTGCGAGATGCAGATCTCAGCCGCGATGAATTTGTGGCTATATTGTTATTGTTTCATGTCCACACACGTTTATAATAAGAACAACTATCAAGCAAATCATATCCCTGTTTGTCATTGATTCAGGGAAGGGAATTGGTGAAAAATGTCAGACTCCACAGAAAACCATTCAGGCAAATGGGTTCCCATTAGAAAGACGCAAGGGGAATTGGCAGCCGAAGTAATTGCCAGCCAACTGCGGGCAGAAAGCATCCCCACCCGGGTATGGCAGGAAGGCGTGGGCGGGGCGTTAGGATTGAGTGTGGGACCGTTGGGAACCGCTTTCTTGATGGTTCCAGAAGAATTCGCCGCCGAAGCCCGGCTGATTATCGGTCCGGAGGGAGAGCTTGATGTATCAGACGAAGCAGATGACGACGGTGTGGAATGCCCACACTGCGGCGTTCTCCTGGAACTGAATGATACCGAACTGAATCAGGGCTGGTATATTTGCGCCGAATGCCACCAAAAAGCGAACATCGTCTTTGAAGGGTAAACCCCTATGGTCAAGAAGTTCAACTTCTCTAAAAAGTTGAGCTTCTGAACCTAATCTGGCTGCTGGTAGGGCAGCAGGATGTGAAAGCGGCTGCCCGGATGCGTTTCTTCGTCATGACCAGCGCTTTCGACCCAGATTTGGCCATGGTGGGCCAACACAATCCCCCGGGCAATCGCCAGCCCTAAACCAAAGCCGCCCCCTTTAAATTTAGTCTTGCCGGAGGAATGCAATTTCACCGCACCGGTCTGATAGAATTTCTCGAAGATCAATTCTTGCACCTCAGGGGCGATGCCGATACCGGTGTCGGTAATGGTGATTTCCACCCCGTCTTGCCTGGCGCCGTTGACATTTAGGAGGGCAGAACGGCCGTTTATCACAATCTCTCCGCCATCTGGCGTATACTTAATGGCGTTCACAAGCAGGTGATGGAATACCTTCGCCAACGCTTCAGCGTCCGCAGCCACCGCCGCTAAATCCGGCATCGGCGTCACAGTCAAGGTAAGCTGACGAGCGGCCAGCGAGTCACGGAACTGGTTGGCGACTTGCTGAATGAATTGGGGCAGCGCCACCGGCGTCAGATGCAGCTTGAGGGCCTGGTTGTCGATGCGAGCCACATCCAGCATCGTTTCCACCACTTCCCGCATCCGCGTCACCCCTTTATCAATCCCTTCCACCCACCCCATATACGTTTTGTCTGCCAGGATCATTTCTTCATCTAAAAACATCTGGGCATTGAGATTGATGATAGTCAGCGGCGTCAGCATCTCATGCGAAGCGATGGTGATAAAATCCGTCTTGGTTTGGTCTATTTGCGCCAGGCGAGCATAGGCGGCTTGCAACTCCTGGGTGCGTTCCGCCACGTTCGCTTCAAGCCGCTGGTTAAACTGCTGCACCTGCCGGTTGCGCTTTTCCAACTCCTGCCGCTGCGCCAGTTCCCGGATGCGCAGCGCTTCCGTGCGCCGGTAAGCCCGCACCCGTCCCACATGCGCCACCAATCCCGTGGCCGCCGCCGCCAGAAAAACCACCAGGTAATAACGCCAATCCTGTGGCTCGGCGTAAAGCGCCAGGGTGTGCAGCAGCCCGGCCAGGGCCAGCGCCGCCATGAGTAAAAACCAGCGTGTATCAAAAAACAAGACGGCCATGGCAAAAACGAACAAAGCCACGTTTGCCGCCTGTTTGGGGTCAGCCGTCAGGTAAAAACGAAGCTGAATGCTCAGAAGCACCAGCAAGGCCGGCACAGCCGCTAACGGTTCAGCCAATTTGGCTGGAAAAGAGCCGTTTTTGATAAACCGGGCCAGCCCCAGCAAAAAAGCGCCGCTGACCAGGGCCACTCCCACCATTTGCGCCATGCCTGGTTCACGCAAAAACAAAAGTTGCAGCAAGGCATAGGCTAAATAGAACAGGCCAATACTGCCGTATACCAGCGGCAGGGTACGCATTTGCGCCCGGTTGAGGGCTGCATCCACCTGCGCCGCCGGTACGCCCATGGTATCAACGTTAAAAAGCGCGTCTAAGCCGGAGTGCAGACGTTGGTAAGGGTTGTGGATTTTCATTAGCTGCCAACCTGGACCTGCGCCAAACCTGGGCTGTCTTCAACGTGCGTACTGCGCATGTTCATAGAATGGATGACGACAATAATTTTTCTGACCAGCAACGATATTGTAACCGCATTCCGCCCTGGATTCCACCCAAAGCGATGCCCCAGGAATGGATAGGCGTTTGCGAGAAAGGCTTCTATAATCGGCCTTGAGGTTGATGAAAGTATGGCATATTTTGTCAAACAACTGGAGCGTTGGCATCCGGTTGTTTTTTTGCTGATATTTTTTACTCTGGCGCTGCAAACGGCCGTTTCCAAATTCTTCACCATGGATGAGCCAGTCCACATTATCCGGGGGGCAGCGCTGTGGCAGACGGGTGATACTCGCTTGCAATATGAACACACGCCTCTGGCGCATTGGGCCATCGGCGCTTTACTGCCCCTGGCCGATAACCTGCCGGCCATCGCCCAGTTACCCGATTGGCAAACGGTGCAGCATATCCCCCTGACGGAGCAATTTTTATGGCTGGCGGACCCGCCGCTCAATCTGGCGCTGGTGACGCTGCTGGCCCGGCTGCCGGTGATTTTTGCCGGACTGCTGCTGGGAGCGGCGCTGGCGGCCTGGTCAAAGCAGATGGCGCTGCCAGGGCAGATGGCCGTGCTGATTCTGTACGCTTTTTCGCCCAACCTGCTGGCTCATTTTTCTTTGGCGACGACGGATGGGGTGTTAACGGCCGTTTTCACCCTCTCCCTCTTTGCCTTGTGGCGCTTCTGGCAACGGCCGGGTCTGGGGCGCTGGTTGCTGGCAGCCGGGCTGCTTGGTCTGGCCCTGGTAGCCAAATTGACGGCGCTGCTCTTGCTGCCGCTGGGGCTGATTCTCAGCTATGCCAGCGCTTATGAAAATAAACCGCAGAGCGCGTGGAGAACGCGGAGAAAAAAGATTGCGGGGCTGAAGCCGCTCTCCTGGTGGCAGCCGGGGTTGATCTGGCTGGCCATGCTGCCCGCCGCCGGGCTGGTGGTGTGGGCGCTCTACAGCTTTGATCTACGCCCGCTGCCCTGGCTCAACCTGCCCCTGCCGGCCGCCGCCTACTTCAACAGCCTGCGCGATCTGCTCCTCCATACGGGGGCCGGACATGTCAGCTTTATGCAAGGCCAGCGCTCGGTTGTAGGTTGGTGGAACTATTTTCTGGTGGCCTTCAGCGTCAAAACCCCGGCCGTCACGTTGGCGCTGCTGGGCGTGGCGCTGGCCCTGCTCACCCGTCAACGGCGCTGGCGGCAGACGATTTACTGGTGGCTGCCGCCGCTGGCCTTGTTTGTAACGGCCAGTTTGGGCGGGCTGAACATTGGCTACCGGCACATTTTGGCCGTGCTGCCGTTTGCCTGGCTGCTGGTGGGGACAACGGCCGTTACCTGGCAGCAAAAACGGTGGAGTCAGGTGGTGTGGTGGGGCTTGTTGGCCTGGTATGCCCTGGCCTCGCTGCGCCAGGCGCCCCATTACCTGGCCTATTTCAACGAGTTTGTGGGCGGCTCAGCGCAGGGCGTAACCCAGTTAAGCGACTCGAACCTGGATTGGGGGCAAGATTTACCGCTGCTGGCCGCTTACCTGGCGCAGAATCCGGCGGCGCAGTTCAGCTATTTTGGGCCGGGCGATCCAGCCTGGGCGGGCATCACGCGCCCCCCGTTAACCGGCTCCCCCGATTTTCATCCCGCCAATCCCGCGCCTGGCCGCTACGCCCTCAGCGCCAGCCACATCCAGGGCATCCAGTTGGCCGACTGGGATCTGTTCGACAACTTCCGCCGCCGAGAACCAACGGGCAGCCTGGGCTACTCGATTTTGCTTTACGAGATCCAGTCCACACACGAAGGCGGCTGGGTGGCGCACTGTTTAGACCCCGGACCGATTTTGACGGAAACGGCCGTTACCCACATTTTGGGTATTTCCAATTACCGCTCCGTCTTTTTCGACTGCGCCACCAGTTGGGTGTTCCCGGATGGCGGCGCGCCGGGCTGGTATATTTTGCCGCAGCGCTCAGAGTGGCCGCCCGCCGCCTGGCTGCCGGAGAATCTGTCGCTGGTCTATAACCATGATGCGGCCGGCGACGAACCTTCGTATGCCGTGTACTATTGGGATGGCGAGACGGCGCCGTTTGCCAACCTGTTTCCTCCCGGACAGACGGCGCAGTTGGCGGGTGGGGACAGTTTGCCTTTGCCTGTTTCTGTGGGGGAGACGGCGACGCTGGCCGGCTACCGGCTGGAAAGGTTTGACTGGTGGACGGGCTGGCGGGTTGTGGAGGAAACGGCCGTTCCCCTCACCCTGGCTGGTCATTTGTACGCCGGGGGGCCGCCGTTGGTGGCCGACGGCCTCGGTTTCACCAGCGAGCAGTGGCGGGCGGGCGATCTGTTTTTGCAGCGTTTTGCCTATTCACAGAGCGGCGATTTCCTGGAGACCGGCCTGTATGATTTTATGACTGGAGAACGGCTGGGGGTAGAAAACGGCCGTGACGCTGGCGCCCTATTGCGTCTGCTGCCAAAATGAAAAAGGTTTTGGATAGAGGTATGCGTCACAAAAAATTGCCGGAACGATACCCCTCACTCCTGTTTTTAAGGCAAGCCGAAGCTATTGGAGAGCATTTCGTAAGCGTTCGTAAATACAGGGCAATTTTTCAGATCGGTTCAATCTTGGCATTCATTCGGTTCTAACTCTCAGCTTAACCCATATCGGCAAAAACTGGTATCCTGGTTAAAATGGGGCCAAATCGTCCAACTTATTTCAAACAAAGGTGAACATGCAGCAAAATCAAGCCTGGTATACCCAATCCACCGCAGAGACCCTGGCCGCCCTTCACAGCGACCTTGCCCAGGGCCTCTCCGAAAGCGAGGTCCAAACCCGCCGCGCCCAATTCGGCCCCAACGAGTTAAGCGAACGGAGCGGCAAACATCCCCTGAAACTGCTTTGGGAACAGGTGAGTAGCGTCATGGTGCTTATCCTCATCGCTGCCGCCGTCGTTTCTGCTTTCCTGGGGCAGGTGACGGAAGCTGTGGCTATTGGCGCCATTGTGGTGCTGTTCGTCATCCTCGGTTTTGTGCAGGAATACCGCGCGGAGCAGGCGATGGCCGCCCTCAAGAAGCTGGCCGTGCCGCTGGTGCGGGTGCGGCGTGGTGGCAAATTGGTGGAACTATCGGCCGTGCAACTGGTTCCGGGCGACATTATTTTGCTGGAAGCGGGTAACGCCATCCCCGCCGATGCCCGCGTGGTGGAAAGCGCCAATTTACGGGTGCAAGAAGCGGCGCTGACGGGCGAATCGGAAGCGGTGGAAAAACAAACGGCCGTTATCACCAAACTGGATCCCCCCCTCGGCGACCGTCTCAATATGCTCTACCTGGGCACGACCGTCACCTATGGCCGGGGAACGGCCGTTGTCACTGCCACCGGTATGGAAACGGAGCTGGGCAAAATCGCCGCGCTCATCCAAAGCGTAGAAGACGCCCAAACGCCCCTGCAAAAACAGCTCGACGGTGTGGGTAAAATGCTGGCAGTCGCCGGTATCATCGTGGCGGCGTTGGTGCTGGTTATCGGCGTCATTGCCGGAGAATCGCTGGATGAGATGTTCTTAACGGCCGTTTCCGTGGCCGTGGCCGTTGTGCCAGAAGGCTTACCCGCCGTGGTCACCATCACCCTGGCCCTGGGTGCGCAAAGGATGCTGCGCCGCAGCGCCCTCATCCGCAAACTGCCCGCCGTGGAAACGCTCGGTTCCGTCACCGTCATCTGCTCCGACAAAACCGGTACGCTCACCATCAACCGCATGACCGTCACCGTCATCGACGTGGCCGGCCATTTTCTGGAACTGGCGGGCACGGATGAAAACGCCGCCTCCTACCTGAAGTTGGCCGACAACCCCGACGACCTGTTCACCAATCGCCCGCCCGCCATTGGCCTGACGTTGGCCGCTGGCGCCCTATGCAACGACGCTTCCGTCAACCCCGACCCCGAAACAGGGCGCTACACCGTCATGGGCGACCCCACCGAAGGGGCGCTGCTGGTGGCGGCGCAACAGGCAGGCGTCACCCGCGAGGCTCTGGAAGCGGTGCTGCCCCGCGTGGCCGAACTGCCCTTCGATTCTGAGCGCAAACGGATGACGACGGTGCATGAACTGGCCGCCAACGCCGCCACTCTACCCGTCGCCGTGCGCCAACTGCCGGGCAGTGATGCCCCCTATGTCGCCTTCACGAAAGGAGCGGTTGATGGCCTCTTGGCGCTCACCAGCCGCGTCTGGCACGGTCACCAGATCGTGCCGCTGGACGAGGCGGGGCGCACCCGCATTGACATTGCTAACAGCGATATGGCGCAAAAAGGGATGCGCGTTTTAGGGCTGGCGATGCAGCGCCTGGAGAAGCCGGATGAGCCGTTGGAGCAGGATTTGGTGTTCATCGGGCTGGTGGGCATGATTGACCCGCCGCGCCCGGAAGTGAAGACGGCCGTGGCCACCGCCAAAACCGCCGGCATACGCCCCATCATGATTACCGGCGACCATCCCCTGACCGCCCGTTTTATTGCGCATGATCTGGGAATTAGTGAAAACGGCCGTGTCAAAACCGGCCAAAATATCGACCAGATGACGCCCGAAGAACTGGCCGAAGCGGTGCGCGACGTCTCCATTTTTGCGCGGGTCTCGCCGGAGCATAAACTACGCATCGTCGAAGCGCTGCAAAACCAGGGAGAAATCGTAGCCATGACTGGCGATGGCGTGAACGATTCCCCCGCCCTGCGCAAAGCCGATATCGGTGTGGCCATGGGCATCACCGGCACGGATGTGTCCAAAGAAGCGTCGGAAATGGTGCTGCTCGACGACAATTTCGCCACCATCATCGCCGCCGTAGAAGAAGGGCGCGTCATCTTCGACAATATCCGCCGCTTCGTTAAATTTTCCATTGCCGGTAATTTGGGCAAAGTGCTGGTCATGCTGGCGACGCCGCTTTTTGGCATTGCTATTGCCCTGGAGCCGCTGCAACTGCTCTGGCTCAACTTACTCACCGACGGGCTGTTGGGTCTGGGTATGGGCGTGGAACCGGCCGAAAAAGGGATCATGAAGCGGCCGCCGCGCCAACCACAAGCCAGCCTGTTCAACGAAGGGCTGGGGCGTCACATCGTCTGGGTGGGAATCTTCATTGGCCTGGTGGCGCTGGCGGTAGCCGCCGCCTTCTACAATCCGGCGCATCCCGAAGACCAAACCTGGCAGACGATGTTGTTTACCACGCTGGCCTTTTTGCAAGTGGGTCAAGCGCTGGCTTCCCGTTCCAACTACGAATCGTTCTTTAAGCGGGGCTGGCGCAGCAACCCTACATTGCTTTGGTTGATTCTAATCGTTGTTTTGCTGCAACTGGTGGTAATTTATTTGCCTGTGCTGGAGAGTTTCTTCCATGTCGATCCGCTGACGGCGCTGGAATTACTCGTCTGTATTGTGGCGGGCAGCCTGGCTTTTTGGGCGATTGAGTTGGAGAAATGGTGGCTGCGAACCAAGACCAGACGGGTTTATTAACCTCCTGGTCTATAAAGTTATTCCGCCATATCAAAGAAGTCTTCATGATAAGGTGCGTAAGGATACCTGTGAGGTCTAAACCGATATGAACAAAACCATGACCCCCATCCAAGGATTCTTCTTTATTTTGATTACGCTTGGCAGCATTGCGCTGCTGATTTTTACGACGCCGATATGGGAAGCGCTGCTGGTGGCTGCTATTTTGGCCTATCTCCTTAACCCGCTGGTGGCGCGACTGGCCACCCGGTGGCATGGTCGGCGTGGGTTGGCGACGGCGGTGGTTTACATTTTCATCGTGGCCATCATCTTAGGTCTCATATCGGCGGTGGGGGCGCTTATTTGGGGACAAGCGCCAGGCTGGGCGCAAGAATTAGAAACGGCTTTGAATGAATTGGTGGCATGGATGCAACGGCCGTTTATCGTGTTAGGGTTTACCGTTCACCCAGAAATGCTCGTCAATTATCTGCAACGCACGGGCAGCAACGCCCTCACGGCGCTGCCCATCGGCTCCAGCTTACTGGGTGGCGTGGGCGAAAATTTGCTTTGGAGTTTGGTGGTGCTGGTGGGGCTGTTTTACCTGCTGCGTGACGGCCCTCAAATCCCGTCCAAACTCATCGCCAGCCTGCCGCCGGAGTACCAGGAAGACGGCCGTTTTCTGTTGGCAGAACTGGACGGCATCTGGCGCGTTTCTCTGCGGGTGCAGCTCGTCATCTTCGCCATTATCGCCATCCTGTTTGTGGCCAGCACCATCCTGATTTTGTGGCTTTTTCGCCAGGGCTGGCTGCCTCTGTCGCCGATTGGCCTGATTGTTTTAATTATTGTGGTCTACGCCGCCATTCAACAGATCGACAACCTGTGGCTGCGGCCGCAATATATGAGTCATGCCCTGAAACTGCATCCGGGCGTGGTCATGGTAGCGCTCATTTCGGCGCTGGCGCTGACGGGCATTTTGGGCGCCATTATTGTGGTGCCAGTCTTGGCCAGTTTGAAGGTGCTGGCGGAGTATGTGTATGACAAATGGCAAACTGAGCCGCCCCCGCCTGATGCGCTTGAAGATGATGCCGATGGTGTGGATGGATAACGGCCGTTTGCTGGAAATGGAGATCTTACAGGCGTTGGCCCATGATCAGATGGACGAGACGGCAGCGGCTCTGGCCAGGCTGTTGGGTATCTTACCGGATTAAGCCTTATTGTTTTCGTGTTCCAGGTATGTTATGCTTTGGAAAACTTGGCAGAATTGGCAACAGGAGCGTGACGATGGACGTTGTGCTTGATCAAGGGTTACTTGCGAAAATGCAGGCAACCGAGGTGGATATTAATATTCATGTGAAAGCGGCCTTCAATGTGACCCCTTTCGTTGCCCGGCAAAAAGTCAATGTGATGCTGCTCGATAAAGTAGGCACCGGTTTATTGGCTGAATCTCCTGACCTGGTGGCAACAGACGGCCGTTTATGTTGGCGCACACCCATTGTCCTGGCATTGCCTGGTTATGGCCGACTGGGTAAGGTAGGTACAGTTGATGTAGATGCTCAGTCCGGAGAAGTCTTGGCTGATGAAACCTTGATCGAAACCATAACCCATCATGCCGACAAGCTTGCTCCCAGTCCCACACCATAAACAGAGTCACGGTGGGGCATGTCTGCCTACTGCTGTTCATATGGTGCTTGAATTCCTGGGATATTCTTTCAGCGAAGCTGAACTTGCCCAAAGACTGGGCACGAAATCGTTCGGTACGCCGGCCCCCAACTTGCGCCGCCTGGAAAAAATCGGCTTTTCCGTCATTTATGAATCAGGCGCTCTGTCTACTATACAGGCTCATGTTCAAAAAGGGTCTCCATGCCTGACCTTCGTTCAAACCGGTGATTTACCCTATTGGGACGAAAACACCGCCCACGTTATCGTTGTCATCGGGATTGACGACGATAACATCTACGTGAATGATCCAGCATTTGATATGGCTCCTCAAATCATCTCTCTCGATTATTTTCTATTAGCCTGGTCCGAATTCGATCATCGATACGCGATAATTCAGCCCGGCTAATCCCTTCCCATACCCCAAATCAATACAGAGCGATCCATCGATGATCCATTTTGATCATGACCCTGATCCACGCCTGCCGGTATTGTGTGACCAGATAATTTCATACCATTTTATGATATGCTTTTTGCGTGTTTGACGACTTGTTACAAACAAAATTTTACATACCTAAACGATCTTTCGGCTGCCAACGGCCGTTTCTCCCCTCGCCACCCCCACCTTAAAATCTACGAAACGTTTATGGTTGCACCCCGCTCTCCGTGCTAGAATTATTGGTCGGCTCAAAAGCCCAAAAAATAAAAAGCAAAGATTAAAGATTAAAAAAACTCGAATCGCCACCAATCAATCTTTAATCATCAATCTTTTTTCCACAGGAAAACGAATGACCCTCAACAAAATCATCGTGCGCGGTGCGCGTGAACACAATCTCAAAGACGTCACCGTCGAAATTCCACGAGACAAGCTCGTGGTGCTCACCGGCATCTCCGGCTCCGGCAAATCATCCCTCGCTTTCGATACCATCTTCGCCGAAGGGCAACGCCGCTACGTCGAATCCCTTTCCGCCTACGCCCGCCAATTCCTGGGCCAGATGGAAAAACCAGATGTAGACCAGATAGAAGGACTCAGCCCGGCCGTTTCCATCGACCAGAAAGGCGTCAGCCACAACCCGCGCTCCACAGTGGGAACCGTCACCGAAATTTACGATTACCTGCGCCTGCTTTTTGCGCGGGTGGGTACGCCTCACTGTCCTGAATGCGGCCGTCCCGTCAGCCCGCAGTCGGCCGAGCAGATTGTGGAAAGCGTCCTCAATATGCCGATAGACACGCGCATCCAGGTTCTCGCGCCCCTGATTCGTGACCGAAAAGGGCAGCATCAGGGCATCTTTGACGATGTGCGTAAGGCCGGTTTCGTGCGGGTGCGCGTCAACGGCGAGGTACGCCAGGTCGATGAAGAGATCGAACTCGACCGCTATAAAAACCACAGCATCGAAGCGGTAGTAGACCGCCTCATCATCCGTTTTGCCTATGACGACGACAGCGAAGAAGCTAAAGCCGACCGCACCCGCCTCACCGATTCCATTGAGACGGCGCTGACGCTGGGCAGCGGCATTGTCATCATCAACGATGTCAGCGACCGCGACAACCCGGTTGATCACCTCTATTCTGAACACCTCTACTGCCCCTACGACGGCACCAGCATCCCCGAAATTGAGCCGCGCACCTTCAGCTTCAACAGTCCACACGGCGCTTGCCCCGACTGCCAGGGTCTTGGCGTCAAAAAAGAGCTGGACGACGACCTCATCGTGCCCAACAAAGAGCTTACTCTGGCCGATGGCGCTATCTCCGGCTGGCCTACTGACGACAAATCCGGCTACTATTGGCAGCTGCTCAAAGCCACCGCCGACCACTTCCACATCCCCACCAATGTCCCCATCAAAAAGCTGACCGCTGCCCAAATGTATATCTTGCTCTACGGCAGCGGCGAAGAAACGGTGACGGTAACATACGTCAATCGGGACGGTGATACGCGCCATTATCGCACCAAATATGAAGGCGTTGTGCCTAATTTGAACCGACGCTACCGTGAATCTACCTCCGATTATGTGCGTGATAAATTGGAAGGCTTTATGGTTGACCGCCCCTGCTCTACCTGCGCTGGCTCCCGGCTGCAGCCCGTGGCCCTGGCCGTCACCATTGACGGCGCCAATATCGCCGATGTGACACGCTGGGCGGTGGCACGTTCCCTACCCTGGGCGGAACGGCTGCAAAACGATGGCCTGTTGAGTCCCCGGCAAAAGATGATCGCCAAACCGATCTTCAAGGAAATCCAGGAACGGCTGCAATTTATGATCAACGTGGGCCTGGATTATCTGACGCTGGAGCGCACGGCCGGTACCCTCAGCGGCGGTGAAGCGCAGCGCATCCGCCTGGCGACGCAGATTGGCAGCCAGTTGATGGGCGTGTTGTATGTGCTGGACGAACCGTCGATTGGGCTGCATCAACGGGATAATGCCCGCCTCATCCACACCTTGAAAGGGATGCGCGACCTGGGCAATACCGTCCTCGTCGTCGAACATGACGAAGACACGATGCGGGCCGCCGACTGGATTGTGGATTTAGGGCCAGGCGCGGGCAAACTGGGTGGGGAGATTGTGGCGGAAGGTACGCCAGAACAAGTGGCTGCTAATGAAAAGTCGATTACGGGGGCTTATTTGAGCGGCCGTTCGCGAATTCCGCTGCCCAAAAAACGGCGCAAGGGGCATAAAGGGCAGTCGCTCATCGTGCGTAAGGCGCAGGAGAACAATCTCAAAGCGATAGATGTGGAGATTCCGCTGGGCAAGTTTGTCTGCGTCACAGGGGTTAGCGGCAGCGGCAAAAGCTCGTTTATGGTCGAGGTTTTGAGTAAAAAGTTAAACCAACATTTCTATAAATCGAAGGCGCTGCCCGGTAAACATGAAAGCATCGAAGGGCTGGAACATCTGGACAAGGTGATTGAGATTGACCAAAGTCCGATTGGACGCACCCCGCGCTCTAATCCGGCGACGTATGCCAATCTGTTCAATCCGATCCGGGATTTGTTTGCCGGGATGCCGGAGAGCAAGATGCGTGGCTACAAACCAGGGCGCTTCAGCTTTAATGTGAAGGGCGGCCGTTGCGAGGCGTGTGGCGGGCAAGGGCAAAATCGCATCGAGATGCAGTTCTTACCCGACATTTACGTGCCTTGCGATATTTGTCATGGCGCTCGTTACAATCGGGAGACGTTGCAAATTGAGTACAAGGGGCTGAACATCGCCCAGATATTGGACTTGAGTGTGGACGAGGCGCTGGAATTCTTTGAGAACATCCCCACTATTCGGCGCAAGCTGCAAACGCTGGTGGATGTGGGGCTGGGTTATATCCATCTGGGGCAGCCGGCGCCGACGTTGAGCGGCGGCGAGGCGCAACGGGTGAAGTTGAGTCGAGAATTGTCGAAGATCGCCACGGGACGCACCATGTATATTTTGGATGAACCGTCAGTGGGGCTGCACAGCTATGATGTGGCCAAGCTGATTGTGGCGCTCAACAAGCTGGTAGATAAGGGCAATACGGTGGTGATCATCGAGCATAACCTGGACATCATCAAGGTGGCGGATCATCTGATCGACATGGGGCCGGAAGGTGGGGAGCGCGGCGGTGAGATTGTGGCGCAGGGGACGCCGGAGCAGGTGGCACAGGTGAGCGGGAGTTATACGGGGCAGTTTTTAAAGGCGTATTTGAATGGGGCAACTGCTTAACCGCAGAGGACGCGGAGAACGCAGTTTCATGATGCTCCCCACTTATCCAGCACAATATGGTTACAATACTACAAGGTGAATTTCGTAAATCCCTGCTCATAAAAATGGGCGTCAAAAGCAAAACAATGTTGGATATTCAATTCACGCATCGCAGCAAAACTAACGCAATCTACCAAGCTCAGTTGGCGACGATTGGCTGTTACTATGGCTAACACACCTGCTTGATGCAACGTTTCATCCACCCATTTCACAGTGAGTACGGGCGTTGTTTTTGCCTGAAATACCGTGACAAATGACATCCCCAACCGATTTTGGATGAGGGCTATACTTTCGAGCAAGACATAGTTTGTGCAATAAAGCGCCGTATTTTCTTGCGCTAACAGTTGCCGCCAAATTTGATCAGCCTGTTCGTGATGCGGATCGCTTCGATCCAAAATGGAGAGGAATGCTGAGGTGTCAACGAAAACTTTCATGTGCCAACTTCCCCATATATTTCCGCCAGGTATTTATCATGGTTGATTGATAAATCATCTAAGCTTGAATCAGCAATGCCGATAATTTCTGTGGCGCGTTGGCGTTTTTCAGCTTGCGTTAGCTCAGGGTCAGATTGAATGAGCATATCAACGCTCTGGCGGATGAGTTCGGCCACGGAGACATTATATTCGGCAGCCATCTCTTTTAATGTTTTGGCTTGATCTTCGCGCAATTGAATTTGGGTTCGATACATAGTTTCACCTCGTAGTGATTACATTTTTGGAAATGTGATTACAGTGTAGCATGAGGGAACGGCCGTTACAACCTATCGTGTCAATTCCCCGCGCAAATCCTCCTGCATCAACTGCTTTACCCGCGCCGCATCATAATCCCCACTCAACAAATAGGCCAACTTCGTCAGCGCCGCTTCCGGCGTCATGTCATAGCCGCTGATCACGCCCACCTCCGCCAGTTCCGCCCCGGTGGCATATTTGCTCTGATCAACTGTGCCGCGCAAACATTGGGTACAGTTGACAATGACCACCCCCCGCTCATTCGCCTCTGCCAGTACGCGCACAAATGCTTTGTTGCTCGTCGGTCCATTGCCCGAGCCATACGTCTCCAACACCAGGCCGCGTAAGGGCGGCTGCAAGGCATTCGCCAAAATCTGCGCCGACATACCCGGAAACAAGCGAAACGCCCCCACCACCCCTGGCTGCTGAATTTCTCGTAACGCAATGCCCGTCGTTTCTGGCGTGGGCCGGATAAGCGGGCGCTGCATCTCAATCTCCACGCCCAGCGTCGCCAGGGGCGGATAATTGGGCGAATCAAAGGCGTTAAACCCATCGGCGTCCACTTTTACGGTGCGGCAGCCACGAAACAGTTGGCTGCTAAAATAAAGGCACACTTCTGGGATGACGGTCTCATGCGCCGCCAGCAGCAGCGCCGAAATCAGATTGTCCTGGGCGTCATTGCGAATCTCGCACAGCGGAATTTGCGAACCGGTGACGATGACCGGCTTCGCCAGATTCTTGAGCATAAAGGCCAGCGCCGAGGCGGTGTAGGCCATCGTATCTGTGCCGTGCAGGACGATGAAACCATCGTAATCATCATAATGCTCACAAATATCCCGGGCGATCTTCGACCAATCAGAAGGCGACATATCAGGCGAATCAAAGAGGGGATCGTATTGGTGGATGGTGTAGGCAGGCAGGTCGGGATGGTGGAAAGCGGGGTTTTCCGCCATGAGGGCTTGCAGAAAATTGGGGATGGGCAGGTAACGGCCGTTTACCTGTTTCATACCAATGGTGCCGCCGGTGTAGACGATATAAACCTTCTTTTTCATGATTTATCTTCCAATAGAGTCATAAGTTCCCAGTTCATAATCAAATTTTAACCGTTTTATAAAGAGAATGCGGGTTGTACACCTTATTATCATATCATGTCCCCGTGTCAAAATGGGAGAAGGCGCCTGTCAACTTTCTCTGCTTCAACCAATAATATGCGGCGTAACGGCCGTTCTCATCCTCCTCTTGTTCACCACCACCAGCCTGTTATTACGCCGGCAGCGTAAACGGTAACATCCCGGCGAAATCAGCTTTTTGATTCCTATAAAGGCGCGGCTCACCCCGCGTCTTTTTTGTTTTCTCGAGAATATGTTATCCTTCCAGGCTGATAATCAGAGATTGGAGATTGACGATTTAGCAAGTCTAAAAACCTGAATACAAAGACAAAGGAGCGAAGAAACAAAGGAAAAGTGTAGCTTAATCTCTTTGTATCATTGTATCTTCGTATCTTTGCGCTAAAGTTTTTTAAACAACTGAGTCTCCAATCTCATTCAAGAAGGTAAACAACCATGTTGGCACAATTAGATGACCTATACAAAGAGGCGCTTGAACAATTGAAGCAGGCCCAGACAACGGCCGTTCTCGACGCCTGGCACAAAGAAACCTTGGGGCGCAAGGGCAGCATCTACCTGCTGACCCGGCAAATTGGCTCCTTGAGTGCGGAAGAACGGCCGTTATTCGGCCAGCGCATCAACACCGTCAAAAGCGAACTGGAAGCCGCCTACGAAAACCGGCTGGCTGCCCTCAAAACAGTCGAACTGCAAGCCCACATGGGCGCTTCCGCCATCGACGTCACCCTGCCCGGCCGGCGGCAGTGGCGCGGTGGCCTGCATGTCGCCACTCAAACCTTGCGCCAAATCTACGCCATCTGGGCCGACATGGGTTTCCAGGTCTACCGCAGCCGCGACGTGGAAACTGACGAATACAACTTCGAGCTGCTCAACATCCCCCAGCACCATCCCGCCCGCGACATGTGGGACACCTTCCACACCATCACCCCCGGCGTCATCCTGCGCACCCACACCAGCCCCGGCCAAATCCACGCCATGCACGACTATTACCCGGAACCCATCCGCGTCATCTTGCCCGGCATGTGCTACCGCTACGAGCAAATCACCGCTCGCAGTGAGCTACAATTCCATCAAGTAGAAGGGTTGGCCGTTGGTAAGAACATCAGCATGACCGATCTCAAAGGTACGCTCACCAACTTCGCCCGACGCATGTTTGGCGCAGAGCGACAGGTGCGCTTCCGCGCCAACTACTTCCCCTTCACCGAACCCAGCGCCGAGATGGACGTGGAGTGCATCATCTGTGATGGCGCTGGCTGCAACGTCTGCAAATACACCGGCTGGGTGGAAATCCTCGGCTGCGGCATGGTGCATCCCACGGTGCTGCGCAACGGCGGCTACGATCCGGCCGTTTACTCTGGTTTCGCTTTCGGCATGGGGCCGGAACGCATCGCCATGCTCAAATACCGCATCGACGACATCCGCTACTTCTGGGGCAACGATTTACGCTTCTTGGAGCAGTTCTAGGAAAAAGGTGATACACGCTGATCGGGTAAAGGTTGACCAGCAGCCGACACGCTTGTTTGTGGGTAGCATAGTGCTGGTGCTAGGTATTGTCTTGGTTTGGGCTGTCATGAAACCACCCAATCATGCGTATGATGATGCCTACATTACCTATCGCTATGCAGATAATTTCCGCAATGGGGTGGGGCTTGTTTATAACCCGGGGGAATGGGTTTTAGGCACAACAACGCCTCTTTTTGCGCTTTTGCTAGGAACTCTCGGCTTTATTTTTGCCGACATTGAATTTTTAGGTCATTGGGTGGGAATTCTGAGCTGGATTATAGCGGCCGTGGCGGCAGGGGCGCTCTTTTGGCAGGCAAAACGGCCGTTTACTGCGCTCCTGGCAATGGTTTTTGTGGCATTACAACCAGCCATGTATAGCGTGGTTGGCATGGAAACATCGTTGGTGGTGGCGCTGATGTTGACAGGCGCCTGGGCCTGGTTTGCACAACGGCGTGTTTTAGCGGCTGTTTTATTGGCTTCCTTATTTCTGGTGCGGGCAGATGGCGTCCTGTGGGCTTTAATCATTGGCTTAGAAGTGTGGCGGCGAAACGGCCGTTTTCCCTGGCGCGTCACACTGTTAACAATTTTGTTGGCTATGCCCTGGTTATTATACGCCCAATGGCGATACGGTTCCTTTTTACCAAATAGTGTGGCGGCCAAATCAGGCCAAACAGCGCACATGGCTGTAGGTGGGCAAGGTACATTTCTGCATGGATTTACAGATATGTGGGCATGGTTGCCGACCATTGCCGTTGTTGCTTTTTTGCTGCTAATTTTGGCAGGTTTATGGGTCATCGTTAAGGATGCCCGCCAATTTTGGTATTTACCAGCCTGGATTGTCGTATACCTTACCGCCTATTTTTTATTAGGTGTTGTCAATTTTCCCTGGTATTTTGTACCGCCTGTGATGATGGTGACACTTATTGCAGCGATGGGAGCAGGCGGATTATTGGGTGAAGGTCATGTATTTTGGCAAACGGGCAAATTGCACGTGGCGTTGACAGCGTTTGCCTTGAGCGCATCCTTGATTTTGGCGCTCGTTTGGGTCAGTCAGCTAATGGTTGTGCCAAATCAAAGAGGGTATATGCCTATCTATCCGTCAATTGGGCGTTGGCTGGCGCAAAACACGCCACCACAGGCGCGTGTGGCAACGATTGAAATTGGCGTTATTGGCTACTTATCCCAACGGCCGATTTTAGATACGATGGGTTTAGTCAGCCCAGAAATGACAAAGCGGCAAGTTGGCTGGGTGGAAACATTGGTGTACGCGGTATCACAAGAATGGCCGGCGTACGCCGTTGTGCTTGAAAATACCGGATGGGATTGGGTCGTTGATCAATGGTGGTTTCACGATTATTACAAGCCTGTGACAACTTTTGATACTGCCGTTGTTTATGAACTGCAAAACCGCCCATCTTTAGCTTATCATGTGACAAGTTCAGAGATATATCCTGCCGGGTTTAGCTTGACGGGAATGGATGTAAGCGCTCAACAAATTCAACCGGGCGACATGTTGGAAATATGGTTGCAAATGGATGTCGAGACTGCTCAAGACACAGATTACCAATTGACGACTTACTTGATTGATACGCAAACGGATGAACGAACGGCCGTTACCACGGTTGAGCCATTAAATGGGGGATATAATTCATCTATTTGGCAGGCTGGCGATCAGTTGGCCTTGCCCGTACGTTTACAAGCGCCTGAAGATTTGTCGCCGGGTACATACAGAGTAGGCTTGTTTGTCTACGACACAGAAAGTGGGGGTGGCTTGCCCACGGTAACAACGCCAATGGGCGCTTACCCAGAAGTAAAATTGGGCTGGTTGCGCTATGGTAGCCCAGAAACTGGGGTTGATGAAACAACATCTGACCACATTGTAGCAGTTGATTGGCAGGATGGTATCCGTTTGCAATCGGTTAGCCTCCCCGCCGTCATGGCGTTTGTCCCTGGTGATGCGTTAACGGTTGGCTTGCACTGGTGGGCAGAGCAAGCGCCGCTCCATGACTGGACGTTGTTTGTCCATCTGCTTGATGAGGCTGGCGAGATTGTGGCGCAGCAGGATCAACGGCCGTTTGCCGGACGATTCCCCACCACAAGCTGGCAGGTTGGTGAACAATTGAGTGAGCAGATACAAATTCCCCTGCCACCCGACTTACCCGCTGGCGCTTATGGCTTGCGTATTGGCTTCTATGATGAAAACGGCCGTTTGCCTTTGCTCGATCAAGATGATGATTATTTCCAATTACCAGATTTGATACAGATTACTCAATAATACGAAGGATATTACCATGCTCATACCCATTTCCTGGCTTAAAGATTACGTAGACATCACCATGTCGGCTCAAGAACTGGCCGACATGCTCACCATCGCTGGACTAGAAGTTGAAAGCATCGACTACATCGGCATCCCCGGCGGCAATGACAAAAACCGGCTCGTCTGGGATCGTGACCGCATCCTGGTCGGCCACATCCTCAAAGTGGAGCCGCATCCCAACGCTGACAAACTCGTCTTAGCTACCGTTGAATACGGCGGCGACGAAACAGAGATCACCGTCACCGGCGCCCCCAACCTCTTCCCATACCTGGGACAAGGCGACATCAGCGCCCTCAACCTCTATTCCCCCTTCGCTATGGAAGGGGCGGAACTGTATGACGGCCACAAAGAAGGACAGGTCAAGGCCAAACTCAAAGGACGGCCGTTACGCGGCATCCACAATCGCTGCATGTTGTGTTCAGAAAAAGAGCTGGGTTTCAGCGACAATCACGACGGCATCCTCATCATGGCTGGCGACTACACCCCCGGTACGCCCCTGCAAGATGTGCTGGGCGACGCCATCCTCAGCATCGACATCATCCCCAATATCGCCCGCTGCGCCTCCATCCTCGGCGTCGCCCGTGAAGTGGCCGCCCTCACCGGCCAGCCTCTGCGTCCCCCCAGCTACGAAGTGGTCATGGACGGCCCGCCGGCCGCCGGTAAAGTAGTCATCACCAGCGAAGAACCGGAGATCAACCCGCGCTTCACCGCCCTCATCATCAGCGGCGTGGAGCAAAAAGCCAGCCCCGCCTGGATGCAGCACCGCCTGCGCCTGGCCGGCCAGCGCCCCCTCAACGTGGTGGTAGACATCTCCAACTACGTCATGCTGGAAATGGGCGAACCCAACCACACCTTCGACTATGACTTCTTGCGCCAACGCGCCGACAGCTACAACGGCCCGGACGGCCCCATCCACCTCATCACCCGTCTGCCCCAACCCGGCGAAACCGTGACCACATTAGACGGCGTCAAGCGGGAACTGCCCGAATCCACCATCCTGGTTACAGACCCGGCCGGCCCTTTGAGTTTGGGCGGCATCATGGGCGGGGAAGCCAGCGAAATTCAGCCCACCACCACCAACGTCTTGCTGGAAGCGGCCGCCTGGGATTTCATCAACATCCGCCGCAGCGCCACCCTCCTGAAAATCAACAGCGAAGCCGGTTTCCGCTTCAGCCGCGGCGTCCATCCCAGCCAGGCCATCCTCGGCGCCAAACGGGCCGCGGAACTGCTGCGCACCCTGGCCGGCGGCGTTGTCTGGCAGGGCGTGATCGACTATTACCCCCATCCGCTCGTCGCCACACCCATCAGCCTGACCGCCGCCGAAGTCAAACGCATCGGCGGCATCGAGTTGACGAACGCGGAGATTACGCAGATGTTGACAGCGCTCGCCTTCACCGTCGAGGACAGGGGTGATTCCCTGCTCGTCACCAGCCCCGATTTTCGCCTGGACATCAGCGGTGCACACGATTTGATAGAAGAAGTGCTGCGCATGTTTGGCTACGATAAACTGCCCTCTACAGAAATGGCTGATACTCTACCGCCGCAGCGCGACAATGTGGCCCTGGAGCAAGAAGAACGCCTCAAAGACCTTCTGGTGCAGCAAGGGCTGCAAGAGATCATCACCTATCGCCTCACCACGCCGGCCAAAGAAGCGCGGCTGCTCGTGGGCGAACAAAACATCGACCCGGATGATCGCCCCTATGTCACCCTGGCAAATCCCATCACCGTAGACCGTGTGACCATGCGCCATAGTCTGCTCGCTTCCATGCTGGAAATCATGGCGGAAAACAGCCGCTTCCAGGAATATATTGCCTTATTTGAAGTGGGTAAAATTTACCTGGCGGCCGAAGAAGGTGTGCTGCCGGACGAGTTAAACCGCCTGTCTCTGGCGCTCACTGGCCCCCGCCAACGCCCCCATTGGCAAAACAAAGATGACGAGGCCAGCCAAGATTTCTTTGATCTCAAAGGGATTTTAGAAACGGTCATGGCGGCGCTGCACATTGAAACGTTCCAGGTGGAAGCGGCCAGCCATCCCACTTTCCGCCCGGGACGCACAGCCCGCCTCTGCCTGGGCGAGCAGCAGCTTGGCTTTATGGGTGAACTGCACCCCACCGTCAGAGAGGCGTTTGATATTCGCGGCAGCCGGCCGGTGCTGGCCGCCGAATTGGACCTGGATATCTTGCTCACCCACATCCCAGACAGCCATTATGTACAGCCAGTGGCAAACTTCCCGGCCGTGCATGAGGATTTGGCGCTGGTGGTGGACAGGGATATACCGGCGGAACGGGTAACGGCCGTTTTGCGCCAGGCCGGTGGTTTCTTACTCAAAGATGTCACCCTGTTTGATGTCTATGCCGGGCAGCAGATTGCTGCCACCCAAAAAAGCCTGGCCTACCATCTCACCTTCCAATCCCCGACTAAAACATTAACCGATAAAGATACGCAAAAACTGCGCCAGCGCATCCTGAAACAGCTTGAAAATCAACTTGGCGCTCACCTTCGCGGTTAAATAATTTGATCAGAGTGGGGCAATTCCTGCCCCACTCTCCCTCTGTTCTCCCCCTCCATTAGTCAAAACAAGCAACAGACCTGCTAAATTATTGACATCAATTTACAACCATGATATAGTTGATATGTCAACAGTTGAGTGTGCAACTAAATTTTTAGAAGCGGCAATAGAGCTATGTCAGACACAAGCCATATCTACAATTTACTTAAAGAAATATTCTTTCTGGTTGATGATGGCGACCGCCGCTTATTTAGCCAATACAACTTGAGTGTGCCCCGCTTCTACATCCTCTGGCATCTGGGCAATGAACCCGGCATTTCCTCGCGCCGCTTAAGCGAACTCATGATCTGCGACAAAAGCAATATCACCCGGCTCTCCAAAGGGCTAGAAGCAGACGGCCTCGTCGTGCGCCAACCCCATGAATCAGATGGGCGAGCATTGCGCTTATACCTCACAGAAGAAGGGGAACGCATCCGTAACGCTGCACTTGACTCACATTCTGCTTATAATGAACAACGTTTTGTTTGCTATAATGAGCAGCAAGGCGATGCTGACGCGCTACAAGCGTATCTAGAACAGTTAAAAGATAGACTGTTTTCTGAATTATATGTCGAAGGCGCTATGGAAATGGGTTAACCAATCGCATCAACAACAACGCCAAGCAAAGCAGCGCTTAACACCTTTATTAAGGGAGGTGATGCTAACAGACAAAATACATGAGTTTCCAAATTCGTCGATTTGAAAAACAAAATTTCCATATCAAATGGAGGAGAATTTTAAAATGAACAAAAAATGGTACATGTTAGTGATGGTATTAGTTTTAGCTGCGCTGGCGCTCGTCGCTTGCGGTGGCAGCCCAGAAGATGTGGCCCAACAAGCCGAACAAGCAGCGCAAGAAGCGGCAACGGCCGTTGAAGAAGCCGTTCCTGGCGCTGCCGAAACTGCGGCTGCGGTAGCCGCCGCAGCAGAAGCAGCTGTAGAAGAAGCAGTGGAAGAAGTGGCCCCCACCGCCGAAGCCGCAGCTGAAGAAGTAATGGCCGATGAAGTCACCATCAGCTTATGGCATGGTTGGACAGGCGCCTACTACGAAGCGATTGAAGAAGTTTTCGCTGAATATGAAGAGGCTCATCCTGGCGTTAAAATTGAACTGATCAACCAGGAAAACTTGTCTGACGCCATGGCTGTGGCCGTGCCAGCTGGTGAAGGCCCCGACATTCTGGCTTGGGTGCAAGACCAGGTGGGTCGTAATGCGTTGGTAGGCAACATCGTCCCCGTAACCGAATACTTCGACGCCGATTACCTGGCTGAAAACTTCGAGCCGGCCGCGGTGGATGCCATGATCTGGCAAGATGATGTCTGGGGTATCCCGGAAGCCCAAGAAGGCATCGCCATCGTTTACAACAAAGAACTGATCAGCGAAGACATGATCCCCACGGATCCCACTGACTTTGACACGCTGTTAGCCAATGCCCAAACATTCCGCGAAGACAACCCAGGCAAATTCTTCCTGTGCAACCAGGGTTTAGGCGTCACTTCTGAAGATGCTTTCCATGTGGCCCCCATTTACTTTGGTTTTGGCGGCGATGATGAGGTTGGTTTTGTGGATGATGAAGGTAATGTCTTCATCGACACCCCAGAACGCCTGGCGGCGGCTGAATGGATGCTACAGTTCAAAACAGTCGCTCCCGAAGAAACCAGCCATGAGATTTGCCAGGCCGGTATCACCGATGGCACCTACGCCGCCTGGTGGACAGGCCCCTGGGCTATCGCCAGTTTGGAAGAAGCGGGTATCGACTACGGTATCGCCCCCTTTGGCAAACCGTTTGTGGGCGTGAAACTGCTCATGATGGGCGCCAATGCTGTGGATCGTGGTCATGAAGCAGCTGTGGCCGATATTATGGAATATTGGGGCAGCGAAGCGGTGCAAACCAAATTGGCTTTGGTGAATGGCACAGTGCCCGCCAACAGCGCCGCCTTGAACAGCGCTGAGGTGCAAGCTGTTTATGGCTCTGCTGCCTTTGGCGCTTCGTTAGGCAATGGGGTAGCCATGCCTAACACTCCGTTTATTGATGCCCAATGGCAGCCCGTTGGCTCCGCTACCGCCGCCATCTACAGTGGCGCTCAGGACCCGGCCGAAGCTCTGGCCGCTGCCCAAGCTGCCGCCGAGCAAACCATTGCTGACATGCAGTAACGTTTAGATGATTAAAAGAGGGAGATAGTTTACAATACTGTCTCCCTCTTTTTTTTATCTTGGGAATGCACGTGAGGTAACGGCCGTTTCCACCCCCAGTAGAACGTCCCGTTTCTCGCCAAAGGGAGGATAAAGTGGCAGTTAGTTTTAGAGGTCCCCGTAAATTTTTCACCATTCTACTTTTTATGGCGCCCACCTTGATCGCACTCCTGATCCTGAGCGTCTACCCCATCACCTACAATGTCTACATGTCCACACAAAACAAAAACACCTTTCGTCCCCGGGCAAATTGTAATGGCGAGGAGGTAAACGGCGTCGTTCCATCTCAGCTAGAAAACACCCTCGTCAACATCATGGAGCCTACTTGTTGGAATATATTTCAGCAAACTTCAGTCCAGGGGCGTGGCGGCTTTTATGGACTCAGCGATCCGGCATGGACGAACTACTCGCGTTTGTATGGCGACTTATTCACCACCGAATCCTTAAAATCGGCCCTGGTGATCCTGTTGATTTTTGCGCCTCTTCTCGTTGTTTCCACGGCGCAAAAACGGGTTAATCGCTCCTTAAGCCCCCCGCATACATGGTGGTGGTGGCTGGTGGCCATTGGCGTTATTTACGTGCTGTGGCAACTATTCAACGGTGCGGATTATTTTAGCCAACTCATGACCACCGGCGATTTCTTTATCGTCACCTTCCGTACCATCATTTATGTGATAGCCTGTATTCCCCTTTTTTTTGGCGTGGGGTTGCTCTATGCCCTTATTTTGAACAATCCAGATATCAAAGGGTTGTCTATCTGGCGCGTACTGCTCATTTTGCCCTGGGCGGTACAAAGCTATATCGCCGCCCTGGTTTGGCAGTTCTTTTTCCGCGGCGAAGTGGGTACCATCAACCAGCTCTTAAATCTATTGAATTTTTGCAAAATTGGCGTTTCTTGTCCTACCTGGTTGGGCGATCCCAGCAAACCATACCTGGCATTTTTTGCGGTGGTGATCATCAACTTGTGGATGAGTTATCCCTTTTTCACCGTCATCATCCTGGGGGCGCTGCAATCGGTTCCGTCAGACCAGTATGAAGCGGCCGATGTGGATGGCGCCACCTGGTGGGATAAACTGAGCATGATCACGCTGCCCCTGATTCGACCGGCCGTCTTACCGGCGGTGGTCTTAAGCTCCATCACCACCTTCCAGATGTTTAACACGGTGTGGCTGGTGACGCGCGGCGGCCCCTCCTCCGGGGCGGGCGTACCCGGTTATACCGAGTTCGTGATGTTATATGCATACCGTCTGTTCCAAAGCCAAAACGCTGGTATTATGGGGGCGTTTGCGGTGATTGTGTTTATTATGCTCTTCATCGCCACCCTGTTTAGCCTGCGCTACACGCGGATCACTAAAGGAGCGTACGAATAATGAGAAAGACAAAACCGGCCGTTCTGGCGCTGTTCTACGTTATTCTGATCATTGGGGTTATCTTTTCGGTTTATCCAGTATATTTCATGTTCCTGGCTTCCGTGCGCCCGGGGCAAAGCCTCTATTCGCTTGACCCGTTGGGCATGATCTGGCCCACCACCTTTACCCTGAAAAATTATCAGCTCATGTTATTTGGCAAGCCGGTTCCTGGGGCCACCGAAGGTATTTTCTGGACCTGGTTGTGGAACAGTTTAAAGGTGGCCGGGTTGACGGCTATTGCCACCCTGCTCATAGCCACATCAGCCGCGTTTGCCGTCTCTCGCTTTCGTTTTCGCGGACGGGAAGGCTCACTCATTTTCTTCCTGGCGCTGCAAGCTTTTCCCGGCATTCTTTCGCTGCTGGCGATTGCGCAGCTGCTGACAGCGATGGGGCTGTATGGCACACATCTGGGCTTGATTATTGCGTATGCCGGCGGGGCGCTGGTGTTTAATATCTGGAATCTCAAGGGGTATTTTGACACCATCCCCTATGAACTGGAGGAGGCGGCCATGATTGATGGCGCCGGCCCCATTCAAAGTTTCATTCGCATTATCATCCCCCTGGCCACGCCTGCTTTGGCGGTGACGGCCTGGTTTGGCTTCCTGGCCGGGTTTAGCGAATTCGTTTTGGCCAGCATTTTGTTGGCCGGTAAACCGATGCAGGAGACGCTGCCGGTGGCGCTGTATAAAATGACGGCGAATGTGGGTGTACCCTGGGGCCTTTTTGCCGCCGGCGCTATGTTGGTGACGGTGCCGTTGTTGATTATTTTCTACATGACCCAACGCTACCTGGTGGGCGGCCTGACGCTGGGCGGCGTCAAGGGCTAGTTAATCATTAATTTGTTGCCACTGTACAGCCCGGTTCCCTGAGCCTGTCGAGGGAACCAGGCTTTGACAACTGGTCCTGGAGCTTGCCGAAAGGCTCAGCCTTCGTCTGGCTGTATGGTTACAATTTGTTTGCAATTACGTGAGCATGAGAAAGGCTCCTCAGAGCCTTTCTCTTCGTGAGTAGAACGATCTATGAATGAATCGATTTTTGGCTTGTTTTTTACGGATGAACGCCGCGCCCGGTATATCAAGGAGTTACGCAGCGGCGTGAAGCATTTGAACCAGCTACAGCCCTATGCGCCGGGGCCTGAAGATGCGCCGCGGCTGACGGTGACGGTGGAATCTGAGAAGCGGATTGAGCGGGTGGAATGTGTGCTGAGTGAACCAGCAACGGCCGTTTTCCCCCTCTCCCCCTATCACATTGACTGGGATCTACTCAACTGGTCTTACCGCCAGACGTGGCAGTGTACCTTGCCGCCTCAGCCAACAGGGACGCTGGTGCGTTACCAGATTTGGGCCTACCCGGCGGATGGCTCTGAACCGCTGCCCGCTGCTGACGGCCCCACGTTTTCCTATCTGGTCGATGCCACACCACTGCCGGGTTGGGCCAGAGAGGCGCGTATTTACCAGGTTTTTCCTGATAGATTTTCACCGGGAAACGGCCGTTCCTGGAACGAAGTCTCCGGATTAAATGACATCTACGGCGGTACCCTGCGCGGCGTCATCGACAACCTCGACGCCATCGCCGACATGGGCTTCAACTGCCTCTGGCTCAACCCCTTTTTCCCCGATAAAACCCATCATGGCTATCATGCCACCGATCATTTCAGCGTCAACCCCCGCCTGGGAACTCTGGATGAGATGAAAGAGTTGGTCGAGAAGGGACACGCCAAAGGCATCCGCTTTTTGCTGGACTTTGTGGGCAACCACATCGGCAGCGACCACCCCTATTTCCAGGATGCCCTGGCGCGTGAAGACAGTCCCTACCACCATTGGTTCTACTGGCAAGAATGGCCGCACCAGTACACGGCCTATTTTCATGTGCCAGACTTGCCTGAACTCAACACCGAAAATCCCGCCGTGCGCCAATACCTGTTTGACAGCGTACTTTACTGGTTGGACGAAATCGGCTTTGATGGCTTACGCATGGACTATGTACTCGGCCCTTCACATGATTTTTGGACGGAACTGCGCCGGGTTGTGCGCCAGGCGAAAGCGGACGCCTGGATGTTTGGAGAGGCCACCCATACGCCCGATTGGTTGGTGACGTATAACGGCCGTTTCGACGCCTGCCTGGATTTTCTGCTCACCCAACACCTGCGCGATACCTTCGCCTTCAACACCCTGGACGTGGCCGCCTTCGACAACTTCCTCCATCTCCATGAAATCTTCTTTGGCCCAGACGCCGCCCTGCCCAGCTTCCTGGACAACCATGACATGGATCGCTTTCTGCTCATCGCCGGCAACGACAAACGCAAGCTCAAGCTGGCCGCCTTGTGCCAATTCACCCTGGCCGGCCCGCCCATCGTCTACAACGGCACAGAAGTGGGCGTCCAGCAAAATATGCTCATCCACCAGCCAGGCAGCCAGGGCATGGCAGAGTGCCGTCAACCAATGCCCTGGGGCGACGAACAAGACGCAGACCTGCGTGATTATTTCCGCCGCCTGCTCCACCTGCGCCGCGACCATCCCGTCCTCTGGCAGGGAGGGCGGCAAACGGTGCATGTCGATGCCGCCGCAGGAACCTACGCCTACACCGTCAGCGACGGCCGGGAATCGATTCTGGTGATCTTCAACCTCAGCGATCAGGCGCGTAAATTTACCATCCACTTCCCGGACAGCGAACAAGGTGAGACGGTGGAATTGGCCCCCTGGTGTGGCGATTTTCAAATCAGGCAGATAAACAGATGAACTGGTTTCAAAAAACGGTTACGCTGCCCGCCAAACGACGCGGCTTTCATCTGGTCACCTCTGAAATTGTGGCGCAACTGCCGGAAATTGAGCAGTACCGGGTGGGCCTGGCGCATATCTTCATGCAACACACCTCAGCTTCATTGACGCTCAACGAAAATGCAGACCCCACCGTGCGCCAGGACTTTGAGAGCCATTTCAACATCATGGTTCCTGAAAACGCCCCTTACTACCGCCACACTTACGAAGGACCAGACGATATGCCCGCCCACATTAAAGCGGCGCTGCTCGGCCACAGCCTCACCATCCCTATTTCAGAGGGTAGGCTGGCCTTAGGCACATGGCAGGGCATTTACCTGTGTGAGCATCGGGATCGGGCGCGAGGGCGGCGGCTGGTGGTGACGCTGACCGGCGCCAGTTAATTACCGCTCTGGCACAGGCAGCGTCAACCACTCGCTGTTAACAAATGAGCCGTCGGCCGCTGCCTGATACATGCCCACCCGCGCCGCTTGGGGCGAACTGCCGGCAGGCGCTTCCAGCAAGAAATGATCGGTCACTACCTCTCCTGCCTGCCAGCGAGAGGTAGGATACCAGCCAAACACAGGGTGGTTGCGGTCTGCCTGGGCCAGAATATCCTGGGGGCCGGTGGGCGGCTCTTGGGTCACCAGGTGAACGGCGATGCTGTAATCGCTCAGGTTATCCTGCATGGCCTGCCAGGTGACGGTCAGGTGAAGGAGATTGTCATCTTGCCAGGCGAGGGCGGCGTCATGAATGGCAATACCATTGCCTAAATCTAATAAATTTTCGGCGGGGGAAACGGCCGTTACCTGCGGCGCCACCTGAATCTGCACAATCTCCGGGGCCACAGAAGTTAGATAAACCGGCCCCAGCAGCCCCTCCCACCAGTCAACCGGGCGTTGGTAAAATGTCTTGGCGAAGGTCAGCAAGTTATCTTGCTGCACAATGGCGGCAAAATCATTATCATGGTCTACCAGCGTTAAAGTGGGGAATTGCCCCTCAAACGCCTGGGCATAGGTAAGCGCCCAGTAATCATGCCCCCACAAGGCCATCATCGTTTGGGAACGGCCGTTTTCCGCCGGAGGGATGCGCTGCGCCAGGGCAATGGTATCAAAAGCGCTGCGATCCCGGGTGATGGCCAACACTTGAGGACGGTTGAGGAAAAAGAGCCAGAGCAGAAAGAGAACCGCCGCCTGGACAGCCAATTTGCCCCACAACGGCCGTTTCTGCGCCAACATCGTCATGCCTAACCCCAGCCCCATGGCGGCAATGGCAATAATAGGCAGTTTCACGGCCAGCAGCGCATCAGAAATGCGCCCTTCCCATACAATAAAACTAACAGGCAAATGCAGCAGCCAGGTCAGCAGCAGTCCCCAGCGCTCTGGCGCAGATGCCGGGCCGCCGGGCAGCAGCAGCCCAAGCACGCCCAACGCCGTCAGCAACCAGGGCCAATCGCTGCCCAGAAGTTGCCCAATACCGCGCACCCGCTCCAGCCACAAGGCGGCCGTTTCCGGCACGATCACCAGATCGCCCCGCGTGTAAAAAACCAAGGCCCAAAATCCCCGCCACGTTCCCGGCTCGCTGTACGTCCAATCGGCGCCCATCCAGGCGCGTAAGGGCAAGTAAAGATAGGTGAGTGGGCCGAGCAAACCCAAACCCAATACCGGCAAAAGATGGCGCAGTACCAGCCGCCAATGGGGCCACGCCCACCATAAAATGGCTGGCAGAAAGAGGGCAAAGGCCCGTTGGTGGGCCAAGGTCATGCCGCCCCAAAAAGCCAACCAATACAGATCGCTTTTCCGTCCTACCCGGCCAAAGCGCACCGCGTACAGGAGGGTGATGAACATCAGCGCCATCGACATGGTATGCACTTCGGCCACAGAGGCGTCTACCCATATGGAAGTGGATAAGGCATACAGTAGAGAGGTAAGGGTGGCGGGTAACAGCCGTATGCCCAAAGCCAGCATCAACAGCACCAGAAAAGCGACGCTGACCGCTCCCCACACAGCCGAATAGAGGGAAGCGCCGGCCGCCGGGGCCAGGTTCAGCCCGTGCCAAATTGTCACCCACAAAGATCCCAGGAATGTGTAGAGAGGGTAGCCGTTGTAATGAATGGTACCCCAGCGCGGCAGGGCGTTTTGGATTTCGCCCACATCTGTGGCATATGGATGGCTGCTGCCGTTGATATGGAGCTGCAATGTGGTTAAAAATATAATAAACGATAACAGGGCCGACCCGATTACGGCCATTCTAACGGCCGTTTGTGATGAAATCCGCCCTTCCATTGCCCCAAAAGTTTGTGATGCAGACAAAAGACAAAACCTCGCACGATAATTTTGGTGAAATTTTATAGCAGCTTAGGACGGCGTCAACCCATTTCTTGCAATATCGCCTGCGCCGCCAGACGGCCCGGTTCGCCGGTGACGCCGCCGCCGGGATGCGCTCCCGCCCCATTAAGATAAAGCCCGGCGATGGGCGTGCGGTATTGACCCCACCCGGGTACAGTATACCACTTTGCGCCGTTGCTGATAGCGCGGGCAGCGATGGGCGTGCGGTATTGACCCCACCCGGGTACAGGGCGCATAAAGAGCAGTTGATCCAGCATCATCTGCCCATGATAAACGCCGCCTTCGGCCAGGCTAAACTGCCGCTCCAGGTCTGTGGGAGTCAGGGTGTGGCAGTGAAGGATGTGCTCGTGTAAATCAGGCGCATAGTGGCTGACGGTTTCCAAGACGGTTTGGCTGAGCGCCTCTTTATTTTCCGCCCAGCCGCCGCGCCGCAGGTGGTAAGGCGCAAACTGTATTTGAATAGACATAACATGCTGCCCGGCCGGCGCCAACGCCGGATCGGCCAAAGAGGGGATGCGGATATCGAGGGCGGGATGCGGCGAAAAACGGCCGTATTTGGCTTCATCATACGCTTTTTCCAGGTAGCGCAGGCTGGGGCTGATTTGGATGCGGCCGTGCAGGCGGTTGCTTTCGCCGGCGGGCAGGGCGGTGAAAGCCGGCAGCCCGTTGAGGGCCAGGTTCACCTTCGCCGTGCTGCCCCGGTATTTGATGTGGCGCAGCGCCCGCAAAAAGGTAATGTCCAGGTGAGAGGGGTCTACCAGTTCGGTGAAGGTGTGGCGTGGAGTAGCCCCGGAAACAACCACCGGCGCTTTGATTTCTTCACCTGATTGCAGACGGACGCCCTGGGAACGGCCGTTTTCCACCAAAATCTGCTGCACCGGGGCGTCCATTCGTAGGGTGGCGCCAAACTGCTGCGCGGCGCTGGCCAACGCGGCCGCCAGGCCGCCAATGCCGCCGCGCACCACGCCCAAACTGGCTGCGCCATCTACCCGCTGTCCCAACTGATGGTAAAGCAAATTAAAGGCCGCGCCGCCAGACATCGGCCCTTGCTGCAAACCGGTGAGGCCGGGCGCAGCCAGCACCCCTTGCACCGCTTCATGGTCAAACCATTCTGAGAGCATCTCTTCCAGCGACATGGGCAGCAGGCGCAAGAAGCCGTACAGATCGTCGCCGCCCAGGGCCAGCACGTTTTTGCCCAGGCTCAGCCAGGGCAGCAGATTGCCAGGGGTGAGCTGGTTGAAATCAGGCGGCGTCCGCGCCAGGGCGGTCTCCAGGAAGGCGGCGTAGCGAGCCATCGTCTGGCTGTAAGCCACATAGCGGCCTCCATCTTCGGCGGAGAATTGGCTGATTTCGGCGGCGGTGCGCTGCGCATCACGCCACACGGTCAGTTGACGGCCGTCCGGCAGCGGCGCAAACACGAGCGGATCGACTGTGATCCAGTCAAAGTTGTACATTTTAAGGAAGAGGTCGCTGACGATTTGGGGGCGAAAGAGGCCGGCGTTGTGCAGCAGGGTATCGACGCGAAAGCCGGGATAGAGTTCTTGGGTCACTGCGACGCCGCCGAGGAACGGCCGTTTCTCTAGCAGCAGCACCTTCAATCCCGCCTTGCTCAGGTAAGCGGCCGTTACCAATCCATTATGCCCACCCCCCACAATAATGACCTCAAATTGCGCCACCATAACACCACTCCTGTCAAAACTTGCTCATTTTTTAAGGCTGGTTATACTAATTTACGGCATTGGTACTGTTTTCCAGCAATACCAAATGCCTGATAAACCAACCACAATAGCACAATCATAACGAGATGGTAGGCAACTGCCAAGACAATGGCCCACAGAAACGGCCGTTCGTCAATTGATAACAAGCTTACAGAACCATTGCGCTGTTGCCGTCTATTCCAGACAGTATCAATCACGATAAATCACTAAGTTTTGACCGTCAACTAAACGTATTTTGCTGTCCGGGGAGCCTGCGGATTTGTGAACAGCAATTTATGGGAAAGCCCCATCAATTGCGATATTTACAAATCGGATGTGGATTTTTATCATGCAGTGCCAGGTGCGGAATGGCCCTGATCGTTCAGATCTGTTCGCTCCGTGTCTGGCGCTACCAGACATTAGGAGGTGACTGACAATTGACTTAAACCAACTTTTTCCAAAACGTTAATTTTTTATCAAAAAATCTCGACATGGAGGAGATAACTCGTGAATAAAAATAGTTTGTTCCTAATCGTTGTGTTATTGTTGGGTGTGCTGGTTTTAGCGGCTTGTGGCGGTGGCGATACCACCTCTAACGACGCGCAGGTGGCCGAATTACAAAGTCAATTGGAAGCAGCTCAAGCAGAGGCAGCCCAGGCCAAAGAGGCGCTGGCCCAAGCTCAACAAACCCCAAGCGGCAACGCAGAAGTGGTGGCGCCGGCCGGTGATGGCGGCACCTTGAAAGTGGTTCGAGATCGCGGCACTCTCAAATGTGGCGGCAACCAATCTGTGCCCGGCTTTGGCTACATCAACCCGGATACCAATGAATTTGAAGGCTTCGACATCGACTTCTGTAAAGTCGTGGCCGCCGCCGCCTTAGGCGACGCCACCAAGTTTGAAATTCGGCCGACCACCGCCAACGAACGTTTCCCCGTGCTGCAAACCGGTGAAATTGATGTGTTGATCCGCAATACCACCTGGACCTTGAGCCGCGACACCCAATTGGGCGCCGACTTCCAACCCACCACTTTCTACGATGGGCAGGGCATGATGGTACGCAAAGAAGATAACATCACCACCCTGGCAGAGTTAGAAGGGGGCACCATCTGTGTGCAGTCTGGCACCACCACCGAAAAGAACCTGGCTGATGTGTATCGCGGCATGGGTGTGGATATGGAACCGGTTGTCTTTGACGATGCGGATAAAACCCGTGAAGCGTATGACGCCGGTCAGTGTGACGGTTTCACCACCGATAAGTCGGGCCTGGTCTCTCAGCAAATTTTGCTGGCCGAACCAGACGCCCACATTATCTTGGAAGAAACGATGTCCAAAGAACCGCTCGGCCCATTGACCCGTCATGGCGACAATAACTGGGGCGACATTGTGATGTGGGCGGTCAACTGCACTTTTCAGGCTGAGGAGTTGGGCATTGATTCCACCAATGTAGACAGCTTCTTGGGCGGCGATGATCCTGTTATCCAAAATTTGCTCGGTGAAGCGGGCGACTTGGGTGCGGGCATGGGCGTGGATAATGATTTCTGCTACCAGGTGATCAAGCAGGTGGGTAACTACGCCGAAATTTATAACCGCAATTTAGGCCCGGATACGCCTTTCGACCTGGCGCGTGGTTTGAATAAGCTATGGACTGAGGGTGGTTTGTTGTACTCCCCGCCGTTCCGTTAAGTCGATTGTTGTAACTGAGAAACGAATCAGCACGGCCGTTTTCCGTGCTGATTTGTTTTTGTATGCGCGGCCTGGCGGACAAGCTGTCGGCGCGGCCTGGCGGGCAGGCTGTCTGCGCTCCTACAGGAGGAGAGAACCAGTTATGGCTGAATTAAGCCCTATCCCTCAAAAAAAGCGAGAGTCGATCCCTTTTTGGCGCGATGGGCGTGTGATTGGGGTGGTCGCTCAAATTGTTTTTGTCTTTTTTGTCATCCTGAGCGCGGCCTGGCTCTTGGGCAATATCAACGACAATATCGGCGCCCTCGGCTCATTCCGCTGCCCGGATGGCAGTGAAAGCTTTAGCTGCGGCTTCAATTTTTTGGGAATCGACGCCCAGTTTGCTATTACTGAAAGCCTGATTTCGTATGACCCCAGCGATACCTACGCCCGCGCTATGCTGGTGGGCGCTCTAAATACGCTCAAGGTCTCGGTGGCCGGCATTTTCCTGACCACGATATTGGGCACAGCCGCCGGTATTGCCCGCTTATCGAATAACTGGCTGGTGAGTAACCTGGCCAAGTGGTATGTGGATTTTTTCCGCAATACGCCTTTATTATTACAGTTGTTTTTCATCTATTTTGGCGTGATCTTGTTGTTTCCCGGCATTCGAGAGGCCATTCAGCCCATGGGGCTGCCCGTTTATTTAAGCCAACGAGGCATCAATTTGCCGGGCCTCTCTTTTTTGCCATCGTCGCGCATTTTGTTCTTGTTTTTATTTGCGGCGGTGGTGGTCGTGATTATTATTTGGGTGCTGTTGGGGATGCGGGAGCAGCGGCTAGGAAAAAGCATCAATCGCACGTTCTGGGCCGGGCTGGCGTTTGTGCTGGTGCTGGCCACGGGCTGGTTTGTGGCCACGGCCGTTCCCAGCAGCCAGGCGATTTTGGTGGTGGAGTCGCTGCCCATCACCTCGCTTGCCGATGTTCCAGGAGTGATTGCTGGTCGCTTAGGGCTGAATGATCTGGCAGAATTGGAAACGGCCGTTGCCGCCGGACAAATCGAAACCAGCGCGGTAAATGACGCCGCCCTCACCGTTTGTGTAGTCAAAGGGGGCGCGCCGGAAACCAACCTGGCAAATCAGTTGATAGCGATTAACGTGCCGTACAAGGTGAACCGCAGCAACCGCATGGATCAAGCCGTGCGGGCTTTCGCCTCCGGTGATTGTGAAGTCATTGTGGGCGAGCGTGCGGTCCTGGCTGCCGCTCAGACCACGTTGGCCAATGGCAGCCAGTTCAACTTAATCAACATTGAGGAAACGCCCATCCGTATTTCCATTCCGCGCCTGGAGGGGTTGAATTTCCAGGGCGGCATCAAAATGACGCCTAGTTTCGCCGCCATTTTGATTGGGCTGGTCTTGTACACCGGCGCTTTTATCGCCGAAATTGTGCGAGCCGGGATGCAGTCGGTGGCTAAAGGGCAAACGGAAGCGGCGCGAGCTTTGGGTTTGTCAGAATCGCAGCGGCTGCGGCTGATCGTTTTGCCTCAAGCCATGCGCGTGATCATCCCGCCGCTCACCAGCCAATATCTGAATCTGGCGAAGAACTCCTCGCTGGCCATTGCCGTGGGCTTTGCCGATATGTGGGCCATTTCTTATACCACGCTCAATCAATCAGGGCGGGCGGTGCAGGTGTTTATGATTGTGATGGCGGCTTATCTCTCGTTGAGCCTGTTCATCTCATTCCTGCTGAATTGGTATAACCGGCGCATTTCCCTGGTGGAGAGATAGCTATGACAACACCATCTCAAAATATGCCCTCTCCTGTTTCCCCGGAGCGAGCGTTTCACTTTGATCTAAACCGTTTTGTACGTGAACATATTTTGCGCAGTTGGCTGCTGGCTGTATGGCTGCTGCTGTTGACGTATGTGACGCTGGTTTATACCTGGGGACAACTGCAAGAAGCGATGGGAGTAACGGCCGTTATCATTCTCATTTGGGCCGTCACTTTAAGCATGACCATCTACAACGAACTGCGCCACAAACACAATCGCATAAGCATGTGGCTCAAAGCAAACTTGTATAGTTCCATCACCAACGTACTGCTCACCCTGCTGCTCACCCTGCTCATTTTGGCCGGACTACGCAGCTTCTTTAACTATGCCTTCGTCCGCGCCAACTTCTCATCAGATGTGGCCGTCGCTGAAGCCTGGAAAGCCAGTTATACGGAATCCGGGCAGGAGCCGGGCGCCAATTGGGGCGCCGTTGTTGACAATATGCGCAACCTGATGGTCTTCCGCTACCCGCGAGAGGAAACGTGGCGCCTATACACAGTCATTGGCTATTTGAGCGTGATGCTGCTGGTGAGCCTGCTGGTCTATTCTCAAGAGCGGTTCCGCCGCTCTCGACTGCGCCGCCTCATGAACATCTTGTGGCTGCTGACGCCGATCATTACCTTTGGTCTGCTTCTGGGCGTGACGGTGGAGCCAGCGCTGGTGATGGACACGTTGATTAAGTCTGTCATCTCTATTCTGTTCTTTACGGGCCTGTTTTTCTTTACCAGGTGGGTGACAAAACGCTTCCCCGCCACCGGCATCGGCCTGGTGATGGGGCTGGTGTGGGTGGCCATGCTGGCCGGCGCCCTCTATTTGATGGTAGGGAACTTCTCTGTCAAGTTAAACCCGGATCAAGCGTGGGGCGGCTTGCTGCTGACGATGATCATCGCAGTGTTCGCCATTGTGGCCTCGTTTCCCATTGGCGTGCTGCTGGCGTTAGGGCGGCGCAGCCAGATTCGGGGTGTGCCTGCCTGGTTGACGTACGGCACGGCCGTTCTCCTCACCCTCTATTATCTCATCACCAGCAGCGTACCCGGCCTGCGCGACCCGGTTAATTTTTTCGCCATCATCCTCGCTTTTTGGCCCTTGATGATCCCGGTGGCAGCCTTCTTGTTCCAGAAATACTTCAATGGCAACGTGGTGGCCGCCTTTTGCACCGTTTACATCGAAGTGATTCGCGGGGTGCCCTTGATCACCGTTTTGTTCATGTCCATCATCTTGTTCCCCGTCTTGCTGCCTAAAGGCATGGAAATCTTGAGTACCTGGCGTGTGATGGTGGCCGTCGCCATGTTTGCCTCTGCCTACCTGGCCGAAAATGTACGGGGTGGTTTACAAGCCATCCCCAAAGGACAGTATGAAGCGGCCGATTCCATCGGCCTCAATACCTTCCAAAAATACCGCCTCATCGTACTGCCCCAGGCCATTCGCGTGGTCATTCCAGCCATTGTGGGGCAGTTTATTGGCCTGTTCAAAGATACCACCCTCATCGCCATCGTCGGCCTGGTAGAGGTGTTGGGCGTTGCCAATCTCATTTCAGCGCAAACAGACTGGCTGGGGGTGCGCCGTGAACCCTATATTTTCTTGATGCTCATTTATTTTGCCGGTAGCTCGGTGATGGCCGCTTCCAGCCGCCGCATGGAAACCCAACTGGGCGTCGGAGAGAGGTAAATTATGACCACAACAACAGACACTGTAGAAAACAAAAGACGCGCCCAAACCAACGAAGAAGTCATTGTCTGCCGGGATGTGCAAAAATGGTATGGTGATTTTCATGCGCTGCGCGGCATTAGCCTGACGGTGACAAGAGGAGAGGTCATTGTCATTTTGGGTCCGTCTGGTTCTGGCAAATCCACCTTTATCCGCTGCCTCAACCGCCTGGAAGAACATCAGGAAGGCGATATTATCGTGGCTGGCACCACCCTCAACTACGATGTGCGCCATATCGCCGAAATCCGCCGCGAAGTGGGCATGGTCTTCCAGCAGTTCAACTTGTTCCCTCACCTGACGGTGCTGGAAAATGTGACCTTGGCGCCCATCCATGTGCGCAAATGGTCGCGGGACAAGGCCGACGAGCGAGCCATGCATTGGCTTACGCGGGTGGGCATTCCCGAACAGGCGGGTAAATACCCGGGGCAGCTTTCCGGCGGGCAGCAGCAGCGGGTCGCCATTGCCCGCACCCTGACGATGGAGCCGGACATCTTGCTGTTTGATGAACCGACTTCGGCGCTGGACCCGGAAATGATTAAGGAGGTATTGGATGTGATGCGCGATCTGGCGCTGGAAGGCTACACCATTTTGGCGGTGACGCATGAGATGGGTTTTGCCCGCACGGTGGCGGATCGCATCATTTTCATGGATGATGGCCTGATCGTGGAGGAAAATACGCCAGAGGATTTCTTCACCAACCCCAAGAATGACCGCACGAAATTGTTCTTGAATCAAATTTTGCACCATTAAGCAAGCGTTTGTAATCAACTTGGCGAGTTGGTTTGTCGTAACGGCTTCAGCGCTCTGAACGGCCGAAGCCGTTACTAAGAACTTATTTACGAACGCTTGCTTAATAACATTGACACCCTCTCATGACCTCTGTATCATTTTCCCATGAATCCATTTGACCGTATCATATTATTTTCTCTCTTCATTCCCGGCTAAACTCAGATGAAAACTATTATTTTTAGCAGCGTGGCGCTGCTCCTCCTCGGCTGCCAGTTGACTAGCGTGGCGCTGAATGCTGGCGGCAGCCAGGCGAATGTGGATCGCCATGACGCCATTGTGCTGGTAGGCAGCCAGCCGCAAACGTTGGACCCGGCGCTGACGCGCAGCGGCCCAGACAGCCCGTTGGGGCATGTGTTTAGCGGACTGGTGGCGCTGGACACCCAGTTGCAGGTGCAGCCAGAACTGGCCGCCGGCTGGACGGTTAGCGAAGATGGCCTGGTTTATACTTTTTATTTGCGGCAAGATGCGCTGTTTCATAACGGCCGTCCTGTCACCGCCCAAGATGTCATTTACTCCTGGGAACGGGCGGCCGATCCCACCACCGGCTCGGACACCGCCCAAACCTACCTGGGCGACATTACCGGGGTGACGGCCAAATTAGAGGGCACGGCCGGGCAGATCAGCGGTTTACGCGCCCTTGATGAGCATACCCTGGAAGTGCGCCTGACGGCGCCTGTCGTTTACTTTTTGGCGAAGCTGGCCTATCCGGCGGCGTATGTGGTGGACGCTGAGAACGTGACCCAACCGGATTGGCAGCATCAACCCAACGGAACCGGCCCCTTCCGCCTGGCGCAGTGGGTCGATGACGAGATCATCCGGTTAACCCGTTTTGAGCAATATGTGCTGGAACCGGCCAAAGTGAGCCAGGTGGTTTACCAGCTTGGCCCGGTTTTACCGCTGAGCCAATATGAGCAGGATGAAATTGACCTGCTGGGCGTAGGCGGGAGCACGTTAGAAAAAGCCCGCGACCCCAACAATCCTTTCAACCAGGAATTACGCACCACGGTGTCGATGTGTACCTCGGTGATCGGCCTCAACAACCGGCTGGCCCCGTTTGACGATGTGCGGGTGCGCCAGGCGTTTAACTATGCCCTGGACAAAGAGCTGCTTATTGAAACATTCGCCGAGGGCAACGGGCTGGTCGCGCAGGGGCCGCTGCCGCCAGGGATGCCCGGTTATGGGTTGAGCGGCGTGAGCGGCTACCCGTATGATCCGGCGCGGGCGCGGACGCTGTTGGCGGAGGCAGGTTACGCTGACATGAGTACGTTTCCCACCTTGACTTATTCGGTGGCGGGCTATGGCGATGTGGGGGCGTATGCAACGGCCGTTATCACCCTCTGGCAAGAAAATCTGGGCGTCACTATTGAGCCGGTGATGCTCGATCCCTTTGTCTATTTGGATGAACTGTACCGCGGCAATATGGGCCATATTTACAGCAGCGGTTGGTGCGCCGACTATCCCGATCCGCAAAATTTTCTGGATGTACTGTACCACAGCGGTTCGCGCCAAAACATCGGTGGTTTCAGCGACCCCGCCCTGGACGCCCTGCTGGAAGCGGCTCGCATTGAACCAGAGGTTGAGCGTCGTTTGCAGCTTTACGCCGAAGCGGAACGCCTGGTGGTTGAGGCGGCGCCGGTGGTATTTACCGGTCATGGCTTAACGGCCGTTCTCGTCAAGCCCCGTGTGGAAAATTATGTGCTTACTCCCCTGGGTGTGCGCCAGTGGCAGCATGTGTCAGTGAACAATGAACAGTAAACAGTGAACAGTGTACAGTATGCAGGTCAGTGATCACTGACCACTATCTTCAAAACAGGCGGCAGTAATGGATGCATCCTTCATCCTTCACCCCTCATCCTTCCTCGTCTTTCTCATCGTGTTTGCCGCAATTTTTACGCAGACTGTTACCGGCTTTGGTCTGGCGTTGGTGTCGATGCCGCTGCTGGCGCTGGTGCTGCCCATCCAGGTGGCGGCGCCGCTGGTGGCTTTGTTTGGCCTGGTGGCGGAACTGCTGCTGCTGCTGCGCTATCGGACGGCGCTAAATGTGCGGGCGGTGGCCGTGTTGATTGGGGCCTCGGTGGTGGGTATTCCGGTGGGCGTCTATGTCTTGGGCGAGATGGATGAAGGGGTGGTAACGGCCGTTCTCGGTGTCATCGTAGCGGCTTATGCTTTATATGCCTTGTTAGGGCTGCGGCTGCCGGCGCTCTCCGGCCGTTGGTGGGCCTTGTTATTTGGCTTTGTCGCCGGCATTTTGGGCGGGGCTTACAATACCAGCGGCCCACCGGTGATCATTTACGGCAGCTGCCGCCGCTGGCCGCCTCTTGAATTTAAGAGTAATTTGCAAGGCTTTTTTCTGGTGATCAGCCTGGTGGTCGTCGTCACCCATTTTTTCAGCGGCAATATAACGGCCGTTGTGTGGTACAATTTTTTTATCGCCGTCCCCGCGCTGCTGCTGGCCCTGTTCGCCGGATTTAGCCTCGACACCTATATCGACGCCCAACGCTTCCGCCGCATTGTCTTGCTGTTCTTGGTACTCTTAGGGTTCAGTTTGATACTTCTTTAAAATTTAATATGAAGGTAAAAAGGGGCAGAAGAACCAAGAATAAAGAAACCTCTTTGTTCCTTTGTTTCCTGGTCTCTTTGTATTAAAAACACCAAAATCATATACGTATCTATCATCTTTTGTGGAGCCTGAAATTATGTTACGTTTGATCAATAAATTCGTATACCGGCCTGAAGCCACCTTCTCTGACCCGGCGTTTACGCCTGCCGATATAGGGTTGGCCTATGAGGATGTTGCCATCCAAACTGGCGACAAGCTGATCTTGTCTGCCTGGTATTTGCCCGCCGCTGCGCCGCGTTATTTGCTGATGTACTGTCATGGCAATGCTGGCGACATCCGGGATTGGAGCCACGCCATGCCCCCTTTTTTGCAGATGGGATGCAGTGTGCTGCTGTTCGATTATCGCGGTTATGGGCAGAGCCAGGGCAAACCGTCGGAAGCGGGCTTGTACCTGGATGGCGAAGCGGTGTGGCAGTGGGTGGCGGCTAAAGCAGAAGAGGTGGGGGTAACGGCCGTTCTCCTGGGCAAATCATTGGGCAGCGCCATCGCCATCCATGTGGCTGCGCAGACCCCGCCGCCGGCGCTCATCCTGGACAGCGCCTTCACCTCCATGCGTAAAATCGTCCTGAAAACCACGCCCTGGCTGCCAGACGACATGGTTCCTGAATTATACGAATCGCTCAACTTCGTACCGCAAATCAGCAGCCCTACCCTCCTCTTGCATGGTCGCAGCGATATGCTCGTGCCCCTGGCGCATGGCGAGCAGATCTACGCGGCCCTGACCGCGCCGAAAATCCTGCATATCATCGACGGCGCAGACCACAACAATCTGACCGAATTTCCTGAATATTACACGACCATTCAGAAGTTTTTAGAAGACAAAGAGAAGGGAGCAAACAAAGAGTGAGGATAAAAAATGGTGCTTGTGTATTTCAAGCACTGTTTTGGTTTATTGCCACGCCCAGTAAATTGGATGCCATAGACCGATTTGCATATTGCTCAGTACCGGATTTAGAAATTGTTTCATAGCTATATTGGCTTCTTGAAGTGAGTTCTGTTCCAGTTGGATATCTTTTGCCATGCGCTGAAACGGCCGTTCCCAAATGGGAGGTGGCACAGGCAGTTGCAACGGCACAGGGTGTGTATGGCGAACCAGAAAAGTAGCATTTATCGCTTCTCGTAAGCGATTCCCCTCAATTACCCCCATTCCTGCCAACAAAAGAATATCAACGTAATCTTTGACTCGGCTGCTCTCTCCAGATTGAAAAGTACGTGTAATTGCATGTAACTTCTCGGCGATTTGCTGTGTAATTGGGTAACAAGGGACAGCCGTTGGCTGTAAACCCGCAAACGCTAATAAAGAAGGCGTTTGCAAATACTCAACTCGATCTATAAGTGGGTCGCCAACCCCAACATCAAGATGAAAACTCTCAAAAAGACGTCCATCAAGGATCGATTGCAACAGAAAACGGTCACCGCCAAAATCATCTGATGCCAGTTGGCTGGGGCGATTCACTTCAAACGTAAACCAATCTGCGAGATTGGTCACACCAGCCTCCCGTAATCTGGGATAAATCTCTTGTTGCGAGTCGAGCATCAATAAATCAATATCTTTGGTCGTTCTGGCACGATTGCCTAAGCGTAATTGGATAGCCAATCCCCCTTTAATGACCCATTCATCAGGTTGTTGCTGAATTAAGCGGGCTAGAAAACGGTCAAACGCAATCATTTTGCGCAGCCGCGTTAAAGGCATACCAGATTGGAGACTTTGAACCCGTAGGCGATCTTCCAAAGCGCGACGAAAACCAGACCCGCTATTGTATTTCATGATAAGAGAGTTCCTGCCAGCGTGTCGTATATGATCGTCTGAACACGCCCTCCCTGATAATCTGCCTGCATTATCAGTTCTTCAGGTGTGGTTAAACCTCGATAAAGCCCTTCTTGAATGGACTGAATGATGTGCTGTTGATCTAAGCCGTAAACAGCGACATCTGCAATGGTACGAGCCACAGTTGTAACGGGTAAACCCTGTCGGGTTGTAATCTCTTCGGGTCTTAGTTGATTCGTATGGAGACGCAGGCCAGGCCGCCGCCTTGACCCACTTCGCGGTATAATGACGTGGATTTCCTGGGGCAGCACATCAGAGAGATTGTAAAGTGATAAAGCACTTTCATGAGAAATAACTGAGTGCGGCCCTGTTCTTAGCCAGGCTACAAAAAGGTCTTCATAAGGAGAACTTGGGAAATTGGCTAAACGATACACCCCACGATATAGGCGTAAAAATCGGCCGTGTTTCACATTATCTGAAAGCCGTTCCCAAGAAAATCCATGCTTTCTTGCTTGTGCAGCCGTAAAATATCCAGCTTGGCGTTCAGCGGTATCGTAAAGGCGATTGTAATCAGGGTTCGTGTTCATGTGTGTAAAACCTTAGGTAAAATCGAAGGAATTACACACATGATACAATAAGGGTTTGCTTTTGTCCAGCAAAAACTTCCAAAACAAAAATCCTTTTTACTGCCAAAGTAGATGTCCAGATGATTTTCGAGATAAAATAAAGCGCTTATGAACTTAGCAAGTAGAGGAAAATTCAATTGAAAACTCATTTTCTGTTAGATCCCGAGGTGGTTTTTCTGAATCATGGCTCGTTTGGCGCTACGCCGCGCCCCGTTTTTGATGTTTACCAGCAGTGGCAGCGCCGCCTGGAAGCGCAGCCGGTGCAGTTTCTGATTGAGGAGCTGCCTGCGCTTTTTGCGGCGTCGCGAGAGGCGTTGGCCGTTTATTTGCATACCGAGGCGCAAAATGTGGTCTATGTGCCCAACGCCACCTTTGGCGTCAATGTCATCGCCCGGTCGCTCACATTGCAGCCCGGCGATGAGATTCTCTCCAGCGACCACGAGTATGGCGCCTGTGACAATGCCTGGAACTATATCTGCCGCCAAACGGGGGCAGCTTACCGCAAACAACCAATTCCGCTGCCAGTAACGGCCGTTGCCGACATGATCGAGCAGTTCTGGCAAGGAGTGACGCCGCGCACCAAAATGATCTTCCTCAGCCACATCACTTCGCCCACCGCTTTGCGCTTACCAGTCGAAGCGATTTGCGCCCGCGCCCGAGAGGCCGGTATCCTGACGCTGATCGATGGGGCCCACGCGCCGGGCCAGTTAGACCTGGATTTGCCGGCCATCGGCGCTGACTTTTACACCGGCAACTGCCATAAATGGCTGCTCAGTCCCAAAGGGGCGGCGTTCTTATATGCCCGGCCGGAGCGCCAGTCGTTGGTGGAGCCACTGGTGGTGGGCTGGGGTTGGGGCGAAGGGCGCACCTTCACCTACGGCTCTGATTTTATCGACTACCAGCAGTGGTTGGGCACCCATGATCCGTCGGCGGCGCTGGCTGTGCCCGCTGCCCTCCAGTTTATGGCAGAACATAACTGGCCGGCGGTGCGCCAGCGCTGCCATGAATTGGCGGCAGAGGCGCTGCAGCAGGTGGGGGCGCTCACCGGTTTGCCACCGCTTTACCCGTCTAACCAGGATTACTTTGTGCAAATGGGGGCTGCGGCGCTGCCGCCGGTGGATGATCTGCTGTTGAAGCGGCGTTTGTTGGCGGAGTTTGGGGTGGAGATACCGATTGTGGCCTGGAACGGCCGTTTCTTCATCCGTATTTCTATCCAGGGGTACAACACAGAGGCAGATGTGGCCGTACTGCTGGCGGCGCTGACAAAGCTGCTGCCAATGGTGAAAACATCCACAGATTAACGCAGATTCTACAGATTTTTCAGGCTTAATCTGCGTATTATGTGTAATCTGTGGATAAAATATTATTGCGCTTTGACGCTGGCCACGCCGGGCAGCCGCCGCAGATTGACCAGCAAATCCTGGCAAATTTTAGTGGGGCTGTTGGGAAAATCCATCGACCAGTCGTGGCTGACCATCTGCAAACGCAGCCTGTCTTCCCCCGTATACTGAGCCGCCATTTGAATCACCTGGCGGCACGTTTCCTTCCAGTTCCCCACCGGCTTGATCTCCACTACCATCGTTTTGACGGTGTTGGTGGCAAAGCCATTTGGCTTGTTGCCGAAAACGGGCCGGCGGTCGGTGGTCGGCGAGCGGTTATCAGCAACCGGTTCACTGTCCACTGCAAACTGTCCACTGTCCACTGCCGACTGCTCACTGTCCACTGTAAACTGTCCACTGTCCACTGCCGACTGCTCACTGTCCACTGTAAACTGTCCACTGTTCACTGCCCACTGTTCACTGTCCACTGGCGTTACTTCCGCTTCTTCATCAAAATTGGGCGGC
>CAZXVH010000019.1:49344-58632 GCA_964643965.1 uncultured Ardenticatenaceae bacterium
CCACTGTTCACTGTCCACTGGCGTTACTTCCGCTTCTTCATCAAAATTGGGCGGCGGCGGCGGAGTGGCAACGGCCGTTTCCTTGACAACGGCTTGTTTGGCTGGCTGTGGCGTGTAGGAGGGCGGAGGATTGGGCGCGGAACGGCCGTTTCCATTGCCATGAGTCCGTCCATTACCCGGGCGTGTCATATGTGCCTCCTCTGCTGGCGCGCCATTCTCCACTTTTGTCTGCACCCGGTCTACGATGATATTCACGTTGTCGTTTTTATCTTGCACCTTACCGGTGAGCAGCATCACCTGGTCTACCTGCACCATCTGGCGGCATTCCTTCCAGATACGCGGGAAAAATACCACATCGATTTTACTGTCCAGGTCTTCCAGGGTAGCAAAGGCCATGGGATCGCCTTTCTTGGTGGTGAGGGTGCGTAACTGGCTGATCATGCCCGCCACTTTGACCTGCTTGCCGTTATCGCTGGCTTGAATCTCGCCAATGGCGGCGCTGGTATGCGGCTGCAAACTGGCTAACGGCCGTTCCAATGGATGTTCAGACACATGCACCCCCAATGCTTCCTTTTCCCACTCCAGCAAATCTTTGTGGGCGACCTTCTTGATTTTGTCAACTGGATGCAGCAGATCGACGGCCATGTCCAGGGCGGGCGCGCTGCTCAGGCCGCCAAACAAGCTCATCTGGCCCTGGGCGGCGGCGTCATGGGTGGAACTGCTGTAATTGACCAGGCGATCCAGGGCGTCCATAAACTGGGGCGGTGTGCCCCAGGCGTCGAAGGCGCGCCCTTTGATCATGAATTCCAGGGCGCGTTTACCCACGCGGCGCATATCGACCCGCTCACACAGGTCGAGCAAGTCGCGGAAGGGACCGTTGGCTTCGCGCTCGTCGATGATCAGACTGACGGCGGCGGCCCCGGCATTTTTGATGGCGCCCAACCCGAACCGGATTAACGGCCGTTCCCCCTCATCCTCAATTGTGAAATCCAACCTCGACCGGGTGACATCCGGCGGCGCCACATCAATGCCCAGGTTCTTGGCCTCGGCAAAATAGCGGCGCACCTTTTCCGTGTTGTCCCGTTCCACTGAGAGCATAGCCGTCAGATATTCCACCGGGTAATGCGCCTTGAGGAACGCCGTCTGGCAGGTCACTTTAGCGTAGTCAGCGGCGTGGGCTTTGTTGAAGCCATAGCGAGCAAAAAACTCAATATCTCCCCAAATGGCGTCACACACTTCCTGGGAAAGACCACGCGCCATGGCCCCCTGCGTGAACTGAATCTGATGCTCGGCCATCAGCTTCTTTTTCTTTTTGGCTACCGCTTTACGGATCATATCCGCTTCACCCGGTTCATAACCGGCTAAATCAGCGGCGATACGAATGATTTGTTCCTGGTATACCAGGATCCCGTAGGTATCTTTGAGGATTGGTTCCAGCGCCGGGGTATGGTACTCAACAATATCTTTATGCTCGTAAATTTCTGCGTGCATACGCCGGATATATTCTGGAATATTTTCCATTGGCCCGGGACGGTAGAGCGAAATGGCGGCGATGATATGATCAAAAAGACGCGGTCTCATCTCCATCATCAAGCGGCGCATCCCCGCCCCTTCCACCTGGAAAACGCCGGCCACTTCACCGCGCCCCAGCATATCGAACAGGGCGTCTGGCGATTTGGTGGGGTCTGGTCCCACATGCCCCTTGTCATAGGGGATATTGTCCATGGTGTAAACGACGCCGTAGCGCTCTTCAATGAGCCGCGCCGCCCGGCGCATGACGGTGAGGGTGCTTAAACCGAGAAAATCCACCTTGAGCAGGCCAATGGATTCCACAATCTCCATGGGCCATTGGGTGACGCGATCCACGCCGCCCAGCCCTTCGCTGCCGCTGGTGGGGCGGTTAAGGGGCACATATTCATGCAGCGGCTTATCGGAGACGATGACGCCGGCGGCGTGGCTGGATGCATGACGCGCCACCCCTTCTAAACTTTGAGCGGTATCAAGCAGGGTTTTAACGGCCGTTTCCCGTTTATACCGCTCCTCCAATTCGGCTGAATAAAACTCATGCTCCGGATCCAACACATCCTGGATTTTGGCCGGTTTGCCCGGGATGGCCGGCACCAGGCGGGCAATGCCGTCCACCTCTGGCAGGGGCATATCCATGGCCCGCCCCACATCACGGATGGCCGCCCGCGCCCCCAATGTGCCAAAGGTGATGATCTGCGCCACCTTTTCCGCGCCATAACGTCGTTTCGTATAAGCCACCATCAAGCCGCGGGCATCATCTGGATAATCCAGGTCAATATCCGGCATAGAGACGCGCCCTGGATTGAGGAAACGCTCAAAAATCAGGCCGTTGACCAGCGGATCCAGGCTGGTAATGCCCAGCGTGTACGCTACCACCGAACCGGCGCCCGACCCGCGCACATTCCACCAGATGTCGTTCTCTTTCCACTCCTGGTAGCTGTCGTAGGGGAACGGGTCTTGATGCCGCTCATACCAATCATCACGGCGAGCTGCCCATTCGCATAAATCCCACACGATGAGGAAATAGGTATCGAAGCCCATGCGGTTGATGATGCCCATTTCATGTTCCAGGCGGGCTTGTAGCGCCTCATCGTTGGCGGCGCGGTCAGCGCCATAGCGCCAGACCAGCCCTTTCTGGCACAAATGGCGCAGGTAGCTGTGCGCATCATAGTCGGGCGGCACTTCAAAATCCGGCAGATGGTAGCCGTCGCTGTCCAGGTTCACATCGCACATTTCGGCGATGAGCAGGCTGTTGCTCAACGCGCCGGGGATGTCGCCAAATAGCTGCGCCATCTCAAAATGAGATTTGAGGTAATACTCCTTGTCGGAGAAGGAGAGCTTGGGATTTTGGATGGTGGAACCGGTCTGGATGCAGAGCAGCGTTTCATGCGGACTGGCGTCTGCGGCGCGGGTGTAATGCACATCGTTGGTTGCCAGGAAGTTGTTTTCCAGGCCAAAGCGAGACGCCATTTCTATCAACTTTTTGTTGATGTCGGTCAGCTCTGGGATGTGGTGTTCTTGCAGTTCAATGTAGAGTCGATCTTTGCCAAATATATCCAGGTATTCGCCCATGAGCTGGTTGGCAAGCTTCTGGTTGCCCGCTGCCAACGCCTGCGGAATTTCCCCCGCCATGCAGCCGGTGGTGGCGATGATGCCCTCGCTGTATTGGGCCATAAAATGGCGGTCAATGCGTGGTTTGTAGTAGTACCCTTCCAACTGGGCGCTGCTGGCGATTTGCAGCAAGTTGAGATAGCCCGTTTGATTTTGGGCCAGCAGCAGCATATGGAAGCGGTTTTTGTCTAACTGGGGATCGCGGTCACCCATGCCGCGCATGGAGAGATAGGTTTCAATGCCGATGATGGGCTTGACGCCGACTCGTTTGGCGGCGCGATAAAAGGGCATCGTGCCATACATGACGCCATGATCGGTGAGGGCGATGGCTGGCTGGTTGAGTTCAACGGCTCGCTCCACCAGATCATTGATGCGGCTGAGGCCATCGAGCAGAGAAAACTCGCTGTGGACATGTAAATGGACGAAGGGTTGTTGATCAGTCATAAGTTAGCTTGAGTAAGAGCAAGAGCGAGAGGTTGGTCTGTTTGGCGGTCTGGCTCTCAATTTGTCTGATTTTAACGGCCGTTACCTGTGACAAAAAATGTCATCAATTGTTGTATTTCCCCGCAGAGGTGAGTATAACACAATTCAGCCATGATCTGGGAAAATTTAAGGATGCGGTTGGTATAAAAAAAGCCCTGGTTCACGCCAGGGCTTTTTGTGAATAGAAAGGGTAACGCCGGGACTAAAGAAACTCGATTAAGCCATAACCATCATCTTCGACGGGCAGGGCTGCCACGCGCACCGTCACTTTTGCCCCGGATTCATGTTGCAGGATGATGGGCTGCACGGCGTTCCATTGATCCCACAGATCCCCTTCCAACAAAACAAAGCTGCGCATGACGCCGCTGTCTGGGAAAAGGCCGCCGGCGCTGATGTCATAGCCGTTTAAGGCGATGCGGGCCAACGATTTCCCGTTCTGGGAATCATAAACATGTAGGGCGTCTGATAAGTTTGAGGTCATAGTTGTTTCCAGAGGTGATCTGCAATTAGTATATACGCATTTTTCGCACAGCACAAGGAGAGTGTAGCTGGTAAAGCTTACATTTTTTGTTGATGCAGGGCAGGGTACGCCCACGTGCCCGTGCGCGGCTGGGCGTGGGCACTCCACACATTAACGAAATTAGCGCTTACCTATGGTTGACAAAGCGCCCATTTTTGTCAGAGGGGTTGGTGGGCGGCCACGCCGGTTTGCACCCGCCATAGGCCGGCGTAGACGCCAGACTCCAGTTTGACCAGCTCTTCATGACGGCCGTTTTCCTTCAGCCGCCCGTTCTCCAACACAAAAATCACATCAGCATTGCGTACGGTAGAGAGGCGGTGGGCGATGACAATGGTGGTGCGCCCCACGGCGATGCGCTCCAGCGAACGTTGAATGGCGGCCTCGGTTTCGTTATCGACGGACGAGGTGGCTTCATCCAACACCAGCACCGGCGGGTCTTTGAGGATGGCGCGGGCGATGGAGATGCGCTGCCGCTGTCCGCCGGAGAGCTTTTGCCCGCGTTCGCCGACGATGGTGTCGTAACCCTGCGCCAATTCCAGGATGAAGTCGTGGGCTTCAGCCAGTTTGGCGGCGGCCACGATCTGCTCCGGGCTGGCCTCAAATGTGCCGTAGGCGATGTTTTCGCGCACTGTGCCGTGAAAGAGAAAGACATCCTGGCTGACAAAGCCGATGGCCTGGCGCAGATCGCTGATTTTCAGATCGCGTAAATCATGGCCGTCCAGACGAATGTGGCCGGCCGACACGTCGTAAAAGCGCAGCAGCAGCTTCATGAGGGTGGTTTTGCCCGCGCCGGTGGCCCCCACGATGGCGGCCGTTTGGCCGGCGGCGATGCGCAGGGAGAGGTGGTTGATGATGGTGGGGTAGTGGATGGGATAACGGCCGTTTTCACTCTGGCCTGGCGTATAAGAAAAAGAGACATCTTCCAGCAAAATCTCACCTTGCACCTGCGCCACCGGCAGCGCCTTGTCGCCGCTGTTGACATGCGTGGGGGTGTCCAACAAATCCATGATGCGCGAGGTGGAAGCCATGGCCCGCTGGTAGAGATCGAGTGTTTCACCCAGGCGGGTCAGCGGCCACAAGAGACGCTGCGTCATGAAGATCAGCACACTGTAAGCGCCCACTTCCAGCGTACCCTGCACCGTCATCAGACCGCCCGCCACCAAAATAGCGATAAACCCGGCCATAATCACCATGCGGATGAGCGGCACAAAGGCGGCGCTGAGGGAAATGGCCTCCTGGTTGCGCCGACGATATTCATCACTTTCTACAGTGACTTGGGCCAACTCATGCTTTTCGGCGGTGAAGCTTTTGATGGTGGCGATGCCGCCCAGGTTGTTGCCGAGCTGGCTGTTGAGAATGCCCACTTGCTCCCGCATCCGGGCGTAACGTGGTTCCAGTTTTTTCTGAAAGCGAATGGATCCCCAGATGATGATGGGCATGGGCAGGATGGTCATCCAGGCGATTTCCGGGGCAATGGCGATAAAGATGCCGCCGATGACAATGATGGTGGTGAGCAGTTGAATGATCTCGTTGGCGCCCACATCGAGGAAGCGTTCAAGCTGGTTGACATCGTCGTTGAGGACGGCCATGAGGCCGCCGGAACTGCGCTCTTCAAAGAAGGCCATATCCAGCCGCTGGGTGTGGTCGTAAGCATCCAGGCGCACCTCGTGCTGAATGTTTTGCGCCAGGTTACGCCATTTGAGGGCGTAGAGGTATTGGAATAATGATTCGCCAGCCCAGATAACGGCCGTTAACACCGCCAACAGCGCCAGTTGTGCCGTGACGTCGGTGACGCCCCAATCGGCCAGAATCGAATCCTCTTGCTGCACCACCACATCCACCGCCATGCCAATGAGAAGGGGCGGCGCTAAGTCGAACGTTTTATTGAGAACAGAGAACAGCGAGGCGATGGCTATCGTGCCATGGTAATTGTCCGTATAATGCCATAAACGGGAGAGAGGACTTTGTGGATTTTGTGTCATAATTAGATTATCCAAGATGTAAAATTTTGTGCGATCATACAGCAATATATGATCGGCGTCAGATGATTAAAAGCTTAATACAAAGATACCAAGAAACAAAGAGACAAAGAGACAAAGAGACACAGGTTTTCCTTTGTGCCTTCACCCTTTTGTATCCTTGTCATAAAAGCATTTGGAGGAAAGATGGAGAGCGCCCTGTTTGATTTTCTCAATGATCTGCAAAAACAAGTGAGCGGCGAGTTACGCACCGACGAGTTTAGCCGCGTCCTGTACAGCACCGACGCCAGCATTTACCAGGTGATGCCGCATGGGGTGCTGATCCCCAAGACGATGGCAGATGTGCAGGCGGCGGTGGAATGCGCCGCCTGTTATAAGATTCCCATCGTGGCCCGCACCGGCGGCAGCAGCCTGGCCGGGCAAACAGTCAACGAGGCGCTCATCATCGATTTCTCGCGCCACCTGGATGCGGTGCTGGAAGTGAACGCGGAAGAGCAGTGGGTGCGGGTGCAGCCGGGCATTGTCCTGGATGAACTCAATCTCCATCTGCACCGGCATGGCTTGCAGTTTGGCCCAGACCCGGCCAGCAGCAATCGGGCAGCCATGGGCGGCATCGTGTCCAATAATTCCACGGGGGCGCATTCTATCCTGTACGGCATGACGGCCGATCACGTTTTAGAGACGAATGTAATTCTGAACGATGGTTCATTAGCCCATTTTTCCGCGTTAACAGAGGCGCAGTTGGCCCAAAAGCAGCGGTTAACCAGCCGAGAAGGGCGGCTCTACCAACAGACATTCCAACTCACCCACAATTCCACAAACCAACAAATTATTCGGGAGCAGACGCCGCGCCATTGGCGGCGCTGCGGCGGTTACAATCTGGATCGCTTGATCCCGCCAGCGGGTCTCGCTTTTCAATGGCCGGTGGATGAGCGTTTTAATCTGGCGAAGTTGGTGTGTGGCTCAGAAGGCACGTTGGCGGTGATGACGGAGATGAAGCTCAATCTGGTGCGTAAACCGACGAAGAGCGCTTTGGCGATTGTGCATTTTGGGGCGCTGCCTACGGCGTTAACGGCCGTTCCTACTATGCTGGAAACCGATCCCTCGGCCATCGAACTGCTCGACAATCTGGCGCTGACGATGTGCCGCGACGTGCCGGAATATGCTCGTCTGCTCGATGCCTTCATCGAAGGGCAGCCCAACTGTGTGCTGATTACGGAGTTTGTGGGGGAGAGTGACAAAGAATTAAGAGCAAAGATTGATAGATTGAAAGATCATTTAGCGAGAAAAAAAGTGGGGGAAACGGCCGTTGTCACCGCCTATGATCCCGTTCAGCAAAACAAAGTGTGGAAAGTGCGCAAAGTGGGGCTGGGGCTGCTCATGTCCATCAAAGGGGATTACAAACCCATTCCCTTCATCGAAGATTCCGCCGTGCCGGTGGCGCATTTGGCCGAATATGTGGACAAGGTGGAACAGTTCTGCCACAGCCTGGGAACCGACGTAGCATATTACGCCCACGCCAGCGCCGGCTGCCTGCACATCCGCCCGCTCATCAACAGCAAAAAGGCGGCCGAAGTGGCCAAGTTGCCCGAGATCACCCGGTTCTCTGTGGACTTGCTGCGGGGGTATGGCGGCTCCTTTTCCAGCGAACATGGCGACGGCCGGGCGCGAAGCTGGCTCAACGAATATTTCTTCGGTCCCGACCTGTACGGCCTCTACCGCCAGGTCAAGGACATCTTCGATCCCGAGCGCATTTTCAACCCGGGCAACATCGTCGAGGCCGGCCCCATGACGGAAAACCTGCGCTACGGCGCGGCCTACGAACTCATCCCGTTGACGCCTCACATCGACTTCAGCGAACACGAAGCCGGGAACGCCGGCGCCACGCCTTCCGGCGGTTTTAACCGGGCGGTGGAAATGTGCAATGGGGCGGGCGTCTGCCGCAAACGTACCATCGACACCATGTGTCCCAGCTTTATGGTGACGCGAGAGGAAAAACATTCGACGAGAGGCCGCGCCAACCTGCTGCGGGCGGCGATGAGCGGCGTACTGCCCCCCGGCGAATTCACCGGTCAAGGCATGTATGAGGCGATGGATTTGTGCATTGAATGTAAAGCGTGTAAGGCGGAATGCCCCTCAGCCGTCGATATGGCGAAAATCAAGGTCGAGTGGCTGGCGCATTATTATGATGTGCATGGCGCCCCGCTCCGCGCCAAACTGTTCGCCGACTTCGGCCGTTTTGCCAAACTGGGCAGCGGCGCGATGGCGCCGTTAGCCAATTGGGGCGCTAATCTGGGACTGGTGCGCAGCGGCATGGAAAAGATGCTGGGCGTCAGCAAAAAACGCCAACTACCCCCTTTTGCCCGTCAATCCTTCATGACCTGGTTTAACGCCAGCCAATCTCCAACCCTTCGACAAGCTCAGGGCAACTCCCCCAAGCCGCAATCTGCAATCGTTTTATTCGTCGATCCATTCACCAACTACAACTATCCGCATATCGGCATTGCGGCCACAGAAGTGCTGACCGCCGCTGGTTTTGCGGTGATTGCGGCGCCGGTGGCTGATGACGGCCGTCCGGCTATTTCTAAAGGGTTTGTAGACAAGGCGAAGAAGGCGGCGCAGGATGTTGTCGCTGTGCTCAAGCCCTTTGCCGAAAAAGGGACGCCGATTGTGGGGCTGGAGCCGAGCAGCATTTTATCCTTGCGGGACGAGTTCCTCTACTTGCTGCCGAAAGACTCCCCGGCGCAGTTGGTCGCCGATCACGCCTATACCTTCGAGGAGTTCATCGCCAAACTGGCGGATGCAGGGCAGCTTGCGCTATCGTTTACGGAGGAGCGGCGTCATCTGCTGCTGCACGGCCACTGCCACCAAAAGGCGTTGGTGGGCACGGAACCGAGCAAGCGCATGTTGACGCTGCCGCCCCACTACACCGTTGAAGAGGTGGATTCGGGCTGCTGTGGCATGGCGGGTACGTTTGGTTATGAGGCGGAGCATTACCACATTTCGCGGCAGATGGCGGAGCGTCGCTTGCTGCCTGCTGTACGGGCGGCGGCGGCCGATACGATTATTGTGGCGGCCGGGTTGAGTTGCCGGCAGCAGATTGGGCATGGGGAAAACGGCCGTTCTGCCCTGCATCCGGCGGAGGTGCTGCGGGATGCGCTGGTGAAA
>CAZXVH010000020.1:0-2156 GCA_964643965.1 uncultured Ardenticatenaceae bacterium
ACGGGATGCAGGTAGATTCGATATTCATCGATCAGGCCAAGTTTGGTCAGGCTGTGCGCCAACTCCGGGCCGGCAACTTCGATCTCCCCGTCGCGTACGGCCTTTATCTCGCGGATCGCGCCCTCAAGATCCTCCTCAACAAGCCTGGCGTTGGGGCCGACCGCCTTCAACGAGCGCGAGACGACCCATTTCGGCTGGTTCCGCCACGCCGCGGCGAAGGCGAGTTCCTCTGCATCCCATTCAGGATGGTCGTCGTCCCAGTAACGCATGATCTCATACATGCGACGGCCGTACACACTGCCTGCCTGCCCCTGAGCTTCCTCGATGAAGTGGCGAAATAGCGCTGGTCCCGGCGCGAACGCCGTATGGTCGACGTACCCGTCCAGGGATTGATTCATTCCAAATACGAGCTTAGCCATGTCTTCCTCCTTTTTTGTGCGCGGTCCATGTTTCCCGCAGTATAACTATTACTTCAGCAGACGTCAGGCCGAAAATTTCAGCCTGATGTCATCACTAAAACGCTATTTTTGCAACCCATCCAGCAGCGCATCGAGACATTGTTGATGCCATCTACCACGCCGCTTTCCATGTGTGCCGGTTACGCCTGGCTTTGCGCGTGGTTAATCATCCATTGAATGCCAAATTGGTCGGTCAACATGCCAAAATAATCACCCCAAGGTGCATGATCCAGAGGCATGGTCGCTTCACCGCCAGCCGAAAGCTGCTTGTAAAATTTGTCTGCATCTTCTTGGTTGTCTACCTGCAAAGAGAGAGAAAAATTGTCGCCAAATGTGACCTCGCCCATGGCTGCCACGGTATCACTGCCCATCAGCACAGTCCCGTTACCAATGGGTAAAGCGACATGCATAATCTTTTCGCCTTCACTCAGATCATCGGTCATTCCCTCAGAATGAAATTCTTTGAAGCGGCTAAACATAGGGGAAGTGCCAAATACCGAGGCATAGAAGTTGAAAACTTCTTCGCAATTGCCATTGAAATTTAGATACGCATTAATTGTTGTCATGTCGTTCTCCTTTTGATTAACTCTGATTGTAGATCTCGGAGGTCTATTGATAAACTGATGAGGGTTATTTTGCGCCGTCGCTCTTCTGTTTTTGAGTTGTTAACGGGCAACGGCCGTTCCCATTTCCAGCATCTTACTCACCGTGCGCCAGTTACGGGCAGTGGTCGCGACACCCAGCGCCTTTTCCACGTTGGCCGCCAACTTGGAACGGCCGATGCCATCAGGGGCGTGTAGATAAAACACTGTGTCGATGAGCGCGAACCGTTCCGTATCTATCTGCACCGCTTCTAAAGTAGCCAAATCAGGAGCGGCTGGCGCCGATTCCAGAAAATAGAAATGCAATGTTTTGTGATCCGCTTGGGCTTCGGGGAAGGGGTTGTGGGCAACGGCCGTTTGCAAATCTACCAGGCGCAACAGCATTATCTGCGGCGTAAAGCCATGGCTTTCCTCAATCGCCGCGCTTATCTCCTGCGCTAATTCCGGCAGATGGGTGCGCTCCGTTTGAAAGACGACGTTGCCACTCTGGATGTAGGTCTGCACGTTGACCAATCCCATCCCGGCCAACAGCGCAGCCAGATCACGCATGGGCAGTTTGTTGTGACCACCGACATTGATACCTCTGAGCCAGGCAATAACTGTGTCCATTATTCCACCTGCGTGGCGATCCACCATGTCGTGCCACCGGCATCTTTTACCCCGCCTCGTTTATCGGCATCCTCTTTCTTCTCTGGCGCTTGCACTGATTCGGCGCCAGCTTCAAGCGCTCGCTGATAAGTGGCGTCCACGTCAGGCACATAAATATGGACATGAGCGGGTATTGACGGCCATCCTTCTACTTTGTCAGCCAGCATAATCACAGAATCATCAAGGCGCACTTCTGCGTGCCGGACGCGGCCCTCGTCGTCTGTGATGTGGCGTAAAGGCACGGCCGCAAAAATTTGGATCAAAAATTCAATGGTGTGGCTGGCGTTCTCTACAATGAGATAGGGGGAAGCGGAATTATAATCATGGGGTTTGTAGGAATGAGTCATCGTATCTCCTTCTTAAATGGGAGCGGGGGGACCCGGTAGGCCCACGGGGGGGAACGCAATAACACCCCGCCCGAAATTGTTTATAAAAAACCAATAAAATA
>CAZXVH010000020.1:2166-22898 GCA_964643965.1 uncultured Ardenticatenaceae bacterium
CAACAGTTATCACCTTCTAACAGGGGCGCCGGCCCCTGTTGGCCGCCCTGGTGGGGACAAGCTGTCCGCGCTCCCGTTATTGCTTTAAGCCTACGCCTTTAGCGTACATAAAGCCTGCCGAATTTCGCCTAAATGGTAGGCGGTATGGACGATGGTGGCGATGGCGCCGCCGATCTCGCGTTCGCTGGGCCAGGCGCTGGTCTCGAGGATGAGTTGTTTGATCTGATTGTAGCTGGCGCGTAATTCTGTTTGGATGGATTGCCATTCTTCCGGGGAAACGGCCGTTACTTCCCGCCAAATCTCGCCCCAATCCACTTTTTCAAACTGCCCGGTACGCACCGCTCTTTCCAGCACATCCAGGTAAAACGCAATGTGCTTCACCTGCGCCGCCAACGTAGCACATTTGCCACCCACTGGAATAGAGGCTTCTTCCGCTGAAATAGTCGCCAGCGTCTCAAAAAGCGAGGTGCCTTTATCGAGATAAATACCGTGAACTTGGTCAAACGTCTCGTCTAACAATAAAACCAAGGCTTGCGTAAAATGATCTGTTTGCATTTTAGTAGACATACCATCTCCTTATTTCTTCTTCTTTTTGGCTTCAGCATTGCGCAAGTTTTCTTCTACCCTTCAGCGTAAAAGTCGGCATCTGATATTTGATCGTCTCTGCTGCATCGGGGGCGGCTTCTTTAATCGTTGCCCTGACTTTTTGCAAAATCTCTTGCACATCAGGGGGAAAGTTGGCGATGTATTGATCAATGGTGGTGGGTGCTGTTTGCTCTGGTTTCATATTTCCTCTCGTTGTAAATCGAGTTGGCAATTCGATTCACGATTTACCAAACTTGTGGTGAGCTTAGTCGAACTATCGCGTTACAATTTTCATTCATTCCCTACCTCCTGTTTCGGAATTATGGGAGGGCAAAACGGCCGTTGTCAATACCCTATTTAAACAAATTTGGATTATAAATATAAAACAAATGTTCTATAAAATCAAGGGGCAAATGCTTGAATATCACCCTTCACGACAACAATTTTAACAGCGTATCGAGCATCATCAATGCGGTCAGGCTGTGGACGCCGTGCCCCGTTTGCAAGGTGGCGGGTTGGGCATAATCATATGTATCCGGCACACTGATGTGGTAGAACTTATCGACGATGGCTCGCCCTGGAACCGTCTCAATAACGACATCAAAATCCCAGAGCGGAATCTGATACTCAGTGGCAATTTGGCGCAAAATGTCGTTGTTGGCGTTGCTGCCTTCCACGCGGTCGGCCTTGGTGCCGATGATGGGAATGACGCCGTGACTGATGGCGATGTCTACAATCTGGCGGATGCTGCTGTCGAACAAAGTGGTGGCGCCAGCATCGTTTGTGCCCAGGCGAATGAAGATGAAGGCCGGCCGGTACAGACGGATTTCGCAAGCGACGGGCGTTTCGTTGGGGAGGCACACATCTTTGTTGGCGAAGGCGGGGTCGATAGCCGTCCAGGCATGCAAGCCGACGCTGACGGCCAAACCATCTCGACTGTGTGAGCCTTGAAAGGTGGTGAGGGTCTCTTGCAGATAAGCGTAATCGGCAAGATTGTAGTTACCTTCGTCAAAGCCGTTCATGAAGTTGTAAATGGAGGTGCTGTCACCGACTTTGGAATAGGCGTGGGGGTTGTTGCCCAGTTCCTGGCCTCGGGCGTAGATGGCGCGGATGTTTTCGACCGCCCCGTCTGGCAGGATGATGAATTGGGAGGCGGGCATACCGTTAACGGCCGTTTGCGCTGGTAGCTGAATGGGAACGGCCGTTGCCGATGGTAAAGGCGTGGGAGAGGACACAATGGCTGTCATCGCCCTCGTCGGCGTTTGCGTGGTGGAAGGTTCCCGCGTCACTGCCCCAAAAATCAGGAAGGCAACAATCATGAGCGTAAACAACAACAACAGCAAGCCTCTGTCCATTTAAACTATCGCTCCAAAAGTATCTAATTCGTTCATCGCAGGTAAGATTACCATCAAGCAGAACGGTTTCAAATTTGAAAAATAGTAGCAGCCGTTTCGCCCAGCCGCATTATTACCGGGAACAGAAGCAGGATGGCTGGCTTTTGCCAGGTCGTTATAATCGATTGTGTGAGAGAGAAGATGCCAGGGGGGAGGAACGGCCGTTGTTTAACACAAAAAGAGCCGCTGTTCACCTACAGCGGCTCTTTCATCAGGTTTCAAATTGGTTCACTCTGGCAGAGTGAACCAAACTCGCCTACAAACATTTACTCAACAGAAAGAACAAACTCACCCATACCAGATTCGGTATAGTCGCCCACACGCAGAATGAGCAAATCATCTGACTCAAACGTGTAGCTCAGGGTTTCTTGTACGCCTTTGCCGCCATTATCGGCCGAGGCCAGGATATTGCTGTCAAAGTCCATCAATTCCAGGATGAGGTCAATGCCATCTTCTGTCTTAATGGTGATATTAACCGTATCGCCGGCCGTACCGCTGATGTAATATTCAAACAGGCTGTTTGGCCCAAACCGGCCGATAACCAGGTCGCCCACTGCCAGCTCAAAATAAACGAATTCCGAACCGATCAAGGTGACATCATAAGCGCCAGTTGAACCTGCATACCCTACCAGGCTAAATTTGTAGTTGCCATCTTCAGGGACAAAGAAAACGACTTCTTCAAAGCCGGTAGAAGCGTCTTTCTCTTCCAACAGCTCCCCGGTATCATCGTTATACAATTCCACCACAACGTCCAGTCCAAATTCTGGTTTAGCATGGAAAACAACCAGTTCATCTGCATAGGTATAGAAGGGGAAATCATGTACCTCTTCCGCGTCGTCGAGGGAGCCGCTGGCCAAGATAAAGGAAGCCGGATTGCTCAGATAAGATTCTTCCACCAGTAGTTCAAAATCACCCGGGGCGCCATCATAACTGGAGACCACGACGGTGTAGTCGCCATCTTCGGGCATACGCAGCACACGAATATATTCTGTGTTGTAAGAATTATCAAGCGGTCCATCGAGCAGCGATTGGCCTGACGGATCCAGGAAATCAATGACCACATCTAGCCCGACTGACTCTGGAGAGACGGAGATGTCGGCAAATTCGCCCCCTTTGCCGGTGAAGGTAAAGGTCGAGGAGTCATCACCTGCCACAAAACTGCTATATAACAGGCTGTATTCCAGGACGCTGCCAGGATCAATGGCGACGATATCACCTTCCACTTCACTGGTTGTCGTGCTGCCTGATTCAGCCAGCGTGATGGTATAGTCGCCGCGGGTACCATACAACTCTTCGATAACAATAACGTAGGCGCCATCGGCAGGAAGTTCAAATCCCAGTAGCTCTTCCGTGCCAAAGGAGTTGTCTACAGGCCAATCAAGAATTGATTTACCCTTTTCGTTTTGAATATCGATCTGTACATCTAATAAACCGCTTGAATTGGGAACTACGGTTATGTCGATGACTTCACCTTTCAGCCCGATGAAACTCCAGGCGCCAATGCCCTCTTTATTCAGGGTGGCATCTATCGTCTCCCCATAGAACAGGAAACCTTCGGAGTCTGTCATGCCGCCGACCTCAGCGGTTCCGGTGGGTTCACGTAGTTCGATGGTCTCGACCATAGCCACGAAGATATCGTGAAAATCAGCTTCAACTGCTGTGGGGCTGGTGCCGATGAAAGTGGCAATCCAATCACCATCGACGATAGTGGTGAAATAAGCGGTCAGGGGAAGGCCACTGTTGCTTTCCCCATCTATGGTAGCCGTGGCCGCGGGTTTACCCTTAATGGTGGTGGTTGCTATCTTGCCCCGTAAGCTGGCATCATCCTCTAAAGTCATTTCCGTCACAAATTGTTCTAAGGCCACTACCGGGTCTGTTGTATCATAATATTCAGTGGAATCTGTGAGCAAGATCACGACGCCATCGGTGGCACTGGGTTCAATGCTCTCAACGGCTTTCTGGCTTGTGCCAAAAATCAGGAAAGAGGGGGCACTGGGATCAGAGAACCAATCAGAGGGATAACTCATGCTGACGCCAGCTTCATCGCTGGAGAAATCCTGGAAATCGAAAGTGGGAGCGGGCACGGCCGTGGGTTCCGCCGTCGGTTCAGGAACGGCCGTTGGTTCTGCTGCCGGTTCTGGAATAGCCGTGGAAACGGCCGTTGGTGGTTCTGGTGTGGGCGCTGGTTCTGCGCCGCCACAAGCGGTCAAGGCCAACACCAAAACAACAATTGCCAGTAAACTTATCAGTAATTGGAATCGGATTTTCTTCATTCTAACAACCTCCATAAAAAATAGTTTTAAACATAGTTTTAAGTACGGCTCCATCATGATTGGTGACAAGGAGCCGGACATGTTGAAAAGAGCCTGGAATACAGGGGGAGAACAATCTAACTTAATCAGTTTTTGCAATGCCTTATTAAGTTGGCATGACTATACGTCATAAGGAGGATTTGGATAAGTGTCGTTCATCACTCGTTCCAATCCTTTCTTCGATTGAAGCTTATCGAAATCTTCTATTGAGGGCGGTAACAGAGGAAGTGAGTTCAGATTAAAAATCGCCTGTTAACAATTTATTAACGCAAAATCCTTCAAAATAGGGGGTGTTAACAAAGCATTAACAAGAAAAGTGTGTATACCAACTGTTAACACGGTAAAATCATCGGTGGATTTTTGAGTGCATTGCCCCCAATTTTGGCGCCTCAAATCAGAGAAGGAAAAAGGAATGAATAAAAAAACAGATCTCATGTCAAGCCTTTTGTTTGTGCTGCTCATGAGCCTTTTGCTGGCAGGCTGCACCGTCAAGAACGAAACGGCCGTTTCTTCCGCTGCCAGTAGTGAAAACCAAACCATTCAAAACAAAGGCTCCGATACGCTTGTCAACGTAGCCCTGGCCTGGGCTGAAACCTACCGCACCGTTGAGCCGACCATCTCCATCGCCGTCACTGGCGGCGGCTCCGGCACCGGTATTGCCTCCCTCATCAACGGCACTGTCGATATCGCCAATGCCTCTCGCGCCATGAAAGAAAGTGAGTATGAAAACGCCCGCGCCAACGGCGTCGTACCCGTGGAACATGTGGTCGCTATCGACGCATTGGCCGTCATCGTGCATCTCGACAACCCGGTCAACGAACTATCCATCGATCAACTCGCCGATATGTATACCGGCCGTATCACCAACTGGAAAGAAGTGGGCGGCCGCGATGAACTGATCGTGCTGCTCTCCCGCGAAACCAATTCTGGGACCCACGTCTATTTTTTGGAAGAAGTGGTACGCAAAGGCGAACAAGAGAACAGTGACATCTTCGCCCCACAAACGCTGCTTATGCCCTCCTCTGTAGGCATCACCAGCGAGGTGCGCCGCAATCCCAAAGCCATCGGCTATGACGGCCTGGGTTACGTAGACCCTGAACACGAAAAGATTCTGGCCATTGCCCCAGACGAGCAATCGGCCGCCATCCAGCCTTCCGTCGCCACCGCCTTATCCCATGAATACCCGTTGTCTCGCAATTTGTTCATGTATACGGCCGGCGAACCAACCGGCATCATCGCCGAATACCTGGCCTGGATTTTAAGCCAGGAAGGACAGCAAATTGTCACCAATCTCGGCTTTGTGCCCTTCTCAGAGTAGTATCTACCCCATAATGTTGGAGAATTAACATGACCACTCCGGATAATGCGCCCCTTTCATTAACGGAAGCGCCGCCCCGCCCTAAACGAGAAATAGTGATGGAAACCATCATTCGTATTGCTGGCGTTTCCACCATTGTCATCATCATTCTGATTTTCATTTTCCTGCTAAAAGAGGGCCTGCCGGCGCTTTTCCAGGTTCCATTTCTCAGTTTCTTAAGCCGCCGTTGGTATCCCATTGAAGATATGTATGGCCTGCTGCCCCTGCTCATCGGCTCTTTGCTGGTGACGGCCGGGGCAGTGGTGATAGCGGTGCCTTTGGGGTTGACAACGGCCGTTTTCCTGGGAGAACTGGCTCCCCCCTGGCTGCGGGAAATATTAAAACCGGTCATCGAAGTCTTGGCCGGTATTCCTTCCATCGTCCTCGGCTTCCTGGGCTGGGTTATTTTGGCCCCGTTCATTCAAAGCCTGGGCGCTCCTACTGGCCTGACCGCCTTTACCGGCTCCTTGATTTTGGCATACATGGCCCTGCCCACCATCATCAGCATCACCGAAGACGCCCTCTACGCCGTGCCTAAAGAGTATCGGGACGGTTCGCTGGCGCTGGGGGCCACCCATTGGCAGACGATATATCGCGTGATACTCCCTTCCGCCCGCTCTGGCGTGGTCATTGCCGTCATGCTGGGCATTGGCCGGGCTATCGGCGAAACGATGGCGGTGATGCTGGTAACAGGCAACGCCGCCAACATCCCCAGCCTGCGCAGCGGCCTCTACTTTGAACCCGTCCGCACTATGACAGCCACCATTGCCGCCGAAATGGGTGAAGTAGCCAGCGGCAGCACCCATTACAGCGTCCTGTTTGCCATCGGCATTGTGCTGTTTTTGATCACATTCCTGATCAACTCGCTGGCAACGAGACTAATTGGTGGCAATGGCGCTCGTCGCCAGGGAGGGCAAATATGAACCGGCAGCAAACCCAACGCCTGGCAAATGTGCTGATAACGGCCGTTGCCGCTATCGTCGTCATCCCCATCATTTTCGTGGTCACCTACACCGTTTCTCAGGGTATCGGGGCCATCAACTGGCAGTTCCTCACCCAATTCCCCACAAATGGTATGACCGAGGGCGGCATCTTCCCCGCCATCGTGGGCACCATATTGCTCACCTTTGGCACAGCCATCGCCGCCATCCCCCTGGGCATTAGCGCCGCCATCTACCTGGCAGAATACGCCGGAGACAATCGCCTCACTCGCGCCATTCGCCTGGCCATTGTCAATTTGGCCGGCATCCCTTCCATCGTCTACGGTTTATTTGGCCTGGGCGTCTTTGTCTTGTTCCTCAATATGGGCACTTCCATCATTGCCGGCTCCCTCACCCTGGGTCTAATGACCTTGCCCATCGTCATCTCTACGGCTGAAGAGGCCATCAACACCGTGCCACGCGAATTCCGCATCGTCAGCTACAGCGTGGGCGCCACCCGCTGGCAAACCGTGCGCCATCAAGTGCTGCCGCAAGCCACGCCGGGCATCATCACCGGCGTCATCCTCGGTTTAGGCCGCGCCGCCGGCGAAACAGCGCCCATCCTCTTTACGGCCGCCGCCTTCTACCTGCCCCAACTACCCCAATCCATGTTCGACCAGACAATGGCCCTGCCCTATCACCTGTACGTCATTGCCACCCAGGTTCCGGGTATGCCGCTCGACATCCAGTTTGCCACGGCGCTTGTTTTACTATTCATCGTGCTGTCCATGATTTTAGTGGCTACCCTGATCCGCACCATCATGCGGCGCAAGCGCCAATGGTAGGCAAAGGAATCGCCATGACTGAACCCATCATCAACATCCAAAATGTGTCATTCACCTACGGCGATGGCGTCCAGGCGCTTAAAGAGGTGAGCCTGAAGATCATGCCCAATGAATTGTTCGTTCTATTTGGTCCCTCCCGCGCCGGTAAAACCACGCTCATGCGCCTGCTCAACCGCCTCTCGGATTTGCAAGAAGGCAACGCTCATTCCGGGCTGGTGGAATTTAGGGGCCAGGATGTCTTTGCCCCCGACATCGACGTGATAGCGCTGCGCCGGCGCATCGGCATGGTGTTTGCCGTGCCCATCCCCTTGCCCGGAACCATTTACGAAAACCTCACCTTTGGTCTGAAAATGGCAGGCATCAAAGATAAAAACAGACTCAACGAGCGCGTAGAGCGGTCACTGCGCCAATCTGCCTTGTGGGATGAAGTGAAAGATCGACTGGATACCTCCGCCTTTGCCTTGTCCGGCGGGCAAAAACAGCGCTTGTGCCTGGCCCGCAGCCTGGCGCTGGAGCCGGATGTGATTTTGCTAGACAATCCCACCTCTGGCCTGGATCCCATTTCCACCTCAATCGTTGAGCAGTCGCTCACCGAGCTGAAGCAGCAATACACCATCATCATGGTTCCCCACAGTGTGCAGCAAGCGTCGCGGGTGGCAGACCGCGCCGCCTTTTTACTGGACGGCAAGATGATGGAAGTAGGCGATAAGGCACAAATTTTCTTGCATCCCAAACAAAAACGGACAGAAGATTATATTACAGGACGGTTTGGGTAAACTATGGACAATAAAATCGAAGTCAAGCATTTCAATTTTTATTATGGTGCATTTCAGGCGCTCATAGACCTGAATTTACCCATCCGTCGTCGCCAGATCACGGCGCTCATTGGCCCTTCCGGTTGTGGCAAATCGACCTTTTTGCGCTCGATAAACCGCATGAACGATACCATTCGTATCGCCCGCGCTGAAGGGGAGATTTTGCTGGATGGCAAAAACGTCTACGACGAAGATGTGGATGTGTCTGAGCTGCGTCAGCGGGTGGGCATGGTGTTTCAACGGCCGAACCCCTTTCCGCAGTCCATTTACGACAATGTGGCGTATGGCCCCCGCGTGGTCGGCCTGGCAAAAACCGAAAATTTGGAAGAAATTGTGGTGAACAGTTTACAGGGAGCAGCTTTGTGGGATGAAGTGAAAGATAAGCTAAAAACCTCGGCGTTAGACTTGAATCCCGGCCAGCAGCAGCGTTTGTGTATTGCCCGCGCCATTGCCGTGAAGCCAGAGGTGATCTTGATGGATGAGCCGTGTTCGGCGCTGGACCCTATTGCCACCCTGCATGTTGAAGATTTAATGCGGGATCTATCACAGAATTATACGATTGTGATTGTGACTCACAATATGCAGCAGGCGGCGCGGGCTTCTGACTGGACGGGCTTTTTCTGGTTAGGAAAGCTGGTGGAATTTGGCAGCACAGATGATTTGTTTACGAATCCGAAAGAACAATTGACGGAAGCGTATATCACCGGCCGGCAAGGCTGAGTGATTGTGAATTATATATTGAGAATTATGAATGGGCGTCGTTTACAGAGACAGTGGTAGAGATAGGCGTGAGGGTTTTGCCCCTCACGCCTTACGTTTTTACTTCAACTCATAGTTAAAGGGGAACAACGCCACCGGGATCAGTTTGAGGTGCTGCATGGCGAAGGGGATGCCAATAATGGTAATGGCTAAAATGGCCGCAGAAAGTAGGTGAGCAAGCGCCAACTCCCAGCCGAATAAAAGAATCCAGATAATGTCAAAAGCCAACCCCAGGCAGCCGCCGGCGCGTTGGGCTTGCACAACTTCTTTGCCAAATGGAGAAAAGTTCGCCACGCCAATGCGAATGGACTGCAATCCAAAGGGGATGCCCACAATGGTCAGGCAAAGCAGTAGCCCACCGATGATATAACCCATGGCCGCAATAAATCCACCAAAAATTAACCATAAAATGTTACCCAGTAAACTCATGTTTTGTTTCTCCTCATATTATCGTTCAGACTTTTGCATGACGTTTTTATCATTACATCTTTATATACGCAGGGCAGCCCCCTGAGTTGTGAGTCAGGCGAGATTGGCTCAATCTCTCAGATTGAACCAATCTTAAATGCGAACGGCGTCTAATCCCTTAAATGTTTACCCATTGCTTGTTATAATCCGCTGCCACATACTATCCGCCTGGGAGCGCGGACAGCTTGTCCGCCCGCGCTCCCCTTTACGAGGAGATCTGATGACCATCACCCCTGACATGAAAAACGGCCGTTCCCGTATCGCCGCCGCCTTTGCCCAAGCCCAAGAAAATCAAACCGCTGCCCTCATGCCCTACTACACCCTGGGCTTCCCTGACCGCGCCGCCTCATTGGCTGTTGTCGAAGCTATCGCGCCATACAGCGATCTCATCGAACTGGGCGTCCCCTTTAGCGATCCGCTGGCCGACGGGCCCACCATCCAGCGCAGCACCCAAATCGCCCTGGAAAATGGGGCCACCACCGCCGATTGTCTGGCGATGGTGCGCGAACTGCGCCAACACGGGGTGAACAAACCCTTCCTGCTCATGGGTTATTACAATCCCATCCTGGCTTATGGCATTGAAGCCTATGTGCGAGATGCGGCCGAAGCGGGAGCCGATGGCTTCATCGTGCCCGATTTGCCGCCCGAAGAGGCAGATGAACTGGAGCAGGCCGCCCACGAAGCGGGATTGGCCCTCATCCATTTCCTGGCCCCCACCAGCAACCCGGAGCGCATCGCCAAGGTGGCGGCGCGGGCGCGGGGCTTCATCTACCTGGTGAGCGTCACCGGCGTCACTGGCGCCCGCAGCCAGGCGCCGGCCAATTTGGGCGATTTTGTGGCCCGGGTGCGGGCGCAAACGCAAACGCCATTGGCGGTCGGTTTTGGCATTGGTACGCCGGAGCAAGCCGCCAAAGTGGGCGCCGTGGCCGATGGCGTCATTGTGGGCAGCGCCCTGATCAATGCGGTAGATAAAGCGACAGCGAAAGCAAAAGCAGGGGGGGCGTTTGTGGCCTCGTTGCAGGCTGCGTTGAAGAAATAGGGAGGGGGGAAACGGCCGTTTCCCTTTATGCTATACTATGAACAAAGACAAATAGATTTTGAGGCACAGACATGACCATACAATCACCCACAAAACCAGAACAAGTTAAGCATCCATATATTGAAAGACGCCCAGAGAGATGCAGTGGTAAAGCTGTAATTATTGACACCCGCATCAAAGTGACCCAAATTGTGACCGAGTATGAACGCCTGGGATGGACTCCGGATCAAATTGTGGATGCGCATCCTCACCTTTCATTGGCGCAAGTACATGACGCTCTCTCCTATTATTATGAAAATCAGACATATTTGGATGCAGAAATGAGAGAAGAAGAAAAGATCGTGCGGGAAATGAAGCAGCAATACCAGGTGAAATCTGCTTAAACTAATGACCCTTATCATTTATACAAAGGAAAACGCATACTGGTATCATATACGTCCACCAGGATAAGCTGACGCTGGGCGAATGCATTCGTCGATTGAAAGAAATAGCAGAATCGTTCGAGCCAATAGATTTTCAGAATCATGTCGAGTTTCTTTAATCCGCTTCAAGCAATGCCGTTTCCTTTTTAGCGCCCAGTATCCCAAACAGACAGCGCCATTCATTCACCATTTATCATTCACCATTCAGGAGTTCCCCATGCCCAACCATCTTATACACGAAACCAGTCCCTACCTGCGCCAACACGCCCACAACCCCGTCAACTGGTACCCCTGGAGCGAAGAAGCCCTACAGCTGGCCCACAGCGAAGACAAACCGATCCTGCTCTCCATCGGCTACGCCGCCTGCCATTGGTGCCATGTCATGGCCCACGAATCCTTTGAAGATGAGGAAATCGCGGCCTATATGAACGAACATTTCATCAACATCAAAGTAGACCGCGAAGAACGCCCCGACCTCGACAGCATCTACATGAACGCCGTCGTGGCTCTCACCGGACAGGGCGGTTGGCCCATGACCGTCTTCCTCACCCCGGCAGGACGGCCGTTCTTCGGCGGCACGTATTACCCACCCACTCCGCGCTACAACATGCCCAGCTTTCCCCAGGTACTCGCCAGCATCCAACGCGCCTGGCAGGAACAACGGGCCGACATCGACGAAAACGCTGCCCATTTAGTCGAACAGTTGCAGCGTACTATCAGCCTGGGCGATGAAAGCCACAGCCTCGACGAAAACCTGCTCGACGCTGCCCTGGAAGGCCTGGTCCGCGCCTTCGACTCAAACCTGGGCGGCTTTGGTCACGCCCCCAAATTCCCGCCCGCCATGACCCTGGAATTTCTGCTGCGCCGTTCTGGAGACCAGAACGCCCTGCACATGGCCGAACATACCCTCATCATGATGGCCAACGGCGGCCTATACGACCAGATCGGCGGCGGCTTCGCCCGCTATTCAACCGATGAGCAGTGGCTCGTACCCCACTTCGAGAAAATGCTCTATGACAATGCCCTGCTAGCCCGCGTCTACCTGCACGCCTACCAGGTAACGGGCGACTTTTTCTACCGGCGCATCGCCGCCGAAACGCTCGACTTTATGCTGCGGGAAATGCGCCAGGAGCAGGGCGGCTTTTACTCCAGCTACGACGCCGACAGCGAAGGGGAAGAAGGCAAATTTTACGTCTGGCAGCCGGCCGAAATCCGCCAGGTTTTGGGTGAAGACGCCGAACCATTCATGCGCTACTACGATGTGACAGAAAACGGCAACTGGGAAGGTAAAAACATCTTACACGTCTCGCGCACCATCACCGAAGTAGCTGAAGAACTGGGCATGGATGAAGATGAGTTGAAAGCGCGGCTGGCAAATTCACGCCAAAAGCTGTACGCCGTACGCTCGCAGCGCGTCTGGCCGGGACTAGACGACAAGGTGCTGACCGCCTGGAACGGCCTGGCGCTGGCCGCCTTCGCCGAAGCCGGCCGCCTCCTACATCGTCCCGATTATGTGCAAGCGGCCGGGCAAAATGCGGAATTCCTCTACCAACACTTACGCCAAAAAAACAATCGTCTACTGCGCACCTGGAAAGCGGGGGCAGAGGCCAAATACAACGCTTACCTGGAAGATTACGCCTATCTGGCCGACGGCCTGCTGGCGCTCTACCAGACTACCTTCGACGAACGCTGGTTCACCTGGGCCCAAGAGCTGGGCGACATCATGCTGACCCACTTCAAAGACCCGGCCGGCATCGGCTTTTACGATACGTCCGATGACCACGAAACGCTCATCCAACGCCCTAAAGATATGCAAGACAACGCCACGCCCAGCGGCAACGCCATGGCCGCCCAAGTGTTGCTCAAGCTGAGTTTGTATACGGGAAACGGCCGTTACTGGAACGTCGCCGAGCAAGCCACACAAGGCATGATCAGCCGCATGGCGCGTTTTCCCACCGGCTTCGCCCACTGGCTCTGCGCCGCCGATTTCATCCTGAGCCAGCCGCAAGAAGTGGCAATTGTCGGTGAATTCGGCAAAACGGGCACGATGAAGCTGCTGGAAGTGGCCCAAAACCGCTACCGGCCTAACCTGGTAACGGCCGTTGGCCTCCACAGCAGCGCCATCCCCCTGCTCGCCGACCGTCCCCAAATCGAAGGGCAGCCCACCGCCTACCTTTGCCGCCGTTTCGTCTGCCAACAGCCGGTGACTGAGCCGGGCAAGTTGGCGCTGCAATTGGAAAGATCATAATGATCCCACACTACATCCTGGCCCACGACGGCGTGGAGAAATATGAGAACTTGTTTCCGTTCATGAACCAGGAAGTGAAAAAGGCGCCGCCCGGCTCGAACGGCGTCATCTTCACGCCCTGGCTGCACGGCCGTTCCTCCCCCTGCCTGAATTTTCACCACAACAAGATACAATTGAGCCGCTATGACAAACTTGGCCGAGACCCAGCCCTTTACATTCAATGCTAAATCAGCGCTTAAGCGAACCGCTCCCCTTGTTTTGTGGTTCGTGGGCGGACTGGCTCTGAGCCGCATTTTGTATGAAGGCTTTTTTCCCAGCCTCTTGTGGCTGGGACGGCCGTTATTCGCCCTACCCTTCGCCATCATCATTTCAACTGCCGGCAGCCGCTTCTGGCGGCGACGCAACTTGCCTCTCAGCGCCCTGCTGCCATTGCTGCTCAACCTGCTTTATTTGTTCGATCCCACGATTGATCTGGTCGCCTCCCGCTTTATTTTTTTTGCAGCCGTCTGGCTGGCGGCGCTGCTGCTGGCGCACACCCTGGCCCCACATGCCGCCTGGCGCTGGTTGGGCATTCTCTTTGTGCTGGCGGCGCTGCTGCCCATTTACCTGCTGACCATGCCGGCAGCGGTAGGCCAGGCCGATACCTTTGAATTCCAGGTGGTGGTCCCCCAGTTGGGCATCGCCCACCCCACCGGCTACCCGCTGTATCTTTTGCTAGGCAAACTATTCACGCTACTACCGTTGGGCACAGTGGCCTGGCGCTTGAACGCTGCCACCATGCTTTATGGACTGGCGGCCGTCAGTTTGCTCTTTGTACTGGGGTACCGGCTGGGGGTGAAACCGGTAACGGCCGTTCTCGCTGCTACCCTCTTTGGCCTCATCCCCACCTTTTGGAGCCAGGCCATCGAAGCGGAAGTGTACAGCCTGCAAACGCTCATCGTGGTGGGCGCGTTTTTGCTCATGCGGGAGAGTGGCGGCTGGAGAGTAGGGTTAGTGGACGGTGGACAGGGGACAGTGAACAGTGAACAGTGGACGGTGAACAGTGGGCAGTTTACGGTGGACAGTGGACAGTGGACAGGGGACAGGAGGCGTTGGCTTTCGATTTCGTTAGCGTTTGTGCTAGGTTTAGGCATGACCAATCACCTCACCACCCTTTTTCTCCTACCCGCCGCCACGTTAACCTTGTTGTTTACCCATACCTTTACCCGCCAACAATCGGTACTCTCAAATCTCAAAACCTTCCTTACCCTGGCGCTCGCTTTCTGCCTGCCGCTGCTCCTCTACGCCTACCTGCCTCTACGCTGGCAGGCCATCCACCAGGAGCCAATGGGCGTCGCCCGCTTTTTAGACTGGGTGATCGGCGGCCGTTTTCAAGGCGCTTTACAATGGCGAGCCTGGCTAGACGACCTGACGCGCTACGAAGTAGTAGGCCGCATCATCCTCGCCAATTGGGGGTATGTCAACTTATTTGTAGCCCTGCTTGGCTTCTTTTTCACCTGGCGGCGCAGGTGGCGCTGGGCGCTCATTTTAACTGTCACCTGGCTGGGTTACATCTTTTACGCTCTCAACTATTACGTGCCTGACCTGGATGTTTTCATCATCGGAGCGCAGGTGGTTGTCGCCTTGTGGTGGTTAGCTGGCGCCAACGCCATATTAGAGATTGGCGAACGCAGCCTGAGCTTGTCGAAGGTTGCGTTCGCCAATCTCCTCATTTTGCTGCTCCTCCTGCCCACCCTGCTCGGCGCCAGCCAAAACTGGAACCGCCTGGATCAATCACGCGACGACGGCGGGCAGCCTTGGGGCGAGGGCGTGTTGGCGTTACCCCTGGCCGAAGGCGCTGCCATCCTCGCCGACAGCGAAAAAATTGCGCCACTCTACTATTTGCAGCAGGCGGAAGGAGTACGCCCTGATCTGGACATCATGGTGCTGCCGGATGAAGCCGCTTACCGCGCCGAACTGGACGGCCGTCTGGCTGCCGGGCAAACTGTGTACCTGGCCCGCTTTTTGCCGGGGTTGGCGGGCATTTATCATCTGCGTTCGCTGGGGCCGCTGGTAGAAGTGAGTCCAGAAGCCGTAACGACGCTACAGACCGTTTCGACAAGCTCAAGGCAGGCCGTTTCGACAAGCTCAAGGCAAGCCGTTTCCTCTCCCCTTCCCTTTGGCCCCATACAACTGCTCGGCTACCAGCTTGACGCCGTTTCCCCTTTTGACGACACCCAAACGGCCGTTACCCTCTACTGGCAGGCAACTGAACCGGTGACACAGCCGCTCCATGTTTATTTGCGCCTGGGCGACGACATCAGCAGCGGCCAACATCCGGCCAACAACAGCTACCCCACTAATGCCTGGGAAGTTGGAGAAATCGTACCAGACTTTCACCAACTGCCGCGTCCCCGGCTGTTCACCCGAAAGGCGGCCATCATCGAAGTGGCCCTCGCCCCCCCTTTCACCCCTGTATCCAAGCTGGAATGGCAGCCGGTGGCTTCGTTTTGGCCGTCAGAAGCGCCTGTCTCTGTCCCGGCAGCGACCACACTGCGCCACCAAATTGGGCAGATTATCCTGAACGGCGTGAATTTCCCCACACAAATTCGGCCACGGGCAGCGCTGCCTGTGCAGCTAACCGGTTGGGGTAAAGAATTAAATAAATTGAATATGCAGTTACGGCCGGCCGGAAAAGATTTTCCTGAGACGCCCTATTCATCTTATTTAAACCCCACCTGGCCGTCGCGAGAACGGCCGTTCTTCACCCTCTCCACGCTTTTAGACAGCAATCAACCAGCCGGCAGGTACGAAATTGTGGCCTATGCCGCAGGCGGCTGCCACATGGGCCGCGAAGAATGTAATTACCCCGCTTCCTACTGCGGCTGGTTCAGTTTGAGACAGGAAGGCTGTGTTATTGGGGAGGTGGATATGCGCGGCGTGGCTTTGCCGGAAACGGCCGTTAACTTCAACGACCAGATCGCCCTCCTCAACATAGACATCGCCAACCAGCCACTCACCCCTGGCGGCAGCCTGCCATTAAGCCTGCACTGGCTGAGCCTCGCTCCTCTGGGTGACGATTACACCCTCTTCCTGCAAGTGGTGGACGCCAACGACCGTATCGTGGGGCAAATAGACGCCTGGCCGCTGCAAGGAACCCTGCCCACCAGCCAATGGCAGCCGGGCCAAACCCTCACCGATCCCTACACCATCCCGCTGGACAACAACCTGCCACCCGGCGAATACCGTTTGCTCATCGGCTGGTATCTCCTGGCCGACCTGCGCCGCCTGCCCATTCTCAACGCCGACGGCCGGGCTATCGACGACAAACTCATCCTCCCCGGCTTCACCGTGTCCCACTAACATACACCACCTTACATCGGTCACTAAGCTCGTCGAAGCGCCACCCTGCTACCTTGCCACTTTACGCTATACTTACGCCCATGGGCAAAAAGTTGTGGCTGTTTTAGGCGAACCTTTCAGAATCTCTATTTGCTGGCTCGACGCACCTGGGTATAATCCTCCTGGCAATTGAGTAAAACATTATGTCATTTTCCTATGAATAAAATAATGCGACAAACGATTCCCATTGGCCTAATTTTCATCCTGATTTTCCTGGCAGCTTGCGGAGAAGACCCCGCCGACCCCCTGCCTACACAGGCTGCTGTGGCAGAAGCAAACAGGGGAGAAACAGCGGTCGCGGAAGTCACCACGGTGGCGGAACCAGCCACCGCCACGGCCGTTCCCCCCACCGCCACGCCCACAGAGCCATTAGCCGCCACCATAAACGGCCGTCCTCTGACGCTCTCTGATTATGAAAGAGAAGTAGCCCGCTATGAGCAGGCGCAAGCCCAATTAGGCCAGCCCGTCGAAAACGATGAGTATAAAAACCGCGTCCTGGAAGCGCTCATTGAAAGAGAATTGATCGCCCAGGCGGCCGAGGCAGCCGGCGTCAGCATGACGCCACAGCAAGTAGACGCACAAATGGCAGAACTTGAAACGGTTGCCGGCGGCGCAGAACCGTTCAACCAATGGCTGGCCCTAAACCAGTGGACTGCCGACAGTTTCCGCAGCGAGTTGGAAACGGAGATGATCATCGGCCAAATGCGAGACCGCATCACGGCCGACGTGCCGTCTACCAGTGAGCAAATAAACGCTCGCTACATCCAGGTTGATGATGCGGAATTGGCGCAAACGCTGCATCAACGCGCTCTGGCCGGTGATGATTTTGCCTTCTTAGCCCAACAAAATTCGCTAGATCAGGTGACGGCGCCGCTGGGCGGCGAACTTGGCTTTTTTGCTCACGGCTCGCTGCTGGTGCCCGAGGTAGAGGAAGCCGCCTTTGCTTTACAGCAGCCGAACGAAATTAGCGAGGTCATCCCTGTCACCGATGCCAACAGCGGCCATACTACCTACTATTTGGTGCAGTTGATTGAACGGGATATGGAACGGCCGTTAAGCGCAGATCAGCGTTACCGTTTATTACAACAAGCCTTCAACGCCTGGTTAGACGATCTGTGGCGGCAGGCTGCCATCGAACTTCTCATCGAAACCAAATAACTTTCAAAAAGAAAACCTATTGAGTCAGAAAAAATCGAACCAGGGTTGTTTCAGCAGTTGTTTAAATGTGGTCACAGCCGCGTTGTTAATCTTTGCTGGTCTGGCGCTTGTAATGCTTGCTCTGTTGATCATTTCCCCACGCCTTCGCCTCAGTTTAAGCGAGACAGGGAATCAGGTGAGGACACAAATTGCCGACTCCCTGGCCACAGCAACGCCATTGCCTACCGTGGCCAGCCTGGCCCTGGTTCCTACCGTACCCTCCGCCACAGCAACCGCGCTGCAAGCGACCTGGACGCCACAGCCGCCTCAAGCCACAGCCACCATCCGGCCCAGCAACACGCCGAAACCGACTAATACGCCTACGCCTATCCCCACCTTTCCTACTCGCACACCCACACCCACGATGACGCCCACCCCGTCTAACACGCCCACCGAGACCCCGCCCGGCCCCAGCCCCACCGCCAGCGCCACCCGCTCCCAATACCCCTTCACTAAATCTGATACCAGCCCCTTTTATTTACGGGCAAACAGTGAGGGCTGTAACTGGATGGGCGTCGCCGGTGAAGTGCTGGATTTAAACCGCAATCCGGTGGCGCCAGATAGTTTTCGGGTGCATATATGGGGTAATGGTATAGATGAACGGGTAGCCGCCGGCAGCGCTCTGGATTACAGCCCATCCGGTTGGGAACTGTTTTTATTTGAGACGCTGGTCATCCGAGATTACAATGTGCAATTAGAATCGGCGAATGGCACGGCCGTTTCTCAAGCATACCGCATTCAAACCCGCTCCAGTTGTAACCAAAACCTGGTGCGCGTCGATTTTGTACAAAATCATTGACGGTTAAGCGTCAAGGCGTACTCCCCACCCTCATCAAAGAATTCAGTGACCACAATCCCCCATGTGCCGCTGGCGTCCAGGGTGGTGATCAATGTTTCCGTATGTCCGGTGGCTTCTTCATCAATTTGATAACGAGAACGGCCGTTTGGCGCTAACAAGGTGAAAGCAAAATCACTTTCCAGAGAAATCGGAGCCAGTTCAATTTGGATGGTATCATTCTGAACCCCTTCAAAATAGTAGACCACCGTATGCTTCATCTCCAAAACGCCCGCCACCGACTGCCCAAACTGGAGGACGCCACGTGGCTCCGGCGTAGCCACCGGCATCGCCGACAAGCGAATCACATAATCCCCAGAAATCCCATTAAACTCGCGCACCAAAATGACATACTGACCATCTCGGGGCAGCGCCAGACTTAATGTTTCCGTTTGCCCTTGCAAAAACTCATCCTGGGCAATCAGCCGGTTGAGGTCTTGATCTAACAGCCAGATATCCAGGTCTAAAGAAGGCGCTAACGGTTCAACCGTTACCATCACGGCGTCGCCTGTTTTGCCTTCAAAAAACCAGGTGTGCGCTTCGTAGGCTTGCAATGATTCTTGTTTGCTCTCCCCATACGTCAGGTCGCCGGCGTCATAAAAGTTAACAGTGTCTTCACCGCCTTCATCTAACGACAAGGTATAAGAACCGGCGTTATTGCCAAAACTCGAGATAAAAATGGTGTATTGGCCGGTCACGGGCAGTTCAAAGCCAGTCAGCACTTCTGCATCACCACTAAAGCCCTCGTCCAAAGCGACCAACTGGCTGCCATCCGGCCCAAAGAGGCTGAGGATGATGTCCAGGCGTTCATCCGGTTTTAGCACAATGCTGATCACAGCGCCGGCCGCACTGTTGAAGCGCCAATAATGACGGCCGTTTAAAGGCAATTGGCTCTCTACACCCTGACCAGCTTCAATATCGCCGCCACCGCTAAACAAAGGCTCCGCAGCTTGCGTAAGACGCAGTTGATAGCGGCCTCCAGCGCCAAAAAAATCGGCCACCTCTACCACATACACCCCTGGCTCATTCAGGTACAAATCGGCGGCCGTTTCAATATCGCCAGCATAGCCGGTATCCACATTGGCTAGCATCTGTCCCCTGGGGTCTGTCAGGCTGAAGGTGAGGTCTAAATTGTCAGTTTCCGGCTCCAAAGTGAAGGAGGCGTAAACCGGCGTCGTCACGGAGAAAGTCCACACATCCTTCACGCCAGAATCTAAACGGCCGTTTACCGGCGCACCAGTCAGCTCTCCCACAGCCAACCGACGGCCGTCGCTCAAAGAGACGTTATGGTTTAATTCATACACCTCAATCGTTTGCACCATCTGCGTAAACAAGGGCAGATACCGCTCCCAATCCGGCAAGGTGGTGCTGAATAAAAACAAAGGCCACACCACCGGTCCTTGTTCTGCGCTCACTTCCGAGCGACCTAAAAGGTAAATGCGCGTTACCAAATTTTGCGCCTTGCCTTCCGCAAATAAGACAGGGCTGCCCAACACATCCACATAAGCGGCCGGCGTCTGGCCAATAGAAATAGATGTCACATCCCCCATCATCCGGTCGCCCGCCTGTAAATCCTGGAGCAGCGTTTCCAATGCAGCCGCCGGATTCGTATCAGGCAAAACCATATTGGCGATCAATCCCGCCATAAAAGCGCCCGTTTGAATATCTTTACCAGCCAACAGGGTGGCCCCTGTTCGCGGATTATTGGCGGCAAACAAACTGAGCAGCCCAACTGGACTATTGAGCGTGGTGGTATCCTGCGCAATTTCGGCGGAACCATCTGCCCAATCGGACGGAATGGCAACCTGCATACCATTGGTCTCATCGCCAATGATTTTCCAATTGTTTAATAAAAAGCTGGTAGGGGCTGGTGTTGGTTTAGGTGGAGGCGTCGGCGTGGGTTTGGGTTGATTGGTGACGGTAGGCTGCTGGCCAATAATGGTAGCGACAGAAGTCACGGCCGGTTCCACAACCAGGTTCCCATTTTCGTTGGTGATAGGTTTACAGGCAACTGTGGTAATCAGAAAGCCAATAAACAAATACGACCAGCCTTTTTTCCGCATCAATCTCCTCAGTTTGGGGCGCTGAGTGTGGCATACCTTCGTGCCACACATTCGCACGAGGGCGTGCGAACTCCTCATTTTTAGAAAGAGGG
>CAZXVH010000020.1:22998-54670 GCA_964643965.1 uncultured Ardenticatenaceae bacterium
CGAACTCCTCATTTTTAGAAAGAGGGGGGTGAGTGTGGTATGCCCTCGTGTCACACATTCGCATGAGGGTGTGCGAACTCCTCATTTTTAGAAAGTTACGGTACTCGCTACTAAAAATTTAGCAAACTCGTCTATTGGCAGTCCCCCTTAAACGGGAACCCCACCTATTGATCCGGCACAAGCCAATCACTGCCAATGATGATGAGCATATCATAATCCCCGGCCGGTGTTTCACCAGTGCTCACATTCAAAGGGGGGACGCCCATCAGTTGGATGAGAAAGCGCCTCGTATTGAGATGATTACCGTAATCAATGATTTGTGTCGTGCGGTAAGTGGCGGAATCGGCATTATCGACTTCAGTCACCTTAATGCCATTAGTCGTTAAAAAGAGTTCGGTCTCACCGGCTAAACCAAACTCCGGGGTGCCATTATGCACAGCCACTCGCGCTTTTTCTTCAGCCATGAGCGCCGGTAAATTCTGAATTTCAGGGGTAGGCGGAATGGGGACCGTAAAGAGTTTATTGCGCAGTTGGCGGATATAATCCCGGTTGGGTACCAATACCTGGCGGCCGTCGGGTGTGGTGGAGGGTTCCACATAATCGTAATCAATAACGGCCGTTTCAATACTCTCTCGGGGAATATCCTGCACCAACAAAGCCAGCTGCACCGCCTCCTCTAACGTCATATCCGTGCGTACATTATTTTGCAGCGTTTGCCAGATGGCCGGCGACTTGGCCAGCAGCTGCGGGATCATATTCAGGCTCAACACCTTCTCCCGTACAGCCAAAACGACCTGCTGCTGCCGCTCAGCCCGATCCACATCGCCGCCCAGCGTGGCCCGGGTTCGGGCATATTTCAAAGCCATCTCCCCCCCAAGATGATGATCGCCTGCCTCAATTTCAAATGGGTCATAGCCATAACATCTATCCGGATAAGACTCATCCACTATGTCTTCCGTGACACTGATATCAATGCCCCCAATCTCGTTTACAACTTCGATAAAGGCATCAAAATTAACGGCCGCATAGTAATCAATTCGCACCCCCAGAAACGCTTCCACCGTTTCCACAGCCAACGCCGGGCCGCCGCCGGGATACTCATACGCTTCACCATAATAATGGGCCTGGTTGATTCTATCCACCTCAAAGCCGGGAATTTCCACCCACATATCACGGGGCAGCGACAAAACCCCGGCCGAAAGCCCCATGGGATCTACCGTCACCAGCATCATGCTGTCTGTATGCGTCGGTCCAGATTCGTCACAACGCTGATCGATGCCCAAGAGCAAAATCGTCACACGCTCCGTCCCAGACCAGGGCTGCAACGAATCTGCATTCAATTCAATGGGCTTAGGGTTGCTCACATTCTCAATTGAAGCAGGCGAATTGGGGGAATCTGGCGCAGCAGGTTGGGTTTCTTCCACCACAGAAAACTGCGGGTTTGTCACTTCCCAGGCAGAAGTCATCTCCCGAATGGTGCGGAACAACCAGATTGAACTACCCACTACCCCCACAAGCAATAAACCTGCCAGGAGCAATAACGCCCACAATGGCAGGCGTATTCCCGAACGGGTGCGACGATTAGAAGAACTCGAATTCATACAACTAAACCTTACCCAAAATAAGAGGTAGGCATTATAGCATAAAAACCCAATGTGCCAGGAAATGCTTTTGACGTGGGGTATGGCAATAAACTGCGCGGCGCAGACTGCCGAGGTTTTGAAAACCTCGCCAGTCTCAGGCAAAACGTTGTTATACTCTTTGACGCCAGTTACGCCCTGTTCTATAATGCCCGATATTTTGTAACCTTTTTTAGAGAATCCAAAACAACAGCGAACTTTTCACGCTGCGCAGACAGCTACCAAATGGCTGGCCTCGCAGCGTGACGTGTGAAAAATAATATCTATGAATGATAAAGAAAACAAATCACTGCCTTCAGATTTATATACCGAAGAATATTTTCTCACGGCTTGTGAAGGTTATGATCTCTTTTTAGAATCGGAAGGAGCGCAATTATCCCGCCGCTTAACCGATTCCTTTAAGGTGGCTGAAGTAGCGTCAGGCATGAGGGTGCTGGATGTGGGTTGCGGCCGGGGTGAAATCGTGCGCCATTGTATGGACCTGGGTATTGAAGCGTATGGCGTCGACTACGCGCAAGTCGCTGGCATTATGACCCGCGACGTGATCCATAGCCAACGCCAAAAGCTGGCCGAGGCTGGTCAAGACGCCGCCGCCATCAAAGCCGGCGTTTGTCTCTCCGACGCCAAAAAGCTGCCATTCCCCAATAAATATTTTGACCGGGTACTCATGTTCGACGTGGTAGAACATTTATACCCCTGGGAACTGCATGAGGCGATGTTGGAGGTACGCCGGGTATTGAAGGACAACGGCCGTTTCATCATCCACACCGCCCCCAACCGCTGGTACGATCAGTACGCCTATCCCTGGGTACGCCGCTTCCGCACCCTCAGCGGGCACGGCGACAAATATCCGGCCGATCCCCGCGCCATCACCCCCGTCAATCAGGATGTGCATGTCAACGAACAAGATATGCGCAGCATGAAAAAAGCGTTGGAAGCGGCCGGTTTTAAAGCCCACGTCTGGCTTGACTCTCCGCCACAAAACCGCCAGGAAAACAAGATCATGGCCGGTTTACGCATCCTCGCCTTCGACGTGCCCCCCTTCCGCTGGTTCTTTGAACGAGAAGTCTTCGCCGTGGCGGAAAAACAGTGAACGGTAATCAGTGAACAGTGAACAGTCACTAATTACTGTTGACTGCCCCCTGTTTACTGCTTGACCCATGTCCAAGCGCACCACCCTTCTCCTGCTTCTCCTGATTTTATTAGCGGGTTTTGCCCTGCGTACCTTCCAGTTAACGGAAATCCCCCCCGGCCTGACGCATGATGAAGCCAATCACGGCCGGGAAGCGCTGGGCATTTTAGACGGCGTTTATCTGTTTTATTTTCCTCTCAATTATGGCAGTGAGCCGCTTTACAGCTACACGGCCGCTTTGAGCATGGCCCTGTTTGGCGAAGGGGTGCTGGCGCTGCGCCTGGTCAACGTAATCTTTGGCCTGGCGGCCCTCCTGCTGAGTTATGCGTGGACAGCGCGAGCCTTTGACCGGAAAACGGCCGTTCTGGCCACCGCCCTTATTGCCCTTTCCTTTTGGCCGGTCGCCAGCAGCCGGGAAGCGCTGCGCGTGGGCATGTTACCCTTTTTTATGGTCGCCGCCGTCTATTTCTTCTGGCGTATCCTGGAAAACGCCCCCGCTAAAAGGGCGCCAGGCTGGTATACCCTCGCTTTTGGTATCAGCATCGCCTTTACCCTGCACATTTACCTGGCCGCCCGCGTGGCCTGGCTGCTGTTCCCCCTGTTTTTGCTCTATCTCTTTCTCAGCCATCGCCCCCTTTTCAAACAAACGTGGCGACCCGTGTTGGCCGGGCTGCTCCTGGCCGGGCTGCTCGTCATCCCACTTTTTGCTTATTTGCGCCTGCACCCGGAAGCGCTGACCCGCCTGGATATGCTGGACGGCCCGGTGCAAGCGCTGCGCTCCGGTCACATCGGCCCCTTGTTGACAAATGGCTCAAAAGCGCTGCTGGCCTTCGTCTGGCCCGGCTTTGGCGACCAGTTTTTGGCTTACAATATTCCCGGCCGACCTGTTTTGCATGGTATAACGGCCGTTTTCTTTCTGGCCGGTCTCCTCATCTCCATCTGGCGCTGGCGACAACCCGCTTTTGCCTTCTTACTGCTCTGGTTTGGCGTGGGCATCATCCCTTCGCTCATCACCGGGCCAACGGCCAACACCACGCGCAACATGGCCGCCCTGCCCCCGACCTACATCCTGCCCGCCGTTGGCTTTTGGGCCATCGCCAGTTGGTTGATGGCGAGATTTAACGGGGTGAAACGGCCGTTTGTCATCGGCGTGGCTGTTCTCTGGCTGCTGTACACCGGTTGGGCCACTTACCGCGATTACTTTCTCATCTGGGCCAATATGCCCGAGGTGCGTGGCGCGTATCAGGTCAACCTGGTCGAGTCGCTGCGCTACGCCGCCAGCCAGGACCTTGACGCCCCCCTGGTCATCTCCACCGTCTACCCCGGCCCCGTTCATGACGCCTCCATCGCCCTGGTCATGCAGCCTCACAGCCAACAAACACAGCGCTGGTTCGATGCCCGCCGGGCGCTCATCTGGCCTCACGGCCAGGGAGCCACGGCCGTCATCCCCGGCGCCACCCCACCCCATCCCGCCTTCGCCCCCTGGCTGGAACATCTCACCAGCCAATCCCTGCGCCCGGATGATCTGGACGCCACCTTCTCGCTCTACCGCCTGCACCCACCGCCCCCTCTGCCCACCGACCCCCGCGCCAACTTTAACGACGCCGTGCAATTGCTGGATGCTGCCTGGCTGGAAACGGCCGTTGCCCCCGGCGAAACTGCGGAACTGCTCACCTTCTGGCGCGTCACCGATCCGGCCAAAATCGGCCCAATTCACCCGCCCGCCGACGCCACCGATACTGTGTTTTTTACCCAGATTCTCAGGCCAGAGGGAACCGTCCTCAGCCAACATGACAGCCTGGATGCGCCTTCCTGGGCATGGCAGACCGGCGACATATTCGCCCAAATCCACAGCCTGCCCATCCCGCTGGATACTCCGCCTGGCGCTTACCAGATCATCAGCGGCGTCTATGACCGGCTGACGTTAGAACGCCTACCCACGTTAGATCAAAACGGACAGCCCTTAGACAGCTTTACCCCCATTCAACCCCTCATCATCGAATAAACGTTTCTGCCATGCTGAACCCTACCAATTTTTGCCAATCCGATGATCCCGATTATCATAGGACGGTATGAGCAAACGACAAGAGGCCGAGAACCTATCCGTCAAGGAACTGGAAGCGCTGCTTTATCGCAAAAAGCGCACGGAACGCCGCCTGCGCCTCCAACGCCTGCAAGAAGAAGGCCGCGTTGTCGTTGTCGATGGCCTTGAGCCGCCCTCCGCTGAACCGCCCCCTCTGGAACGGCCGTTTGCTACGCCCAGCGGCGCCATGGCCCATTATGTCCTGGCCACCCAGGCTGAACCAGAGCCAGACGAACCAGCCAAAAAGGCTATCAACTGGCGCTGGGTCTCCAACAAATTCTGGCTGCTGGTAGAAATCGGCGCTGTGGTGGGCATCATCTTTTTGCTGGGCGGCATCTGGCTGACGCGGCAAGAACTCAACCAGGAACTGGTGCTGGCCCAGCAAGTCCAGGTGGCCGAAATCGCCCTGCCCACCCCCACCGCCACCCCCATCATCGACCTGGTCGTACTGCCCTCCGGACACAAACCTCCGGTAAACGGCCGTCCCCCGGAACAAGGTGAAGCTGGCGACATACCCGCCCATCTCCTGCCCGCCATCAACGCCTATGTGCCCCCGCCGCTGCCCACCCCTGGGCCAGAACAGGCGCGGCGCATCGAAATCCCCGCCATTGGCGTAGACAGCACCATCGTGCAAGGCGTCGATTGGGATCAACTGAAAAAAGGCGTGGGTCAACTGGTGGGTTCTGCCCAACCGGGCAACGAAGGCAACCTCGTCCTGGCCGCCCACAACGATATTTTTGGTGAAATATTCCGCAACCTGGATAAGTTGACCCCCGGTGACGAAATCATCGTATCCACTGAACGCAGCGTCTACCGCTATGTGGTGCGTAAAATCGACGTGGTAAAGCCCACCGACGTAGACGTAATGGCCGCCACCGAACATGCTCAAACCACGCTCATCTCCTGTTATCCTTACCAAATCAACACCGAACGCATCGTCGTTTTTGCCGACCTTGTTACTGGTGAAGATTCCCCATAATTTGTTTGACGCCCCTGGTCCCTTGTGCTATCATCCTGCCTTAACTCCGGCCTAATCGCCGGATTGTTTTTTCTATAAACCTAGTAATTGGTTCAAAAAACAACCTTTTTGCCAATTACGCCATTAAACTGGAGAGTCAGGAGATTCGAAGAAGAGGCCGACCAAAACCAAGTAAAGTCCCCGATATCCAATACCGGGTCAATAACAGGATTCGAGTCCGTGAAGTGCGGTTGATCGATCAAAATGGTGATAATCATGATGTCGTGCCAATCCAAAAAGCGCTTGAAATGGCTCAAGAAGCCGGGCTTGATCTGGTAGAAGTAGCGCCCAACGCTAACCCGCCCGTTTGCCGGATCATGGATTATGGGAAATTTGTCTATGAGAAGACCAAAAAAGAGCGGGAAGCACGCAAACAACAGAAGCAAATTGAGATTAAAACACTCAAACTGACGCCTAGAACGGCCGATTTCCATCGGGACATTCTCGTTAACAAAGCCCGCAAATGGCTGCAAGAAGGGAAAAAAGTTAAATTCCAAATTCGTTTTAGAGCCAGGGAAATAACTTACCCGGAAATAGGCCAAAAAATGTTAGAGGGCATTGCTGTAGAATTAGAAGATGTGTCTGAAGTGGAGCAAGCGCCTAAACTGGAAGGGTGGTCGATGACATTGATGTTAAACCCGACTTAACATCCAGGCAGATTCACTGAGCAGAATAACTATGTTGTTTCAAAGCCCCTGAGGGGCTTTTTTATGAGGGATAGATACAATGCCAAAAGCAAAACAAAAAAAATACAAGATCAAAACATACAAAGCGGCTGCCAAGCGCTTTCGTATGACTGGCACAGGTAAAATTGTGCGCACAAAAGGCGGCAAAAGCCATCTTCGGCGTCGGCGTTCAAAACGAGTGAAGCGCATGTTGGATAAAATGATCGTAGTGGAATCAGCCGGCGACCGGAAACGCATTAAGCGTATGGCTCCTTATCTGAAAAAATATAAGGCCAATCCAAGATAATAGTGGTTTTTTACTATCGCTGCCTGGCCTCGGTTTTCAGTAGACGGTGAACAGCGCCGGTTGAACAAAGCTTGAGTGTCCAGCGCCACATAAAAATGCGAGGATTAAATTATGAGAGTTAAAGGTGGGTATACAACCCAACGTCGTCACAAGAAAATTATAAAGAAGACAAAAGGCCAGTGGGGCACACGCAGCAAGCTGTTCCGCCGGGCCAATGAAGCGATGATGAAGTCGCACTGGTATGCGTACCGGGATCGTCGCGTTCGTCGTCGTGAGTATCGCCGCTTGTGGATCACGCGCATCAATGCGGGTTCCCGGCAGCATGGCTTGAGCTACAGCCGCTTAATTTATGGGCTAAAACAAGCCGATGTGCAATTGGATCGCAAGGTATTGGCAGACCTGGCCGTCCGGGACGAAGCGGCTTTTGCGGCCGTCGTCGATATTGCAAAACAGGCGTTTGCTTAGTTTCTAAGCAAGCGTTCTACCCCTCAAAATTGAAAAGCCACGCTTGATGCAAGCGTGGCTTTTTTTATGGGGCGTTAAGACATTCAACTTTTCTAAAAAAGGTGAGCGCTTACACGGTAAACGCCGGGTTAACGTAGTTGTTGGCTTGATCTTAGTTGAGTAATATCCCTGGCTTGGCGTAGGATGCGGGGTAATTAAATGATGATAAAAACGGCCGTTTCCCCCCAAAGGAAATATCTCATCTGGATGCTGTTGGCGCTGCTCACGGCCATTTCCCTGCGCCTCTTCGCCCTCTCCACTGTCCCACCCGGCTTGACCCATGACGAAGCCGATCACGGCATCACCGCCTGGTCGATTGTAGAAGGCAGCCGCGCCCTCTATTTCACCATCGGCTACGGCCGGGAACCGTTGTACGATTACGCCACCGCTTTGTTGATGGCCGGCCTCGGCCCTACGGTACTGGCAGGACGACTGACGGCCGTTTTCTTTTCGCTTATCCTGATCTCTGGTATGGCGGCCTGGGTGCGGCGGGCGTTTGATTGGCAAACGGCCGTTCTCACCGCCTCTTTTTTAGCCGTCAGTTTTTGGCCGCTAATGACAGCCCGCCAGATGCTGCGCTCCGAAACCTTGCCCGCCCTCTTTGTCCTGGCCGTTTATGGCTTCTGGCGCGGCCTGGAACAGGCCGACCAACAGCCGGCCGCCGCCAAAACGTGGCTCTATTTTCTGGGCGGCGGCCTCCTTTTGGGGCTGACCATCTATACCTACCTCCCCGCCCGCATTTTGTGGCTCATTTTTCCAGCCACCTTACTTTACCTGGCCTGGCAAAAACGACCCCCTCAGCCAGGCTCAGAGGAGACGTTATTTTCCAAAATGTGGCGGCAAACCTTGCTTATGTTGGGCGTGGCTTTACTCACGGCCGCCCCCTTGCTCATCTACCTGCTCAATAATCCGGCCGCCGAAAGCCGCATCGGTCAACTGAGCCAACCACTCACGGCCGCCGCCGCCGGTGATTTTTCGCTGCTCGGACAGCACATCCAAGAAGGGCTGGCTATCATTGCATTCAGCGGCGATAGTTATTGGCGCTATAACATCGCCGGCCAACCGCTGCTGCCTTCCCTGCTGGCGCTCCTCTTTCTGGGCGGCCTACTGCTGGCCGGTTGGTGGCTAGTGCGGGGCAGGCGGCAGAGTAACAATAGAGCCGTCGCCTCATTTTTGGCGGTAAGCTGGCTGTTTTTGGGGCTGTCGCCAGTGTTGGTGACGGGGGCGCGGCTGAGTACCACGCAGGCCATTGGTATGCAGCCAGCGCTGTACCTTTTTCCGGCGCTGGCGCTGCGGCAAGGCATGGTCTGGCTAAACGCCAGAAATAAACATGGGGCACGTTGGGCCTGGGCAGCCACCCTGCTTATTCTGGGCGGAACGGCCGTTTTAACGGCAAACCGCTATTTCTCTCTCTGGGCGAACCAACCGGAGGTGCGCGTGGAATATGAAACGACGCTGGTGACGGCGCTCACTTATTTAAAGGAAAACGGCGGGGACCAAACGGCCGTTTCCACCATCACCCCGCATCCTGTTCACAGCCCGGCCGTAGCCGCCATGATTTTGCCGCCCGGCAGCCAGAATTTGCGCTGGTTTGATGGGCGCAGCAGCCTGCTCCTGCCCGCCGGGGAGAGCAGCCAGATCATTTTTCCGGGCTTTGCCTCCTTAAATACGGCGCTGCTGCCTTATTTTGAAACGGCCGGTTCAGCCATCACGATCCCCTTACGCCCCTCCGATCAGGATTCTCCGCTGCTTAGTTACCAGGTGGACGGCCGCCAGATGCGCCAACAATGGGCGGCGCAGTTCACCGGCAGCCAGCCAGTACAGTTTGGCGAGAACGCCCTCTTTTTGGGCTATGATTTACACACACCCGCCGTGAAACCAGGTGATGTGGCGTCTCTGGCTACCTGGTGGCAGGCAGAACGGCCGTTTGCCGATGGCGTGATCTTCACTCAACTTTTAGGGGTAGATGGACGGCCGTTAGCCCAGGCCGATTTGCTCTCTGCCCCCAGCGCCTTATGGCAGGCCGGCGACCAGTTCATCCAACTACACCAGTTCACCCTGCCGGTAGATATGGCCGCGGGCCAATACCCGTTGATCATCGGCCTCTACCGCTGCCCGGAAAGCTGTCCGCAAGCGCTGCCACCCCAACGCCTGCCCGTGCAAACCCATCCGTCCACCGATTTTCTCACCCTCACCACCCTCACCGTCACCGAAAATGAATAAACAAACCCGTCTTGAACTGGCGCTGATAACCGCAATCACCCTCTTTGCCTTTGGCCTGCGCTTATGGCAGTTAGACAGTGTGCCTCCTGGCTGGCGCGACGACGAGTTGATCAACTCCCTGGTCATTTCACAGCACGTTTTGGACGGCGAATGGGCCGTCTACTACCCGGATGCCTCCGGCCACGAAGCGCTCTACCATGCCCTCAACGCCATTTTTCTGGCCCTGTTTGGGGCGACGGTGTGGGGCATCCGCTACCTCTCGGTGCTGTTGGGCACATTGACGGTGGCGCTGACGTATCGGTTCGGTAAAAAGTTGTTTGGGGCCACGGTGGGGCTGGCAGCAGCGGCCGGCATCGCCGCCAGTTTTTGGGCGCTGATGTATGCTCGCATCGGCCTGCGCCATGTTCTCATGCCGCCGCTGACTTTGGCCGCCTTTTACTTTTTCTGGCAGGGATTTGCAGCGAATACTCGAAGAGTAGAGATTAAAAAACGGCGGCCTACTGGCCACTCACCACTCTTCAATTTCTCCCTCTCCGCCCTGTTCATGGGTCTTGGATTTTACACCTATTTTGCCAGCCGGGGTGTGCCGCTGATTGTGGCCGCCTTTTTGGTTTATGCGGCGTTGGTCGCCTGGCCGCTGGTCAAAAACAAATGGCGTGGGTTGGCCTGGCTCTTTGGCCTGGCGTTGCTGCTGGCCTTGCCACTGCTGCTCACCTTGCAGGCGCAGCCGCAGTCAGAGGCGCGGGTGGGCGAGCTGGCTGTGCCGCTCATCGCCGCCCGCGCCGGTGATTTTAGCCCCTTACTCAGCCATGTTTCGTTGACGTTGGGCATGTTTTGGGGCAGCGGCGACGGCGAGTGGCTCTACAATATCCCCGACCGGCCGGTACTGACCTCCATTGGCGCTCTTTTCTTTTGGCTGGGGGTGGGCATAACGGCCGTTCTCACCCTCATCCCGCTTTACCATACCTTGCAAAAATGGCTGCGTTCTAAACCCACCCGCCGGCCAAAATATCATGAATTGGCCGGAGCTTTCCTGCTGCTCTGGTGGCTGGCCGGCATCTCGCCAGCCTTCATCAGCATACCACCCGCCAGTTTGGGACACACCATTTTGGCCCAACCAGCGGTCTACCTGCTGGCGGCGCTGCCCCTCTGGTGGCTGGCACAACGGAATTGGGGAGGGGCTGAGAGGCGAAAAACGGCCGTTATCCTGGCTCTGGCGCTGCTTCTGCTGGGCAGCATCGCCGTGCGGGATTGGCCTGCTTATTTCCAGGCGTGGCCGCAGCGGGGCATGGTGCGCTTCTTGTATCGCGCCAATCTGCGCGAATTGGCGGATTATGTCAATGAGAATACGGCGTTGACTGATTTTGGCGTCAGCAGTTTGCTGGCTGGTCCCTGGGATCAACTGGCTTTTGCCAGCCATGTAGACAACGAGGCGGTACGGCCGCGCTGGTTTAACGCCGAACGCGCCATCCTGCTGGAGCCAGCCCTCAGTTTCAGCGGCTACCCGGAAACGGCCGCTGCCTATGCCTCCCTGCTCCAACCCGTACCAGAAAGCATCCGTGTAGGCCAATACACACTTAATCAAACTGGCTACACGCAGTCTGATGAGGAGCCGGTTTGTTTTGAAAATGGCCTCTGCCTGGAAACGGCCGTTTTCCACCCGCAACAACACACCCTCGACCTCACCTGGCGCGTCAGCCGGGCGCTGGATTTGCCGCCATTTGAATTGATCAGCAATCCGCCGCCGCCGGGCGTGTACGCCGGGCCGCGCCTGCATGTATTTGCCCAACTGCTGGATGGCGGGGACAATTTCCTGGCGGGCGACGATGGCTTATGGGTGGATGCCTATGCCTTGCAGCCCGGCGATCTGTTCCGCCAACAGCACCGTTTTGCCCTACCCGAGGATGCAGAAGTGGGAACGGCCGTTTTTGGCCTCTATGATCCCATGACTGGCAGCCGTATTTTGACGGAAACGGGTGAAGATCATGTGAGAATGGACGGTGAACAGTAAACAGTGGACAGTGGACAGTGGACATCATGCTTTACGCATTCAAAAAACGGTTATGCACACAAATGAGTTAGACAGAGCCATTACCCAAAGCAAATGGGGCATCGCCATCGTCCTGACGCTGTTTCTGTTTTTGGCGGTGGCGGCCAGCGTCATCAATCCGCTGCATGAGGCTACGGACGAACTGCGCCACTACCGCTTTGTGCGCCAGATTGCCCAGGAAGGCTCACTGCCCGTGCAGGGCGAGATGGCGTGCAGCGCTCAAGGCCACCATCCGCCGCTTTTTTACGGGTTGGCGGCGTTGGCCACTTTTTGGATCGATACCGGGCAAGGAGTTTGCGTGGATCTGTCTGGAAATCCCTTTTGGGCTTACCGCTATTGGGAAGTGGGGCACGACAACAAAACACAATATTTGCACACGGCCGCCGAACAGTTCCCCTGGGCGGCTGGCGCTCTGGCGGCGCACCTGGCCCGTTTTGTCAACGTGATCCTGGGGGCGGCGACGGTCTATCTGACCTGGTTGATAGGGCGGGCGATCTGGCGGGAACGGCCGTTTCTCGCCCTGGGTTCCGCCGCCTTCATCGCCTTTAACCCCATGTTTGTCTATCTGAGTGGGGCCATCAACAACGACATCATCGCCGCGTTGAGCGGGGCGGCCATCACCCTGGCCTGTGTCCGCCTGGTGACAGCTGAAAATGGCCTGAGCCGCCGTTGGGGCGTCGCCTTTGGCCTGCTCTACAGTCTGGCGCTGATGAGCAAATTTAACCTGGCGGCCATCGCCCTGCTGGTGGCGGTGGCCATGACCTGGGTGGCCTGGCGCAAAAAACAGTGGCGGCTCTGGCTGGAAATGGCGCTGATCATCGGCGGCATTGGGCTGCTGTTAACGGGTTGGTGGTTTGCCCGAAATCAACTGCTCTACGGCGAGCCGACCGGCGTACAGCGGCTGACGGAACTGTGGGGCGTGCGCAATCCGGCGGAGAGTTGGGGGCTGGCGCTGTATGAACTGCCTTATGTCTGGACCAGTTTATGGGGGCGTTTTGGTTACGGCCAAATCCCCTTGCCCGATGGCGTGTATGCGGGTCTGCGCTGGCTGGCGCTGCTGGCCGGCTTGGGCTATCTGATTCCGGTGATGCGACGACAAACGGCCGTTTTGAAAACGGCCGCTGCACCCCTCCTGTTGTTAGCTTTGAATGTACTTCTCTTTTTTGCCGTTGTCTTCAACTATTTGCTGATCAGCCCGGCGGGGCCGATGGGCCGTTTTTTCTTTCCAGCGCTGCCGGCGCTGGCGGTGCTGCTCTTTTTTGGCTTACGCCACTATTTTTGGTGGGCGGATGCCCGGCTGCAACAAACGGATGTCTGGACGGCGATTGTGGCGAATGTGGGCATGGCAAGTTTGACTGTAGTCGCTATTTTTGGCTTTTTGCGTGCGGCCTATGCCCCGCCTGCCACCTTTGCCGCCAACGCCAGCCTGCCCCATGCCAGCGCCATGTCGTTCGGCGAGTTGGTGACGCTGCGCGGCTATGCGGTGGAATCCATGGCCGGGGGACCCGTTTATCCTGGAGACCCGATTGACCTGACGCTGTATTGGGAAGTCACCGGCCAGCCGCCCGGCGACTACCTCTTTTTCGTCCACCTCATTGATGAAACGGGTATGATTGTGGGCCAGCGAGACACGCATCCCGGCCTGGGCAATTTCCCCAGCAGCCAATGGCAGGTGGGCGACCGCTTTGTGGAGCATATCCGCCTGTATGTGCCAGAAACGGCTTACACGCCGGCAACCACCCAGTTAAGCATTGGCTTTTACGCGCCAGAAGGGTACCGTCTGGGCGTCACGGATGAAGCTGGCGCTTTTTTGGGGGACGCCCTGGTTTTAGAAACAGTGAACCTGGCATTACGCAATGCTGATCTGCCCAATGAACTCAACATCAATTTCAATAACAAAATGAACCTGGCCGGCTATACCTACAATAAACGGATCTTTAAGCCGGGTGATGTCTTTGAACTGCGCCTGTTTTGGCAGCCGCTCACCAACACCTTGACCGAGTACCAGGTTTCTGTTCGCTTCCGCGATGAAGCGGGTAATGAGGCGGCGATTGGCGACGGCCGTTTCCCCACTGAGGCCACTGATTTTGAAACCTGGTCGCCGGGGATGCTCATTGAGAGCCGCCATTTGATCGCCCTAAGCCCTTCCTTTGCGCCGGGCGTTTACACCATCGAGGTGCAGTTGTTTGAGCCGGGCGCATCTGAACCAGAAGCTATCCGGGCGGAAGATGGACATGTGGTGCATAATCGCTTATCATTGTCCGATATACGTATTGAAAAATGAGAGAGCAGCGAGTGGAGATTCGCCTAATCGCCACTATCATTAAGGTTTTTTGACCGACTGAATCTCTGGTAAATCATTATTTTAGTTCAAAACAAAGAAGGTTGGCCCGCCCGCACCGTGAATCAACAACCAGAGCATCGCCTTAGAATTTACGCAGTTTGGGGAGTTCTTATTTTTTGCGCCTTGTTGTATCTGGCTTTGCCGCTGGTGGCGCTGCAATGGGCTGATTTACCTTTCCCCGGCTTTGTGCACGATCCCAACCTGGTGGTGTCTGATGTGGGCAATAACAGCCAGTGGCCGGCCAAGTTGATGACGCCGCCAGTTATTTACCCAGACCGGGTAACGGCCGTTAACGGCATCCCCCTCTCCTCCACCCACCAATTCAACGCTCAACTCAGCGTTTATGAAATCGGCGATGAAGTAGATTTGGTTCTGACGCAGCCACAAAATTCCGTCATTCAAGCCAATCCTTCTGTCACCCCAGAGCGCGTCGCCACACTGTCTCTCATGGCTTTCAAAGGCACAGACTTGTGGAACTTTTTCTGGCTGTATTATTTCTGTGGCCTCATCTATTTATTGATCGGCGCCATCACGTTCTACATGCGGCCGCGTACCACTTCGGCGCAAATCCTGGCGCTGCTGGCAGCCGTCGGCGCTGTCAGCCTGGGCGCTATTTTTGACCTGAATACCAGCCAATTTTTCATCCGCATCTGGCTGGTGGGGGTGGCTTTTGTGGGCAGCGTCAACCTGCTGCTGGCCGTTCATTTCCCTTATAAAAACAAGCTGTTTGTGAAACGGCCGTGGTTGAACTGGTTTCTCTTTGTCCCCAGCCTGGCCGCCTTGATCTGGGCGCAGGCATGGCTCTATCTACCAACTGATCCCTGGGCTTACGCTGTTTCCTGGCGGGCGCTCTTTTTCCTGGACGGATTGGGCATTGTCATCGCCCTCATCTTGCTCATTTACCGCAGCTTCACCTCCCCTTCTCCCCTGGGTAAACAGCAAGCCCGCCTCATTCTCAGCGGCGCTATTTTGGCGTTTACGCCGCTGATCATCTTTCTGGGGAATGCTTCTTTAGGTATTACCAATCCAACCTGGTTCCCCCAATCTTTGTGGCTGCCGCCGGTGATCATTTATCCTCTAATCATTAGTTACACCATTGTGCGTTACCGGCTGATGGAAACAGATGTGGTCGTGCGACGCGGCGTCACGTATCTCATCATCCTGGGGGCGATGGTCGGCGTTTTGGTATTGATCTCTACCGGCTTGTCGGCGGCGTTTGGCGACATCATCATCATGAACAATCCATTTGTTTTGGCGCTGGTGGTGATTTTTGTGGCGGTTATATTTGATCCGCTGCGTCGCTGGCTGCAACGGGGGCTGGATCAATATGTGTTCCAACAGCGAGTGACATTGGAGCAACTGCGCAGCGACTACAACCGGGAATTGACGACGGCCGTTAACGCCGATCAGGTGGCACATATTTTGCTCAACTACGTGCAAGCCGGTATCTCCGGTTCCCAGCCCCAGCTTTATCTGCCAGACAGCCAGATGGGTGGTTATTACAACTACCTGGAGAACAGTGGTTCTATCCTGGTAGAAACTGATTCGCCGCTGGTAGCCTACATGCAGCAAACCCCAGAAGTGCTGGATTTAGCGGTGCAAAGGGCGTGGCCGGCCGCGCTGCGTCAATTTCCTGAAGACATTTTAGCCCAAAACGCCGCCGCCATCGCCCCCATGAACAACGGGCAGGAATTGCTGGGCTGGATCACGCTGCCGAACAAACGAAACGACCAACCGTACAATCAATCTGAACTCAACTACCTGGGCAGCCTGGCTGACCAATCGCTCATTGGCCTGGAGCGGGCCAATCTGATGCGCCGCTTAGAGTCGCGGGTGGCAGAACTTGATTTACTCAGCCAATTTTCGCAAGCGCTCAACTATACCATTGACCGGGATATCTTATTGGAACTGGTTTTCACCAATTACCAGCGTTTGCTGAACGTGGAGAATTTTTTCATTGCCTTGCAAGAGCCGGCCACGCAGCGCCGTTTCATCGCCTTTTACATCGAACAGGGTGAACGGGTTAACAGCCGAGAGGGGCTGGATCAGCCAATTAACCGGGAAGCGGTTAACCAGGTATGGGATACCGGACAGCTGCAGGAAGAAATGGAGAAGAACGGCCGTTTATGGTGGTATGCGCCGCTCAATGCCGGGGCTGAGACCCTGGGCGTCATTTTCGCTTATTTTGAAGACGCCAGCCATATTCCCGCCCGTCACCGCCAACTTTTCAATATGTTTGCCGACAGAACGGCCGTAGCCCTGGATCGGCTGCAAACCCGACAGCAGTTGGCTGCCCGCGCCCAACAACTGGAACTTATCAATCAAGTAACCACCCAGTTGGCCGCCACCCTGGAGCTAGAACCACTGCTCAACCTCATCCTGGATAAGGCCATCGAAATCTTAAACACGGAAGCCGGCACCTTCATGCTCACCATCGAAGACACCGGTGAACTTGAATTCCGAGTGGTACGCGGTCCGGCCAGGGACGAGTTAATAGGCAAACGGCTGCCCATTGGCACCGGTCTGGCCGGCACGGCCGCCCAAACCGGCCGTCCCCTGGTGCAAAACAAAGTGCAAGAAGACGCCCGCTGGTATGGCGACATGGATCCCAAAGAAGAGTTCGTCAGCCAGGCGATCCTCACCGTGCCGCTGGTGCGCAAAAACACCGTGTTGGGGGTGCTGCAAGTTATCAACAAAAGCAACGGCGCTCCCTTTAATAATGAAGATGAATCTTTGCTCTCCGCTTTTGCCGGGCAGGCGGTCATCGCCCTGGAAAATGCCCGTTTATTGGAACAAACCGACCAGGAATTACAGCAGCGCGTCAACGAGCTATTCATGTTGCAGCAGCTTGACCGCGACCTCACCACCACCCTGGAATTAGAAAGCGTATTAAACCTCACCCTGGATTGGGCGCTGCGCCTCAATGATGGCTCCGCCAGTTCCATTTTGCTCATTAATGAGAACCAGAAACCTTACTTAAAAGCGCGGCGCACCTATAACAACGATTATGTGGTGGAAGAAGCCCAGAGCAATGCCCTGGCGCAAGGCGTTCTGGCCCAGGTCTTGCAAAATCAACAGCCACACGTCACCGGCAATGTCTTTTCAGAGCCAGACTATATCGTTGAATCGTACAACACCCTCTCTCAAATCACCTTACCCATCATCCACCAACAAAAGATGATCGGCCTGCTCACCATCGAAAGTGACAAGATGGAAGCATTTGATGAGGAAGCCCTGGAAACGGCCGTTCGTATGAGCAATCATGCGGCCGTCGCCATCTCGAACGCCATCCTCTATAAACAAGTGCGTGAAGCCAACCAGGCCAAATCAGAATTCGTGTCAATGGTTTCCCACGAACTGAAAACACCCATGACCTCCATGCGCGGCTATACCGATCTGCTGCTCTCCGGCATGACCGGCGAACTTTCTCCACAGCAAAAAGGCTTCCTGGAAACCATCGCCGCCAACATTCGGCGCATGAGCCAACAAATCCAAGACCTCACCGACATCTCTCGCATTGAAACCGATCAACTACACATCGAAAAAGCGCCCACCATTTTCACCAGCATCCTCAGTGAAACCCTGCAAACCATTCGCGGCCCGTATGATGAAAAAAATATCGAACTGCATCTGGACTTGCCCATCGACCTCCCCCTGATCTTGGCGGATAAAGAGCGGTTGGTGCAAGTGCTAACTAACTTATTAAGCAACGCCTATAAATATTCGCCAGAAAACAGTGATGTCTACGTCACTATCTTCACAGACGAGATGGTTTTAGAGCGAGATAAGCCGGCCGAACCGGTGGTGGTATGCGCCGTTAAAGATACCGGCTACGGCATTTCAGAGGAAGACCAGGCCCGCTTATTCACCAAATTTTTCCGCTCAGATAACCCCAATATCCGTAAAGCGACCGGCACCGGCCTGGGGCTTTCCATCACCAAAGGTATTGTGGAACTGCACCGCGGCAAGTTGTGGGTAGAAAGCGAATTAAACGCCGGCGCCACCTTCTCCTTTGCCATCCCGCAAGCGCCTGAGGGGTATCCAGTCCAGTAGTTATCCTCGCTGTGGCCGGTTTCTGGCCGCGCCGCCTCTGAGTATAAAACAAACGCTATCTTTTAGTTCGTAGGGGATTCGTGGGGAAGAATTTCAGAAATACAATTGACACAATCTTAAGGGACGGTATACTTTTAGTATGAAGCGAAACGTGAGCAAAATTTTAATCTCACTCCGGCACAAACCTTTTTAACGCACGCCTTACCCGCGTGCGTTTTTTGTTTCTATTAAAGTAGTTTTTAACATATTGCAGAGGAGCGAAATATTATGGACTACGGGATGATCAGTAAAATTGAGAAAGCCAAAATATATTCTGAAGAACGAGAACGCATCACCTTTAAGTCACTCAAAGTAGAGTTGGCAGGTGATAACAATGCCCCCCATATCGTCGAATATCACGAAGGCGTTTGGCTTTGTGACTGCGATTTCTTCGCTTCACGCCGCATTTGCAGCCATACCATGGCGCTGGAGCGGATTCTGCGAGATATGGTAGTCTTAGGCGAAGCTGTTGCCTGATTTCCTGAACATCTGACCTGACGATTGAAACGTGCTCGGCTTGGAAGCTGGGCACGTTTTTTTTATAATTAGCAACCGTTAGACCTGACAAGAACCATTTGTCGAAGCCCGGTTCCCTTTGACAGGCTCAGGGAACTTACCTGGATACTGCTATGGCCGGTTTCTAACCGCGCCACCTCTAATAAAAACAGATTATGACCGTTGCGAGTATGGTTACAAACCACTTACATACCAAGATACATAATAAACCTGTCAGGTCTCAATTATGAGGAGAAAAAGTGTGACGGTTGGTGGCATAGCGTTTGACCTGAAACTCACCCTGATTATTATCTTTTGTACCGTTGTGCCGATGCTCGATTATTATGGACATCGGCTGACCGGCACAAAAGCATACGACCGGTTCATTCTCTATTTTGTGCTGCCGATGCTTGTTATTTTGCTGATTTTCCGCGAACCACCGGCCGATTTTGGCTTTCAATGGGGCAATTGGAAAAGGGGAGTAGTCTGGACGGCCGTTGTCTGTGTTGTCATGGCGTTGATTCTCTGGTTTGTGGCTCGCACTCCGGCCATGCAAGCCTACTATGAGGCCCGCGCCCCGGAAAATATAGGGCGGCTGATCTGGCTGAATGGCATTGAGCTTTTCGCCTGGGAATTTATGTGGCGCGGCTTTATGCTGTTTGCTCTGGCCCAGGTTTTAGGTCCTGGCCCGGCCATTTTAATCCAGGCCATGCCCTTCGCCTTTATGCACCTGGGCAAACCGGAAATTGAAACCCTCTCTACTATTTTTGGCGGTATTGGCTTTGGTTTCATCGCCTGGCAGACTGATTCTTTTGTCTATCCCTGGCTGATCCATTGGTTTATCGCCTCGTTTACTATGCTGGCAGCGGCCGGCCGTTTCTGATTGATTCCTGGTATTTTTATGACACAAACCACAACCCTCACTCTGACCACAATGGCCAATGGCGGCTCGGCGCTGGGCTATGATGAAAGCGGCCGTCCTGTATTCGTCCCTTTTGCCCTGCCTGGTGAAGAAGTGCGCGTGACCATCACCGAGCAAAAAGCGCATTTCGCCAAAGCAGAACTGGTAGAAATCCTGCGCCCCTCGCCTGACCGCGTGACGCCATCTTGCCCCCATTTTGGCGTCTGCGGCGGCTGCCACTTTCAGCATGTGACGGTTGAGGCGCAAGCCGCCATGATCCCGCAAATTATCACCGATCAGTTGGCCCGTATCGGCGGACTGGAAGGAATATCAGTCAACGAACCCATCGTTTCCAACCAGGCATGGCGCTACCTGGATGAAGTGGAATTCAGCCCGGTTCCCGGCGGCGGCCTCGGTTTTTGGTCGCCGGTTGAGCGCCAGGTGATCCCCATCAGCCGCTGTGACATTATTCAAGAGGCGCTGCTCAATTTCTGGCAAGATGTAGACCTGGATTTACCCGGTTTGCGTAAACTGACCTTACGCATTGGCGCGGATGAGGCGTTGATGGCGGTGCTGTCGGTGGAAGATGTGGAGCCACCGGAACTGGAGCTGGATTTTCCGGCGTCGGTGGCCATTGTGCTGCCTGACCAAACGGCCGCTTCGCTGGTCGGCGATCTCTATTCTGTGCAAACCATTTATGGGCAGGATTTTCGCGTCTCGCCTGGCTGCTATTTTGCGCCCAATCCGCTGATGCGCACGGCCGTTGTCACCACCCTGCTGGCAATGGCTAACCTCCAGGGCACAGAAACGGTGCTGGACGGCTACAGCGGCGTAGGCGTGTTTACCGCTTTTCTGGCAGAACGCGCCGCCCAGATTATCGCCGTGGAAGCCAATGCCGACGCCATTCAGGACGCCATCGTCAACCTGGATCATCTGGACAATGTGTCGCTTTACCAGGGCTGGCTGGAAGAGGTGTTGCCTACGCTGGCCGAACCGCCCAATGTCATGATTGTGGATCCGCCAATGAAAGGGTTATCGACAACGGCCGTTGACGAAATCGCCGCCCTATCCCCTGCCAAACTGCTCTACGTCAGCAGCGATATCGCCACTCTGGCTCGTGATGGCAAACGGCTGGCCCGCGCCGGTTACACCCTGGTAGAAATTCAGCCCCTCGCCACCCGGCCGCAGACGTACCATTTTGAGACCGTATCGTTGTGGCAGCTTATCGCGCTTTAGGAATACGAATTTGTCATAAACAAAAATCTCCACTATCATCAACTGGCTGTGAACGGTGAACGGTGGTTAGTTGTAGGTTAAGAAAATAGTCGGGTAACAGATGTAGGACGATTTTGAAAATCGTCCAAGGGTTTTTCAAATCGCTCTACAAAGTTGTGCCCGTTTTATTTTTTTATCACTAAGTAAGCAGTGACCAAGAGTTACCGAATACCAGACACCGAACAAATTAAACTGGAAAACACACGACGTAATGGATTCGCGGCGACGGACAATTCTTATCCTGGTTGGCATTATTTTGCTGACTTTACCCTGTTATACGCTGGGAGCAGTAGCCCTGATGTTTGCCCCTGAAGGCGGCATAGATGCCATTCCGCCCACCCTGCCCTCCGTGCTGTCGCCTACGCCCACGCCCACCAGCAGCGTCCTGCGCCCTGATTTACCCACCGCCATCGCCACTTCCACACCCTGGTCAACCAGCACTCGCCCGGCCACGCCCCCCCAGTTTCAAACGCCCACCAGCCTGCCCGTTACCGCCACTGCCTGGCCCACGCAAACGCCGACCCAGACGCCCACCCAAACACCACTGCCCACCTGGACGGCCACTCCTACCTGGACGCCATCGCCCACCTGGACGGCCACCGCCACCGCCACATCTGCGCCCACCCAAACGCCTACGCAGACGCCCAGTCCCCTACCGCCCACCGCCACCGCCACCGCCACTGAAACGGAAACGGCCGTTCCACCCAGTGAAACGCCTACAGAAACAGCCACACCTTAACAGGACAAGTAAAGAGAAAAATTTATGACCCTATTTAAACAACTCCAAACATTAAGCGAAACAGAGGCGCCCTCCGGCTTTGAGCATAAAATCGCGCCGGTGGTGCAGGAATTATGGGAACCTTATGTGGATGAGATCACCATCGACCGGGTAGGCAGCCTGATAGCTGTCAAACGGGGGCGCGGCGCAGAGCCGCGCCAGCGCCTCCTGCTGGCCGCCCATATGGACGAAATCGGCTTGATGGTCGCCGACATTGTAGACCACAACGGGCAAGGTTTTTTGCGCGTGACCAATCTGGGCGGCGTCGATATCCGGCAGGCGTATGCTCAATTGGTGACGGTGCATGGCAAAAAGGATTTGTCTGGCGTGTTGGGCGCCCTGCCGCCTCATCTGCTGCCGGAAGATCGCCGTAAAAAGCCTTATGGCTATGAAGAACTGGTGGTGGACCCGGGTCTGCCCATTGAGGCCGTGCGCCAGAATGTGAGCATAGGCGACGCCGTTAGTTTCCGCCAACCGCTGCGCAAACTGCTGGGCAAACGAGTGGCCGGCAAAGCATTGGACAATCGCGCTTCTCTGGCGGCAGTGACGGTGTGCCTGGAAAATCTAAACGGCCGTTTCCATGAGTGGGATGTCGTCGCCGTAGCCACCGCCCAGGAAGAAACGCGGTTGCTGGGGGCCTTCACCGCCGCCTTCAGCCAGCAGCCAGACGCCGCCATCGCCATCGACGTCACCTTTGGCATTGGCCCCGGCGCTTCTGATGAGCGGGCGTTTGAACTGGGCAGCGGACCCGTCATCGAAATCGGCCCTAACGTTCACCCCAAAATGACTGAAAGGCTGACAAACACCGCCGACAACTTAGAATTGAAATACAACATGGGTACGCACAGCCGCTACAGCGGCACCGATGCGATGGGCGTACAAATCGCACGAGAAGGCGTACCTACCGGCCTGGTCAGTATCCCGCTGCGTTACATGCACACCATGGTCGAATCCATCGACACCCAAGATGTAGAACGCACCGGCAAACTACTCGCCGAATTCATCGCCACCCTGGACAAGGACAGTCTGATAGTCGGACAGTCGAGTAGTCGAGTAGTCGAGTAGTCAGATAGTCGAGTAGTCGGATAGTCAAAACCTCTGGCTGCGTGACTAAGCGACTAACCGACTAAACGACTAAGCGACTAACCGACTAAACGACTAAGCGACTAACCGACTAAACAACTAAACTTATGAACGAATTATTGAAAAACCTCACAGAAGCCGTTGGCGTATCCAGCGGTGAACAAGAAATACGGCAGCTCATCCTGGATTTGATCAAAGATCATGTGGATGAATGGCATGTCGATGCGATGGGCAATCTCATTGCCTTGAAAAAGGGAACGGGCGCGTCTGCTCTACGCATTTTGGTAGATGCCCACATGGACGAAGTAGGCCTGATGATCACCGGCTACGACGGCAACGGCACATTGAAATTTGCGCCGGTAGGCGGCTTTAATGAGCGCACTCTACTGGGCAAAGTAGTGCAAGTCGGGCCAGATAAACGTATCGGCGTCATCGGCGCCCGGCCGGTACACTTGCTAGACAGCAGTGAGCGGGACAGCGTGGTCAAGTTGGATACCATGCGTATCGACATCGGCGCTAAAGATAAAGACGCCGCCAAAGAGAAAGTAAAGGTAGGCGAACTGGCTGCCTTTGTCACGGTTTACGAAGAAGTAGGCCAGTGCGCCATCGGCAAGGCGTTTGATAACCGGGCGGGCTGCGCCGCGTTGGTGGAACTGCTGCGGGCCGCGCCCTATCCCTTCGACCTGACTGCCTCATTTTCGGTGCAAGAGGAAGTGGGGCTGCGCGGCGCGACGGTGGTCGGTTACAGCGTTAACCCGGACGCCGCCCTGGTGTTGGAATGTACCCCCGCCTATGATCTGCCCAATAAGGAAGATGTCAGCGCCAATGTGTCGCTGGGACATGGCCCCTCCATTTATGTGATGGACGGCGTGACGATTCAAGACCCGCGCCTGGTATCCCATATCACCAAAACGGCCGTTGCCCACAATATCCCCTTTCAAATCCGCAGACCCGGCGGCGGCGGCACCAACACCGCCACCATTCAACGTTCACGCGGCGGGATTCCGGCAGCCACCATCGCCGTACCCGGCCGGCACGCCCACACCCCCACCATGATGATCAACCTGGACGACTACAAACATGTGGTGCAACTGGCAGAAGCCACTCTGCGCAGCCTGACAGCTGACGTCATAAAAAGGAATTAACCTCTCAGACCCCAGAGCTCGGCTTCCCGAGGGCTGAGCTTCCCGAGGGCTGAGCTTCCCGAGGGCTGAGCTTGTCGAAGCCCGATTGCCTTCGACAAGCTGCCTTCGACAAGCTCAGGCAGCGGTCTGGATAAACTAACCTACTTAACCGAGGACATTTATGAACGATTTAATCAAAAAACTGGTAGAAGCATTTGGTCCCTCCGGCTTTGAAGACGGCATGCGCGATCTCATTCGCCCCGAAATTGAAGAAGCCGCTGACGAAATCAGCGTGGACAACCTGGGCAATCTCATCGCCCTGAAAAAAGGAGACGGCAGCGGCCTTAAAGTGATGATCGCCGCCCATATGGACGAGATTGGCGTCATGGTCAACCACATCACCGATGAAGGCTACTGCCGCTTCACCAACATCGGCGGCGTCATCCCCCATAATTTGCATGGCAGCCGGGTGCAGTTCGCCAACGGCACGGTGGGCATCATCAGCAGTGACCGCGTCACCGACCGGGGCAAGATACACGGCCTGGATAAACATTTCATCGACGTAGGGGCCACCGGCAAAGAAGATTGTCCCGTCAGCATTGGCGACCCGGCCGGATTTAAGCGCGAATTTTTGGCACAGGGCAGCCGACTCAGCGCCAAAAGCATGGATGACCGCATCGGCTGCGTGGTAGCCATTGAAGCCCTCAAACGGCTGGAAACCACGCCGCATGATGTCTACTTTGCCTTTACCGTGCAGGAAGAAGTGGGCATACGCGGCGCCACAACGGCCGCTAATCACCTTGACCCAGACGTGGGCATTGCTTTGGATGTGACCCTCACCGGCGATGTGCCGGAAGCGTCGCCCATGGCCGTTAAACTGGGTGAAGGCGCGGCCATCAAAGTTAAAGACAGCGGCATGATCGCCCATGTGGGCCTGGTGAGTATCATGAAGCAGCGGGCGGAGGCAGCCGGCATTCCCTACCAGTTGGAAGTTCTCACCGGCGGCACCACCGATGCTCGCTCGATGCAAATTTCTAATGGGGGGGCAGCGGCCGGTTGCATTTCCATTCCCTGCCGTTATATGCATTCCCAAAGCGAAACGGTAGACGCCGATGATGTGGAAAATTGTGTGCGGCTGCTGGTGGAGATTTTGGCAAACCCCATTGAGCTTTAGGCACGTGGATTAAACTACTCACGAAAAATTAGAAATTAGAGATTAGAAATTGGTCGAGTATCTAATCTCTAATTTCTAATCTCTAATTTTCATGCATCCTCTTTAATCATAATGGTCAACAATATATTTTGATTTTGAGCCGCCGGTAGTTGACCCCAAAAAACGAGCGCCAAACCAACACAGTGTCATGGTGGGGATGAATTGGGTAAAAGGAATCAGCCCTTCAACGGCCGCCACCCCTCTTAATGCTTTTAAACCCAGCCGGTCGAGAATCATCCAGCTTACCGGCGCAGCCAGGATATCCAGAGAAAAATCCAACAAATCAACCATGATAACCACCAGAAACGGGGTATGGAGCAGCGTTTCCGTGAAGTCTGCGCCAGGTGGTACGTCAATACGCTGCGCCATCCGGATCACGATCAGCAGCAAAAGAAGCCCCAAAACGAAGCTGACGCCCATTGCCCCCACCAAATATAAACCAATTGTTTGTAGAATATCTGCATCCATAAATACCTCACTATTTTAACAAAGCGGACGAGATAGAACGTGCGCCAATGCTCAGGCCGCCAACACGGTCCAGGCAAAGATGATGATCACCAAAAGACCGCCCACAAGCTGCAAAATGGTAGCAATGCCCCAACCGGCCAATCCCCCTTTGCTGGCCCGCCACGCCTGATCCCAATCCCGGCGTTTGTGGTATTCACCGAGCAAGACGCCGATGGCATAGCCAATAATAGTACCGATGATGGGCACGATAAAGGAGCCGATAATGGCTCCGATCATGCCGGTGATGATGGTACGTTTGGCCGCCCCCACTTTACGAGCGCCGAAGATAGGCAGCCAGAGGTCTGAAGCGCCGACGAAGAGGACGATAACGGTTATGAACAAGAACAAGCCTAAGGAGATGACCTCAAAGCCGTAGCGCCAGACGTAGACAAAGACGCCCAACCAGATCATGAAAATACCGGGCAGTATCGGGAAGAGTACCCCGATCAGGCCGACAATCATGAGCGTCATGATAAGTCCAAAAATTAAGGCGTCGCCAACTATTGCCAATTGATGCTCCATTATAGATTGATTCAATCTTGCCAAGCCAAGATGATAAGGAGAAAGGATTGTAGGGCACTCTACGTAAAAACTGTCATAGAGTTTTATATGCTTGGAGGAAACGTTGGAAAACGCCGGCCAGATAAGGGCGAAAGGGGATGATGGATCTGAAAGGGGTTTCGGCCAACTGGGCGTCGGTGAGGCGGTTTACTTTTTGCCAGGTGTATTTGTTGGGCATTTGGGAGAACCAGTTGGCGAAGGCAGGGAGCCAGTTGATGAGAACGTGCAGGCAGCGGGCGGCGGGGATGGCGCGACGCACGGCGCGGGCGTCAAACTGCTCACCCAGGCGGGCGGACATGGTGATCAGGTAGCTGTCGATGATGGTTTCGTCGGACAACGGCCGTTCCCGTCGTACAATCAGTTTCGTCTTTTCATCATCTTCATACAACAGGTCAAACTGCTCGGTAAAGCTGATCAAGTCTAAAACGCTGGGGCCAATGACCGCCTGATGCCAATCTAATAAGTAGCATTCCTGAAACAAGGTCAGGCGCCAATGGTGGGAGTGCAAATTGCCATGCAGCAGCGTCAGCGGCAGGCTTTTGAGCGGCTCCAACATGGGCACAGGATCATCCAGCAGGTCGGCAACGGCCGTTAAATGAGTCTCACTCAATATGCCCGGCCAACCGTCCAGGCTGCGCATCACCATTAAACCATTGTTCGCCTTCAGAAACGTCTCTGCCAGGCGGCCGGCATGATGAAGCGCGTGGTCAGACAGTGTGTCATGCTCAAAATAACTCCCCCGCTTTTCCGCCAATTCTTGCCTTGCCATCGCCTTGTCATTTACAAAATGGGGCAAACCCCTCTCGCTGAGCGGCTCTGTCTGCTGCCAAAAGAAGGTATGCACCTCCGCTATTTGCCCGATGATCTCCTCCACCTGTTGGGGCGTCCAAAAAAGAGGCGGGATATCGTTGGGAACATCTGCCAAGATCAGCCAGCCACCCTGCTCAGAGAGGTGCAGGTAATGGCAGGGCGACGTTAATTCCGGGAATTCCCGGCTCCACTCCTGATAAAACAAGGCTTCGCGGCGGTTGGTATATTTGCCGATGAAGGTGATGGGGTCGGTGTGGTTCGCCAGGGTGAGGAAATAACGGCTGATGGGATGGTCATACGCGCCACGGCTGGCGGTGCGGATATGTTCAATGGCAACGGCCGTTACCACTATCTCATCCGTCGCCAAAATCTCACGCAGCAAACTGCTCCAGGCTTCGGGTTCTCGCTGCTGCAACTGCGCCACATCAACTTGCGGTGAATTCATAGGGGGATTGTAAAAGGTGTGGGGCAAAGTGGCAAGGTGGCGCTTCGACAAGCTCAGTGACCAGGGCGAAGTGACGAATTGGCAAGGTATGCGGTATTTTTGATGATGATTTGCTATACTGTCGATGTCAATTTCATTGTTTGTTGATCGTAGCGCCAGCCAGTACCTTATGGAGGAACGATTATGTTTAAGCGAACGGCCGTTTTACTCTCACTCTCTCTCTTTTCTCTCATGGCCTTGTTGTGGGTTGCCCAAAGCGCCCAAAGCGCTCAAAGTTCACCTGCGCCCCAAAGCCCGGCGGTCATCACGGACACGCCCCCCGGCGGAATGGTTATTCAACGAAATACCAACGGCGTCCTGGCTACCAATAACCAGGCTGTCTTTGGCCCCCTCTCCTGTTCAAGTATGGGCGACCCCTTTTCGCCACTCAACCCAAACTGGCAGCCAGATGGCGCTCTTTACGCGGGCATTTACACTTATCAGTATCGCATCAACATTCCCGCCGATTACCCCCACGATGTGGTGCGCGTGGAACTGTTCGACCCCGACTCTATCAATAAGCTCAACAACAATGGCGGCTCTTACACCACTGCTGTAGCCCACACCAATGCCTGGATCAACAGCGGCCGGCCAGCCGTAGAGCAGCTTTCTTGCACCGTCTCAAATATAGATCCTTGCCTCATAGATACCCGTGAAGACGAGCTGCTGAATCTGCCTCTGGATCAAGTCAATCCCTGGTGGTTTGTGCGAATTGATGAAAATAGAACAGGCAATGGCTCAGGCAGCGGCTGCGGCGGACCATATTCCTATACGCCCAGTTACAATACCCAAACCCGCTATGAACTTTCTTACTGGGCGCCCGCAGAAGATGCGTATCCGGTGGAAATACCGCTGGCCCGCTATACAGGACAAGTGGGAGACGGGGTACGCGATAGTGGCGATCATCTCACCGATATGCACTGGGTTTCCCCCGGCGGCCAGATAGCTTATGACCAACCGGCGCCCGTGCCCACCGAGTTTGGCAGCTTTGAAGTGGATCTCACCCAGGACACGCCCGACATCATCATAGACCCGGTGACGGGTGGACGTTCGTTGTATTTGGCGGTAACGGCCGTTTCCGGGGCATCAGAAAATGGCTGGGATATCTGGGCCGGCCCGCCCGACTATGTAGACTATATTTCTAGCGATGTCAACACCCGTAATATTCAGATCCTCAACGATCCTACGCTTCACGATTCTGACGGCATTGAAGTCTTTGCCTTGAACGCAGCGCCTTCCAACAACAACTACGTCAATTTTGTGGATATACCGCTGCTCGATGTGGGAGCGGAAAATGCAGGACAGGACATATATGTCAATCTGTTTGACGCCGATTCCGGCGCTTCGCCGCCCACCACCTTTTTCTTCGATACGGTGCCCGAATCAGATTGGAGCCTGTTCTTTGGCAGCAACCCCGCCGAACACCCGGATAATGCGCCTGATTATAATACCAGCGGCCGTTGTGTCGTTGGCTCCTGTAACAACCAGTGGGTGCTGCCCCCTTACAAAATCACCATCCCCACTTTTGACGCCGCCGCCTGCGCCGCCGAGCCGGATAACCAGGCCGTCTGCACCCCCTTCTACGGCGGCCGGCTCATGGCCCGCTACCGCGCCGGCAATCACGATACCTATACCTGGCTAATCAGACAGCCAGAATCAATCATCCAACCTGATCAAGGCTGCACCGCCTTCCCCATTGCGCCGGTAAGCAGCCGCCGCTCCTTAAATCAATCTGTCTACAATGCTCTAGCCGCTCAAGTTTCCTATCCAACGGCGCTGCCCGCTTATGACAGCTTTGCAGATCATGTGCCTGATGTAGCGTTAACTGACGCTTCGTCCGGCTCACTTTATTGGTTCTCCCTCGATAACCTCGACGCCTATGCGCTGCGTTGGAACACCGGCATTGATCCGGGCGGGCAGACATGGGGCAACAGCCTCGCCTGGCCCGGCAACAGCCAAGATTACACTGATCATGGTGACAGCGGTACGCCGCTGCCACCCTACCCCTACGTGGTGCGTGGCTATATGGAACCAGGCAATGTATACGATACAGCCTTGCATTTGGGAGATAGGATTACGCTGAACGAAACGGCCGTTCTCACCAATACCGCCGTACAAACCAGCCTGCAAAGCCATATCGATCTTAACCGCCTCATTCGTCTGCCCGTCACCGATTTTGAAACGCCCATCACCCTGCCCGACAATACGTCCTATATTGAGACCGCGCAATTTGGCCTGTTCCGCATCATCGGCTACAGCGAAAGCAATGAGTGGCTCTTACTGACCTTCATTGGCTGGGACGCCTCCTGCGGACAAAATATCATCCCTCTGGTCTCTGTCAGCATTAGCGGCCCCGTGACTGGTCTTATAAACAGCAGCCACGCCTTCACCACCACCATCTTCCCCACCTACGCCACGCAGCCCATCACCACCACCTGGGTCGCCACCGGACAGGAAACCATCACGCAAACGGGCGGCGTCACTGCCACACAAAGCTGGCAGTGGCCCAGCAGTGGCCTGAAAACGATCACCGTCACCGCCCAAAACGCCAGCGGCAGCCCGGTGACGGCCACGCATCAGATCAGCATCGAAAACCCGGCGAATCTCACCATCGGCCCGCTGGAACTGGCGACGACGCCGCCCATCACCGTCTCTACCCCGGTTGTGTTCCGCGCCACCATCAGCAACACCGGCGAAGAAGCGATTACCAGCCAGTTTTACGTGGACGTTTTTATCAATCCAACGCATATCAACGACGACTATATTTCACTGGATCAGAGCAGCGGCTACACGGCCGTTTCTGCATTAGCCGCCCAATCTTCTCGGGTTGTCACCCTCACTGCGCCCTCTGGCTTCCCGCCCGATGTCATCACCCACTCTGTGTACGCCATGGTCGATTCGCTGCGCACCATCGCCGAACCCCTTGAAAGTGACAACATCTGGGGGCCGCTGACCGTGACCGGCATTTTGCCGCCGACGCCCTTGATTACGGTGACGCCCACCTGTAGTTCCACGCCCACCGCCACGATAACCGTCAACGGCGCCCATTGGCCCCTTGATGAAGAGGTCGCCCTCTATTTCGACGGCGATCTACGCACACTCATCACAGACCATGACGGCTCTTTTAACACGTCATGGCTAGAGCAATCGATTAGCGTGGGCCAAGAGTATGAGATAACGGCCGTTTCCCCCAGCCACAGCGCCTCCACCACCTTCACCACCCCCTGCCAGCCTGCCGGCCCCGAGTCAGTGACCATCACCGGCCCGGCGGTGGGGCGCATCGGCGAACCGCTGACCTTTGTAGCCATGGTGAACCCGGTAACGGCCGTTGCCCCCTTCACCTACACCTGGCATATCTCAGGAACCGGCGCCATCACCCATACCAACGGCCTCAGCGATACCATCACCGCCAGTTGGCGCACCGTTGGACCACAAAGCATTTCCTTAAGCGTGGAAAATGAATATGGCTTTGCCCACACGCGTTTCTTGTTTGACATTGTAGAACAGCAGCTATTTTTGCCGCTGGTTATGAAACCTGAAGAATAGGGAATACCTCAATTTCTTTGAGCAAGCATATGACCTGCCCCAAAACGAAGCCTTCGCCATTCACTCATCCTCTCTTAACCGTCACGCTTCCAACCGCTTGCCAATGAACAAACGTCGCAAACCAATCCGGGGCATGAGGCTCTCTTTAGTGCGGTCTTCAAGCCAGCCGCCCAATTCGATAAACCAGGGTGGCCCGGCCGGAATAAGGACGGTGGTTTCGCAATGTTCAATGGTGAAACCGGCCTCGCTAATATACTGCTTGAGCTTTGCCAGGCGTTGAAAGCGGTGCGGCCCTTCAGAATGGTGCAAGCCAGTAATCGCGGCCAGGGCATGCATCGGCTCCCAAAAAAAGTTGGGCGTACTGAGAATGAGTGTGCCTTCTGGTTTGGTGACGCGGCCCAGCTCTTTGATGAGCCAATCAGGGCGGTCAAAATGTTCGACACTTTCCAGGCAGAGGGTGATATCAAACTCGGCCGTGTCAAATGGAAACTCGTAACTGGTGATATGCTGCCAGCGCACGGCCGTAAGCCCGGCCGCCAGCACACGCTCCATGCAGATTTTACCCATTTCCGGCGAGACATCCGCGCAAACGGCCGTTCCCACCTTGCCCGCCTTATAAAACTCCGCCGTGCCATTGCCGGAGCGCGCCTGAAAATCGAGGAGGTACGCCTGGTCCGGTAAGTCGGCCACCCGCAGCGTATCAGTAAAGCGGCGAAAATAGGAGTGCGCCCCCTCATTGATCTCGTCATAATCAGCCGCCAGATCGTCAAAAAATGCCTGCACATCCGCCATCGGCCAGCTGTTTTGACGCCAATATTTTAGTTCATCTTTCAGTTG
>CAZXVH010000021.1:0-39325 GCA_964643965.1 uncultured Ardenticatenaceae bacterium
TTCTCAGACTTACCCGATTTCCAGTTGTAATACACTTTTTTGTAAGGACAGGCCGACACACAGTAGCGCCAACCCCGACATGCATTTTGGTTCACCAAAACAATACCGTCCTCACCCCGCTTGTAAAGCGCTCCTGAAGGGCAAGCGGCGACACAGCCAGGATTCAGGCAATGGTTGCAAATGCGTGGCAGATAAAAGAAAACCATACGCTGCATCTCAAAGAAAGCTTGCTTTTCCGGTTCGGTAAGCGCGTCAAAATTGGGATCATTGGCGGCGTAGACTGGCGAACCACCCAAATCATCATCCCAATTTGGCCCAGCCTCAATGTCCATCGGTTTGCCGGTGATCAGCGAAATCGGCCGGGCGGTCGGTTGGTCGTCACCGGCCGGGGCGTCAAACAGGTCGCTATATTGATAAGTCCACGGCTCGTAGTAATCATCAATGGTCGGCAGGGCGGGTTGGTGAAATAAGTTCGTGAAACCGCGTACCTTGTCAGTCACCCGCAGCTTGATATGACCATTGTTTTTCTCCCAGCCACCTTTGTATTTGTCCTGATTTTCCCACTGCGTCGGATAACCGGTGCCTGGCTTGGTCTCCACATTATTCCACCACATATACTCTGTGCCCTGGCGATCAGTCCAGATGTTCTTGCAGGCAATACTGCACGTATGGCAGCCAATACATTTATCCAGGTGGAACATCATCGAAACTTGTGCGCGTACATTCATAATCGTTGCTCCTTTGTACCCGGGAGCGCGGACAGCTTGTCCGCCCGTTGCGGTCTGGCAGACCGCGCTCCCAGGTTTTTATTCATTGTGATCCGCCCCGCTCATGGGGAACTCTCCTAAAACTGCGGTTTACCCGGCATCTTGCGCACCATGACATGCGTATCGCGGTTAACGCCGGTGGGGCCCCAATAGTTGAAGCCAAAGGTAAACTGACCATAGCCGCCCATCATCAAGACCGGTTTGAGCCGGGTGCGCGTCAGGCTGTTGTGACCACCAGCGCGGCGATTGTTGCGCAAAGGCGACTTCGGCACCGAGATCGTGCGCTCCGGTGAATGGTAAAAGATACAGACGCCACGCGGTACACGGGCGCTGACGACGGCACGGGTGGCCACCACGCCGTGGTCGTTGTAAGCTTCCACCCAATCGTTATCCACAATGCCGATTTCAAGCGCATCCTGGTCATTCATCCACAGCGGTTCCATGCCGCGTGATAAGGTGAGCATCCGATGGTTGTCGTAATAGGTAGAGTGGATATGCCACTTACCATGTGGCGTCAGATAGTTGAGGGTGACGCTTGTCCCTTCAGCCTGGGTTTTATCCAGGTCGCCATACAGTAGCGGGCTGACCTTCATCTTGTAGGTGGGCAGATGTTCACCGAAGCCGAGATACCCTTCGTGATCCAGGTAAAACTGCTGCCGGCCGGTGAGCGTGCGCCAGGGAACCAGGCGCTCCACGCTGACGGTAAAAGGTGAATAGGCACGGCCGTTATTCGTTAAACCCGACCAGCAAGGACTGGTAAGCAGACGGCGCGGTTGCTGCTGGATGTCCTCAAACGTCATCGTCACGCCGCGTGTTGCTTCTGCCAGGTCAGCCAGGGGCAGCCCTACATTTTTTTCGTGTGACTGGTAAGCGCGATAGGCGGATTCACCATTGGTCTCAGGCGCCAGGCGCAACATGACGTTGGCGGCATGTCTCACATCATCCAGCGAGGGATATTTCGTTTCCTCCCACTCCACCGTCGGATGGGTTTCCAGCATTTCATCATACATATCCTCGATTTGCCAATGGACGCCATGTGCGCCAATGCCTTTATTGCGAGCCTCGGGACCAAATGAGATGAAACGTTTAGACAAATTGACATAATCGCGCTCCACCACTTTCATGGCAGGCATCGTCTTACCAGGGATTGGTTCGCACTCCCCTTTAGCCCAATCCTTCACTTCTGGTTGGGCAATCTCGGCCGGTGAATCATGACTCAAGGGGGAACATACCAGGTCTTGGACGGGTTCCGGCAGATGCGTCTCGGCCAGTTTACTCAGTCGTTGGGCAAATAATTTAAAGATTTCCCAATCGCTGCGCGACTCCCAGTTGGGCGCCACCGCTTCGGAGAGAGGGTGGATGTAGGAGTGCAGGTCGGTGGTATTGAGATCATTCTTCTCGTACCAGTGCGCGGTGGGCAGCACAATGTCGGAGTAGAGCGCCGAGGTGTCCATGCGGAAGTTGATGTCTACCACTAAATCAAGCTTGCCCGTTGGCGCCGGGTCACGCCAAACGACTTCCTCAAGCATCTCTTTGCTGACCTCTTCGTCGGCGATGGCATTGGTGTGCGTACCCAGGTAATGGCGCAAGAAATATTCGTGCCCCTTGGCGCTGGCCATTAAGGCATTCCCGCGCCAGATGAACCAGACGCGCGGCCAGTTTTCCGGCTTATCAGGGTCTTCGGCGGCAAAGCGTAATTTGCGATCTTTAAGCTGCTTAACCACATAATCGATCACTTCCTGATCGTTTTTAGCGCCGGCCTGCCGGGCATCCTGCACAATGTCGATGCTGTTGCGCTCAAATTGGGGGTAGAAAGGCAGCCAGCCCATACGCACGGCGCGGGCATTAGCGTCAACTGTGTGGCCCTCGGTATAGGCATTTTTGCCATCCACGGAACTATACTTGGCGAAACCGCCTTCGTAACGCCATTGATCGCAGTGGACATAGTGCCAGGTGGGGGCGTTTTGCAGGCGTGCTTGCCCACCCCAATCTTTGGCCATGGCGATGGTGTTCCAAATGGAAACGGGGGCCAATTTTTCCTGACCGACGTAGTGCGCCAGGCCACCCCCTGTCTTGCCGATGCAGCCGGTCAACATTAAGCCGGTGATGGCTGAACGGTAAATCAGGTTATTGTGATACCAATGGTTGACGCCAGCGCCGATGATGACCGTGCATTGTCCATCTGTCTTTTCGGCCGTATCCGCGAACTGACGGGCGAAGTTGATAACGGTCTCTTTGTCTATGCCGGAGAATTTTTCTTGCCAGGCGGGGGTATAGGTGGTGGCGGCATCATCGTAACTCTCTGGATAAGCGCCGGCCAAGCCACGATTGACGCCAAATTGCGCCATCAGCAGGTCAAAGACGGTGGTGACGACGACCTGACCTTCACGGGTCTCAATCTGTTTGACCGGCACACCACGCCGCACGATCTGGTTTTCGTTGGAGAAATCTTCAAACCCAACCTGCACGACTTCATCAGCGTTGTCGAGAAAAGTGAGCAGGGGATCAATGGGTGAGTCGTCCAGCCCATCCTTCAGTTCCAGGTTCCACTGCCCTTTTTGTTCTTGCCAGCGGTGGCCGACCGTCCCTTTGGGCATCTTGACATCGTTGCTTTGAGCATCATACATCAAGAATTTCCACTCGCCGTTTTCCTCGTCCTGATAACGGCCGATCCTATCCGCACGCAACAAACGCCCCGCCTCATACCCATCCGCGCTTTTTTGCAACTGTATCAGCAGCGGGGAGTCGGTATATTGTTTGATGTAGGCGTTAAAGGAAGGGGTCTGCTTTTTGACGTAATACTCGGTCAAAATGACATGATTGGCGGCCATCCAGAAGGCTAAATCCTGACCGGCATTGATCGGAATCCACCAATCGGCATATTTGGCTACCTGGCTGAAATCGGGGGCGAAGACCACAAACTTGGAGCCGTTGGTACGCGCTTCAGAAATAAAATGGACGTCTGGGGTACGGGTCATATTCAGACAGGAGCCCATGGAAATGATAAATTTAGCGTTGTACCAGTCGGCGCTTTCTTGCACGTCCGTTTGTTCTCCCCAGACTTCGGGAGAGGCGGGCGGCAGATCGCAGTACCAGTCGTAGAAACTGAGGTTGACGCCACCACTGAGCTGTAAGTAGCGCGAACCGGCGGCGTAGCTCAACTGCGACATAGCGGGAATGGGCGAAAACCCAACAATGCGGTCCGGGCCATATTTTTTAATGGTGTGCACGTTGGAAGCGGCGATTAAATCCAAAGCCTCATCCCAGGAAACGCGACGGAAGCCGCCTTTGCCTCGGGCTTGTTGATAACTGCTGCGAGCGGCCGGGTCATCGACGATAGATTGCCAGGCTGCTACCGGATCATCATGTTTGGCGCGGGCATCTCGCCACAAATCTATCAAGGCGCCGCGCATGTAGGGGTAGCGCACCCGGATGGGGCTGTAGATGTACCAGGAGGCGGAGATGCCGCGTTGGCAGCCGCGTGGTTCATACGGGGGCAGGTGCTTGGCTAATTTGGGATAATCTACTTGCTGCATTTCCCAGGTGATGACGCCATCTTTGACGTAGACGCCCCAGGAACAGCCACCGGTGCAGTTTACGCCGTGGGTGCTGCGCACGATTTTGTCGTGCTGCCAGCGATTGCGATAGAACTCTTCCCATTGGCGGGTTTTGGGGTCAACGATATCTTTTATCCAACTCATTTTGCTCCTCCAAGTAGGGGCTTACGTACAGCTTTTAATCGTTTGCGCCAGAACAGCTGGCTCAACAGCATCAGAATAAAAAAGCCGACCAGACCAATGATGACAAAGGTGTAGTTTATCGCTTGGGCTGTGGCTTGATTCGTTTGGGTAAAATAGGCGAATAAGTCGGCGACTTCGTTGTCGGTTAAGGGTCTGGCGCCGAAAACGCCTTGCATGGTGGGGAAGGGGAGACTTTGCAATGTGGTGGGCAGCCCGGCTTCGCCGTAACGAGCATGGACATTGGTCAAGTCAGGTCCCAATGTGCCGCCGCCCAAAGGGCCGACGCCGGTTGTAGAGTGACAGCTTATGCAGGGCGGGGCGCCGTTTTCCAGGCTGGTGGCGCCGATGAAGAGGGCTTCGCCACGGGCGGGATCCCCTTCAGGAAGGACAACGGCCGTTACCGATACCGGCCCCCCAGGATTTTCCAAATAAGCCAACACATCTTCCACCTGCGTTGGCGACAGCTGCGAATTGATCATGGGGACGTTGTTAAACTCTTGCAGCAATTGGGTGGCGATGGGGTCGCCTTCCGCCAGCATCTTGTCCGGTTCGGCGATCCAGCGCGCCAGCCAGGCTCTATCGCGGCGCTCTGTGACGCCTTCCAGGTCGGGACCAACCAGGACACCGGCGCCAATGGTGTGACAGATGACACACTTTTCCTCAAAAATTGCCTGGCCCGGCCCGGCCGCACCTTGGGCGACGGATTGACTTGATGATGATGATGTCGTTTCCGCCGCTGTCTGGCTGGTCGCTGAGACGGTACTCATCTGATTGCGCAGGGCAAAGGCAAGCAAGGCGACCGAGGCGATACAAGCAAAAATGAGGACGCCCACTGTAATGGCCAGATCACGAACCGAAAGCGGCCGTTTATCCCAGGGTAGTTCGGGTGATTGATTGGTTTGTCTACTCATACATTTTCTCCAATTTTTTAGATTGCGGGGTTGTGGATTGTGGATTGTGGGCTGTGGATTGCAGGGTGACGCACTCCTTTACCAGCTACCATCTGCCACTTTACCCGCTCATACCGCTAAAGATCGAATCACCGTCAACAGGTCATCGCGGCGCGTACCGACACGGCGGCTGGTGATAACCTGGACGTAATCACGACTCAGGTCCGCATTGATGATGGGGATGTCCGGGAAATGAGCGAGGATCGTTGTCGATATGTCCTGTGGCTGTTCACTGTCGGCGATGATGATGACGTGGGGATTCGCCTGGGTAACGGCCGTTTTATCCAATGTAGCGAAAACGGCCGTGCCCACTATGCACACGCGCTCTGCCTCTGACAGCATCTGCGCCAATGTTTCGGTAAACAGGGAATCCCCAATTAGAAATACCCGACAATCCTCTTCCATGTAAGATAAGATAGCTGGACCTGTCAGGAATTTCTATCCGTCACAATGGGCACAAAGGATGAAAAAGGAGTGATTTTGGGCTGGGTTTGTGGGGAAAAGGATTAGCTCTTTTGGGGCACGGCGCCACCGAATTTGGGCTAAATAATCGATCTGGGTTAATCTACCTGGCAGACCAAGACGGTGATTTTCGCGAATTATTTGGTCTTATTCAACAAAAATTTGGGTTAATGCGGCGGCGTTGCTCAGCACAGTTCGTGACAATTCGATGCTGTTTTCAGGAGAGTAGATGAACCTTAACCAGATACTTGAACAAAAAGAGGCGGAAATTCTGAGCCAGGCAAACAGCGCCCTGGCGCGCTCCCGCCTGCCCCATTATGACAAAGATGGCATGGCGCAAAACGAAATACGCTTGCAAAAGCTGTATAGTCTCACGCGGCAAGGCATTCAAAACAAAGATTTAACGGCCGTTGTCAGCTATGCGGAGCAGTTGGCCCAGGAGCGTTTTATCGCCGGGTTTGGTCTGCAAGAGGTGCAGGCGGCGTTTAACGTGTTAGAAGAAGCGGTTTGGCGGCAAATTATCGCTGAATGTGAGCCTTCTCAATTGGGGGAAGCGCTGGGCTTGATCAGTACGGTACATGGCGCAGGCAAAGACGCCTTAGCGCGTAAATACGTGTCACTGGCCAGCCACAAAAAAGCGCCTTCGTTAAATCTTCAGGCGCTTTTTAAGGGGACGGACGGTTAACAAACGCATTCCGCTGCAACTATATCATGATGCTTTTTGTTCTCTTTCGCGCCACAACCATGAGCGTCAAAATAATGATCCAGGCCGTGATACGCACCGTCATCGCCACGATACTATCCCGAGCCACTACATCCGCATAAGCGGTCAGCAGCACGAGCATGACCAGGATATTGGCGGTGAGGGTAGCGATGCCGGCTGGGAAAGCATAACGACTGTTTCTCCAAATGAGAACGGCCGTTACCAGCACCGTCACCACCCCCACACTGAAGTTATAGATGGGCAGCCAATCAATCACATAATAGCCAGGCGGTATACCCGACAGCACCTTCCCACCAGCTACAACCGCCATCAGCCCGATAATCCAGGCGAGGATAGCGGCTATTTTAGAAAGTTTTGAATTCATTTTGTACTCTCCTTAGGGCTGACAATTAAATAACATACAAAAGCACATTATCATCAACCTCAATCAAGGAACGAGAATTAAATTTTGTACTGGTTATTTAATTCTCGTTCCTTATCGGTGAATCCGCTAAACTCACACCACAACCACAAGCCATACCCAAATTAATCGCCTGCTGGAGACCCTTCCAGCAAAATTTCTCCGGTGTCCATCGTCGCCAATCCCCGGCGCATAATTTGCCACAAGGAGAGTACGATGGGAATGATGGAAAGCGTCCACAGAACATAAGCCGTGCCATGTAAAACGCCCTGATAGGCGGTCAGGAAAATGCTGGCCCACAAGAAGAAGCCACCTAAATTCACCGTAACCAGGCTGAACCAACTGCCGCCTAATTGGGCCGGTTCATGGGGCAGGAACAGGCGGTAGAAGAAGAAGGGAATGAAGGCGTAGCCAAATTGAAACACCCAGCCATAGATGAGCGCCTGGGGGGCGTTTGCCTCAATACCTACCCCAGGAAAACCGGGTACTTGTAGAATAATCAACGGAGCTACCAGCACTGGCGCTAAAATCCACCAGTAAGCCGTCACAATATGCCACAGCCCCGGCCGCGACCACGCTTCTTTATCTCCCCACAGCGGCTTAATCACATTCAACAGCAGCCAGATGGTGGCAGAGAGGAAGAGGATGATGCCCGGCACGGAGAACCAGTTGGATTTAATCCAGGGACCGATGACCAACCCCAGAGCGCCGATGGTCAGCATCCAGAAGATGGGGGTGATAGAACGCGGCCAGGCTAACGGCCGTTTCGCCCAGACCGGGTACATATCTACAATCAATCCGGCAAAGACCATCGTCAGGAAACCCCAATTGTTGGCATGAATATGCACTTCAACGGGTACGGCGATGCGCAGCCAGTTGCTCCAGCCTAGCCACAACCCGGTGCCCACGATGATCCCGAGCAAAAAGTAGCTCAAGCCTACGATGTAGAATTTACGGCCGTTATGGGAACGGCCGTTGTCTGTGATAGATGCCGGTCGGCTCGCTTTCATTTCATATAATTGAATAATGAGCAGCGTCGTGGCAATGAAAACGAGCGTGCCACCCGTGAATATCAACGCCTGGTTTATGATAGGGATGCCCACCAGCAGCGTCAACAGACCGATATTCAACGTCAGCCAAATGTCCCAGCGAAACTTGGGGCGCGGTAGTCCCACTTGAATAGCCACAATGGCTGGCAGCAGCCCGAAGAGCATCTCCGTAATCGCCCCCAGGGTAATAAAATGGATGCGCAGCCAGCGCAGCCCGTTAAACCAGGGTAAAAGGGTAAAGCTCGTCAGCGCCGCATCTGCCGCCATCAAACCAGCCATACCCACAAATAAAGCTGTCATCAAAAAATAAAGATTCATACGTACCTCCAAATAGTGAGAGGATAGAGCAAGAGCAAGAGGACGGTATTCCCCTCTTGCTCTCGCTCTAGCTATAACGGCCAGTCACGTAAAATACGTTCTGTCTCTTCGGCATGGCCGCTTTCGTCGCGCACCATATCTTCTAACTGTACCGCCAATCCCTTGTCACCGAATGATTCGGCTTCGCGGGCGCGTTGGGTGTAATCGGCCGTGGCTTTTCGTTCGGCCACTACGATTGCTTCTAGCATCTCCTTGTTTGTATGGGCAGCCGTTACCGGACGAGGCGTGGTAACTGGTTCACCGCCCAACGCTACAATCTTGTTCGCCAGGAATTGAGCGTGTAGCTGCTCGTCGGCCACTTCCGTCAGGAAGAACTGCGCTAACTGGGGCCGGTAAGGCCCGGTTGCCTTCGCTGCATAGGTCAGGTATTGGATGATGGCGCTCAGTTCACCCGCCAAATCTTCGTTTAAATTGTCGATCAAGGTTTGTTTGTTCATTTTTCTCTCCATTTGATTAAAAGGTTATTCATTTAGGCAATGCGCGTGGCCAAAAAAGCCAGGCGCGTTTCAGCTTCCAGGCCGCGCACGGTTCCCGCCGGCATCGTGATGATGGCGCCCGCGCTCACAGGCCATCGTTCGCCATCCACCAGCATCCAGCCGCTGCCGGCCAGGAAATAGTACACAGACGCTGCTTCAGGGTGTTCAGGGATTTGTTGGCCTGGCTCTAAGCCGGCCACGAGGACTTTCACTTTGTCGTCTACCATTAAAACCTGTGGCTGGGGGTGGGGGCCATCGGCTTCGTAGACAACTTTGTCTTGCCAGTTGGGGAATAAAGTTGCTTCAGTCATTTATTTGTCCTTTTTATTATTTTAGAAAGCATAACGGATTCAAGAACGGCCGTCGCCGACTTTTGTCGGGTTTAAGGCTTGCCCATTTTCAACTTTGGGCTTTGGTAAACGGGCAAGCCTTGAGGGTTCGTTTTTTGTCAAAAATTATTTGTAAACGATCCCTTAGCAATCAGATTGGTGAAGAGGCAGTGTGCTTACCTTATCGCTCGGTATGTGCAGCCAAACCATTTCGCCATCAAGCCTGTCAATCAGGGAGAGAGGTATCAGGCGGTAAACGGCCGTTGGCGGTATCTGCCCCAATAAGAAATGAGTGAGTTCCTGTCTACCACAATTCAGCACCACAGCCGCCACTGCCCCCACGTCGACTTTATCTTGCGCCAAAACAGCCATCCCGCGTTGCAGCAAGGTCGGGTCACTATCTGGCGTCAACGTGATGAAGCCGCTGATGAGCAGCTTTTGTATGGGCGTTGCATCCGGGCTATCCGGTTGGATGCTCTTCTCTTTTTGCATGATCTGCTCCTTTCCCCATGCTGTTTCACCCAGAAAATGTCGTTTATGACCGTTCTGCCTGCCGTTGATAACCGGTTATCAGCACAAATACCGTGACAATGGCGGCCACCACATGTAGCAAAGCAGCGATAGAACTGGTCAGGAATGTTCTATAGGGAACGGGGAGGAAATAATCGGGAATGAAACTAAGCAGCAAGGCAACAACGGCAATTTTTATGAAGGTCTGCACCGGATGCGGCTTATTGCCAACCAACCAGGCTAACAGGGCGGTGGCTATGATGACCGGTATGATTGTGAAAACGGCCGTTCGTGGATAACTTTCTAAGGGCTTGAAAAGAACACTATCCGGCCATATGGCGAGGGCAATCGCTTGCGTAATGAGTACCGCCACAACGCTGGCTACGGCCGTGACTGCGCCTATTTTGATCCATTGATTTCTACTAAGCTGCTTTTCCCTCTGTGCGTCTATCGTCGTCATTTCACCCATTCCTTTGGCTTTTATCGGCCTTATAAAACAATTAGCTATTCAATCGCTACAGCTTAACTGGCGAGCAAGGTGGCGTCGCCGACTTTTGTCGGATTTAGCGATCAGGTTCGCAGCAAGCGCATCCCGTTTAGAATAACAATCATCACCGACGCTTCATGGATCAACATGCCTTCGGCCATATGCACCTGGCCCAGCATGACGCCTACCAGTAGGAAAGCCACTGTTGCCAGGGCGATGACCACATTTTGGCGGATATTGTTTAGCGTCGCTTTGGAAAGCCGAATCGCTTCTGGAATTTTGAGCAGGTCGTCGGTCATCAGGGCGATGTCGGCCGTTTCAATGGCCACATCCGTACCGGCGGCCCCCATAGCGATGCCGATGTCGGCCGCAGCCAGGGCTGGGGCGTCGTTGATGCCGTCGCCAATCATGGCCACCACCTCCCCTTCTGCTTGCAACTGCTTAATAATCGCCAGCTTATCTTCAGGCAAAAGGGCGGCGTAGACCTCGTCTATGCCCGCTTCATCTGCGATAGCCTGGGCTGTCAGGGCATTGTCGCCGGTCAACATAATAATCTTCTTGAGGCCCGTGGCGTGTAGTCTGCGCACCATCTCCGAAGCGTTGGGGCGTAATTGATCAGCAATGCCCAGCATGCCGATGATCACTCCATCTAAAGCGACGAGAACGGCCGTTTTCCCATCCTCACGCAATTCATCCAGCTGCCTATGCACCAGATTTGGCACGGAAACAGCCATCTGCGCCATCAACTGTGGCGTACCCACCCCAATCTCATGGCCGGCGTACAGGGCGCGCACACCGAGTCCTGTATATGTTTCAAACTCATCAGCGTGGGGCAGAGGATCGGCCGATTCCCAGGCATCGGTAACAGCTTGCGCCAACGGATGTTCAGAACCTAATTCGGCAATGGCCGCCCAGTAAAGAACCTCCTGCCGCGCTTCAATGAGGTTGACCTCGCCCTTGTCTCCCGTCACCGCAGCGCTTTGTAACGCGATAACATCAGTGACAACAGGGCGACCCGCCGTGAGTGTGCCTGTTTTATCCAGGGCTAACGCTGAAATCTTACCCGCATTCTCCAGGTATTCACCCCCTTTGATGAGGATGCCGCCTTTAGCCGCCCGACCAATCCCGGCCACAATCGACACGGGAGTGGAGATGACCAAGGCCCCCGGGCAACCGATAACGAGCAGCGTCAGCGCCAACTCTATATTCTGCGTCACCAGGTAAGCGCCCGCGCTGAGCAGGATGATAAACGGGGTGTACCAACGGGCGAAGCGCTCGATGAAGCGCTGGGTGGGCGCCTTTTCTTCTTGCGCCTCTTCGACGCGGCGGATGATACGGGCCAGGGTGGTGTCTGCGCCCACGCCGGTAGCGGCTACTTTGAGCAAGCCCGCCTGGTTGACGGTTCCGGCATAAACGGCCGTTCCCGCTGTTTTTTCTACGGGTATCGACTCGCCAGTGATGGCGCTTTCGTCAATGGCAGAACGGCCGTCTATTACCCGCCCATCCACTGGCACTTTAGCCCCTGGTTTAACCAGCACCGTTTCGCCAATAACTACCTCGTGGGGCATCACTTCTGTTTGTTGGCCGCTGCGCAGCACAATGGCGGTGGTGGGCGCCAAGGCCAACAGCCCTTGCAGCACTTGCCGGGTATGGTTGAGGGTGCGTGCTTCCAGGTATGCGCCAAAGAGGAAGAGGAAGGTGACGGCCGCCGCTTCCCAATATTCGCCGATGATGAGAGCGCCGGTGGCGGCAATGGTGACCAGCAGCTCGATGCTGACGTGGCGTTGGCGCAAGCTGTGCCAGGCGCGTTGGGCGATGTCTGAGCCAGCCACCAGGGCCGCGGCGGCCATGAAGCCATTGTGCCACGTTGTCTGATCCAGCAGATATTTACTCGCCAATGCCAGCAAGATGAATAAGCCGGAAACGATGGTTAACAGTTGGCGGCGTTGTCTGGGCGACTGCCAACTTTGTTTTAGTTGCATCATAAACTTTGACTCCTCGTATCAATAGTGAAAGCGAGAGGCAGAAATAACGCCTCTCGCTCTTAGCCATTCCAAAAAATAATTGTCCGTAAAAACGGGGAAACAGAATGGCTCAAAGGCTTTCCCCTGTATCAAATGGATGATTCGTTTTTTAAGAAAGCCTCAGGCCATCTGCGGATTTCTAAAATGGGGCAACGGTCGATTCGTAACCGCTCTCGCGCACCGTTTGCACCAGTGCCGACGCGGGGGCGGTGGCTGGATCGTGTTCAATTTCGATACGGCCGGTATTGAAATGCACTTTGGCGGCGGTGACGCCCTCAACGCCTTGCAGCGCCTTTTCAATTTTTGCCACACAGGAGGGGCAGGATAAGTCTTGACTTCTAAGTATAGTTTTCATGGGTTTGTCTCCTCTGAAAATGAGAGGGCGGACAAGCTGTCCGCGCTCCCAGGTTTTCGTTTATATAGATATGGTTATACAAGTATGTTAGCAGAAGAGGAACGGCCGTTACATGATCTAGCTTAATTAACGGTAACTGGTATAAAAAAAGTCCCCAACCAGATAGTAAGGACTTGGTATTTTTGAGTCAGGGTGTAGGGCGTCGCTCTATTTCAGGGGGTGGTATCTATGTCGGCAATTGCTTGCAGCCCTGCTTTGTCCGTCAGGGCAAGCCACTGCCGGCCGCTGTGAACCAGACCCGCTTTCTGGAACTGGCTGATAATACGACTGGCTGTTTCGGTCGTCGTGCCGCTCATTTGAGCCAGGTCATCGCGGGAAAGCGCCATTTGGATGAGAATGCCTTCGTCGGTGATCTCGCCCAGTTTGTCGGCCAATTTAAGCAAAACGGCGGCGATGCGCTGTTCAACGGAATTAACGCTGAGGCGGCGCACGGTTTCTTGTGTGTCATGCAGTCGTTTGGCGGTGACGTCTAGCACCGCCAGCGCCGCAGAGGGATATTGTTGTAATAAAGCGCGGAAGGCTTCGACTCTAATCGCGAGTACGCAAACGGCCGTTTGCGCCACCGCCGTTTCTGGATAGACATCATCAGCCAAAGCGGTCAGGCTGCCGAAATAGTCGCCTGACTGGAGAATATCCAACAGCACATCTTGCCCGCTCATAGAGTGACGCAATAATTTCACCTGCCCAGAGGCCACGACGTATAAATTCGCGGCCTTTTCCCCACTAAGGTAAATGGATGCGCCCGGTTGGTAGCCGAATTCCCGGAACTGTTCATTAACAGCCGCTATCTTGGCCGGTGATAAGCCCTGAAAAAACGGCGTCTGGTGCAAGATGGACGAACGTAACTCCACTGAACAGGCTGCCGGTTCAACTGTTTCTATCTCTACAGGCGTTTTACGACGTATTGACATACTACTCTCTCTTATTTATTTCTCAGACAAAATGCATCCCATGCTTCCCTTGATTGTAAAGGGAAGCGATGATCCTGGTCAACAAAAAGAACTTTCCAATTACAATTTACACTGACATCTCATCGTGCGTAAGCTGTTGCAAAAGCAGATTCAGTTGAGGACCAATGCGGCGCAGCTCTTCACGATGCGTGGCTGAGAGTTGCGCCAATATGCCATTCCCTTGAGGCGTGAGGGAAATATACACCTCGCGCCGATCCACTTCGCCTGATTCTCGCACCACTAAATTTTGCAACACCAGACGATCCACCAGCCCTACGGCGCTATGATGCCGAATCTGTAACCGTTCTGCCAATTCACCCATCGTCACTTGCTCGCGGCCAGGAAAGCCAGCAATCGCCAACAATGCCTGGTGCTGTTGAGGGGTAATGCCGCCGGCGCGAACGGCCGTTTCACTGAAGCGCATAAACTGGCGCAAGGCGTAACGGAAATTCGCCAACATTTCATACTCTGCCTTGTTAATCGGTCGTGCCATTTTTGTCTCCACTATAAATCGGTTGTTAATCCGACCTACAATTTTGAGTCAGCCCATGATGGTCTGTCTCCTACAATAACCGCTGTTAACCATGACGCCAAATATTCTTGTATAAATATCGTATTACGATATATAATGTCACAAAATAATGTTTTTGACAAAAATTCTGGTTTAGTGAGGAACAAAATGTTTGATCATTTGAAATTAAATACGCTGGATGACCCAGACGCTTATCCGGCAAGCGCTTTTCGGCTGCTTCATGTTTCAGTTTTAGCGGCCGTTATCGGTGCGCTGGCCGGCCTGGTGGCTTTTGTCCTGTTCAAATTAATTGGTTTAATTTGGAACCTGGTCTTTTTCCAGCAGGTATCTACCCAGTTGACCGATTTGACTTATAACCCAATTGGCTACTGGATGTTAATTGTGCCGGCTATGGGCAGTTTTATTGTGAGCTTGATGGCAAAATATGGCACATCCAAAATTAAAGGGCATGGCATTCCCGAAGCGATGGAAGCCATCTTAGAAAATAGCAGCCGCATTAACCCCCGGGTGGCTATTTATAAACCCATTGCTACAGCCATCGCCATTGGCACAGGGGGGCCGTTTGGCGCAGAAGGGCCGATCATTCAAACAGGCGGCGCGTTGGGATCCATATTGGGGCAGGTGATACAGACAACGGCCGTTGAACGGAAAGTACTGCTCGCTTGTGGAGCGGCCGCCGGTATGGCCGCCACTTTTAACACCCCCATTGCCGCCGTCATTATCGCCATTGAACTCCTTCTATTCGAGTTCAAATCGCGTTCCTTTATTCCCCTGGTCATTGCCACCGTAGTCGCCACCACCGTGCGTATGCCTCTGGTCGGCGGTGAGCCACTTTTTCACGTCACCAACCCAAACTTTGGCATTCCTCAGGCGCTGCCATTTTACGTTTTGCTCGGCATTTTATGTGGTTTCGTGGCGCTTGGTTTTAAATTCGCTCTGTACTGGACGGAAGATCTTTTTGAACGGTTGCCCGTCAACCAGTTTTGGTTGCCCGTTATTGGGGGTCTCTGTCTGGGTGTCATTGGTTACTTTGTCCCGATGGTTTTGGGGGTAGGCTACGATGCCATTGGCGATATTCTCAACAATCAATTAACTCTGAGCGTTTTATTCAGCTTAATGATCTTCAAATCGTTAGCTCTATTGGTGTCATTGGGGTCGGGTACGTCTGGCGGTTTGCTGGCGCCCATGTTTATGGCCAGCGCCGCCATGGGCAGCATTGTGGCGATGCTGCTCAATATGGCGGCGCCCAGTTTACATTTAGACCCAGGGGCGTTTGCTTTATTGGCGATGGTCGCCGTGTTTGGGGCATCTGCTCGCTCTACCTTTGCCTTTATTATTTTTGGCTTTGAGATCACGCAAGATTATCACGCCATTTTGCCGCTGATGCTGGTTGGCGTTATCGCCGATGGCGTGGCGCTGCATTTTATGCGCAACACCATCATGACAGAAAAGCTGTCCCGGCGCGGTCTGCGTGTGCCACAGGAGTATGAGACGGATGTGTTACAACAGATCGCAGTGGGCGTGATGATGGATCCCCAGCCTATGACGTTAAAAAGCGAGATGACAGTGGCTCAACTGGCAGAGGCGATTGCCCAGGGAGAAGCCACGTATGTGCGCCATCAGGCTTTTCCCATTGTGGATGAAAACGGCCGTTTAACAAGTATCATTACTCGCGGCGATCTATTGCGGGCGCTGGATATGGTTGAGGGTGGCGCGCAGTTGGTCTCTGAGGCAGGCGCCTCCAAACTGGTGGTCACTTATGAAGATGAGTTATTGAGCGACGCCCTGCAAAAACTGCTCAAACATGATATTGGCCGCTTGCCCGTGGTTAAACGAGATGCACCGCAGCAGTTGGTGGGCTACTTGAGCCGAGGCGCCATCCTGCGGGCACGGCAGATGAGGATGGATGAAGAGCAGCTGCGTGAACCAGGTTGGATTAAGCAAAGACATACCATCTCATCGAATAAATAAGCGGTGGTTTTGCTTAAAGAGGCCCTGAGAAGGGCGTTTTTGATGAAAAATATGAAGCTGTTAAGCGCATCATGTTTCGGGGCTTCACATCCTTCAGACCTGACAAGTTTTTACCAGCGTGTATGCTTATTAAACACGCTTAAAGAACTTGTCAGGTCATGAGAAATTGGCTTACATATCCAGTGCGTCGTACCCTGGCCCTTCGGAAAAGAACTCATAGTTAGGCATGATGTCTTCCGTCAGGTCCAAGATTTCGCCACCCTGGAGCTGCTTGGCATTCAACAACTTGACTTCGTTGCCGTCAATTTGTCCTTCAAACGGCTGGCCATCTGGCAATAGTTCTTTCAAACCATTCACCCAGACGCCGGGCGGGGCCTCATAAGCAAAAGGCACCTCTTCCTCAGGGAAGATCGCTTCATAGGGACATTCAGGCACACAGGCGCCGCAGTCGATGCAGGTATCAGGATCAATATACAGCCAGGGCCATTCAGCTTCTGGCTGTCCCAATATCATGCATTCCACCGGGCAAACCTCCACGCAAGCGGTATCACGCAAGCACAGCCGGGTGATAATGTGGGTCATAGGCATTCTCCTTAGGTCGTGGCAGTAACGGCCGTTTCTCCGCCCGCCCCACTCACGACAATCATTTAATAGGATACCAGCATATCCAGTCAATAAGATTTAAGCCTTGATCTAAATCAAGATGTGGCTCCTCTGCCTCTTATTCATGCGCCAGATACCAATCCAGCGCCTCGGCTATTGAATTGGGAGTGGTTTTGTAGGCAAAGGTGGCTCGCAGCACTCCCTCCCGATCTAGCAGATAGGAGCGGGTGGAATGATCAATGGTGTACACAGACTGGGAGCCGCTCTCCAGTCGCCGTTGGTAGTAGAAGCCATAGTCGGGCTGAATGTGGGCCAGGGTTTCATCATCGGCGGCAAAACCGACAAAATCGGAGTCAAAATTAGCCAGATAGGGCTGCATTTTATCTACAGAATCTCGCGCGGCGTCTACGCTGATGAAGACAAAATCCACATCGGCCGCCGCTTCACCAAGCGCTTTTTTCGCATTTTTGTAATCGACCAGGGTCATGGGGCAGAAGTCGGGGCAATGCATGTAGCCGAAGAAGATGAGGCGCCAACGGCCGTTTAAGTCACTTAATTGCGAAACATCCTGGCGGGTGCTGGGCGCAGTAAAATCACGCACGGCCACGGGTGGATTAACGACGTCTCCCACAAAACGACCCTCAGAAACGGCCGTTAACGAAGCCAGCGTTAAATCATCCACCGCCACAGGTTCCTCTGTCGGCCGCGCCCAGGCGCCACTGACCTGCTCACTCTCTGCGTTGGGTTGAGGCGAGGTGCAGGCGGGGAGAACGGCCGTCAGCCAGCCCACCAGCAGCAGTAACAACAGTTTCTTACGCATGATTCAACAGTCAAAAGTTCAACTTCTTGGAGAAGTTGAACTTTTGAAACTAATGCCCCGATTCCTCTGGGAATCCGTCAGCGCCAAATATCTCCGGGTTTTCTTCGCCTTCCGCATAGAGATAGCCCAACAGTCCCCGCTCCGCTCTGCTCAAGGCATGATCCACCATGACGTATTTGCCTGGCACATCCATCGTCAATTCCACTACCGTCGCTCCACCAGGTGGCGCCATCACCGTTTGCACATCTTCTATCGGCGTTGAACTCAGAGAACCCATCGGATAAACCCGGTCAAAAATCTCACCAATCATGTGCAAAGAGGAAATTTTATTCGGCCCGCCCACGCCAAAGTAAATGCGCACCGTGTCGCCCACTTCCGTGCGCATGGCGTATTCATCCCGCGTCAGGGCATTGGCCGCGCCATTAAAAATATAATAGGTGGGCGTCTCATCCAATAACTTTTCATGGCTGAAGGAGAGATTCCCCTTTGTGCCAAACGGTTGCTCCGTGTAAATCTCGCCCTGCATCACATAAAATTCATGGTCTACCGGCGGCAGTCCCTCTTCCGGTTCCACCAAAATCATGCCATACATGCCGCTGGAAATATGGTGGGCAATGCTCGGCGTAGCACAGTGATAGATGTATAAGCCTGGCTTAAGCGCCTTGAAATTAAAGGAAGAAACTTCGCCGGCCATTGTTTGCGTAAACTCCGCGCCGCCACCTGGGCCGGTCACGGCATGTAGATCGATGGAATGGGGCAAGATGCTCTGCATCTGGTTTTTAACGCGCACTTCCATGGTGTCGCCCAGGCGCATCCGCAGCATTGGCCCCGGCACTTGCCCGTTAAATGTCATATAGTGAAAAGTCGTGCCATCATCCAACTGGCCGTCTACTTCCATTGCCGTCAATTCCACCACGCGGTGTTGCGGTTCGGTATCGGTGATAGGTCCGGGTAAATCGGCCGGATTACGAATCACAGAAACGGCGTCGGCCACAGCCGGGCCAGCGGCAATGGCCATCGTATGCCCGCCGCCGGCTAACGATTGATCCAGAGCGGCCGCATCACCAGCGGTAACCGCGCCTTCGACCCGCATTGTGCCTTCCAATCCCGCCTCTCGCTGCCCTGGCAACGAAGCATAATAATGGAACATACCCAGTTGATCGGCCACAAATTCGACGGTGGTAGATTCCTGAACGGCCGTTACCTCACCAGAAGAAACGTTAAATTCATCTATTTGCAGATCATGGGCGTCGGGGCTGTCGTTGATGAGGGTGAGGCGCACGGTGTCGCCCAGGTGGGCTGTCAGTTCCGGGTTCACTACCCCGTCAATAGCGCCGCCCACGCCGATAAAACCAGCTTCATCTGGCGCGGTCCGCAGGCTGTATTCCACAATGGCGGGCGCGGCTTTTCCATCTGGATTGGCCAGGTAAGCGATGAGATTATTTACTTCGTCCGCCGTTAATTGCAAATTAGGCATGGGTACGTTGTTATACTCCGCCAACAGCTCGGTAGCAATGGGATCGCCTTCTGCCAAGACGACATCTGGCTCCGAAATCCAGCGCGCCAGCCAGTCGTGGTCACGCTCCTGGGTGACGCCTTGCAAATCTGGCCCCACAATGACGCCTTTACCGATGGAGTGGCAGGCGGTGCATTTGGCGGAGAAGATTTCTTGGCCCAACGCCGCAGAATTATCTACGGCTGCCGCGGCTGCCGCCGGTTGGGTGATGGGGGAAACGGCCGTTTCTACTTGTGGTGTGGGGACAACGGCCGTTGTGTCTGAATTTCGGATGGAAAACGCAACCAGCGTGACGCTACCGATAAGCGCCAATACGACAATGCCGATAAAAATCATGAGATCGCGGCTGGTAAGCGGCCGTTTGTCCCAGGGTACTTCAGGGGTTTGGTGAATATGTTCGCTCATCTTTTTGCCTCTTTTTGATAGAAAATTATGCCAAGCATAATCGGCAGGCGTAGAATGCCTGCGCCTAAGTAGCATACGGGCTGTGAACGTTGCCGCCCTTGATCTAGATCAAGTTGGGCTAAAGTTGAGCTTGCTGGCGTAGAATATCTGGTTGGGTGATGATGATTTGGTGGCGGTCAAAGCGGATGGCGCCTGCTTTTTCTAAAACGCGCAGGGAGCGGCTAATTGATTCGGGGGTGGTAGCCAGATGATTGGCAATGAGGGCGCGGGTGATAGAAGGATGGGCCAGCGTAGGGTTTTCTACCTGTTCTAACAAGAAATGAGCGAGACGAGCCGTCACCGGACGTAGCGCTAAATCTTCTATCCGCCCGACCAGAACCCTTGACCGTGCTACCACGCCTTTTAAAACAGCCAAAGCCAGTTCATGGTTTGTTTGCAGGGCGTGGCTGAAAACGGCCGTTGGTATGACCCAGGCAGAAACAGCGGTAACGGCCGTTGTGCTGACAGCATTAGAGGCATTATCGAGAGCCGCCAATTCGTTAAAGGTGTCGCCGGGGCCGAAGAAGCGCAGAATGTATTCTTGTCCATCTGGAGAGAGTTTGTATGCTTTGACCCGGCCGTTTTCTACAAGCCACAGCCCGGCTGATGGCTCTCCTTCCAGGAATATCATCTCATCGGGGGCAAAAGTATAATGTACGGCTTGCTGACCTAATTCGTTTAGCGTGGCTTCAGCCACATGTTCAAAATACGGCAGCTGACGCAGCAGGGATTGCTTAGAGAAATTATTCATCCAAACTGTCACCGTGCCCGTTTCTGCTTGCCCAAAACTCCAGGCGATGTCCTTCTGGATCATAGCAATAGAAAGCCCACGCTCCCCACTTACGCTGGATCGCCGTTGTGGGAATATCCTGCATCCCCAGTTGTTCTTTAACCTGAGCAATATCAGCCACTTGCAAGGTGAGCGTCACGCCCTGCCCCTGAACATCGGCAATGGTGGTCCGCGCTGAATTGGCGATACTTAGAAAGCTGGTCTCCGTCAGTTGAAATTCCACAAACCAGTCGTTTTCAAAGGAAACCGGCAGGCACATCTGTTTTTTATAGAAGTGAATGGTTTCTGCCCAGCAGCGGCAGTACAGAATAGTGTTAGATCGTTTTAGGGCAATTAATGGCTTCTTCATGCCCCTACTCTATCTCTATTTCCCATATTTTAAAACCTATTTCAAGTACCTCTCCCCATTTTTATGACGCACTCGTCCGCGACCACTGCGCCCCCATCAAATCTGCCAGGAATGGTAAGGACAACTGCCTGTCATGCGACACAAATAGACGGCCCATCGCCGGGATGTAACTTACAAAAAAGAGTCGTTGGGATTGCGGCGGCCATTTGGCGCGAAATTGGCGAAGAGAAAGAAAAACTGGTGGAAACGGCCGTTTCCGCCCCCCTAAACAGTGCCATAATGCCCGTATACTAAGAGGGCATACGCTGCCGTTTAAGAACAAGTAATTATACTATGCGAAATAAACGCCCCTATTATTTGAGTATGAGCGACGGCCGCAGGCAGAGAAATTTTTGCTGCGCTCATTGTGTTCCTGTTCTCGCTCAAATTTAGCCGCTGCGACGTTGGTTTCCTATATCTGCGCCAGGCGCCACGTCCCCCTCAGCACGTTTATTCTGGCTGGAATTTAAGATTTACGTAAACACTGTTTACACAAATTGTTTACATATAAAACATGGTAAACATATTTGTTGACGTATGTCTGTACAAGATGTAAACTAAGCTGTAAACGTTAGATTAAACAAACTATTCAATGGAGAATGGGTAAACATGAGTGCAACTGTCTATGCTATAACCAACAACAAAGGTGGAACTGGCAAAACCACGACCACAGTCAACCTGGCCGATTTAACTGCCAGAGCGAATTTAGATAAACGTGTATGCATCATTGATCTGGACCCACAAGGCAATGTCAGCGACAGTTTTGGGCTGCGTGAGATGGCGCAGGGCATGTGTGTCAGCCACATTCTTTTAGATCCCACCATCCTGGGCGATAATATAATACAGGCGACAAAGGGCGATCTGGTGCGTGATAATCTCTACATCGTCCCGGCCAGCCGCAACCTGGAGAATGCCACCACCCGCTTGGTGGCCTTGGCGGCCACCGGCTTTGTCAGCGGCGATGGTCCAAACTTGAAAACGATTTTGATGGATGTCCTCGCCCCCATTGTAGATAATTTTGATTATGTATTTATTGATTGTCCACCTAAGCTAGATGTCTTGAAAACGGCCGTTTATCATATGGCTGATCATGTCATCGTTCCCAGCGCAGTCCGCTTTTTGGACTTCCAAGGGGCGCAGCAGCATACCGGCGACTTATCTACCTTGCGCAGTAAAATGCCGGAAACAATCAAAGCGAAATTAACCCTGGTTGTCCCCACCATGATTGATGCCAGAGAAGTGCAAAATAGGCGCGTGTACGAAGCAATGTTAGAATTTTATGGCGCTAAAATTGTAACCACCCCGATTCCGGCAAGAGTGGAAGTCAAAGAGGCGCCGGAGGTGGGCATGACGCTTTTTGAGTACGCCACCGCTACCAATAAACGGAGCCAGGCATTGGCCGCTTACGCCACCATTGCCCAAAGGATAGCCTGATGAACGATGATTTCTTATCTAGTCTGGCCAGTGACGCCAAGAAAAATCCGACGCCCAAGTCTCGCAGCGGCCGGCGCAGTGGTAAATTGCAAGGCAATCTTATTACCCAGGGTACCTCCCCAGATGATGTCGCCAAGGCAAAGGGAAAAACACCGATAAAAGGGCGGGTGCGCAAAACAATTTATATTGATACGGCTTTGGTTGATGAGATTGACGCCAGCGCCCAGGCTGCGGAGATTGGCATATCAGATTTTTATAACGTCCTTCTTGAATTTGCTTTTGCCGCCTGGCAGCGGGGTGAGATTGAAGTGGAATACACAGAAGAGATTGTGGTGAAGCGAGGTATCAAGGTCAGGCGATAATGATATAAATTCGACTTTCAAAATCAAGGGGCGAATTTTATAGAAAATTTTGGGTTTCCAGATACCGGCAATTCTCCATAATTCCAAAGCTTTCAATGGGTAGCCATTTTAGCTACCCATCACGCAGCCATCAGGCTGGTAACATGGCTTGCCAGGTAAACAAAGGGTATTGAGTGGAAAAGATCATGATAGATGCTAAGCGTTCTTTGGAAGTAATCGAACAAAAAACAGTTGAGTTTTATGAAGATGAGCTTTTAGCTGTTCGTGTCAATGATGGCCATATCTATGTATCCCTTCGCCACTTATGCAGTGCGCTCGGGATTGATGCGCAGGCACAAACAAGGCGAATTCGGCGGCAGGTGGTGTTAGAAAAAGGGCTTGCCCAAATGCCAATTATGACTCCTGCTCGCGGTGAACAGCAAGCTTATGTCTTGCGCGTTGATCTTGTGCCGTTATTCTTGTCAGGGGTTAGCGCCAAAGCAGTCAGTGAAGAGATAAGGCCAAAACTGGAGCAATTTCAGGAGGAGGCGGCCAAGGTGCTTTGGGAGGCATTCCAAGTGGGGCAACTTACGTCATCGCTGACATTTCATGAGCTGCTCGAAACGGATTCACCCGCTGCCCAGGCGTATAAAATGGCTGAGGCGATTATGAAAATGGCCCGGCAGCAGCTTTACCTGGAAGCACAACTGGAAACACATACAACTCAGCTTTTAGACCACGCGCAGCGGCTTGAAGAGATTGAAACAATGTTGGGAGATCCAGATCACTTTGTGACGCCAGATCAAGCGATGCAAATCAGCCAGGCGGTCAAGGCTGTGGCAATCGCTTACGGCAAGCAGACCAAGAGAAATGAGTTTGGCGGCGTGTATGGGGAACTTTACCGGCGAGAAGGGATTACTAGCTACAAACAATTGCCGGGTAACCGCTTCCAAGCTGTGATGAAATGGCTGGCAGAATGGTATAGTGATATTACGAATGGCGAGGGGCTGCCATTTTAGACAGACTGTCGCCAGGCTATTTGGTTCCTGCCGAGTAAGCGGCGCTGCCCACAATTGCTTACAGAAAAAAACGGCCGTTCTCACCCAGGAACGGCCGTTTTTTATGGGAGTCAGGCAACCCAGACGGTTACTGTACCCTCAAGCAGACCCCCTTATCCGCGTATCATTTGTCACCAGTAATGTCATACTGTAGCAGTAGTACAACAATACTTGACAAAATAGGATCAGATCGGTTATATTCATTGAAGTATCATACTTTGAGGTATGAAGGTTAAAATAGCTATATGATACTAGAAAGTATCATACTTGAGTGTATATCGTGAATAGAACTTATTTCCGAGGCCGCGTTGCCGAATTAAAACTAATGGATTCCCTGTGGGATGCGCCCGAGGCAACTCTACTCATTCTCTATGGACGACGGCGGGTAGGGAAGACGCGGCTCCTGATCCATTGGTTAAATGAATGCTCAGACCGAGGCATTTACTGGGTAGCAGAACCCTCATCGGCTCTACACCAGCTGCGCTCATTTTCGCAAGCCATCTACAATTTTAGCCATCCCGGTATGCCCGCGCCACAAGACTTTACCTATGCTAACTGGGACCAGGCGTTTGCGGAAGTCGCCCGTTTAGCTCAAACAGAGCGGCTGGCGCTTTTCATTGATGAAATCACTTACCTCATTGATGTAGACCCTTCTTTTGTGGGCAAGTTGCAGAAAATTTGGGACCATGTGCTCAAGCCAACCCATGTTAAGTTGGCGTTGGCCGGTTCTCAGCGAGGCGCCATTGAAAAAATGTTTGCGCCCCAGGAACCGCTTTATGGGCGGGCCACTGCTTTGGTAGAATTGCCGTCGTTGCCTTTTGTCGTCGTCTGTGAGTTTTTCCCCAACTATAGCCTGGAAGAGTGGGTGCAAGTCTATGCCATGCTGGGTGGCGTACCCGCTTATTTAGAACGGCTGGATCCAGACCTTTCCATAATGGAAAACATCCGACAGCAGCTGCTCACTCCCAATACGCTGATGCGTGAGGAGCCGCGGTTACTCTTGCAAGATTTCATCAGTGACGCCCACAATTACGTCAGCATCTTAAAAGCGATTGCTCAGGGAGAGCAAACCCAACTTGAAATTTCCAATCACACCGGGTTGAGCCAGGGACATATCTCCAAATATTTGAGTGTGCTACGGGATACCGGTTTTGTGGAACGGCGCATCCCCGTTACCGATACGGTGAAGTCTCGGCGTGGCCACTACAACATAACCGATCCTTATTTACGCTTTTACTACCGTTTCCTGGCTACCCAGACAAACGTGGCGCTCGGGCAATCGCAGCAAGCGTTGAAAGAGATTGCTGAAGAAATGGGGGCGTTTATTGAGCGGTATACCTGGCGCGAGTTATGCCAGCAATGGCTCATGGCCGCCAGCAACAACGGCGATGTGCCCATTGTCTTTGATAAAGTAGGCGCAGTCTGGACGACGAAATATTTTGTCGATGTGGTGGGCATTAACCAACGCACCAAACGTTTGGTCATGGGCGCCTGTCACTGGGCAGATGCGCCGCTGGACGCCAAAGCCCTGCGCACCTTGTTTAAAAATGCCGATAATGTCACCCCTAAACGGGGCGCCTGGACGATTGACTTTATCGGTTTTTCTGCACACGGCTGGACGGCCGAAGCGCAGGCATTGGCGGCGGAAGTGTCGGCTAATGGTGATTCTGGGAAGCATTGGCGGGTGGATAATTGCCGCCTGTTGACACTAGAGGACGTGTATGAAGATTTGAAACGCTGGTTTTCAGCGACGGCCGAATAAAAAAAGCCTTCGTATTTGTCTCGGAAACAGGTACGAAGGCCAGGTGGATGATGAGGTAAGGACCCTGCATCGAAGCTAATTGTACAGCAAGGCTATCACATTCCCGATAGCCTCGTCAAGTGCCTTTATTGCCACCTGCCTACAAGCGATTGTCTGATCGATGACCGTTGAGTTACGGTGATCTATTTGTGCTTGCCAAAATTTGGTCGGCACAAGTTGGTTACGGTACTGCATCCTGAATGCGGTCTAAGCCATAAAAGCAAAAAAGCCAGGGTCTATGCTGGCTTTTGCTTAACATCTTTTATTCATTTGAACTGCATACTTCAAAGGGTTTGGCTGTTGGTCGCATCCTGACCTTTTTATGAAGCCCCTTCATTGGGGAGGGGGGAGATGTGTTTTTTATCTCCTATGCACCTTATGTTACTGAGGAGAATAACACAGGCTGATCTGTGTGTCAATGTTATGGCCTACGGACCTACGTAGGTGGGTGTGAATTCTGTTGATGTTAACGAGAGATCATATAAGTCTGGCAGACTTTTGTAATCTAATACGTCAAAGAGTTACGCACACCCCATCTGCATGATGAATTGACGCTGGATTTGGCGTGTTATCTGGCATGAACGATTTTTGCGCCAAGCCTTCGGCACAACTTCTTGAGGCCAATCGGCGGCTCTGCGCCTTGCGTGAGCAGCTTCCAGGTCAACAGCAGAGCCGCATCTCTGATTTGCCTTGGCAAGCGAATGAGGTCTGTGGCAGAGATGCCATCAGAGAAAGGCTGACAACGCTACCAGGACATTTGGGGTGGGGTAGTGTGGCGTTGACGGCCGTTTTACGCCGCCAGCAGCAGAACACCGCTTGTGTGGATGATCAAGGCGTACCCCTGGAGGAGATGAGGAAATGGGTAGATTGCGGGGAGCAAACGGCCGTTGCTCACTCCGCCAGGTCCAATTCGCCATCCAGCGGTTGGGTCAAGTTGTATCCTGATATTGGCCTGGGAATGCTGCGTCAAGAGATGACAGCCCCAGGCCGTTTGTGGTTGATGTTGCGTTATCTGGATAAGGATGGTCGCGGCGTACTTCGCATAGACATTACAACAAAACTCCTCACCACCAAGAGCTCAGAGCTGCGTTTATGTGGTAGACGGCAGTTACGTAATCTACTGCGAGATGGGGAGGGCGTCTTTTGGACTCGTGACAAGGAGCGTATTTGGCTGCGCTCGACGGCTAAAGTGGCGCTTTCCCTGAGTGTGGCAAGGTTAACAGGTCAACCTGTAGCGCTGCCTCTTTCGGCGCTCGTGGATGGAATTGGCGATTTTCGGGCGCATTTGTATGTGGCTTTTCACAGTGGGCGCATGAAGGAGACGCCATATGGCGCTCAAGCCAGGCCTATCGCCCGAGAAACCTTGGCGGCTTTGAGCGGGGTGGGGCGGTCAAGTCAGCGCACGTATGAGACGTGTGTGGGTCTGTCGGTTCAGCATAATTTTGCCGTTGGCCCGCTTGAGCAGAAGGAGAGAAAGGAAAATCAAGCCTGGGAGAAGGGGCGGGCATTGTTTGAGTTAAGAGACCAGTGCGGTCAGCAAGGCAGTCCCGGACGAACGTATCTGGCCTGGCAGCTACCAAACAGTTATATCGGACAACACCAACAGCGGCCGAAGGGTCGCCAAAAGCGGATCAATCGTGAGCTAAACGTCCTGGTTATGAAAGGGATGCCGGGGAACGTGGCGGAAGCGGCAGAGTCGCCCATGGTGGAGAAACGATATTATCTGAATGGCAAGCTGGCGGCGCAGGCACACGGCCGTCACCCTGAACACGAGTTGTATTGGCAGCGGCGTGGGGTGGGGGTGGAGAACGGCCGTTTTGCCTTGTGGCATAGTATGGCTGCTTAAAATTTTATCTTGTGGCGGAAAAAAGTTGACCCCTTTTTAGGGATTAAATCAGAATCGCCTGCTAACTGGGCTGTATGTGAGGGTGTTATCTCTTGGTGGTTATGCGAAAGGCGGTGTGTGGGGAAAGGTTTGATAGCGCAAATTGTCGCCTGGCCGCCGTGTCGTTCATTTCGACGGTATTTTTGCCAATGCGCCAGCCACGCCAGCGGGCTGGCGCTAATTGGTGACTTCCGTAAAAAACATGTCTATCGAATAGTTGACATAAATTGGATTTTCTGTTATTTTCTAGTTATGAAAATATGTCTTTTCAAAACTAGAGGATATTTGAGCCGATGCCCCAATTAACCGACTCCAAACAGGCGCACACTTTGCAAATGCATGACGGAACAACGCTCCAGGAAAACCCGGCGGCGGCGTATCTGGCGGGCTTGAGTCCTAATTCCCGGCGCACCATGCGCGGCGCTTTGGACGCCATCGCCCAAATTGGACTGGCCGATGAGCTGGCTGTGTGCTGGGATGTGCCCTGGCCTCAACTGCGCTTCCAACACACCCAAGCCATCCGCAGCATCCTGGCAGACAGGTATGCTCACACCACCGCCAACCGTATGTTGTCGGCTATGCGTGGTGTTTTGAAGGCGGCCTGGAAGCTGGGCTTGATGTCGGCCGAGGAGTACCAGAAAACGGCCAGTGTGGAAAGCATTCGCGGCGAAACCTTGCCCAGCGGCCGGGCGCTGGCGGCTGGCGAATTGGTGGGATTGCTCAATGCTTGCGAGGCGTCGCCTTTGGATATTCGGGACGCCGCCATTCTCTCTTTGCTCTATGGCTGCGGCTTACGCCGGGCGGAGTTGGTGGCGCTCAACAACGCTGACTATACAAAGGAAGAGAACGAATTGATGGTGCGCGGCAAAGGCAATAAGCAGCGGGCTGTGCCAGTCGGCAATGCGGCGCTGGCGCTGGCTGATTGGCTGGCGCTACGCGGCGAGGAAGCAGGTCCGCTTTTTTGGGGGTTGGGCAATCGGAATCGAGGTCGTCGTTTAACCGACCAGGCCGTTTACAATATGCTGCGCAAACGAGCCGGCCAAGCTGGCGTTAAAAATGTGTCCCCCCATGATTTTCGGCGCACGTTTGTGGGTGACTTGCTGGATGCCGGCGCGGACATTGTCACGGTGCAAAAAATGGCCGGCCATGCCAGTCCGGTTACCACCAGCCGTTACGACCGCCGGGGGCAGAAGGCGCGGCACAAAGCGGCTTTTTTGCTGCATGTGCCATATAAAAAACGGGGATAGCTTCCTGTCGCCCGCCATCTATACTCACTGTGGTCGGTTGTGGTTGCGTTTCAGCGCGAGAAGATATTGGCGCGGTATCGGTAGCAGGCGACCAGCCCCGCGGATACCGCCGTTGGTTTGCCTGATTATGCACCCTCTCTGGAAACGATACGTTTCCAGGCATGAAGGGCAAAGAACACCACCGCTCCCACTTCAACAATACGTCCAGTCAATAAAACCAACCACCCGGCGCTGAAAGTTGTTCCAGCGACCACCAACCAGATACCCACATTCAGGAGGGCAAAGGCGATTTGAGCATAAATCTCATTGGGACGACGTGGCTTTTTCCAGTAGCGGGGCAAAATCCAAAAGGCCATGCCCATGGTTAGCTGCACCACCCAGCCAAATAATAAAAACTCGATATGGGCTGGCAGCCAACGCCATAACGCGGGATGAATTGGTATGCCTTTGTGGGCCAACAAGAGGGCGCCAACCGTAAAACCCAGTAGCAGATAAATAAAAGAAGCGCGGATGCTCCATTGGCTCAAACGAGGCATATTACTCTCCGCGATATCTGTCTTTTATCCGGGGCCAGGATAGTATCACGAAAACAACGGCCGCCAACCATTGCAGCAGCGCCGAAGCAGCCAGCAACCAACCAAACCAGGCTTCGGGGCGTATGCTGGTTACTGGTTCCCCGATCACTCGCAGCAGCAGACCCACGTTTAATAAAATATAGGTGAGCCAACCCACACGCTCGTTGCCGCGTGGACGCGCTCGCGTGATGATGGGAAACATCCAATAAATGACGCCAAAAATCATTTGCGTCACCCACCCCACCAAAAACAGGTGGAAGAAGATGGGGTTCATAAAGCGCACAAAAAGGGGCAGCGGCACGGTCGTGGGCAGCGCCAACACCATGCCCAACAGGAGAGAGGCAGCCAGGTAAACAAAAGCAGATTTAATGTACCAACGGGTTAATCTAGGCATGGATTTTTATTTTTTGTTGTTCACTCTTTCTTTACTTCTCAATATGCTGGGGAGACGCTGCCGGAGCTTGCCGAAGGCTGTTGGTTTTGACCGGCTCAGCCAACTCGACCATGCTTTCATGCTTCATTGATCTGTTACGTTCACTTTTTCTTCCACGCAAGACGGCAACGGCCGTTACCCCCAAAAATAATACCACTGCCACCTCATTTAACAAGCCACCCCAGCGGCGCAGCGACATCTGCAACAGCAGATCGCCCGCTACCCGCATCACTAATGAAACATGCAATAATAGCAGGTAACTGTAAAAAAATGGCGTATACGGCACTTGTACACCCAAGACGGCCGGCACAATCACCGGCGCATGGCCGAAAATCATGGAGAAGACAAAGCCCAGAAAAATGGTGTGCAGCATGGCATCGTAAATGGGGCCAGCCACATAATGACTGCCATAAGCCAACCACAACAAGCCGCTGACAATGAGCCACACGTAGCCTGGCAGCAAGCAGGCAGCAATAAATCGGGTCAATCCCTTTTGGTGGATGGTGCGCCGGGCAATGTCATAGCGCAGCAGCCAGGCGCCGAGCGCCAGCAGCGCCAGGCCCACCAGCCGCAGTCCCACATCAAAGGTGAACAAGGAAATTAGCAGCCCCGCTAAAAAAACCGCAATGACGATCAAAAAGGTGGTGCGCGTTGATTTTTTCAACATCAAGACCCGCGTCAACTCCAACCGTTCACCGGCAATGGTGAGGACGAGAAAACCCGCCCACCAGGGCACAACCTGATATACAGGCCAGCCAGCCAGCCACAAGCCGTTGCCCACCAGCCACAGCAGCGCCCCAATGCCCAGCACGGCATGATCGTAGGTGGGCTGCAAGCGGTAAATAACCACAAAGATGAGGACCAGGCCCAATGCGCCCAGAGTACTCAGGCCACGCGGCACGGCCGGAGGCAGGGCGAAAAACAAGGCCACCGCCGCCAATCCGGCCAACAACGGCGCCAGGTAGTAGATGCGGCGACCGCCTTGATTCTGGCTCAAAGCCACTGCCCGCTCCAGGCTAATCAATGTACCCAAAAAGCCAGACACCATGAGGGGGCCGTGTTGGGCGGGCAGCCGCAGCAGCACGGGCGGCAGCTGCCAACCCATACGCACTAATCCCGCCCAGAGGCCAGCCAATAGCGCCAGCGCCGCCAGGATCATCAACGGCGCCCGTTGGCGATAACGTGTTCGTGTTTGTGGAGGGACAGGCCGCGTCATAAGGGGTGTTTCTCTTCGAGATATGCTTTGAGAGCCACGGCATTATTATGTTCTGTGTCGTGGGCGGCGTAAATGAGGGTGATGTCACCGTTGGCAACGGCCGTTACCAACGGCTGCCAACTCTCCGGCTTCGCCTCCAGTTCCTTCCGGTACCGTTTTTGGAAGTCTGTCCATTTCTCCGGGTCGTGGCCGAACCAGTGACGCAGATCATCACTGGGCGCCACTTCTTTGTACCATTCGTCCAGCGCCAGGTCTTCCTTTTTTACGCCTCGCGGCCAGAGACGATCCACCAAAAAGCGACGGCCGTCTCCCTTTTCTGGTTTATCATATGCACGTTTCAAATGAATCATGGGGTTCCTGCTGTTACTGAGATTAAAGAAGAGGAGATTGATCGTGGTTCCAATCTCCTCTTCTAATCCCAATTTTTTCTTAGCGGCGGCCGATACGTACCCGCCACGCTTGGGGACCTTTCTCCAGATAATCCCAGGTAAACTGATCGGTGAGTTCGGCCTGGAATTGGTAGTAAAGCGGTTTGGGGTCGTGGTCGTTGACCAGGATAAAGCCTTCGCCTGTTTCCAGCGCGGCAAATTTATCAAAGATCAGCGGATGCCGGTTCATGGGGACAATGGGGCGAATGTCTAATACATTTTCGTTGCTTACGGTTTCGTTGCTCATGTTTATTTTTCTCCAAGTTTATGAAAAGGTTGTTATAGGGTTAATAAAGCAGTTTGTAAATCAGCAGGCGTCGCGAAAACGGCCGTTGCTGATTTGGGATCATGTTCTAAAAGTAACTGTATCAGTTTTTTAGTCTGGCTTAAAACGGCCGTGTCCTTGTGCGCGTCAGCCTGTTTTAGCTGTGACTTTAGCACATTTTGACGCTCTACAGAAGCTGGGCCGATTGCCAATATATCATTATGTACGGCCGGATACTTTTCGGCCAATAGCTGTTTCAACGCCAGATAAGCCTGACCTTCCGGGCGCTTGAGATAATGTGCGTTGGGTCGAAAATAGGCGGCGGCGGCGGCGGCCATCGCCAACGTAATCGCCTCTATCCGGTTCATTGTTCTACCTCCTTGCGAATTAAATAATGGAATTCACGATGCCAAAACGGGCCACTTTTCTCCGTGTTAAGGATCGTGTGTCCGGCGCGGTCGGCCCACTCCCGCAGTTCACGCTGTGAAGCGGGGTCTGTACTCAAGATGCGCAGCGTTTCCCCCGGCGCCAGCGTATCCATCATTTCCAATAATCTAACAAAGCCAGCCGCACAGTCGCTGCCCCGGTTATCTAACGTTTGCGTGGCTGGGGAGAGGGTAGTTGTTGTCATAGCTATCACTCCTTCGGAAAGGTAGCGCCGACATCTTGTCGACGCTACCTCTTCATTTATCGTGGTGCGCCCTGCTTATGAGGGACTCCTCGTAAATCGGATTGCTAATCCGACCTACGCTTTTCATTCCTTGCCGTACAAATCGTCGAGCTTACACATGCCGGAGATGGGCGAACAGGCTCGCCACATGGGGCAGGTGAGGAAAACGACGATGAGGACGCCGATTAATAATAGTTTGGTCAAGATCAGCCAACCAATGGGTGAGGCAGTCAGGGCGTAGATGTTAAACCCCACGTAGCGGTAAGCTTGAATCAAGCCTGTGATGATCAGCGTGGGCAAAATGATGCGCACGGCGATGCGGAACCGTTCTAACTGTTGGCTGGCGGCCACGACCACAGGCAGAGAGATGGTGCTTCGCGCTGCTGGCACGGTGATGAAAATGTTCCATACTGCGCCCCCAAACCACAACCCAAAAGCGGCCAAATGCAGCCAGCGCACCAACAGCGGCCCTGTTTGCCCACCTTGTGTCAGGGTCACGTCAAAACCAGCCTGCACCAGGGCATCTAACAGCAGCAGCAGTAGTATCACACGAGCCAGGCGACGGGCGGCAAAGGGATTTTCCGGTTGCTGACCGTAGGCGTCTACACTGACTGTCAGGGCAATCAAGGCCAGGAGAAACATTTCCATGGTTAACAGCCCACCCACGCCCCAACTGGCGAAGCGGAATAGATCATAAACGGCCGTTACCACAAACAACGGCAATGCTATCTGAGCCACTCGCCGAAAACGCGCATAAGAAGCGGCCGTAAACGCCTCAAAGTAAGGCTGCTGCGCCTGCTTTTCAGCCGGGCGAGCAAAAAACCCCTTCCACATGTAGCCACCAGCCAGCGCTGCAAAGCTCACCAGATGCAGCCAACGCGCCCCCACCTGGAGCCATGTGCCCGCGCCATGGGTACTCATCGTCAGCCAGGTGCCCACAAAAGAAGCAATGGTAATCACCGTCAACGCCACCTTCGGCAGCATGTATTTATCCAACAGCTGCGTGGAAGCGGTTACGGGAACAGATGATTGAAAAGAACTCATGAAACAACCTCCGGTACGGCCTGAAGAATGCCTAGACGTTCACGAACCGCCTCGGCCAGACCTTGAAAAGCGCGGCGTGATCCTGACTGCGGATCCAGCACCGCCGGTAAGCCGCTGTCGCTGTCTTCACGGATGAGCGGCTCTAACGGTATTTCGGCTAACAACGGCAGGTTCAATTCCGTCGCCAATTTGACCGCGCCGCCATGACCAAAAATGTGATGCGCCGACCCACAATCTGGACAGTGGAAAAAACTCATATTTTCCACCAGGCCCAACACGGGCACACCCACCTTTTGGAACATAGCGATTCCCTTACGGGCATCATCCAAAGCCACCAATTGCGGCGTAGAAACAATAAGGGCGCCATCCACGGGGATGCGCTGCGTCAGTGAAAGCTGGGCATCCCCTGTGCCTGGCGGCAAATCTACTACCAATACATCCAACTCTCCCCAGGCCACATCAAACAAAAACTGCTGAATGGCTTTGTCGATCATCGGGCCACGCCAAATAGCTGGTGAGTTGTCTCCGGCGAAGGCCAACGACATCACTTTAATGTCATACGCTTCGGCTGGCAGAATTTTGCCATTTTGAGCCGGGGGCAGCTGCTTTAAGCCCACCATACGCGGCACATTGGGACCATGAATATCCGCATCCAATAAACCAACGCGCAAGCCAGACTTTGCCAGGGCAGCGGCCAGATTAACGGCGACGGTGCTTTTGCCCACGCCCCCTTTGCCTGAAGCCACGGCTACCACGCGCTGGATGCCAGGGATCGCTTTTGGTGTGGGCGCGCCCGTGCGTACCTTCTTCGAGGGGGTTGGCTTGCCAATTTGCAGCAGCACATCGTCTACGCCGGGCAGCGCCAGGGCGGCGTGGACGGTATCCCGGGCGATTTGTTGCTGCACGTCTTCCGGCAGATCGGCCGTTACCAGACCGATGCGAGCGGTTGTGCCTTCCATCAGAACGCCATGCACCAGCCCAAATGATACGATGTCACGGGAAAAACCAGGATAGTTTACGGTGCGTAAGGCGCGGAAAACAGCATCTTTTGTAGTATCCATATGATTCTCTCTGGATTCAGTAGTTCATCATCTTAAAAACAATGATCGGCGGAACCCGCCGATTAAACTCAAAAATTCTGTGTCATCTGCGTTCATCCGCGGATGAAAAGGAGGGTATCAGTCAATGCCCAGCGCTTCACGGCCGTCAGGCGAAATCATCATGGGATTCCAGGGCGGTTCCCAGACCAGTTCTACGTATACGCCTCTTAAGTCGGGGATGGATTGCCATAATACGCGCTCAATCTCCTGGGCAAAGCTGGCGTGTAGAGGGCAGCCGGGGGTGGTGAGGGTCATGGTAATATCGATACGGCCGTCTTCCTCAACGTCGATGCTATAAATGAGACCCAGGTCAACGATATTGATACCCAGTTCCGGGTCAATGACTTCTTTGATCGCGGCGTAGATCATTTCTTCACTGATAAAGGTGTGCAGCAGCGTGGTCATACATCAGACTCCATCACAATTTGGTAAGGCAAGGCAATTGCTTCAACGGGGCAAATGGACTCGCACTCCCCACAGTAGTTGCAGGCGTCCGGTTCCGCGAGAACGGCCGTTCCGCCCACCAGCGCCAGAGCATCCGTAGGACAGATAACAATGCAGTCGCCACAACCGGTACACAGGTCTAAATCAATTTGGGGCATCCAGATTTCTGCAATCATGCTTTTTTCCCGTTTAGTTGCACTTGTTTTGCTTTCATAGCGTCATCATAGGTGAAGGGGCGTCGGCTGACCTTGATCTAGATCAAGTTGGCTAAAAATGGGCAGTTAAATTTTTAATGCAGGCAAATTATTTTAGCCAAGCACAGTCGTTCATCCTGTGTATAATGGGGGGTTCCTACATCATGTGAGGCCGAACGTCTCCCACACGCTTGGCAAAGGAGTTTCACGATGCATCCTGCACCGCAATGGGCATTTGAGCTGCAACAATTTGATTACTGGGCATTTGTTTTGCGACTGGCTTTAGCCGCCGCTTTAGGCGGCGTTGTGGGCTTTGAACGGGAACTAGGTGGGCATCCTGCCGGTCTCCGTACCAATATTTTGATTGCCACCAGCTCCTGTCTTTTTACCCTTTTATCCATCCATGCCTTTCCCTTGAATGGTACGGCTCAAGATACAGCCCGTGTCGCCGCCCAAATCGTCACTGGGGTGGGCTTTCTTGGCGCCGGTACGGTTATTCATACCAAAGGCTCTGTGTATGGCTTGACCACGGCGGCTACGATTTGGATGGTAGCGGCCGTGGGCATGGCCGTGGCCACAGACATGTATCTGATTGGCATCATTACTACTATTATGACTACCGGTATTCTGGCGTTGCTGGCGCCACTAAGCTATTGGCTGGCAGCTAAAGCGGAAGTTCGACAGAAACAACAGCGCACAAAAGGCGCGGAAATCCGGCGGAAACAACGGCAAAAAAGAAGCGAGGAGAAAAAGGATAAGCCAGACCCTTCTTGATCTAAATCATGTACGGGCAGCTGATTTGAGAGTAAAGTGATAGTAGGAGACGGCCGTTTTGATAAACGGCCGTTATCAATAGAACATAGCGTTAGCCAACTCGTTTGGCTACATTTTGGAGAAAATATCATGACTCCCATTGGCTTATTTTACGGAAGCAACACCGATTACACTCGCATTGTCGTGGGCCAGATGGTAGAAGAATTTGAGGCAGTGGCCCCTAATCTGCTCACCGTCTACGACATCGCTGAAACACCCCTGGAAAAAATGCTGGCCTATGATAACTTGATCATTGGCTGCCCCACCTGGAACATAGGGCAACTGCAAGATGATTGGGACAATCATTTTCTGGAATTAGATGATCTTGACTTGACAGGTAAAAAAATCGCCATTTTTGGTTTAGGCGATCAATTTGGTTATCCCGAGACTTACTGTGACGCGCTGGGTATCCTGGGCCGAAAGTTTATGGCGCAAGGGGCGGAGTTGGTGGGTTATACATCGACTGAGGGATATGAATTCAGTTATTCAGCCGGTGTGGAGAATGGCATGTTTATGGGGTTGGCCCTCGATGATGATAATCAAGTCGAGATGACGCCAGAACGACTTGTAGATTGGGTTTGGCAGCTTGTGGATGAATTTGATCTGGTTCGCTTTTTGGAACCGGTCTTGGCTTAAAAGGGTGACTACAAGGATTCAGAAAGATAGGGATTTGTCGGTCTAAAACCTGCTTTTATTTCCAAATCCTTGTAGTCTTAACAACCTGTCTTTAATTAACGGCAACAGGAGGGCAGCCTTCCATCGCTAAGATGAAGTAGCCCTTCTGGTCAATGGCTTGCTTCATTTCTGGCGTTGCTTGCTCCACATGGCAAAAGCGGCATTGTTCGGCCGTCACCTCGCCTCCTTCAACGCCCACGTCCGCCAGATAATTTTGGCCAAACGCCAAGGCCGCTTCGTGTTGTGTGCCAGAAGGCACAATAATGTCAAAGTGCATTTGCTGTCCATCCGCTTTGGTCACGTAGGTATCAAACACATCACAGTTCATGCTAAACACTCCTTTTTGTAAAAACTCATCAATAAATAAACGATCAGGTTGCCCCCTCATACTCAGGGCAATGGATGCGCAACTCGTGTGTTGCCAACGGTTTATTGAGCAGTTGGCAAAAATAAGAGGCGCCGCCACTCTGCGTACGCCGAAAATGGCCGCAGGTGGTACACATTTGTTGCAATGGAATAAAGTCGTTTTCCTGTAACCGCCCCATTAGCTGTAATAGCGATTCCAGGAACAGAGGTTGATTGGGTAAGGTGGTCACAAACTCGCCAAGCTGATTGGCAAAAAGAGAGAGTTCTTGGGCAGCGGTGACGCCGGCCGCGGTTAAGGTGAGATGGTAGTAACGGCCGTCTTCGGCGTCAGGCTCCTTTTGCACATACGCTTTGTCCGTTAACACACGGATGGCATCACTGACGGTGGCTTTGCTCAAGTGGAGATAGCGGGAAACGGCCGTTACCGAATCCAGTTGCGGCTGAAAGTGAAGGATTGTCATAATTTGCATTTGCAGGGGACTTAGTTGAAATCGTTTATTTGCTTCCCACTGCTGGATACGGAAAACGTGGGACAAGCGCTCCAGGGCAAATACAATCTTGTGGCTGACATGGCCTTCATGTGCTTGGGGATCGAGTGCAAAATTATCCATCAAATCGCCTATAGTTAGGAATCCTAACTAAATAATAAAACGTAACTTTCCCTATGTCAAGCGGCAGTCTCATCCTAGATTACAAAAGTCTGCCAGACTTTTGTAATCTTTTGAGACAAATTATGAGACAAATTATACAAGTTGTTACTTGACAAATGTTTTTTACCCCCTATAATACAAGCTATAACTTGCATAATAATCTCTAATTTCTAATCTCTAATTTTATGACAAATAATGTAGAAAACATTTCAGATGTACAGCAGCAAATCCTGGCCTTTATCAAGCAGCAAGGTGAGACAACCAATGCCGCCCTCGCCACACAACTGAACGTTTCTTATGAAGCGGTGCGGCAGCAGCTACGTCAACTGGAAGCGGCACAACTGGTCGTTTCACGCCAGAAACGGCCGGAAGGCCAGCGGGTTGGTCGCCCCACCCGCGTGTATGTCCTCAGCCCGGCCGGCGACCATCTCTTCCCCAAAGCGTATGACGATCTGGCGGTGAATCTCATTGACACGCTGGCTACCACGCTTGGCCCGGAAGCTTTGCGACAGGTGTTGACCTCGTTTGCAGATGAGAATGTGCGCCAATGGGCGCCGCAGTTGCAAGGCAAGCCACTGCGGGAACGGCTGGAGGCGCTGAAAGGCTTTTATCTGGAAGACGATGCCTACATGGAAGTTGACCAGGATGAAGCCAGCGGTGATTTACAACTGGTGGAAAAGAACTGCCCCTTCTTAAATGTAGCATCACGGCGACCGGCGTTGTGCAGCGTCACCGTTTCGACATTAAGCCGTCTGCTGGGACACACCGTTACCCGCGAGAAACGATTCCAGAATGGCGACGGCCGTTGTGTTTTCCACGTCCATTTAGATCAGCCCCTGAATCCTGAGACGTTTCGCTTTGCCTTTGAAGAAGAAATGAACGGCAATAGTTGATCTCATAAATTTGAAAATAAAGGAATAAACAATCTATGAATACCTCACCCATCCCCCTCATCACCCATAATGGCAACGGCCACCATCACCCTGATCCGCTGGCGTTAGCTGACACAGAAGCGGTGGTGCGGCAATTGCTGCAAACCGTTGGCGAAGACCCCGACCGCCAGGGCTTACAGCGTACGCCCGAACGAGTGGCCCGCATGTACCAGGAACTATTGGCCGGTTATCACGTCGATCCCCACACGCTGATTAACGGCGCTTTGTTTGATGTCGATTACAGCGATATGGTGATCGTCAAAGATATTGAATTTTACAGCTTATGCGAACATCATATGCTGCCTTTCTTTGGCCGGGCGCATGTGGCCTACATTCCCAGCGACAAGGTGATTGGCCTGAGCAAAATCCCGCGCATTGTGGAGATGTTTGCCCGCCGCTTGCAGGTGCAGGAGCGCATGACCCAGCAAATTGCCGAGCTAATTGAGGAGACGTTACACCCGCTGGGCGTCGGCGTCATCATTCAGGGGCAGCATATGTGCAGCATGATGCGCGGCGTAAAAAAGGAACAGGCCAGCATGATTACCAGCGCCTTACTGGGAAATTTCAAAAACAATCCCCAGACTCGCGCCGAATTTATGGCCCATGTTAACAGGAGTTAAACAATGACTCATTACGATTATCTGATTATTGGCGGGGGCATGACGGCGGCAACGGCCGTTTCTGGTATCCGTGAACATGACAAAACCGGCTCTATCGGCATTATCGCCGCTGAACAGGGACTGCCTTATGATCGGCCCCCCTTATCCAAGCAGTTGTGGAGCGGCCGTAAAACGCTGGATGCGATTTACCATGTGCTGCCCCCGGATGTGACGGTGCATAACGGCCGTTTTGCCCAGCAGCTTAATCCCGCCCAAAAACAAGTGGTAGATGACCACGGTCACCGGTTTACTTACAACAAGCTGCTGTTAGCTACCGGCAGTTCTCCCCGCCAGCTACCTTTTGGCCCAGACGACATCATCTATTACCGCACGGTCAACGATTATCATAATCTGCGCCGTCTGGCGGAAA
>CAZXVH010000021.1:39425-41148 GCA_964643965.1 uncultured Ardenticatenaceae bacterium
ATCGTGGCTGGCATTGGCGTCACGCCCAACACCGACCTGGCTAAAGCCGCTGGCCTGGAAGTGGACAACGGCATTCGCGTCAACGAGAGCCTGCAAACCAGCGATCCCCACATCTACGCCGCTGGCGACGTGGCTAATTATCCCGATGCCCTCCTGGGTACACACCGTCGCGTAGAGCATGAAGACGCGGCTAACTCCATGGGCAAAACGGCAGGGCAAGCGATGGCTGGCGCGGCCGTTACCTATGATTACTCGCCCATGTTTTACTCCGACTTATTTGACCTCGGTTATGAAGCCGTGGGTGAACTGGATGCGCGGCTGGAAATCGTGGCCGATTGGCAGGAACCTTATCAAAAAGGCGTCATTTACTACTTGAGAGACAATCTGGTGCGCGGCGTTCTCTTGTGGAACACGTGGGATCAGGTGGATGCTGCCCGGGCGCTGATCGCTGAGCGTACGCCGCTGTCTCGTGCAGATTTAGCGGGTCGGCTGCCTTAAGCAGTGCCGGGCACGGGGCAGACGGCTCCCGTCTTCCATGATGTTTTTGCCCCGCGCCTGGCGCTATCTATATCTGGGAAGGAGCTACGATGCCCACAATCACATACCTGCCAGATAATCGTGAAGTTGTCGCTCAGCCAGATGATACCATTCTGCAAACTTCTCTAAATCACGAGATTCCTCATACGCATGTTTGTGGCGGTGAAGCACGTTGTACCACCTGCCGCGTGTTGGTGTTAGAAGGGCTGCAAAATTGCTCATCCCCTCGCAATGAAAAAGAGCAGTTGCTCGCCAACCGCCTTCATTTTGACCCAACCATTCGCCTGGCCTGCCAGACGCGCATCTGGGGAGATGTCAAAGTACGCCGCCTGGTGCTGGATGACCAGGATATCGCCCTGGTGGATCAAACCCGGCGAGATGCGGTTGTCGGTTTTGTGGGGGAAGAAAAGCAGCTTACCATCCTGTTCGCCGACATTCGCAATTTCACCGCTTTTGCCGAGAAGCAGTTGCCCTATGATGTCATTCATCTGCTCAACCGGTACTTTCATCTGATGGGCAGCGTGATTGAGAAGCATAACGGCCGTATCGACAACTATATGGGCGATGGCTTGTTGGCTATTTTTGAGAGCGACTCTCCAGGCGCGGCCGCCCTCAATGGCGTGAAAGCCGGGCTGGAAATGGTGGCGGCCATGACTGGTATGCAGCCATATTTAGTGCAAAACTATGGTCAGACGTTACAAATTGGCATTGGCATCCACTGCGGCGTTGTTATTTCCGGCGCCGTTGGCGGCGCAGAGCGTAAAAATGAAATGATCATTGGCGATGCCGTTAACTTTGCCAGCCGGATTGAAGAGGCCAACAAACAAAGCGACACCCATCTTCTTATCTCAGAAGCAGTGTACCAGGAAGTCAAACGGGTTATCAGCTGCCGGCAAAGCCTGGAAGTAACGGTGAAGGGAAAACAAGGGCAGCATCATCTGTTTGAAGTAACGGGCTTGCTTCCTGAGTAACGGCCGTTCTTGATCCAGATCAAGGCAACCTTTTCCCCGCCCTTTTAAACTATGAGTGGGCAGTGTTCGGCGCTGCTCACAATACAAATCTACCATAACGAGGACAAATAAATGACAACAAACCAACCACTCCATCTGACGGCTGAACAAGCTGTGGGCGACTGGGTAACGGCCGATTATCGGGTAGCGGCCGTTTTTGATAAATACGGCATTGA
>CAZXVH010000021.1:41248-52876 GCA_964643965.1 uncultured Ardenticatenaceae bacterium
CGCACCATTGCCGAGATGTGGCCGCTCGTGCGTGGCGACATGGCTAAGCATATGCAGAAAGAAGAGCTGCTGCTATTCCCCTACATCAAGCGCCTGGTACGCGGCCAGGCAGAAGGCAGCGTACCGCCCGCGCCCCCCTTTGGTTCGGCGCGAGCGCTGGTCGAAGCCATGGAAGCAGAACATGATGAGACAGGGGGCGCCCTGCATGAATTCGAGGCGTTGAGCGATGGCTATACCCCGCCGGCCGATGCCTGCCTCACTTTCCGTACGCTCTATGCGCTCCTGAGTGAATTCGATGCAGCCACGAAGAAGCACATCCACCTGGAAAACAACATTCTTTTCCCCAAATCCATCCAACTGGAAGAGACCATACGCGCCGATCAGCCCATAGTGGCCTGACGGGTTTTGTCATTTCCATCCTCAATCCACTTCATTCGCTCCGTTAAAAGAGAGGGTAAGCGCAAACGCCATTCATCGGCGAAAAAGGCGCTTGCCCTGTTTTTGTTCCGTCCCCTCAGACTGTTATAATTGTAGTTCCTCTTGTCCGATAGAGAGCTATCGCGATAGGTACTTCTCGGTTCGCAGTGTGGACGACCTCGCAGTGAAAATATCAATCGGGGACGACCCCAAAAGCGAAAAGGAAAAACAGATGGCTTGGCTTATTCTTGTTATGGCTGGATTATTTGAGGTTGGCTGGGCGATTGGTCTAAAATTTTCGGAAGGGTTTACCCGATTTTGGCCTTCCGTTTGGACGATTGTCGCCATGGCTATTAGCCTTTGGTTGTTAGGCATTGCCATGAAGTCGCTGCCTTTGGGCACGGCTTATAGCGTTTGGGTGGGTGTGGGGGCTGTGGGCACGGTCATCCTGGGCATTTTTCTGCTGGGAGAACCGGCGAATGCGGCCCGTTTGCTGAGTGTGGCTTTGATTGTTGCGGGTATTATTGGCTTAAAGTTGGCGACGCCTTGACCAGATGATTTACAATCCCCCCTATATGAGCAATTCAACCCTCCTCAACCACTTGCCCGGCATCGCCTACCGCGCCCGAAATGACCGCGACTGGACGATGACTTTTGTCAGTGAAGGCTGCCTGGCTTTAACGGGCTACCAACCGGCAGACCTGATCGACAGTAAAACCATCGCCTGGGCGCAGTTGATCCATCCTGCCGACCGAGAGGCGATATGGGCGCAGGCACAGCACACTTTGCAAATAGGTGAACCATTTAGTCTGACCTATCGCATTATAACGGCCGTTAATCAAGAAAAATGGGTCTGGGAGCAAGGACAGGGCGTCTATGCTGCGGATGGCGCCGTTCTGGGGGTCGAAGGCTTCATTACTGACGTCACAGAGCGCATGATCACGCAGCAAATGTTGGAACAACGGGTGGCCGAGCGCACCCGTGAACTGATAACCTTGCGCGAAGTGTCGCGCAGCATCACCTCTACCCTTGACCTGGAGCCACTGCTCCTGCTGATTTTGGATCAATTAAAGGAAGTGGTTGATTACAGCGGCGCGGCTATCCTCATGCTACAAAATAATGTCATGGTCATGCACGCCAGCCGCCATCCCGACGCCCTGGCCGTCACAGTGAAAGTCAATTACCGACCGGCTCACATTGCCACCATTCAAACGATGCTGGAAACCCAACAACCGGTTTACATCGCCGATCTGCGCCAGGACGAGGCGCTGGTGGAAGCGTATGAATCGGCCAGCGGCGCCCCCTTAGACAAAACATTCTCCTACATTCGCTCCTGGATGGGCGTACCGCTCGTCGTGCGCGGTCGCGTTTTGGGCATGTTGAGCCTGGCGCATCGGCAGGTGGGTTATTATGCAGAAAAGGATGCCCAACTCGCCCAAGCCTTTGCCAGCCAGGCGGCCATCGCCATGCACAACGCGGAACTTTACCAACAGGCACAGACAACGGCCGTTGCTGATGAACGCAGCCGCATCGCCCGTGATCTACACGACTCCGTCACCCAGGCCATCTACGGCGTTACCCTCTACGCCGACGCCACCCGTCTGGCTTTAAAAGATGGAGAATTAGACATTGTGGCGGAAAATCTGAATGAACTACGGGCCATGGCGCGGGAAGCGATGCTCGATATGCGCCTGCTCATCTTTGAATTACGGCCGCCCGTCTTAGAGGAAGAAGGATTGGTGATGGCCCTGCAAATACGCCTGGAAGCCGTCGAAGCGCGTTCCGGCGTTTATACCCATTTTCATACGAGCGGCGAACGACCCTTGCCGCTGCCGTTAGAGACAGAGCTATATCGCATTGCCCAGGAAGCTCTGACCAATGTGGTCAAACATGCCCAGGCGAAACAGGTCGATGTCACCTTGCGCTTTGACGAGACCCAGGTTTGTTTGGAAATTGAGGATGATGGTATTGGCTTTGAAACGGCCGCTGCGTCTTCGCTCAACACAAGCGTTGTTCACAGCAGTGGCATGGGGCTAAGAGGCATCCAGGAACGGGCTGATAAAATCAACGGTGACTTGCTCATCCAAAGCGCCCCCGGACAGGGTACAATGCTACGCATAACCGTTCACAGTTCGTAGTAACCGCTTTAGCGGGTTAGCGGGTTGCAACTAAAGGTCGCCGGCGACTAAAGTCGTCACTACAAACCTAAAAGGAAAAAATATGACTCGATCCCCTATTCGCGTTTTAATCGTTGATGACCACGGTATCGTGCGCAAAGGAACCCGCGCCTTACTAGACCGCATCCCTGATTTTGTCGTCGTGGGCGAGGCCAGCAACGGCAAAGAGGCCGTCGCCCAAGCAGCCAGCTTGCAGCCGGACGTGATTTTGATGGATTTGATGATGCCGGAGATGGATGGCATAGAAGCCATCGGCCGGATCACCGCCAGTCAACCCGACAGCCACATCCTGGCCCTAACCAGCTTTGCCGCCGATGACAAACTGTTCCCGGCCATTAAAGCGGGGGCGTTAGGCTACATGCTGAAAGACGCCGACCCAGAAGATTTAATCCAGGCCATTCACCAGGTACATCGCGGCGAACCCTCCCTGCATCCCAGCATCGCCCGCAAAGTGCTGCAAGAACTCGGCCGTCCACCCGCCGCCCCTCCCGCCCCCGGCCCCGACCCCCTCACCGAACGCGAATTAGAAGTGCTGCAACTGGTCGCCCAAGGCTTAACCAATCAACAAATGGCCGAAAAACTTTCGGTGGCAGAAGTGACCATTCGCACACACGTCAGTAATATTTTGAGCAAACTGCACCTGGCCAACCGCGTTCAAGCCACCTTATACGCCTTGCGTGAAGGGCTGACCAGTTTGGAAGACGATGCTGAGTGACATTATATAACCTCAGACTATTAGACTTTTTGCAAAAAGGGAACGTAACTATGTAATCGTCTAACCAGCTGCATATCACTTTCGATCCACTTGGCCAGGTGCTGGCTGCCTTAGAGAAGACAGAAACCAAACATGCCAGAGGGAAAGTGGTGGTTAGCCTTGGCGTGTCCTCTTTCGGACTAACACTTAAGCGGCTCTAATTACAGCGATAGGCATCGGCTGGCCCCCAAACCTGAGCCGGCGCTAAGATTTGCGCGTCTGCATATGTATAATTCGCATTCCAGGCTGTTGTAATTGTGTAGTTACATTGTGTTCCTGAACAAGTTTTGTTATTGCTAGATTGGCCGCCACTCCAGCGCAATGTATAAGTGGAGGTGCCAGTGCCAGATGAATATTCGAACTTCGCTCCAGCAGAACACGTGGCGTATAACGTGTCTATAAATACCGACCAGGACAAGGGAACGGTGCTATCTGGGTGGGGACGAACCTCTATTTTTTGCGGGTCGTCTTCATCAACAAACAGTTCCATGGGTAAAAACTCGTTTGCACTTGGCCCAGATGCTTCTTCAATACCATCTGGTTGAGAGCCAAATTGTTCCGTGCGTTCTGTAATGGTACCTTGAGGTAACTCAATTACATTAGTATAGATGGCAACAGGTTTTTCATCTTGGTCGATCACATCAGCATCAGCATCGAAGATCGTCTCTGTTTTTTCCGTGATCAGTCCTGCGGCTGTTTCAATCTGTACGACATCTACCTGCCTCTGACTTGCCGCCAGCCACGAGACGCCAGTCACGCTAACCAACAAAATAACACAAATACTAACCAGTAAAAGCAGTTTACTTTTCAACATGATTTTGCCTCCTTGGACAAATTTGAAATGGGTTACTGTTTTTAGTCTAGCACAACGGATGTTAAGCTGGTGTTAAGGAACGGAATTTTAATAAGACTTGGTGGATGACCTTCGAGTGACCGTCCTTCCCAAAAAGGGAAGTTATTGGTGGATGGTTACTAAGTTACGGGGAGATATAGTGTAAATGTGCTGCCTGTATCGTGTGAACTTTGTAAGTTGATATGGCCATTATGTAACTGAACAATATGTGAAACAATTGACAACCCTAAACCAGTTCCTCCTGTTTGACGAGAACGCGAAAAATCAAGGCGATAAAAACGGTCGAATATGTGGTTTTGTTGGTCAGCAGGAATGCCCAGGCCATTATCGGCAATTGAAATAACTGCCCAATTTAGTTCTTCACCCACTGTTATTTCTACGAAACCACCTGGCCGATTATAGCGAATACCATTTTCAACCAGGTTACTGAATGCACTTGCCAACAATATGCTATCACCTTGTACAACCGGATCCTTGTCACCGTTTAAGCGCAGTATGATCCGTCGTTTTGTGGCCAGAGGAGTCAAATCTGCAACCACTTCTTCTAACAGTAAAAGAAGCGAAACTTCATCCTGGGCCATTTCATATTCCTGTCGTGCCAGCAACAAGAGACTATTAACCATCTGCTCTAAGCGGTCCAGCATCTCCTTTAATACAGTAATCGTCTCCTGATAATCAGCTAGTGCCGCTTTTTGATCCATTTGCACAACTTCTATATTCGTACGCATGACAGCCAGAGGCGTACGTAATTCATGGGCTGTGTCAGCGACAAAGCGGCTTTGTTGTCTAAACGCCTGGTCCAGCCGATCTAACATTGCATCAAACTCGTCCGCCAGTTGTTTAATTTCGTCAGCGGGGCCTGGCAGAGATACCCGTTGGTCCAAAGCGCCAGCATCAATATGGGTAACAATTTGAGAGAGGTTGGAAACAGGTTTCAGCGCAGCACCAACCATCTGATAAGCTACAATGCTACCCAAAATGATAATGGCAAATAAGGAAATAAGAGAAATAGTTTGTACAAGATTGAGCGTTTGGTCAATGAGAAGCGAAGCCTCATCTCGTGAAATACCAATTCCTGGCAGAGGAGGATTGTCAGGTCTAGGCAAAGCATTATCCGGTTGTATCAGGGGAACTATATCTACAGCGTCAGGGACAATTGTTTGGGCCATGATGTTGATAACAGCTACCAGCCCGACTGCCATGACAACGAGCAGACTCGTGAACCAGAGCAGCAGCCGTAACCGCAGGGTCAATTTTGACTGTAACCAGTAGGCCAACTGCTTACTATAACGAGTCATGATCTCTTATCTAAAGATGGCTGGGACAGCAAACGATACCCTTTGCCGATGACTGTTTCAATATAGCGGGGATCTTTGGGATCATCGCCCAACTTGCGTCGCAGCGCGTTAATATGGACGCGAACGGATTGTGTGAAGAAGTTTACGGCCGTATCCCAAACATGTTCTAGCAACTCTTCCTGACTAACCACTTCGTCCGGATGGCGCATTAAGTAAGCCAAAATGCTATATTCCTTCCGTGTCAACTCCAGACGACGATCACGCTGCCAGACTATCTGACCAGCCGAGTCTAATTTAAGGTCGCCAACCTGGTGTATTGGTTCACGTACGCGCAGGTCACGGCGCAGCAGCGCACGTATGCGAGCGGTCAATTCTTCAAAATGAAATGGCTTTACCAGATAATCATCGGCGCCCTGGTCAAGTCCGGCTATTCTATCACGCAGGCGATCTCTAGCTGTGAGTATGAGGATCAACAATTCCGGCTTTTCTGAGCGCACCTGTTGGCAAATTTCCAACCCCTCGATTTCAGGTAGATTAAGGTCTAACAAAAGAAGATCGTACTCATTGATCATTGCCAAATCTTGGCCTTCTTTTCCGCTAAGAGATACGTCAACCGCATACCCTTGTTGGCGCAACCCACGTGCAAGCGCTTGTGCTAAATGAGATTCATCTTCTATAATCAAGATGCGCATGATAATTACCTCTATTTAAAAAGAGTTTTTATCAGATTAACCCGTTATGATCAACGAAATCGCCCTACCTCCACAACAAATTGTATTGACCTTAGGCCACCTTATACGCCTTGCGCGAAGGCTGACCACCTTAGGAAATGATGCTGATTCCGGTGTGGCGGAAGGGTAACAGACTCACGCCAATATTAACCGTATAATGCTGTTAGATGGCATAGCCACAATTTAACAATACAATAATAACAACATGAGATTACTCGTTATCGAAGATGAACTAAATATGGCACAAGCTCTGGCGCGTGGGCTGCGGCAGCAGGGTTATGCTGTAGATATTGCCGTAGATGGCAATCAGGGTTGGGAATTAGCAACCATCCACGACTACGACTTACTCGTTTTAGACCTGAATTTGCCCGGTATGGATGGCTTAACGATTTGTCAACAGTTACGAGCCGCCCAATCTCAAACGCTTGTCTTAATGCTAACAGCCCGCGATCAACCCAAAGACCGTGTCACTGGCCTTGATATGGGAGCCGATGATTATTTGGTTAAACCGTTTCATTTTGACGAGTTTCTGGCTCGCATTCGAGCGCTGTTGCGCCGAGACCTGAGAATTAATGAACCAATTCTGCAAAACGGCGCTCTCAAGCTAGACCCCGCGAGTAACTCGGTCTGGTTAAAAAATAGACCCCTGCAATTCACACGTAAAGAGTTTGCTATTTTGGAATATCTTATGCGTCACCCAGGGGAAGTAATTAGTCAGGAAACATTGATGGAACATGTCTGGGATCAGGAAATGAATCCTTTTTCCAATACCGTCAGAGTCCACATCGCTTCGTTACGCCGCAAACTGGATGATGATCTAGACAGCCCTCAATTTATTGAGACAGTAATTGGCAAAGGCTATCGCTTGCTTGCCCAAAAGGATGAAATTTAATTCGCTAAGCAGGTTAAGAAAATGGGTAAAACGGCGTCTAACTCTTCAGATGCGGTTGGCATTTTGGGTAATGGGGGTTTTAGTTATATTTAGTGGCGGTCTAGTTGTCTTTATTAACCTGGGCACGGCTAAAGCTGTTTCATTCCAAACTACATTATTGGAACCCACCTCAATTTCTAGCGCTCCCGCCACAATGCTACCCGCAGCACTATCCACACCACCAGCTTACTCTGATTCAATTCCAAATGAAATGACGCCATTAGCAACACCGCAAGAAATTGTGCTGGCGCAGTTGCGTACTATCTCACTCATCGGATTAGGTTTGATCATCTTGGTGGGTGGGGCAGTTGTCTATTATTTGGCGGGGCAACCTTTAAGGCCGCTGCGCTCGTTTAGCCATACAGTGAAACATATTTCGGCTGAAAATCTTAATGTCCGTTTAGATAGGGAGGACGCCGAAGATGAATTCAGCGAATTGGCAGAAACTTTTAACTTGATGTTGGATAGGCTAGAAACGGCATTTAACCAACAAAGCATGTTTGTCGCCAACGCCGCTCATGAACTACGAACGCCGCTGGCCGCTTTACGAACCAATCTTGAAGTTGTTTTAGCCGACTCTGAGGCTTCTTTAACAGAATATCAAGAGATGGGTTCTCAGTTGCAATTTGCCCTGGATAGGCTGGAAAGGCTGGTGGCTGATTTGCTTTTGTTGTCATCTGCGGCAAGGGTGGACGAGGAAATTGTGGTACTGGGGCCGTTGATAGAGCAAGTTGTGGATAACTTAACCGCGATGGCTGCGGAAAAGCAAGTTTCTTTACGACTCAAAGGGGATGGTGAACTTGAAGGTTGGGGCAACCCGCTTTTGCTGGAGCGGGCGGTATATAATCTGGTAGAAAACGGAATTTACTACAATCAACCGCAAGGCAACGTGGAAGTTACCCTGTTTCGTGAGATGAATAAGGTGGTAATCCGAGTAGCGGATAATGGTATAGGGATTCCTGCCGCCGAACAATCTTTAATTTTTGATCGGTTTTATCGCCTGGATCGGTCTCGGACACGCCACAGCGGGGGGGCGGGTTTGGGCTTGTCCTTGGTGGCGCATATTGTTGAACTTCATAAAGGCTATATTCAATTAGATAGTGAACTGGATGTGGGCAGTACGTTTACTATTTTTTTACCCGTGCCCGATCCTCATTAACTGTAACTACAACCGTTAACGAGAAGAAGTTCAACTTTTAGCTCTTGACTCGTTTGATTTATCAGAGAAAAGTTGAACTTCTGGCTTTGTAGTCCCCTTAACTTTACAAAGAATTTATATCTGTTTTGTTATCCTGAGCATCATTACCCACTTTAACTGGAATGGCAATCTTTATTAGAGCGTCTTTCCGGAACAAAACAAGGAGATAAACTCATGTTAAAGAAGAAAGTGTTATTTATTGTCATGGTGATGGGTGTGTTGTTACTGGCGGGGATAACGGCCGTTTCCTTCGCCCAAACAATAATGGATACCGCCCCTACACAAGCCGTTAACGATCCGTCATCAGAACCAGATACACATTGCGCCACCGTACTTGAGCCTATACAACCCGGCGAAACAGAATCGAAAGTGGTGCAGACTACTTGCGGTATAGAAGAGGCAGCGGCCGCCGAAATGGAGATGTTAGAGCCAATGAATCCGCAGGATTTTGTCCCTGCTGACCCAGAATGGGCTGACCAGGGCGAAATGGTTAATGGCATTGTCGAAGGCGTTAGCGAAGAAACAGCTTATCGCTGTGTCGTTTTCCTGGAACCGATGCAATCAGGCGAACAATCCTCAAAAGCGTCAGAGCCTGTCTGTGCCAAAGGGGTCATCGACTCCGTGGACGGCGTTTCTCTCGCTTCTAGTTTTTTAGTCGCTCGATTTTATGACAATACCAACTATGGCTCGCTGCTACAGGAGTATTATGGGCCCACTGCCTGCTCTGCGACCACAAGTTATGGCGTTAACGCCTTGCCCAGCAGCCTTGATAATAAGTTCGAGTCGGGACGTAGTTATTCTAACTGTGACCACATTTCCGTTTTTGACTTCGTTAATCATACTGGTGCAACATACGCTTGCGGCGCCAATTGCTCCAGCTTTTACGCCTTGAACAACGCCGTAACTTCTTGGAAAGTTACTGACTAAGCGGGTAAACAAGGGGAGTTGCCCAATAACTATCATAATAAATCCCAGATTAGACGTTGATCTGACCAGAGAAAAACAAAAAGATGCAAGCCTACGGTAACCGCTGTAGGCTTGCATCTATTTTAAATGGCTCCGTTCAGTGACCATCCGCACCCACGTCAGCCATATTTTAAAACAAACTGCACCTCGCCAACCGCGTTCAGGCCACCTTATACGCCCTACGTGAAGGGCTAACCACCTTGTATAATGATGCTGATTTTGGCATAGAGAAAGAGTAACAAAATAACGCCAATATGAATCGTATCAGGCGGTTTTTTATACCCTTTTGTTAAACGGAAAATTATGAAGCAAACAGAAATCGAAAAGTTGAACACGCATAGAGAAACTAATGAATAACACGAATCTCAAAGTTGATTTTTATTTCGACAAAGCCGGCAAGTGGCAGAAAGAAATAGAGCAATTGAGAACCATCGCGCTTGACTGTGATCTGACCGAAGAATTGAAGTGGGGTGTGCCTTGTTACACCTTTCAGGAGAACAACATCGTTTTAATCCATCTGTAGAAATTAGATGAAATGCCTGACTTGAAAACAGCCTTTGCCGCGTTAACGCCAGGGCGGCAACGAGGATACTTGCTTCATTTTTCCAGCGCCAAACAATCCAAAACGCGGGCGTCACGGGTTGAAAAATGTATACCGGCAATCCTCGACGGAAAGGGATTAAATGATCAGTAATAGCGAAGGCAATTTTCAGGGTTCTGTTTCAACTGCTGGATAAGTAATGGTTTCGCCATCAACCTGCGCCCACGGCGTCAGACGATGGGGTTTGCTCGATTTCTCGCTCATAATATCTTCTACCTGGATGCCGCGCACAAGCAGGGCGTCACCAATCAGAGAGCGGTGGCAGCGCCAGGGCAGCGCCTCGGCGCACATGATGACGGTTCGTTGTCCTTTGGCAATCTCCAGCAGCTCTTGGATACCGGCGGCAAACTGTGGCGTCTGCATGTAGTCGGCATAACCACGAAAGGATTTGTTGCGCCAGGCGGTATTGATGGAAACGGCCGTTGTATGCCGCAGCCCGCCTAACGCTTCAAGCCGTTGATAGCCGATACCTTGCTGCGTCAGACTTTCACGCAGCGCTTCTTCTCCAAATTGCGGGTTGTGCCGCGATTTGGCTATCGTTCTGACATCGACAACCATCTCGATATGGAACGCTTTCAGGATTGCGATAAATTCTTCGATGGCTCTCGTGGAGTGTCCGATGGTATAAATGGTGGTCGTCATAACACACCTTTTCGTTGCAATTTCTCCAGCAGTAAGTGAAAGTAGACCAGGCCAGCATAGGGCTGCCAGCGTTGGCTGAGCAGTTTAATTTGGTCATAAGTAGGCCGCGCCTCAAGCGCCAGTAACTCCCTCAAATTCTTTTGCGCGCCGACATCATCGCCGGGCAGTATATCTAAGCGACCAAACCCTCTGAGCAGCGTATATTCGGCGCTCCAACGACCGATCCCCCAATTCTGCGTCAGCACTTTTACAATTTCCTCATTTGCGAAAGCATCGAGGGGTGAGAGGTCTAGCCTTTGTTCGACCAGTTTCGCCGATAGTTCAGCTATCGCGCGCGTTTTTTGGCGGCTAAAGCCCAACTGCTTCATTTCTTCTTCGGAGATGCTGCATAACGCCTCGGGTTGAGGAAAGGCATAGTATGTTTCTTGGCCATCGCTATAGTTTAACCCGTAATTTTCGGCCAGTTTGTTGAGCAGGGAAATGCCAGCGTCGAGTGATATTTGTTGGCAGGCAATGGAATTGATGAGGGCTTCAAAAATAGTGGGAAAACGCGGCGGCTTAACCCCTTTAAACATCTCGGTCAAGGATCGTAGATGCGTGTCTCTTGCTGCTAGTTGATAAAATGGAGCCAGATTTGTATCGACTGAGAACATGGTTCGCAGGGTCTCTTTTACTTCTGCCGCTGCTGTCTCGCTCTGTTGTTTGCTGCTCACTGTAACCGTGAGTTCTGAGGCCGAATGCTGCTCCACAAGAACGCGGACAGCGGTGTCGTCTACGACCAGGACACGAGAATAGTGCTGACCGTCCCATTGATCGATGCCGTTCTTGGCTCTGCGACGTAACGCCCAGACTGTTAAATCTAAGCGGAATGGCGGTAAAACCGGGATGGTGAACTTTTTGGTAATCATGAAACACCTTGAAGATTATGTTAAATAGCGACAGCTCCCATCTCGAAATATCATTCTCTTGTCGGTTCGAGAAACTCTATATCCGCAATGAGCAACGCCCCTGTTAGCAATGCGCCAAATTGGAATTCAACCGCTTCAATCTGGGATAAGTC